>JAZURL010000034.1:0-91366 GCA_045606205.1 Faecousia sp. | reverse complement strand
TCCATGCTAATGGATCCAACAGACCCCTATACAAACATTGAAAAAATGTAAACCGGGAGGCCATATGTACTGCACGATTATCGATATTCGAGGCGATTACGCCTTTGTAAAGTACGACGATACCGGTGTGGTGTCCGAAGTAGCCATTGCACTTCTGCCCATTGGAGTAGATCTAGGCGACAGGCTGATATTCCAAAATTTCTCATATGAAATTGTTTAAAATGTCAAAATAGCACTTGCAATCCTAAATAGATGGTGCTATAATAAGGAAAATCCACCGTGGGAGGCCATTTGTTCATGGTTATCGCCAATTTTGCTGCACAGTTTTATTTTAACTATTACTTTTTTGTCGACAGAAAGTAATAGCGTTTTGTGTTGCAAGGATTTTTTCAAAGATAAAATCGTATTTACCAGTCGCCGCACGAATCGCAGTTCGTGCGGCACTTTTTATTAGGAGATGTTTATTATGATCGCTGTTTTGAAACATGGTACTACAGAATCCCAGACTCAGCATCTGATCGAATGGCTGAAGAACATGAATCTGGATGTGCATATCTCCCAAGGTCAGGAGGTCACAATCCTCGGCCTGATTGGGGAAACGCGGCGGGTGGATATGGAACTTTTGGGTTCGCTGGATATTGTGGAAAGTGTAAAACGGGTTTCCGAGCCTTTTAAGCAGGTCAACCGCAAATTCCATCCCCTGGATACCGTGGTTACCGTCGGCGATGCAAAAATCGGCGGCGGCAATTTTGCCATGATTGCCGGGCCTTGCAGTGTGGAATCTGAGGAGCAGATCATTGAAGTTGCTTTGGCTGTCAAAGCAGCCGGCGCAAATATTCTGCGCGGCGGCGCATTCAAGCCCCGCACCTCTCCCTATGCCTTCCAGGGCATGAAAGGTGCTGGTATTGATCTGCTGGTCAAAGCCAAGAGCGCAACCGGCCTGCCCATCATTACGGAAATCATGAACATCAGCACATTGGATCTGTTCAACGATGTGGACATCATCCAGGTGGGCGCGCGAAATATGCAGAATTTCGATTTATTGAAAGAGCTGGGCAAGACCAACAAGCCTATTTTACTGAAGCGCGGCCTGGCAAATACCTTACAGGAACTGCTGATGAGCGCGGAATACATCATGAGTGAGGGCAACGAAAATGTGATTCTCTGCGAGCGCGGCATCCGCACTTTTGAAACTTATACGAGAAACACTCTTGATTTGTCCGCAGTTTCTGTTTTGCAGGAACTGAGCCATCTGCCGGTGATTGTTGATCCCAGTCATGCAACCGGCAAGGCAAAACTTGTACCGCCCATGGCCTATGCCGCGGCTGCAGCAGGCGCAGACGGACTGATGATTGAAGTGCATAATAATCCTGCCTGCGCCCTGTGCGACGGCGCGCAATCTCTCACCCCTGCCCAGTTTGAGGATCTGAACAAACGTGTTCAGCAAATTCGTGAGGTTGTCAAATGAAAGTCGGTATTTTAGGCCTTGGCCTCATCGGCGGCTCTATGGCCCGAGCATTTGCAAAGGCTGACCACACCGTTTTCGCCTTTGATCAGGACGAAAGCATCTTGGCTTTTGCAGAACTGGCCGGCACAGTCCATGGAAAATTGGATCTCTCCACCATCGGCACTTGTGATCTGATCTTACTTGCCATCTATCCCGGTGGATGCATCGCATGGCTGGAAGAAAATGCCCATCTCATCGCCAAAAACGCTTTGGTGATGGATCTGTGTGGCGTAAAAGAAGATATCTGTGACCACAGTTTCCCTCTTGCTGAAAAGTACGGATTTACCTTTGTAGGCGGCCATCCCATGGCCGGATCTCACCATTCCGGTTTCAAGGCCAGCCGCTCCAATCTGTTTCAGGGTGCACCTATGGTGCTTGTGCCTCCAAGATTTGACGAAATGCAGTTACTGCAACGAGTCAAGGACATCCTTGCACCCTGTAATTTCGCCTCATTTTCTGTGTGTACTGCCCAGGAGCACGACCGCTTGATCGCATTTACTTCCCAAATGCCTCATGTGCTGAGCAATGCGTACATCAAGTCCCCTACCGCCCTGTCTCATAAGGGTTTTTCTGCTGGCAGTTACAAGGATCTGACCCGTGTTGCCTGGTTGAATCCCCAAATGTGGGCAGAACTTTGTATGGAAAACCGGGAAAATATGCTCTTTGAACTGGATACCTATATTTCTGGTCTGCAAGCATACCGGGATGCCCTTAAAAATCAAGATACCGACGCTTTGATCGCCCTGTTGGATGAGGGAAAGCGCCGCAAGGAGGAAGTAGACGGATGAACATTGTCAAAGTCAACGCCTCAACTGCATATGAAGTCAAAATCGGCTCCGGGCTGCTTTCTTCCCTGGGGGCGGAAGTAACTTCTGTCACCAAAGCCTGTATTGTCGCTATTGTCAGCGACAGCAATGTATGGCCGCTTTACGGAGAAATTGCAGTAAATAGTTTGAAAAACGCAGGTTTTTCTGTTATTTCCTATGTATTTCCTGCCGGTGAATCCAGCAAAAATGGAAAGACATATTTGGATTTGATGAACTTCCTTGCTGAAAATCATGTAAGTCGCAGCGATTGTCTGATCGCCCTTGGTGGCGGTGTTGTAGGCGATCTGACGGGATTTGCGGCCGCAACCTATCTGCGTGGCATCTCTTACATTCAAGTCCCCACCACCCTGCTGGCGGCTGTGGATTCCTCCGTGGGCGGTAAAACTGCCATTGACCTCGAATGTGGCAAAAATTTGGTCGGTGCATTTTATCAGCCCAAGTTGGTACTGTGCGATACGGATACATTGAACAGCCTACCTGAAGATATTTTCCGTGACGGCTGTGCAGAAGTGATTAAATACGGCATTTTGTACGACCTGGAACTGTTTACCCACCTGCAGAAACAGGGTCTTGACTTTGATCGTAATGCTGTAATCACCCGTTGTGTGGAATGGAAACGGGATGTGGTGGCTGAGGACGAATTCGATACCGGCAGCCGCATGAAGCTAAATCTCGGTCACACCATCGGACATGGTGTAGAAGCTGGCAGTCACTACGGTATTTCTCATGGCAAGGCTGTGGCCATCGGTATGGCTATCGCCAGTCGTGCGGCTGCAAAATACGGCATCTGCGCCTTGGAAACGACGGAAATGATCGTTCAACTTTTGCATCAATTTCGCCTTCCGACCAATACGGACTTTTCGGCGGAAATATTATTCGAGGCCGCGTTATCCGATAAAAAGCGCAACGGCGACACAGTAAATCTCATTCTCCCGAAGGCCATCGGCGATTGCACCATTGCTCCTACACCTGTTGAGGCTTTGAAGGCCTTTATTCAGGAGGGTATTTAATATGAATATCACCATTACTCCCCGGCTTTTGCGGGGTGAAGTTACAGTGATTCCATCCAAATCTCAGGCACACCGCCTTTTGATCTGTGCCGCATTTGCCGACCGCCCCACGCAGCTGGTTTGCAGAGAAACCAATCAGGATATTGAAGCAACTGTGGCGTGCCTGCGTACTTTGGGCGCTCAAATTCTTTCTACGGAATCCGGTTACACGGTATTCCCGATCCAAAGCGTGCCCCAAAGCGCAGTTCTGCCCTGCTGTGAAAGCGGCTCGACCTTGCGCTTTATGCTCCCCATCGTTGGCGCGTTGGGCGTTGATGCAACACTTACAATGGAAGGTCGCCTCCCTCAGCGTCCTCTATCACCTCTGTGGGAGGAGATGGAACGCATGGGTTGTTCCCTGTCCCGCCCCACAGAAAACACCATTCACTGTCAAGGAAAGCTTCGTAACGGCGAATACTGCATCTACGGCGGCGTTTCAAGCCAATTTATTACCGGTCTGCTATTTGCTCACTCTTTGATGGAGAACTGCTCCCTAACCATTACCGGCAGATTGGAGTCAAAGCCCTATGTTGATCTGACCAAGGCTGCACTTAATCTCTTTGCGAATCGCCATTCTCCGGGATATGTAGCGGTAGAGGGCGATTGGAGCAACGGCGCTTTTTGGTTGGCTGCCAACACTTTGGGAAATGATCTGTCCATTCTCGGTTTATCTCAGGACTCCTTGCAGGGCGATGGAGCAGTTGTGGATATTTTGCAACGACTTGAGAACGAAGCACCCATTATCTCTGTGGCGGATATCCCGGATTTGGTCCCCATTTTGTCGGTGGTGGCTGCCGCTAAGCATGGTGCCGTCTTTACTGACATCCAGCGCCTGCGGTTGAAAGAATCCGACAGAGTGGCATCCGTCATTGCTATGTTGGAAAACTTGGGTGGCTGTGCAGCGGCAACAGAGGATACCTTAACAGTCTGCCCTGCAATGTTCACAGGCGGTACAGTGGACAGCTGCAATGACCATCGCATCGCTATGGCAGCGGCCATTGCTGCTACTGTGTGCACCGCTCCCGTTATCATTTTAGGTGCGGAAGCTGTAGAAAAATCTTATCCTCAGTTTTGGGCGGAATACCGCCGGTTAGGAGGAAAATATGAGTAGTACTTACGGTGAAAATTTAAAACTGACTATATTCGGTCAGTCACACGGCCCCGCAATCGGAATGACCCTGGATGGCATTCCCGCCGGATTTTCCGTGGATCATAACGAACTGCAGTCCTTTCTGAATCGTCGTGCGCCCGGGCAGAACGGTTGGTCTACCTCCCGCAAGGAAGAAGACAAGCCGGAATTTCTTGCCGGAATTGTAGATGGATTTACCTGCGGTGCACCAATTGCCGCAATCATCCGCAACACAAATACCCGTTCCGGCGACTACGATAACCTGAAAGATTGTCCCCGTCCGGGTCATGCAGATTATACCGCACAGATCAAGTATGGCGGTTTCCAGGACGCTGCCGGCGGCGGCCACTTCTCCGGTCGTCTGACAGCCCCCCTGTGCATTGCCGGCGGTATGTGTAAGCAATGGCTGGAAAAAATGGGCATCCGCATTGGCGCGCACATCATTCAAATCGGCCCCAAAAAGGCTGCGCGTTTCGATGGGCTTGCTCCACAACTGGATCAGGTTGGACAAATATTTCCCACCCTCTCTGCAGAAGCCGCTGAAAACTTTCAGTCTGTGATCAGCGATGCCCGTTCCAACGGCAACAGCGTTGGCGGTCGGATCGAATGTGCCGTCACCGGTCTTCCTGCCGGCAATGGTGTACCCATGTTTGGCGGAGTGGAGGGTCGCCTTGCGCAAATCCTATACGGTATCCCGGCTGTAAAAAATGTGGGTTTTGGTGCAAGTGATACTTTTGCGCAGATGTTCGGTAGTGAAAGTAACGACGCCTTTACCATTGAAGACGGACAAATCAAAACCGTTACCAATCACTGTGGTGGAATTTTGGGCGGTATTACAAATGGAATGCCAGTGATCTTTGATGTCACTTTGAAACCCACACCCTCTATTGCACAGCCTCAGCAAACCGTCAATGTAAAAACGGGTGAAATCACCACCATTCAAGTGAGGGGCCGGCACGATCCGTGCATTGTGCCCCGGGCTGTACCTGTTGTGGAAGCCGCCGCAGCCATTGCAATTTTTGATATGCTCTTGGGTAATACCCAGACAACGAAAAGAGGATAACTATGGATTTGAAAGAATTACGCAGTCAGATCGACGAGATCGACGATCAACTTGTGGAATTGTTCGGCAAACGGATGAATATTGCCGCTGCTATCGGCGACTATAAAAAGGCAAACAATCTTCCGGTATTTGTTCCTGCCCGGGAGCGGGAAAAACTGAAAGATGTAGCGGAAAAAGCTGGTCCGGAAATGGCAAACTATACCCGTGTGCTGTATTCCATGCTCTTCGAGCTGAGCAGAAGCTATCAGAGCAAGCGCAATGACCTCCTCTCTGCGCTGTATCAGCAGATCCATAACGCTATTGAAAACACACCCAAACTCTTCCCTACTTCCCCCATGGTGGCCTGCCAAGGCGTAGAGGGCGCATATGCGCAGATCGCTTGTGAAAAGATCTTCCAGAATCCTTTCATCATGTATTTCAAAAACTTTGACGGTGTTTTCACTGCCATCGAACAGGGCCTGTGCCGATATGGCATTCTACCCATCGAAAACTCCACCGCCGGTTCTGTGAAGAAGGTTTACGATTTGATGATCCATCACAAGTTTTCCATCGTACGTACCTTCCGACTGAAGATCGATCACAATCTGCTGGCAAATCCCGGTACGGAATTGTCCTCCATAAAAGAAATCTACTCGCACGAGCAGGCCATCAATCAGTGCAGTGCATTTTTAAGCAAAATACCCGGCGTTAAGGTCATTCCGGTGGAAAACACTGCCGTCGCCGCGGAAATGGTTGCATCCTCCGGCCGTACGGATGTTGCCGCCATCTCCAGCCGCAGCTGCATGGAACTGTACGGTCTTGTCAGTCTGGCAACATCGATTCAGGATGAGGGCAATAACCGCACCCGGTTCATCTGCATCAGCAAAAACCTTGAGGTTTATCCCGGATCTGACAAAACCAGCATTATGATGATCCTCAATCACCGCCCCGGTGCGCTTTATCGGGTACTGGCACGCTTCTACGCCTTAGGCATCAATGTGACAAAACTGGAATCCCGTCCTCTTCCCGACCGGGATTTTGAGTTCATGTTCTACTTTGATTTGGAAACATCCATCTATTCAGAGGAATTCGTCCAACTGATCTGCGAACTGGACGAGCTGTGCGAGGAGTTCACCTATTTGGGCAGTTACTGTGAGGTCGTGTGATGAAATGCGGACTGTTGGGTGCCAAGCTAGGGCACAGTTATTCTCCGCAGATTCACAGTCTGCTTGGGGATTACTCCTATGTTTTACTGGAGAAAAGTGCAGAAGAGCTTTCTAATTTTGTTAAAAACAGCGATTTTAACGGATTTAATGTTACCATTCCCTACAAAAGCAGCGTCATCCCCTACTGTGACGAATTATCCCCGGTTGCCCAGCGATTGGGCGCGGTGAATACCATTGTTCGGCGTTTAGATGGAAAGATCATCGGCCACAATACGGACTATTTTGGCTTTGAAACCATGCTTTGCTGCAGTGGTTTGCTTGTCGACGGCAAAAAGATTTTGGTATTGGGCAGCGGCGGCGCTTCCAAAACTGCGGTTGCAGTTTTGCAGGATCACGGCGCAAAGGTGGTGACCATTTCCCGTTCAGGGGAGAACAATTACTCCAATCTGGAGCTGCACGCAGATGCTTCTGTGATCGTCAATACCACACCTGTGGGTATGTATCCCAACAACCTCGCTACACCATTGTGTTTAGATGTTTTTCCACGGCTTGAAGGCGTGCTGGATGTGATCTATAATCCCGCTCGCACCCAACTGCTGTTGGATGCAGAAAGGCGAGGGATTGTTGCCATGAACGGACTTTTGATGCTGGTTGCACAGGCAAAGGAATCTGCTGAATGGTTCACAGGCAAGCCCATTGCGGATAAAAAGATCAGCGAAATCCACACATTGCTTAAAAAACAGATGGAGAATATCATTCTGATTGGTATGCCCGGTTCGGGAAAATCCACAGTCGGACGCATGGTTGCCGAGCGACTGGGCAAGGAATTTATCGATGCCGATGCTTTGATAATCGAAAAAGCAGGATGCTCAATCCCCAAGATCTTTTCCACGCAAGGTGAAGCCGGTTTCCGAGCTTTGGAAACACTTGTTCTCGGACAGATCGGCAAATGTTCCGGCCTGGTCATCGCCACCGGCGGCGGCTGTGTCACAAAAGAAGGGAACTATCCCCTGCTCCATCAAAACGGAACGATTTTCTGGGTAGAACGGGAAGTTTCCCAATTACCCACCGATGGCCGACCCCTTTCTCAGTCGACAGCACCGGAAGAGCTGTATCGCACACGGAAACCTCTTTACGAGCGCTTTGCAGATCATCATATCGATAACAATGGTGCGCCGGAGAACGCCGCAAATCAAATCCTATCCATTTGGGAGGAACAAGCATGAAGATCTTAGTCATCAACGGCCCAAATATCAATATGCTGGGTATCCGGGAGCCGAATATTTACGGCAAGAATACCTATACCGACCTGCTTGCTTTGATTGAACAGATTGCCAAGGATACAGGCATACAAATCCACCACTTTCAGTCCAATCACGAGGGCGCGATCGTGGATACCATTCAGGCAGCTTATGGCGCGTATGACGGCATCGTCATCAATCCTGCCGCATATACCCATACTTCCGTTGCCATTTTGGATGCGCTAAAAGCAGTCAGTATCCCAGCTGTAGAGGTGCACATTTCCGATGTGGATTCACGGGAAGCGTTCCGGCAGATCTCCTACCCCGGTCTATATTGTGAAAAAACCGTCAAAGGTCAGGGAATTGACGGTTACCGCCAGGCGATCCTCTATCTGCAAGAAAAATACGGTTAAGCAAAACGGCTGTTGCACGAAAAAGTGCACCAGCCGTTTTTCTCATTTTTTCTTGTTGAAAACCAGGAATTTACTACCGATATAGTTCAAAACGATCACCAATGCGGCAGTAGTGAGTTTCCAGACATTACCGTTCCAGCAGAGCCAG
The DNA here is from genome assembly GCA_045606205.1 of Faecousia sp. GTDB lineage: Bacteria > Bacillota > Clostridia > Oscillospirales > Oscillospiraceae > Faecousia. The sequence continues at coordinate 82,844 of JAZURL010000034.1, read as the reverse complement.
TCTACTGTTACCAACAAAATGGCTGTTTCCAGCACGCCGGAGCCAATGCGGCAACCGACAAATTTCGTCAGTTCCGGCCATACCACATCCCAGGACCAATCACGACTCTTGAAAACAAAGGGCTTGTTGGTCAGAAATGCAAAGGCAACTGCTACGATCCAGGCAAGCACATTGCTCAGTCCTGCACTCCAATGAAGCAAATTGTAGCAAGGCAAATAAACGAGATAATTGACTACCGTGGTCAGCACGCCGAAAAACAGATAAGTCAAAACATCCCAATATTTTTCAAGTACCTTTCTCATACCAATTTCTCATCCAGGTATTTTTCAAGTGCGGCGATCTTCAGGCAAACGCAGAACACTTCCATTGCCGCCTCCAGTTCCTCGATGGGCGGATAACTGGGCGCAATACGGATCATGGAATCTTCCGGGTCTACGCTGTAAGGATGGGTGGCACCGGCATTGGTCAGGGTCACACCCAACTGTCTGCACAGTTCCCAAGTGCGCTTCGCTGTGCCGGGCATGGCAGCGACACAAACAAAGTAACCGCCCAAAGGATGATGCCAGTGGGCAATGCCCTTATTGGTTAGTTCCTTGCGGAGCATTTTCAGCACCATGTGGAATTTGGGCTGCAGGATCTCAGCATGGCGTTTCATCAGCGCCAGGATGGTAGTCTTATCCTTCAGATACATTACATGACGCAGTTGGTTGATCTTGTCATAAGAAATATTCTGCACACCGGCCAGTTTACTCCAGTATGCAATATTCTCCTCGGAAGATGCGATCACGGAAATGCCCGCACCGGGAAAGGTAATTTTAGAGGTCGACGCAAACTCATAGACCATATTCGGTCGGCCAGCCTGGGCGCACAGGGAAATGATATCCTGGAAGGGTATAAATTCGCCCTCAAATTCGTGGATACAGTAGGCATTATCCCACATGATCACAAAATCCGGAGCCGCCGGCTTCAGGTTTGCAAAACGCTGAACGGTAAAATCCGAATAAACATAGCCCTGGGGATTGGAATATTTGGGAACGCACCAAATACCCTTAACAGCAGGATCCCGGATCAGTTCTTCGATCATATCCATATCCGGACCATCCGGGGTCATAGGAACGGGAATCATTTCAAAGCCATAGATTTCCGTAATTCGGAAGTGGCGGTCATAACCGGGCACAGGGCACAGGAACTTCAGTTTTTCTTCCTTGCACCAAGGCCGGGGGGAATCCACCAAACCGTGGGTGTAGGCGCGGGCGATCAGATCGTGCATAAGGCTGAGACTGGCGTTGCCGCCCACAAAAGTCTGAGAGGGTTTGCACCCCAACACATCCGCCCAAAACTCCCGGGCGCATTGCAGCCCTGCCAGGTCGCCATAGTTACGGCAATCGATGCCGTCTACCAGGCAATCTTCTGTGTTGTTGAGCACCGTCAGCAAGTCGCTGACCAGATCCAACTGGACCTTGCTGGGTTTACCCCGGGACATATCCAACTTCAGATTCTTCTCTTTTAAGCCTGAAAACCGAGCAATCATCTCCTGGGCTTCATTGCGCAGTTCGTCATAATTTCTGCAAGCATAAGCACTCATTTCCATCATCCCTTCCCAATAAATCCGCGTTTACTTGACATATTATATGTTATCTTGTATAAAAATGCAATATGAAACCCGAAAAATTTCATATTGGTTTTGCATTTTGGGATAGTACACACTTTTTTACTGGTACTTTCAACCAATCTAGCAACATTCCACAAATAGTCCTTGCTTTTTTCGGGAATATGTCCTAAAATTAAGGCAAAGTTTTTTTGAAAGGATGCGTTCATATGAGTCATATCATCAACGTACCCGAAATATTCGGCACCGATGTATTTAATGAAGCAACCATGCAGCAGCGCCTGGAACCCGAAACCTATAACGCATGGAAGCAGTGTATCTGCAGTGGTTCCCCTCTTCCTCTGGAGGTAGCAAACAAGATTGCGGAGGCAATGAAAATTTGGGCAACAGAAAAGGGTGCGACCCATTACACCCACTGGTTCCAGCCCATGACCGGCATTACCGCCGAAAAACACGATTCCTTCATCGTTCCCACCGGAGACGGAAGAGTCATCATGGATTTTTCCGGCAGTGAATTGGTGCGCGGCGAACCGGATGCCAGCTCCTTCCCCTCCGGCGGTCTTCGTGCCACCTTTGAAGCCCGGGGATATACCGCATGGGATCCCACAGCCTTTGCCTTTGTCAAAGACGGCAGTCTGTATATACCAACCTGTTTCTTCTCCTACACCGGAGAAGCATTGGACAAGAAAACCCCTCTCCTGCGCTCCCTGGATGAACTCTCCCGGGAAGCAGTGCGCATTTTGCGCCTGTTCGGTGATACCGAGACCCAGCGTGTCAAGGTCTCCGTCGGCCCGGAGCAGGAGTATTTCCTCATTCCCAAGTCGCTGTATGCCCAGCGTTTAGATCTGCGGCTGACTGGCCGTACACTGTTCGGCGCATCTGCGCCTAAGGGGCAGGAACTGGATGACCATTATTTCGGTACCATCCGCACACGGGTATCCAGCTTTATGAAGGACTTGGATGAACAGCTGTGGCGGCTGGGCATTCTGTCCAAAACAAAGCACAACGAGGGCGCACCCTGTCAGCACGAGCTTGCTCCCATTTACTCCGATGCCGGCAACGCCTGTGACTCCAACCAGCTGATCATGGAGATCATGAAAAAGTGTGCCGCCAAGCACGATTTAGTGTGCCTGCTCCACGAAAAACCCTTCGCAGGTGTTGCTGGCTCCGGCAAGCACAACAATTGGTCTCTTTGCACGGATTCTGGCAAAAATCTCTTTAAGCCCGGCAGTACCCCTCGGCAGAACGCACAGTTTTTGGTGTTCCTTGCGGCCTTTCTTAAGGGTGTGGATGAATATCAGGATTTCCTGCGCTCCACTGTCGCCTATGCCGGTAATGACCATCGTCTTGGTGTCAGCGAAGCACCTCCTGCTATTATTTCCGTCTTCTTGGGTGATGAGCTGACCGGTGTGGTCAATTCCATCATCAACGGAACAAACTACACCGACCCTCAAAAGAGCCTGATGCGCATTGGTGTGGATGTTCTGCCCTCCATCCCCAAGGATACTACTGACCGCAACCGTACCTCCCCCCTGGCATTCACCGGTAATAAATTCGAGTTCCGTATGCTGGGCTCATCCCAGTCCATCGCCGGTCCAAATATTGCTCTGAATACCATTATGGCAGAAGAATTAGGCAAATTTGCGGACATTTTGGAAAACGCCGATGATTTTGATACTGCTCTGCAGAAATTGGTCTGCGATACCTTCACAGCACATCAAAGGATCATCTTCAACGGCAACGGCTACTCCGAGGAATGGAAAGAAGATGCCGCTCGTCGCGGCCTAAGTAATCATAACAATACAGCGCAGTCACTTCCCACATATATTTCCCAAAAGAACATCGATCTTGTCACAAAGCGAGGCATTTTCACGGAATCCGAATTCCGGGCCCGTTATGAGATCCACATGCAGTCTTACCGGAAGGTCATCGCCATTGAGGGGCGCACCTGTGTGGATATGGCGCTGCACCAGATCCTCCCAGCCGCTTTACATTACTGCCGAGATCTGACGAAGTCCATTATTGACAAGAACGCTATTGGTGCCTCCTGCAAGGCAGAGCAATCCCTGGTGAAGCGGCTCAGCGCCGCTTGTGACAGCCTGTTCGATAAGTCCCTGGATCTATCCGACAAGCTGACTGCCATCCCCTCTGAAACCGAGGCCGCCGCGGACTACATGAGTCAGATGATCGTACCTGCTATGGAAAGCCTGCGTGTAGATGCAGACCTTTTGGAGCAACTGACCGATAAGTCCTACTGGCCTTATCCCACCTATTCTGATCTGCTGTTCTACTGATACAAAAAATCCGGGTCAAACGACCCGGATTTCTTATTTTCCTGTAGAGCCGAAGCCGCCGGTTCCCCGGTCGGTATCCGTCAGTTCCTCTACCTCTTCATAAGCGGGTGTCAGTACCGGCGTGATCACAAGTTGTGCGATGCGCTCACCGGGGGCAACACTCTGCGGTACTTTGCTATGATTATGCAAGACAACGGAGATTTCTCCCCGATAGTCGCTGTCGATGACGCCAACCTTATTGGCTGGGGCAAGGCCGCGCTTTGCTCCTAAACTGCTCCGGGCATACACAAGTCCTGCACAGCCCTTGGGGACTTCCATGGCGATTCCTGTGGGGATAAACACCGTCTCTCCTGAGCCGATGGTCACCGGCTCATCCAAGCAGGCGTACAGATCCGCACCTGCCGCGTCACGAGAGCCGTAGGTGGGCAAAATTGCATTTTTTCTTACCTTTTTCACTGCAACAGAACTCATATGTGCATCCCCTTATCTTCCCAAAGTATCACTTTTCCTGCTTGTAGTGATGCAGGAACATCGATCAGGCGCTGATTTTCCGAACCGCGAAACCGCAGATTCAAATTCTTCTTTTCTTCCACAAACGGGCCATCCACCAAAACATCCAGGTAACGGAGATACTCTGTTGTAATTTGCCAATCACCAAGCGAACCTGAAATAATCTTTTCAAACAGATAACCGGAAAATGCCCAAATGTTTTTTTCTGGCATTTCCCCTTTGATCCGGCGAAGCAACTGCAAAATTGGCTCTTGGTTTTGGGGTTCAAATGGCTCTCCGCCCAAAAGGGTCAAGCCTTTGATGTAATCCGGGCGGAGCATATCCAAAATGGACTGGATAGTTTCCTCTGTAAAGGGTGTGCCGTATTCAAAATCCCAGGCAACTTCATTGAAACAGCCTTTGCAGTGGTGGGTACAGCCGGATACGAACAGGCTTACCCGGACACCGGGGCCGTTGGCAATATCGCAGTTTTTGATGGTCGCGTAATGCACAGCCTCACCCTCTTCCAAAAAGTGATGCTATTATAGCACAAAAACCGACATTACGCAACGGCTACTGCCAGATATTCTTCAATTTCATGGGCAGCTACTGCCCCATCTGCCGTGGCAGTAACGATTTGCCGAACGGCCTTGGTGCGCACATCTCCAACTGCATACACACCGGGCAGATTCGTAGCCGTAGACTCCCCTGCTACAATGTAGCCTGCTTCATCCAGCTCCAATTGTCCTTCAAAAAGTGCCGTTGCCGGCGTCCTGCCGATACTGACGAAAACGCCATCACAGGTGATCTGCTCATTTTCCCCTGTGGCCTTGCTATGGATCACCACGCCCTCTACACGGTCGCCATGGGCAAGGGATGTCACTTCACTGTTCCATCTAAATTCCAGGTTCTGGGCCTGCTGTAGGGGCTCATGGTAGATTTTAGAAGCCCGGAGGGTATCCCTGCGGTGTACAAGGATCACCTTTTCCGCCACACGAGACAAAACCAGCGCATCCGCCACGGCAGAATTGCCGCCCCCAACCAAAACCACCGTCTTGCCCCGGTAGAACATTCCGTCACAGGCGGCGCAGTAGTGCACACCCTTACCTGTCAGTTCCTGCTCCATGGGAAGACCCAGTTTCCTGGGATTTGCACCCGTGGCGAGGATGACCGTGCGTCCATAAAAAGTACCCTGATCCGTATGCAGTTTTTTAATTTTTCCCTGCAGTTCCACAGACTGCACATCCGCAAATACGGTTTCTGCGCCGAAGCGCTCTGCACCTTTTTGCATCCGCATGCCTAAGTCAAAGCCGTCCACACCCTCATCGAATCCAGGGTAGTTATCTACCTGGTGGGTCAACGCCATCTGCCCACCTGCTGCCAGCCGTTCCAAAACTGCCACCTGCAAACCTGCCCGGGCCGCATACATTGCCGCCGTATATCCACCGGGCCCGCCGCCCAGCACCAAAACATCATATACCCTATGCATAACCTTGCCTCCTGTTTTTTTCTTTAGTATACCCGAAGAATCGGAGGTTTACTGTGATATTGTCACCGTAACAGAAAAAGCCCACTGCGGTCGCAGTGGGCTTTAGAGTATTTACGGAAGCATTCCCAGAATCTGCGCCTTGGATTTTGCGCCGGTAGCCTGGGTTAAGACCTTGCCATCCTTCATGACCACCAGTGTGGGGATGCTGTAAACCTGGAACTGAGTTGCGAGCTCCGTTTGGGCATCCACATCCACCTTGCCTACAACGATGTGCTCATTTTCCTCAGCGATCTCATCGATGACCGGGCCGACCATCCGGCAAGGTCCGCACCATGAGGCGAAGAAGTCCAGCAGGACGACCTTTTCGCTCTTAACAACTTCTTTTTCAAAATTTTCTTTCGTGATATTCAAAACTGACATCTTTTTGCCCTCCTTTTTGCTTTGTGACCTTATCTTACCCCATTTTATGGAGGACTTCTGTGACAATATCACATTATCAGGCAATTTTGACCACATCAAATGCACCGGGGCTGAAAACATACAGGAAAAGGTCAATAATCACACCACGTGTACTGTTCATAGAGCCATTGGCATCCGCCTTTGCAATTTCTCTCAGCTCATATCCGTCAAACTGCAGAAGCAAATAGCCGTCCTCCACTGGGATACCGAACCGGTTATTCTCCCGATCAATGAAGTACGCCTTGTACTCGCTGGCAAAAGTACCATTGTAGATATATTCACATACCGGTACGACACCGTCAGAAGACTCTGTGTAGACCTCCACCTTCATATTCCAGTTTTCATCAACGCCAATACCCAGCAAGAATCCATCGTTCAGTTGGATCAGGGAACTGGAATATCCATCGATAGTGCCGGTATCTTTGACTGTGATATTGTTGATATCGGTCATATCGAAGAAGAACACCGGGTCGGTAAGCGTCACTACAACTGCGGTGCAAACATAGGCATAATCTCCGTCAAAGCGGACGGATTCCACGGTTTCTCCATCCGGGGCAAACTTGGCAACCTGCGCCAGCTGTTCCCAAGTTCCGACTTTGAAACAGGTTAGGTTTGCATTCCGCTCCTCCACCTGAACGGTGGTATATCCCGTTTCATGGGTAATCGTTTGCCGTTGGGTTGTTCCGGTAACAATGCGGAACACACCTTCATGCTCATCCATGCTGTACTGATTCTTTACTCTGCCTTCTACGTTGAATGAGCCTGCCAAAGTCAAACCATTTTCATCATATCCCATGCAGGAGATTTCCGTCATGGCCTTTGTGATGGAAGTGGTATCGTCGATCTTCTCTTCACCGGTATAACTACGGGTGGCATAGATCCGTTCTTTGGATACATAAAGCTCCGCGGAGTAGGACATAAACGCACCGGTATCCAACAAAGACAGATCGTCATTGTCCAAAAGGGTCACAACCGTGTAATAGCGGTCGTTCAGTCTTTCTGGAATTACAATACTGTCCGCAGGGATACACTGCATATTACCCGGTGTACCATACTGGGGCAGGAAAGTTGCCGGGTCATCAAAATCCGCATAATAATCAATGCAGAATCTGCTGATCAGCATCAGTTGATCATCCACCAAACGGCAGGTTTGTTTCGCACCGGTGAGATAGAAGGATGCGTCCTTTGTCACATTCACGGGATCGGATACATCCAGGGAAATCACCTGTACATAGCTTTCCTTTTTGGTCTCGCGGAAGATTGCGTCAAAACCGGACAGAATCACAGTAAGGCGACTTGCATCCGCGGACAGATACATTTCCGAATCCGAATTCCAATTCATGCCCACGTTGACCGTGTTGATCTTCTTTGTGTCCTCGCCGTTGATCTCGTAAATCTCCAAATTGGTGTTATTCAGATAGAAAATATGTGTTTCGCTGCGTTTGATCAGGTCACCCTCCAGCACGCCGGCCACCTGGTGATCCGTGATCTCCACAGAGGAATTTGTGTTTCCATTGACGCTTGTTTCGGCATCCGGTGTCGCACCGGGAGCGTACACAAGATCTTCCTCCAATCTGGATCCGGATTCCTCATCAATCCAAAATAGCTCATCCCAGAACATATCATCCCACAAATATTCCCAATGGGTTTCCGTACGGCGAAAGTCCCGGTTGATGGCTTCGATAACTTTGTAATATTCATTCTCCTTATACTGAGCCAGCTCATCGGGTTTCTGAAAATGGGGCATCAGCACGCCAACCAACAGGCAAATACACAGCAAGCAGGCTGTGGTCTTTATGGCAGCAAACTGTGCCCGTCTGCGTTGCAGCTTCTTCTGCACGGACTCCATTCTTTCATCATATGTCTTCATAAGTGATTCCCACCTTTTCAAGCGATGTTTTTAAAGAGGTCTTCGCCCGGCTCAGCAGATTATACACCTGCTTTGGCGAGCGGGACAAAATGGCACAGATTTCCGAAACAGAAAAGCCATCAAAATAGCAAAGCGTCAGAACCTGGCGGTACTGCAACGGCAGTGCCTGCAAGCAGGCAAACACCGCCCGGTCACGCTCTTTTTTGATGACAACCTCTTCCAGATCCCCGGAAAAGAGCACACCTTCCACATCTTCCATAGGAACGAATTTCCTGTGGAAGCGTAAATAGTTCAGACACCGATGGCGAACGGCCTTGTATAGATATGCTTTCAAATGGGCCTCATCTTCAAATCTTCTGTCCCGGATCAGCACATCTGTCAATGCGTCTTCCATCAGTTCCTCCGCAATGTCGGGACTTGCCACATAACAGCAGGCAAATCGCACCAGAGGGTCTGAATACGTATGGATAATGGTTTCCAAAGATATTCCGTCCTGAAAACCGATTTTCATGCCGGATCGTGCCATCTTTTTCACCTCTTTACTCATAAAACACGTGATAAAAGGATTTTACTCACTAAAATTTGCAAAAAATTCATCTGTTTCCCATATCTTTCAGTATAATAGAATTATATTGCAAATGCAATGATCTAACCTTGCTTTTTCCCGCAAAGCGGGTATAATGATACTATGTAAAACGTAAAGGAGACTGCTATGTTCGGATATTATTACGGTTTTGATCTGACATACATTGTGCTGGTGTTGCCTTGCGTGATTTTGGCCATGATCGCCAGTGCCAATGTCAATTCTACTTTTAAGCGCTATTCCGAAAAACATTCCTATCGACGGATCACCGGCGCGCAGGCCGCAGAGCGTGTTCTCCGGGCCAATGGCGTAACAGGTGTGCGCATTGAGCGCGTGCGTGGTAATCTGACAGACCATTTTGATCCGAAAACCAATGTGATCCGCCTTTCTGACAGTGTGCATGATTCCACTTCTGTTGCCGCAATCGGGGTTGCCTGTCACGAGGCCGGCCATGCGGTACAGTACGCACAGCACTATGCCCCCATCAAGCTCCGGGCCGCCATCATTCCCATTACCAATATTGGCAGTAAACTTGCCATGCCGTTGATTTTGCTTGGTATTCTGTTCAGTTTTGGCGAAACGGTTTCTTACGGATTTGTGTACGCCGGAATTGCCTGTTTTGGTCTTTCCTTGGTGTTCCAGTTGGTGACGCTCCCCGTGGAATTCAACGCCAGCCGCCGTGCCATGCAGGCCATCGAATCGGCAGAACTTCTTTCAGAAGACGAACAGCGGGGCGCACGCAAGACCCTCACCGCCGCCGCAATGACCTATGTAGCCGCCACGGCTGTTGCCCTTGCCCAACTTGTTCGATTGCTAGCGATCTTTGGTGGCAGACGAAGAAACGACTGATTTCTGGATTTTTCCGTCCCGGTATTGACAACCGGGGCGGAATTTTATATAATTTCAAGGTATGAAAAGTATGAAAAATGTGAAAGGAGGCTGCTATGGCCGCTGGTAAACACATTTTGGGCAAAAGCAATGCCCGTCGGGTCTTCGGCACTGCGAAAGTCGGTGACCGTGGGCAGATCGTGATCCCCAAAGAAGCCCGGGAACTGTTTGGAATTCAACCCGGAGACACGCTTCTTATTTTGGGCGAATCCGATACCGGGCTGATCGTTTCCCGTCCGGAAGCGCTGAACGATCTTGCCGACAAATTATTGAATACTGTAAAGAACGAGGACTAGAAAAATGGACGCATTATTGGAACTTTACAACGGCATGGGCATTTCCGATGCTGTTTACAACTATGGAGAAAACGCCCTTAAGAAACTGGAAGAGCGCTTTACCGAAATTGATCAAATTGCAGAATACAACCAGGCAAAGGTGATCTCTGCCATGCAGAAAAACCGGGTCAGCGCCGCCTGCTTTGCCGCTACCACCGGTTACGGCTATGACGACATGGGCCGGGACACCTTAGAGCGTGTATATGCTGATGTATTTCACACCGAAGCCGCACTGGTGCGCCCACAAATCACCTGCGGCACACATGCGCTGACTGTTGCCTTGTCTGCAAACTTGTTGCCCGGGGATGAACTGCTCTCCCCAGTGGGTCTTCCCTCCGCTACTTTGCAGGAAGTCATCGGCATTCCCCCCAGCCCCTGCTCTTTGGCAGAGTATGGCGTGACCTATCGACAAGTAAATCTGCTGGAAGATGGTACTTTTGACTATGAGGGCATCCGCAAGGCTATCAATAAAAAGACAAAACTCATCACCATTCAGCGCTCCAAGGGCTACGCAACCCGTCCCACCTTCTCCGTCACGCAAATTGGCGAACTGATCGCATTCTGCAAATCCGTCAAGCCGGATGTGCTGGTGATGGTGGATAACTGCTATGGCGAATTTGTGGAGACCATTGAACCTTCGGATGTGGGAGCTGACATGACTGTGGGCTCGCTGATCAAAAACCCTGGCGGCGGACTTGCTCCCATCGGCGGCTATATTGCCGGTACACAGGCTTGTATTGACCGTTGCGGATATCGCCTTTCTGCCCCCGGACTGGGACAGGAAGTGGGTGCAAACCTGGGACTGATGCCTTCCCTGTATCAAGGCTTTTTCCTGGCACCTAACGTAGTCGCCGCCGCAGAAAAAGGCGCGATCTTTGCCGCAAATCTGTATGAGCCTTTGGGTTTCCACTGCGTTCCCAATGCCACTGAAAGCCGCCACGACATCATTCAGGCAGTGGAACTGGGCAGTGAGGCTGGCATGATCGCTTTCTGTAAAGGCATCCAGGCAGCCGCGCCCGTGGATTCCTACGCTGCACCCATTCCCGGGGACATGCCCGGTTATGACAGCAAGGTCATTATGGCCGCCGGTGCATTCGTTCAGGGTTCGTCCATCGAGCTTTCCGCTGACGGCCCCATCCGCCCGCCCTATGCGGTGTATTTCCAGGGCGGCTTGACTTGGCATCATGCCAAACTTGGCATTTTGATGAGCCTGCAAAAAATGGTAGATGCAGGACTGGTAAAAATATAAGGAGGAAACTGTTATGTCTTGGTTATTCTTTTCCATCGCTACCGCTGTACTTTGGGGTGCCGCAGAACTGTTTTACAAAAAAGGCGCTCAGCCTAACGAGAAATATTCTCATTTGAAAATCTGCGTCTGGGTTGGTATCGTCATGGGTGCTCACGCCATCTTCACCCTGCTGACGCAGGATATCAACTACAACCCCATGAATATAATCCACTATCTTCCCGTTTCTCTGTTCTACATCATCTCCATGGCTTTTTCCTACTTTGGTATGCGCTTCCTGGAGGAATCCATTTCCGACCCCATTGAGAATACGGCAGGCGTCATTTGTACGCTTCTGTTCGTCATTTTCCTGCAAGAAGAGATTTCCTGGCTGACCTGGGTCGCTATTGCTGTCATTACCGTCGGTGTTTTGGGCGTCAGCTTCCTGGAAAATCGCGGCGAAACTCCCAGAAAAAAGAAGTACGGCAAAACCCTGGCTATTATTGCCTTCTGTATGCCCTTTGTGTACGCCCTGCTGGATGCCTTTGGCACATTCCTGGATGACGCGTTCTTCCTGATTGAAGACGTAGCCAATTCCCCCCTGGTAGATGTGACCGCGGATACTCTGGAAGACGTTGCCAACACCAGCTACGAGCTGACCTTTGCTCTGTTTGCTCTGGGCTTGTTTATCTTTATGAAGGCAAAGGGCGTGAAATTTGGTGCTGTGCCTCAGCACAAGGACAAGATCCTTGCCGCCGTATTTGAGACCGCCGGCCAGTTTACATATGTGTATGCTCTCGGTGGCGTCGATGCCGTTGCTGCGCCCATTCTTTCCTCTGTTTGCGTGGTTTCCCTGTTGCTTTCTCGTATTTTCCTGAAAGAAAAGCTTTCCTGGAAAACTTACGCTTTTATCGCTGTTGTGATCATCGGTATCCTCTTGTTGGCCGTGAGTGAGGAAATCTAAATCTGATTATAAATATTTATGATATGTAACCAAAAGTAGCCGGGTTTTCCGGCGACTTTTTTATAGGAAACCTTTGTTGACAGGTTGCGCTTGGCATGGTATAATGTCTCAGATAAAGAAAGTTACATATTCGCGCTGCGAAAGGAGTTTGTATGACTATGCAGAATCAGAACGCAACAATGCTGGATGCCATCTGTGGCAGTAGTGTTCGTGTTTCTATTTTGGACCGTCTTTCTTCCGTTGACCTGTGTACTTTTAATTCCGATGAATACGCTGTTTTTCCCGGCTTTTGTGATGTGCATGTGCATTTCAGAGAGCCGGGCTTTTCTTATAAGGAGACCATTTTCTCCGGATCTCTGGCAGCGGCTCACGGTGGATACACAGCGGTCTGCACCATGCCTAATCTGGACCCCGTTCCGGATACCAAAGCACATCTGAAAGAACAGCTGGACCTTATTAAACAGGACGGGCTGATCCACATCTATCCCTACGGTTCCATCACCATGGGTTCAAAGGGCGAGACGCTTTCCGAAATGAAGGCAATGGCTCAGCAGGTCATCGGCTTTACCGATGATGGACGGGGCGTGCAGCGTGACGAAATGATGCGCGCTGCCATGAAGCAGGCCAAACAGCTGAATAAAATGATCGTTGCCCATTGCGAGGTCAATTCCCTGTTAAACGGCGGCTACGTCCACGACGGTGACTACGCCCGGGACAACCATCACCGGGGCATCAGCTCAGAGAGTGAATGGAAGCAAGTAGAGCGTGATTTGGCTCTTGTAAAAGAGATCGGCTGTGCATACCATGTGTGCCACGTCTCCACCAAAGAATCTGTGGAACTGATCCGCAAGGCCAAGTCGCAAGGCCTGAATGTTACCTGCGAGACTGCCCCCCATTATCTGATCATGGACGATTCTTACCTGCAGGAAGACGGCCGCTACAAGATGAATCCCCCACTTCGGGACAAATCCGACCGGGAGGCGCTGATTGCCGGCATCCAGGACGGCACCATTGACATGATCGCCACCGACCATGCACCTCACTCTGAGGAAGAAAAGAGTAAGGGGCTGGACAGCAGCAGTTTTGGCATCGTGGGTCTGGAAACCGCATTTCCTCTGCTGTACACCTACTTGGTGAAAGAAAACATCATATCTTTGGAAAAGCTTCTGCAATTATTGGTCACCAACCCCCGGAAGCGCTTCCGCATCCCTATGACTACGGACTTCTCCATTTGGGATATGCGCCAAAGCTACCTCATTGACCCTGAAGAATTCCAGTCGCAAGGCAAATCCACCCCCTTCTCCGGCTGGAAGGTTTGGGGCAAGTGTATGGCCACCGTATGCGACGGCAAGCTGGTTTGGTTAGAAAAGGTAAGAAACAGCAAATAATACTTGAAATAGATTTATGGAGGCTTCCTTATGGCAAAGCGTACAGATATTAAGAAAATCATGATCATCGGCTCCGGCCCTATCGTCATCGGTCAGGCCGCAGAATTTGACTATGCTGGCACTCAAGCATGTCTCGCTCTGCGGGAAGAGGGTTATGAGGTAGTTTTGGTTAACTCCAATCCCGCTACCATCATGACCGATACCACTGTGGCGGATAAGGTATACATGGAACCACTGACTTTGGAATATGTGGCGAAGATCATCCGCTACGAGCGCCCTGACGCCATCGTTCCCGGCATCGGTGGTCAGACCGGTCTGAATCTTGCCATGCAGCTGGAAAAGAAGGGCATTCTGAAGGAATGCCGCGTAGAGCTTTTGGGTACTTCCAGCGCATCCATTGAGCGTGCAGAAGATCGGGAGCTATTCAAGGAGCTTTGCCAATCCATCGGCGAGCCGGTCATCCCTTCTGAGATCACCTACTCCATCGAGGAGGCAAAGGAGGCCGCAAAGCGAATTGGCTATCCCGTGGTGCTTCGTCCTGCCTTTACTTTGGGCGGTACAGGTGGTGGCTTTGCCTACAGCGAAGAGGAACTGATAGAGGTGGGTCTGAACGCCTTCAAACTGTCGCCTGTTCATCAAGTACTTGTTGAAAAGTCCGTCAAAGGCTATAAGGAGATTGAATTCGAGGTCATGCGTGACGGCAGCGACCACGCCATCACCATCTGTGGCATGGAAAATATCGATCCCGTGGGTGTCCACACCGGCGACAGTCTGGTGGTCGCCCCCATCATGACCCTCAGCCCCGAAGACGAAAAGATGTTGAACGAGTCTGCCATCAAGCTGATCCGTGAGCTCAAGATTGAAGGTGGCTGTAATGTGCAATTTGCGTTGAATCCCAACTCCTCTGAGTACTACCTCATTGAGGTCAACCCCCGGGTTTCCCGCTCTTCCGCATTGGCATCCAAAGCATCCGGCTATCCCATTGCAAAGGTAACTGCGAAAATTGCCGTGGGTATGACTCTGGAAGAGATCAAGATTGCCAACACCAACGCCGCTTTTGAGCCCCAGCTGGACTATGTGATCGCCAAGCTCCCCCGTTTCCCCTTTGATAAGTTCACCTCTGCTCCCAACCTGTTGGGCACACAGATGAAGGCCACCGGCGAGGTCATGGGTATCGGTTCTACCTTGGAAGAAGCTCTGCTGAAGGGCACACGCTCCCTGGAAGTGGGCGTCAACCATATCTACCACGCCAAATTCGACAACATGTCCGATGCCGAATTGCTCCGCTATATCGGAGATTTCCGTTCTGATAACATCTTCGCCATTGCGGAACTACTGGCACGTGGCGTCACCATCGATAAGGTTCATGAGGTTACCCAAATTACACCCTACTTCCTGGAAGCCATACAGAGAATCGTGGACATGGAAGAAAATCTGAAGGCACATGTCAACGACCTGGCTGTGCTCACCGCTGCAAAGAAGATGGGCTTCAGCGACAAGTATGTTGCCCGTATGTGGAAGTGCAGTGAGCTGGATGTTTATAAATTCCGCAAGGCTAATAAGCTGTTCCCCGTTTTCAGAATGGTAGACACTTGCCATACAGGCGCCTATATCCCCTACTTCTACTCCTCTTATACCGGCGAGAACACTTCTGTCTTGACAGACAAGAAGAAAATCGTTGTGCTGGGCGCAGGCCCCATCCGCATCGGTCAGGGCGTAGAATTTGACTACTCTACTGTCCACGCTGTTATGACCATCAAAAAAGCCGGTTATGAGGCTATTATCATCAACAATAACCCGGAAACGGTTTCTACTGACTACACCACTGCGGACAAACTGTACTTTGAGCCGCTGACTCCGGAAGACGTGATGAACATCATTGAGTTTGAAAAGCCCATTGGTGTCATTGCATCCTTGGGTGGACAAACCGCCATCAACCTGGCACAGCCTTTGACGGACCGTGGCGTGACCATCATTGGCACGGACTGCGCCGCCATCGACAAGGCCGAAGACCGTAACGCTTTTGAGAACCTGCTAAATGAACTGGACATCCCCCGAGCAAAGGGTCAGGCCGTCACTAAGATTGAGGACGGCATCACAGCCGCAGCCGAAATTGGCTATCCTGTACTGGTTCGACCCTCCTTTGTACTGGGCGGCCGAGCCATGCAGATCGTTGCCAATGAAAAGCAGCTGCGCCACTATCTGAAGACCGCTGTTGAGATTGACGAAGACAAGCCTGTGCTTGTTGATAAGTATATCGAAGGCCGCGAGGTGGAGGTTGACGCCATTTGCGACGGACGCAATGTGTTCGTTCCCGGCATCATGGAACTGGTGGAACGTACCGGTGTTCACTCCGGTGACTCCATCTCTGTCTACCCCTCCTTCTCCATCTCCAACAAGGTTAAGGGTACGATTTTGCAGTACGCCAAGAAACTGGGCCTGGGTATCGGCATTATTGGCCTTTACAACATCCAGTTTATCGTGGACAAAGACGATAATGTGTTCATTATTGAGGTCAATCCTCGTTCTTCCCGTACCGTTCCCTTCCTCAGTAAGTCTACCGGCTATTCCTTGGCAGACATCGCGACGGAGGTGATTCTCGGCAAGAGTCTGAAGGAACTGGGCCTGTTTGACATCTATCCCGAGGAAAAGGAACGCTGGTATGTAAAAGCTCCTGTTTTCTCCTTCAACAAGATCCGCGGACTGGATGCTTACCTGTCCCCGGAAATGAAGTCCACCGGCGAAGCCATTGGTTACGACAAGACCATGAACCGTGCCCTTTATAAAGCCTTGCAGGCATCCGGCATGCACCTGCAGAATTACGGCACAATCCTCGCCACCATCGCTGACAAGGATAAGGAAGAGGCTCTGCCTCTGATCCGCCGCTTCTACAATCTGGGCTTCAACATCGAAGCCACCGCTGGCACAGCAAACTATTTGAAGGCAAACGGCATAAAAACGCATGTGCTCAATAAAATCAGCGACGGCAGTGAGGAAATCCCCAACGCCCTGCGTCAGGGCCACATTGCCTATGTCATCAACACCCGGAATCCTGGCTCTAACGAGGACGACGGACTTCAGATCCGCCAAATCGCCACGGAGCATAATGTGACTATTTTCACCGCTTTGGATACTGTCCGAGTACTGCTGGATGTGTTGGAGGAAACCACACTGACCATTTCTACCATTGATGCCTAAGGGGGGTAACCCATGAAGCAATGTCTTTTTGAGATTCTGTCCAACGAAGCACTGACAGATACTGTCTATAAAATGGTTCTTCAGGGAAACACCTCCGCCATTACCGCCCCCGGCCAGTTTGTGAACATCCAGCTGGAAGGACTATTCCTCCGGCGGCCTATCTCCGTCTGCGATTATGATGAAAAGACCCTAACCATCATCTACAAGGTGGTGGGCAAAGGTACGGAAGCCATGTCCAAAACGCCTATCGGCACGGAGTTGGACATTCTCACCGGACTGGGAAACGGGTACGATCTTTCCCTGTCCGGGAATGCTCCCGTCCTGTTAGGCGGGGGTGTAGGTGTCCCGCCTATGTACAATCTGGCAAAGAAACTGATTGCACAGGGCAAACCCGTTTCTGTCATTCTTGGCTTCAATACCGTCAGCGAAGTGTTCTACGAAAAAGAATTTGAAGCCTTAGGTTGCCATGTCCAGGTAACCACTGTGGATGGCTCTTACGGCAAAAAGGGCTTCGTCACCGATGCCCTGCCGGAGCATTACACCTATTTCTACACCTGCGGCCCGGAGCCTATGCTGAAGGCCGTTTATAAGGCAACACGCACCTCCGGCCAGATGAGCTTTGAAGAGCGGATGGGATGCGGCTTTGGCGCTTGCATGGGATGCTCCTGCAAAACTCTCACCGGGTACAAGCGCATCTGCAAGGAGGGCCCTGTGATGCAAAAGGAGGAGATCTTATGGGATTAAATGTGAATCTGTGCGGGATTGAACTTTCCAACCCTGTGATCCCTGCCTCCGGCACATTTGGCTACGGCTATGAATTTGCAGAGCTTTATGACATCAACGAACTGGGAACTTTTTCCTTTAAAGGTACGACCAAAGATCCCCGTTTTGGCAATCCTACCCCCCGGATCGCAGAATGCACCGCAGGCATGATCAATGCTGTTGGCCTGCAAAATCCCGGCGTGGAAAAGGTCATCGCTGAGGAACTTCCGAAACTGAAACAGTACTTCCATAAGCCTGTAATGGCCAATGTCTCCGGATTTTCCGTGGAGGATTATGCCTATACCTGTGAAAAACTGGACAAGCAAACGCAAGTCGGATGGCTGGAAGTAAATATCAGCTGCCCCAACGTCCACGGCGGTGGCATGAGCTTTGGCACATCTCCCCAGGCTGCGGCAGAAGTGACCAAAGCGGTCAAGGCTGTCACCACTAAGCCAGTCATTATCAAGCTCTCCCCCAATGTGACGGACATTGTTTCTATTGCAAAGGCCTGTGAAGAAGCAGGCGCAGACGGCATCAGTCTGATTAACACTATGCTGGGCATGCGCATCAATCTGAATACCCGTAAGCCCATCATCGCCAACACCATGGGGGGATTCACCGGCCCGGCCATCTTCCCGGTGGCGGTACGGATGGTCTACCAGGTGGCACAGGCGGTAAGCATCCCCGTCGTTGGAATGGGCGGTGTCAGCAGTGCAGAGAACGTGATTGAAATGATGCTGGCCGGCGCAACGGCCGTTGAAGTTGGTGCGGCCAACCTGGTCAATCCCTACATTTGCCGTGATATCATCCGGGATCTGCCCCGGGTGATGGAAAAATATAAGATAGAAAACCTGAAAGACATCATAGGAGGCATTAAAAATGGGTAAGGACGTAATCGTAGCCTGCGACTTTTCTTCCGCAGAGGCAACCTTCGCATTCCTGGACAAATTCCAGGGCAAAAAGCCTTTCGTAAAGATCGGCATGGAGCTTTACTATGCCGAAGGACCCAGCATCGTTCAGGAGATTAAGGCCCGCGGCCATAAAATCTTCCTGGATCTCAAGCTTCATGACATTCCCAACACCGTAAAGAAAGCTATGGCCGTTCTGTCCCATTTGGATGTGGACATCTGCAACCTCCACGCCGCCGGCACTACCGCCATGATGAAGGCTGCATTGGAAGGTCTGACCCGGGAGGACGGTACCCGTCCCCTGCTGATTGCTGTCACACAGCTGACCTCCACCGACCAGGAGAGCATGGAAAAGGATCTGCTGATCAAGGCCCCTATCGACCAGGTGGTCATGCACTACGCAGAAACCGCCAAAAATGCCGGCCTGGACGGCATCGTCTGCTCCCCCCTGGAAGCAGGCAAGGTCCACGACCGATGCGGCAAAAGTTTCCTTACTATCACGCCTGGCGTGCGTTTTGCTGACGGAGATGTGGGCGACCAAAAGCGGGTCATGACCCCCGCCGCCGCCAAAGCCATCGGTTCTGACTACATCGTGGTCGGCCGTCCCATCACTGCAGCTACCGATCCTGTGGCCGCTTACGAGCGCTGCGTTGCTGAATTTTGCGATTAAGGAGAAAGAATATGGAAGCCTACAAGAGAGAATTTATCCAGTTCCTGCAAGGTGCAGGCGTACTGAAATTTGGTGACTTCACCGCAAAATCCGGCCGCAAGATCCCCTATTTTATCAACGCCGGCATGATCAAAACCGGTGAAGAAATCGCAAAACTCGGTGAATTTTACGCCAAAGCCTACTTTGAGAAGGTTGGCAAGAAGTCTGCTGTTCTCTATGGACCTGCCTATAAGGGCATTTCCATTGCCGTTTCCGCCGCTGTTGCGCTGAGTAAGAACGGTCTGAATGTTCCTTTCTTCTTTAACCGCAAGGAAGCCAAAGATCATGGCGAAGGCGGCGTATTTGTAGGTTATGTGCCCCAGGCCGGCGAAGAAGTGGTCATCGTGGAGGATGTCATCACTGCCGGTACTGCCATTCGCGAAAGCATGGCCATCCTGAGCCGCCTGGAGGGTGTCAAAGTCGCCGCTACTTTCGTCATGGTAGATCGCAAGGAGAAAGGCCAGGGCGAAAAGGGGGCTATGCAGGAGATCGAGGACGAGTTCGGCTTCCCAGTCTACTCTGTGGTTGATGTCTATGACATCATTGAATACCTGGAAGAAGATCCTGACAACGAAGAAAATGTTACCCGTATTAAGAACTATTTGGCTGTGAATGGAGCGAAGGTATGAGAAGTCTGATCAATATTCTGGATTTTTCAGTGGAAGAACTGGACGCACTGATTGCTACCGCAAGAGACATCATTGCTCATCCTGAGAAATACCATGATAAATGCCGGTATAAAAAACTAGCCACCCTCTTTTATGAGCCCTCTACCCGTACCCGGCTGAGTTTTGAAGCCGCGATGTTGGAACTGGGCGGCAGTGTACTTGGCTTCAGCGAAGCAAGTTCCTCTTCTGCCTCCAAGGGAGAAAGCATGGCGGATACCGCCAAAATTCTTTCCTGCTATGCGGACATCATGGCAATTCGTCATCCCCGGGAGGGTGCGCCCTATGTTGCATCGCGCAATGCAACCGTTCCTGTGATCAATGCCGGTGATGGCGGTCACAATCACCCCACTCAGACTTTGGCGGACATTCTCACCATTTCCCGGGAAATGGGCCGACTGAACAACTTGACCATTGGTCTTTGCGGCGATCTGAAATACGGACGGACAGTCCACTCTCTGATCGAAGCCATGTCCCGTTACGAGGGCATTAAATTTGTACTGATCTCCCCCCCGGAATTAAAGATCCCCGGATTTATCCGATTCAATGTGCTGGAACGCTGCGGCATTCCCTATGAAGAGGTATTGTCCCTGGATGACGCCATGCCCAAATTAGATGTGCTGTACATGACCCGAATCCAACAGGAGCGTTTTGACTCCCCGGAAGAATACGAGCGGCTGAAAAACTGCTACATCCTCGATCCTGCCAAGATGGCAATGGGCAAAGAGAATATGTGCGTTCTGCATCCCCTGCCCCGGGTCAATGAGATCAGCGTGGCGGTGGACAGCGACCCCCGGGCGGCCTATTTCCGTCAGGCTTTGAACGGAAAATATATGCGCATGGCGTTGATTCTCATGCTGCTGGACGAGGCCGAGAGAAATCCTGTACGGCAGACTGTGGATACCAGCGGCTACTTGACCGACCGCATCTGCACCAATCCCAAGTGCATCTGCCAGGTAGAGCAGGAACTGCCCCATCTGGCCAAACTCACCGACCCCAGAGCAAATATTTATCGCTGCATCTACTGCGAGCATAAGGTATAACAAAAAGGCTGTGCATATGCACAGCCTTCTTTCATATTTCCTGTCTGCCCTCCAGAGCCCGGGAGAGGGTCACCTCGTCGGCATATTCCAACTGGCTGCCCACGGGCACGCCGTAGGCCAATCTGGTCACCTTGACCTCCATAGGCCGCAGGAGACGGGAGATGTACATGGCCGTCGCTTCACCCTCAGTATCCGGGTTTGTGGCCATGATAACCTCACGAACCTCCCCGGATGCCACACGCATCAAAAGCTCCTTTATGCGGATATCATCCTGCGTCACATGGTTCAGGGGCGAGATCACTCCGTGCAGCACATGGTACAGTCCGTTAAACTCCCGGCTGCGCTCCATGGCAATCACATCCTTGGGCTCAGCCACCACACAAATGGTGCTACGGTCGCGCATTTCGTTATCGCAAAGGGGGCAAACCTCCCGATCCGTCAAATTCTGGCACACCGGGCAAGTGTGCACAGTCTGCTTTGCCGCAAGGATGGCATCAGCAAACGCCTTGGCATCGCCATCGTCCAGTTCCAGCACATGGAATGCAAGACGCTGGGCAGTTTTTCCGCCAATACCAGGCAATCGGGCAAATTGGTCAGCCAGTTCCTGCAATGCGGTGGGAAAATACTGCATTAGAACAGGCCTCCCAGGTTCAGTCCGCCAGTGAGCCGGGACATATTGTTGGCAGCCTCTGCATCTGCGGCGCGCATGGCCTCATTCACAGCGGCAATTACCATATCCTGCAGCATTTCCACATCATCAGGATCCACCGCTTCGGGATTGATCTGCAGATCCACCACCTCATGCTTGCCATTGACAGAAGCGGATACCATACCGCCACCAGCGGTAGCCGTGTGGACTTTATTCTCCTGCTCTTCCTGCATCCGCAACAGCTCCTGCTGCATCTTCTGTGCCTGCTTCATCATAGCAGCCTGGTTCATACCGCCGGGCATGCCCCGAAAATTATTCTTTGCCATAATTGACTCCTTAATGATCCTTGATGTTCACAATATTGCTGTGGGCACGACCAAAATCCATCAGCCGTTCCAATTTTTCGCTGGTTTGAGGTTTTGCAGACTGGTCCTCCGCCCTAGCGGTCACACTTCGGTCCAGAATGGCAGATGCCTTTCTTGCAACCATCTCCAAAACCTGGGGTTTATTCACCATATCCAGAATAAAGGTATTATTGCACCGCAGCACAACCTGATTGCCCTGAAGTCCGCCTTGAATCGTTGCATTCTCGCCGGTGGTAAAAAATCCCACCAGCGGCGGCTTCATTTCCTGCCGAATCGCCACCACCAGCTCCGCCCAAAAGCCTACGGGCGTATTGTCCACAGTTTGTGGTTGAGTGGTAGGCTCGTCCAACACCGGCAGTGCATCCGTATTATCTGGCATAAGAGACAGTTTCTCTTCTGAGTCTTCTGTCTTGGCTTGTGGAGCGGGCGCTGCAGTTACAAATGTGCCACTTTTCAGCTGCTCCTCCAACCGGGTCAGTCGGGCGTTGATGCTTTGCGCATCCATTTGCAGCTCCGGCTGGCACAGGCGGATCAGACAAAGCTCTGCATCCATCCGCCGGCTGGCGCTACGGGTAAATCCCGTCATGGTGGTTTCCAAGCTCTCCATGATCTGCACCAATTCTCCACTGGTAAGCTGTTTTGCAAGGCCGGATGCTTCTGCATCCGATGCAACGCCGGACAACATGGTCAGTCCCGCATCCGGTGCGGTTTTCAGCACTAAGAGATCCCGGGCAAGACAGGCCAGTTCGTCTAAAAGAGCGCCCATCTCCTTACCTTCGGAATAGAGCTTGTTCAAAAGAGCCAATGCCTTTGCTGTATCGTGGGCCGCAATATATCCCATGAGTTCTGCAGCGCGGCGTTCCCCGGCAATGCCCAAGCAGGCGTAGACCCGCTCGGCCGTGAGTTCTCCCACCGTGGCGGAAGCACATTGATCAAGTAAACTCAGACCGTCGCGCATACCGCCATCGGCCATCCGGGCAAGTACTCGCGCGGCTGAATCATCCAAATCAATATTCTCTTGATAGGCTACGTACTGAAGCCTTTGCGCAATATCCTCCTGGCTGATCCGCCGGAAGGAGAATCGCTGACACCGGGACAGAATAGTGGCAGGAACCTTATGCAGCTCCGTGGTAGCCAAAATAAACAACAGATGCTCCGGCGGCTCTTCAATGATTTTCAGCAAAGCATTGAAAGCCGAAATAGACAGCATGTGCACCTCATCGATGATGTACACACGCATCTTCACCTGAGACGGCGTGTAAATAGCATCATCCCGGAGATCGCGGACATTGTCCACGCCATTGTTAGAAGCGGCATCGATCTCCAGTACATCCATACATGCCCCGGAATCAATGGCACGACATGCCTCACAGCAATTACAGGGATTTCCGTCCTGGGGATTCAGACAGTTGACCGCTTTGGCCAAAATCTTGGCGCAACTGGTCTTACCTGTACCCCGGGAACCGGTGAACAGATAGGCGTGGCTCATTTTGCCACTCATCAGTTGGGTTTTCAGGGTCTGTGTGACCGCCAACTGACCGGAAACATCATCAAAGGTCTGGGGACGGTATTTACGATATAACGCTTGGTAGGCAGACATTGCGTCCCCTCCTCTCGAATGTAAAATAAGACCGGCCTATAACAAGATCGCACACCCACATTTGAACCTGCTGTGTACCCGGTAACGACGTAGCCAGCTCAGAACCGGCAACCCCGCGGCACACGGAAAGATCCGCTTAATGCTGCTTGGTTCCCCACCTGACATGGTTCACGGGATTCCGTTGCGCAAGACCGGTTCGTCAACACCACTTGCGAAGGCCGGACGGCACGCAAACAAGCCCGGGTGTGGGAATTCATCCCTGCTGTAGCGGATTGCAGGCGACAGGGCACCGCTATCTCCCCGATTAGTGCGACCTTGTTATAAGCCGGTCAGCCATAACAAGGCTATTTGGTTCAATTAGTTGACCTTGGAATCGATAAACGCAGCCAGTTCGCCAAAAGTAGCGATCTTCTGCTCCTCCAGGTCCAGCTCTACGCCCAGTTCGGACTCCAGATCCATGATCATCTCAACGATGTCCAGAGAATCGATGCCCAAACTTTCAAAACTGCTGTCTGGAGTGATCTCAGCAGGATCCAATTCCAACTGCTTTGCTGCGTAGGATACCAGTTTTTCGTACATAATCTTTCCCTCCAAATTGCATCGGGTTTCTTCAAGTATTTTAGTATAAGATACGGAATTTGTCAATCACGGATTTTAGCTGCCGCCAACCCCGCCACATAGGCAGTCGCCCAAGCGATTTGGAGATTGAAGCCACCGGTATAGGCATCGCAGTCGATGATCTCTCCCGCAAAATACAGACCGGGCACCAATTTGGATTCCATGGTTTTGGGATCGATCTCGGACACTTTCACACCACCAGAAGTGATGATTGCTTCCGTAACCGGGCGTTTTTCCGTGATCTCCAAAGAAAATGCCTTCAAAAGCTCTACCATTGCCCGTCTTTGCTGCCGGGTCAAGGAGTTGGCCTGCATCATTGGGTCAATGCTCAGTCTGCGCAAAACCACGGGAATCATACTTCTTGGAAGCAGATCCGTTAATGCATTTTCCATACTGCGGTTTTGATACATTTCAAGATCCCGCAGGATTCTTGTATCCAGTTTTCCCTCATCCAGGGCAGGCTTCAAATCGATTACCAAACGACAGTTACCTTTCAGGTGCGCACTGGCAGACAGCACCGTAGGCCCGGATACGCCAAAATGGGTAAACAGCAGCTCTCCAAAGTCCTTGTACAGTACTTTATTCTTCTCGTTTACCAATTTGACCCCCACATTTCGCAGGCTCAGCCCCTGCATTTTCGGGCAATCTTGTCCAGCAATCTCCAAAGGCACCAAAGAGCCCTCAACCGGAACAATAGTGTGTCCCAACGCCTTAGCCATTTCGTAACCGTCACCGGTAGAACCTGTAGTTGGATAGCTCAAACCACCGGTGGCCAAAATCACCCGGGATGCTTCATAAATGCCTCCATCGGTGGACACACCGCAGACCTCGCCGCATTCTGTCAAAATCTTGCGAACCCGCTCTGTTCTGACCGTTACATGACACCGTCGCAGTTCATCCTGTAGGCAGCTCAGCACAGAAATCGCCTTATCAGACACAGGAAACACCCGGTTGCCCCGTTCCGTTTTCAGCGCACATCCGTGGTCTTCAAAGAATTTCTTAGCAAAAGCGGGCGGGAATGTGGCCATAGCACTGTACAGAAATCGACCATTTCGCGGGATATTCTGCAAGACTTCCTGCACATCGCAGTCATTGGTAACGTTGCAGCGGCCCTTGCCGGTAATCAGCAATTTCTTTCCCAAGCGATCATTGCGTTCCAACAGGAGGACCTTGCCCCCCCGCTGTGCCGCGGTGATGGCCGAAAATATCCCTGCAGGACCGCCGCCTATCACGATCACATCAGCTTTCATCCGTTTTCTTCCTGCTTTTCGTAGACATTATACTCCGCCCAAACATGCTCCAATTCCTGGAATGTCTTGGACAGTTCCTTTTCCTTTTTGGCGGCGATGGCCACAATCAACGCATTGACGACACTCAAGGGCGCAACCAAAGAATCCACCAACGATACCATGTCACTTTTCGCAACCAAAACATGGTCACTGCACTGGCCCAAGGAGGACAGTTTTGTGTCCGTCACACCAATAACGGTTGCACCGGTGCTGCGGCAATACTGGGCGGTTTTCAACGTGGTCGCCGAATATCTCGGAAAGCTGAATGCAATCACCGCATCCTTAGAGTTCACACCCACAATTTGCTCAAACATTTCACTTGCACCGGATGTAGTAAGAATATGCACATCTCGGAACATATAGTTCAGGTAATATCCCAGAAAATCGGCCAAGGGAGCGGCAGAACGCACGCCGATAATGTATACCCGCTCTGCACCCAGCAAAGCATTAACAGCCGCTTCAAAGGCGTCTGTGTCCACCGTCTCCCCTGTTTGACGCAGTTTTTCCATGTCGGATTGCAATACCATAGACAGAACATTCTGATCACCGATGCGGTCATTGGTCACCTCAATACGCTGTGCCGCAGTCAGTCGATTTACCACCATCTCCTGCAACGCCTTTTGCATAGTGGGGTATCCATCGTATCCCAATTCCACTGCAAAACGAACCACAGTGGATTCCGATATGCCCACAGTCTTACCCAGGGTATTGGCAGTCATAAAAGCGGCCTTGTCATAGGATTCCAAAATGTACTGAGCGATCCGGCGCTGTCCTTTGGAGAACGCGGACTCCTTGGATTTCAAAATAGAAAGAATATCCTGGCGCATGTTCAACACCTCACAAAATTTATGCAATTAATATAGCAGAATTCTTGCGTTTTTGCAAGAGTAATTGCAGAAAATGCAAGTTGCAGGGCTATTCCAGCCCTGCAACTTCGTCTTCTGTTAAATTGCGCCATTTTCCCACAGGAAGATTGCCTAAATACAGATTCCCCTCTTGAATGCGCCGCAGCCGTGTAACAGTCATTCCTGCCGCCTCACACATTCGCCGCACCTGCCGATTTCGGCCCTCGTGGATGGTCACCTGCAGCTTTGCTTTCTCGCCTTCCGCACGCACCAGCTTCACCTGCGGTTCTCGGATGGGATATCCGTCCAATTCAATGGGACGGCGCAGAAGCACAGGGGCAGCCGGGTGATACCCCCGCACTGTGACTTCGTAGACTTTCTTCACCTCGTGCTTGGGGTGCATGAGTTTGTTGGCAAACGCTCCGTCGTTGGTCAGCAAAAGAAGCCCCTCGGAATCCATATCCAGTCGACCGATGGGATACACCCGAACACCGCAATCTGCCACCAACTGGGCTACATTTTGCCGGCCTTTTTCATCAGAAAGGGTGGTGACATAGCCCCGGGGCTTATTGAGCATGATGTACACATATGCCTGCATGGACGGAAGCGGTCTTCCGTCCAGCAATATTTCATCCGTATCCGGGTCAGCACTGTCACCTAGTATTGCAATACTGCCGTTGACCTGTACCCGCCCGGCTGTAATCCACTCCTCTGCCTTGCGCCGGGAAACAATCCCCCTCGCAGACAGGATTTTTTGCAATCTTTCCTTCATTCGCCGCCTCCAAATAAGCGCTGCCAAAAGCTAGGCTTCTTGGCCTGCGCGGTACGTTCCACTGTTTCACCGTATACAAGCTTTACCTTTCCTACTGCCGCATCTCCAACGCAAATATAGGCAAACCCCGCCGTCTTTCCCTTAACCACCGGCGCATAGGCAAAGCCGGGTCCGGAGAGGACGATCTGTGCTTGCTCCTCTTTTGCTAGCGGGAAGGAAAAATCCTCCGCAGACACAAGGGATACCTTTTCTTCCTTTCCTGAAAAAACAGTAGCATATCCAAGGCATTCCCCGGATCGGATCAGCTGCTGTAACGAATACCCGGAAAAGCCCTTTTCTAACAAGGTGCTGTGATCCGCCCAATCGTTTCCGTCATTGATGGTCACACAGATCAAACGTCGGCCATCCCGGGTAGCACTGGAAACCAAAATACGCCCAGCAGCCTTGGTGTAGCCGGTCTTAACGCCGTCAGCACCTTCCACGCGCCACAACAGCTTGTTGTGGTTCTGCATGGTGCGGTTGCCCACCCGGACAGACTTACTGGACACTGTCTGACTAAAAACGGGATTTTTCATAGCATAGGCCGTCAGCAATGCCAAGTCCCTCGCCGTAGAGTAGTGATTTGGACTGTCCAGTCCATGGGGATTTTCAAAATGAGTGCCCGTCAATCCCAACTGCCGGCCCTTATCGTTCATCATGGCCGCAAAGCCTTCCACAGTGCCGCCGCAGTAAATGGCCAGCGCCACCGCCGCATCATTACCGGAGCGGAGCATCAATCCATACAGCAATTCCTGTATGCTTAAAACCTCGCCCTCTTTCAGATACATAGATGAGCCCTCGATCCCAACTGCTTCCTTAGGGATCTGCACACGGTCCAGCACGTTGCAATGCTCGCATACGATCAATGCGGTCATGATCTTCGTGGTGCTAGCGATCAGACTGCGGCTATCCGCATCCTTTTCATATAACACCCGCCCGGTTTGAGCATCCAGCAAAATTGCCTTTTGTGCTGAGATCGCGCCAACCGGAAGACTTAAAAACAGGACGGCGGCCAGAATAGCCGCCGTCCCGGCAAAAAATCGTTTCATTCTTCTCACCCGGGGATAGTTTGACCCGGAATGGAACAATTATTCTGCGTTCTTCTTGCTGTGAGAGTCGATGAAAGCAGAAACCTTATCCAAGGTATCCGGGATCATTTCCACCAGACGATCTGCTGTGGTATTGGCTGGTGTTGCCACGGGCATCATCCGTACATTACCGTCTTTGATGATCAAAAATGCGATAGGTGTTACACTGACACCGCCGCCTGCACCGCCGCCAAAGGGATGATTGTCCAGTTTGTTGGCATTTTTGGACACAAAATCCGATCCACCGCCGCCAAAACCTGCACTGACCTTGGAAACGGGAATAATGGTCACACCGTCGGCTGTAGTGATGGGTGTACCAATGACGGAATTGACATCCACCATCTCACGAACTTTTGCAATTGCACTTTCCAGCATTTTGGAAGCATTTTGACTCATTTAACAGCACCACCTTTTCGTTTGTTGGTAATTTTAATATATTGCCTGAGGCCACGCCATCCATACCGCAGAAGCAAACCCAAAAGTCTGCCAAGGGTAATGGTGATGTCAGCCCTAAAATACAGGGTTGTTTGAGACTGTGTAAAATCACACTGCACCTGCACATCCCTTTTTTGAATCACAAACAGCCGCTCCAACTGGGGCATGATATTGCCCACAGCCGCCCAGGCCCGGCCATAGTTGATGGCAAGATCACAGGGATCGCCGCCTGCCATACACAGGTTCATTTCCAGCCGCTTGATCCGAAGTTTTCTGCGAAATCCCATCAGAAATTCCCCCACCACTTTCAAAAGTGGCAGAAAATCCGAAAACAAGCCGCCTTTTTGCTCTTGGGAGTCAGTAGTCTGTGCAACCTCTGATGGCGTAGTTGTTTCTACAGGCTTGTCCGCTTCAGCCTTTTCGGTCTTAACATTCTTTTTCCGGGGATACAAAGGAATGCGGATTGGGCCGGTCAGTAATTCCACAACAGGACCGCCGGCTTGATACAGCACGCTGACACCCAGGGGCATACACCCCAACAGGATCAGCAAGCCCACAGGAATCAGCCAACCCATTAAACTTCCTCCTGAGCAGGCTCCTGGATCTGGGTCTGCTCCATAGTCTCAACAGGCTCGCCAAAGTTCACTTTCTCAATAGAGGGCAACTCCTCCAAAGAAGAGATACCGAAGGTACGCAGAAAATCGGGGGTTGTTTTATACTGGATCGGGCGGCCGGGCACATTCAAACGTCCAGCTTCCTCGATCAGCTTTTTATTCATCAGCGCAGTAATGGAATAAGAGCTATCCACACCTCTGATCTGCTCGATCATAGCCTTAGTTGCTGGCTGATAGTAGGCAACGATGGTCAGGGTCTCCAACTGAGATGCTGACAGTTTCGGGGGTTTCCGGGTCTCCAGCGCCTTGGTGACGAAATCTGCCATTTCACCGGAAGACACCATCTGATAACCTTTTTCCAATTTCAAAATGCGGATACCCCGACGTTCAAAGGACAGTTTGTCCATCAGCTTGTCCGCCGCCGCAACAATGTCTGCCGGATCGGCTTCCAGCGCCATAGCAAGACGACTTACCTCGATCCGTTCACCAGCGGCAAAAAGGATGGCCTCAATGGCTCTTTGCAGTTCAGTTTGTTCCATCAGGTCATCTCCTCTACGTTCACATTTGTACCGTCCACCAGGCGGACATTGGGGTTTTCCCCGTTAATATCATCTTCCAAATTGACGGAATTCGTCTTGCACAGTTCCAACACCGCCAGGAAAGTTGCCACAATTTCCGAACGGCTTTTGTTACCCTTAAACAGGTTTTTCAGCCGTTCCACGCCCCGCAGGATCAGCCTTCTGACTACTTCCGTAGCTTTTTTCGTCACAGGATACCGCTCCTTACCCACGATACCTTTGAAATTCACCGTCGGGGGCGGCAGGCGCTGTTGATTCCGTTCCGCAATCTCATCCAACGCCAGCAAAAGATCCTTGACCTCATGCTGATAGCGATAAGACTGCTCCTTGCGCAGTGGTTCGGGCTCTTTTGTAAACAGACATCTGCCGATCTCATTTCTCGGCTCCAGCCAGGTGATGGCAATGCGGATCTGCTCAATGGCTTCTTTGCGCTGACGCTCGATAAGACTTTGTCGCAGCAGATCCAGTTCACTCTCCGCCTCCGCCTGTTCGGCGGCAGACAGGAGCATCTTGGTCTTAATGAGCATCAAATGAGATGCCATGGTAATAAACTCACTGGCGATCTCCATATCCAGCCGCTTCATCTCGTCCAAATACGCAAGATACTGCTCCAAAATGGCCGTAATTGACACGTCCTGGATCTCTATTTTATTTTTGCTGAGCAACAGGAAAATAACATCCAGCGGACCTTCAAAGTCCTCCATCCCCTCATTGCGGGTGCGGACGATTCCCTCCAGGCGGTATTGCGGTTCCCCCATAACGGCTCCTTATCCATACTTATCCACAATAATTTTGTATATTATACCACCAAACCCGTCATTGTGCAAGTATTTCCATAGAAAAATCCCCAACCGACACGGTTGGGGATTTGCTTGTAACCCTACATGCGAATAAGACGAAACACCTGATAAGCAGTATTTTGCAGGTTGCGGTATGCATTTTCCGTATCCATTGCTTCCTGTAAAGTGATAACACCGGGGATAATGGGAAAGAACGCATCGATACCATGTTCATTGCATACAGAAGCATCGTCGGTCACACAGCCGGAGAATGCAATCACTTTCTTACCATGTTTCTTGGCAAGCTTTGCAATACCAACAGGTGCTTTGCCCATAACGCTTTGGCTGTCCAGTCTCCCCTCACCCGTTACAACAATGTCTGCATTGCGTATGTATTGCTCGATCTTGGTTTCTTCAAGAATGATCTGAATGCCGGATTCCAATTTGCCATTGAGAAAACTCAAAAACGCAAAACCAAGACCACCTGCAGCGCCAACACCCGGGTGTTCGGCATCGGCTTTGTCAGATACCTCCGATGCAAGGCGGGCATAATCAGCAAGCCAGGCATCCATTTTACGGATCATGTCTTGATCCGCACCCTTTTGCGGCCCATACACCGCACTGCATCCGTTTTCACCGCACAAAGGGTTTTTTACATCACAGGCAATACGGAAGGTGCATTGCTTCAATTCAGGCATTGCCTCATCCGTAGAAATTGATGTCAGCTTCTCAAGCCCTTCCGCACCCAACGGAATCGATGATCCATTATCATCCAAAAAGCGGAATCCCAAAGCGCTGAGCATGCCTACGCCGCCGTCGTTGGTAGCGCTGCCGCCGATACCAACGATAAAGTGGCGACATCCACGACTGATGGCATCTTTTATTATCTCACCCACACCAAAAGTAGTGGTTTTCAAGGGATTTCTCTCTTCTGCGGAAATCAATGTGATCCCGGCCGCGGCAGACATTTCCACCACAGCGGTAATTCCATCGGGTAAGAGGCCATATTGCGCTTTGACCGGTGTGCCCAAAGGTCCTGTGACAGAAATTTCAACGAGATCACCGCCTAAACCTGTGCACAGCGCCTCTACGGTTCCCTCGCCGCCATCAGCAATGGGACGAACGTCCACGTCTGATTGCGGATCCAGTTTCAACACTGCATCCTTCACAGCATTTCCTGCTTGCAGGGATGTCAAACTTCCTTTAAATGAATCAATTGCAACTAAAACTCTCATCTTATCACCGCCTTAACAATATTCTATCGCATAAATAGGAAAAGCGCAACCTTCGTTTCCTGCAATATATTTGAAAAATGTCTGATTTTTGCAGGCAGATATCATTTCCGACAAAATCGGCAACCATCCAAGGATGTGTATTTCTTGGCCTTTCAGTTCATATGATAGGCTTTCTGACTGCGCTGATAAAGCTCCTCTGTTGCAAACGCAAGCTTTGTGATCACATTGGGCTTGCTGGGCTGGCAATAGAAGGAATCGTTCTCCGTGGAGATATCTAAAAAATCACGGTTTTTCAGCGGGCCAAAATCGTATTCCACATGCAGGCTGTTGGTCTGCGCGGGAGTACGCTGGATATGATAGTCCTGTCCTCTGTAATGACCGTGCAGGACGAAGCCGTTCTCGCAGTCGTGGGTCAGCTTTGCTTTTCCGAGAGGAATATAGCGGTAAACCCGCGGCAGTGAGTAAACATCCACTTCGTCATCATAGGAATATGTTCCATTCTGAATCTGCTCTCTAACCTGCTCACGTTCCCAGTTAAACCAATCCGGAATGTGGTCAAATTCCGTCTCGCCGTCGATGGCTTCAAGATTTCCGTCCTCATTCCACCTCCACCGCTTGCCGCAGGCAGTGCAAAACAGCTCGGAACCGGCTGAATCCATTTTGAACTCTTCCTTACAGTGAGGGCACTGATACAGCACCTTATGTAGACCTTCCGCGCGAAAAGGCTCGGTGATTCTGATACCGTTTTCCTTTTGGTAAAGGTAATCGTCGTACTGTAAGGCAGTTTTGATGGCCGCATTGATCTCTTCCACGGACATCTGCTCGATCTGCTCCGCTGTCAGAATCTGCTCAAATGTGGTATGGAGCGGAACCTTGCGCTTATTTCGGAAGTTCCAGAACGGTGCATAAAGGTGATTTCCGTGATGCACCACTGCCACAACAGGCACTTTGTTCATGCGCACCAGTTTTCCCAGTGAATCGGGTAAAAAGGCGGTGGTACCGCAGGGCGAATACCGAGCTTCAGGATACATTGCCAAGATATCTCCCCTCTTCAAAACCTTGCGAATGGACTTAACTAAGGCAATATCCGTTGTAAACTTCCGCGTTGCGATTGCACCGATCCACTCCAAAAGGAAGTACTTGATCACATAGCCGTCGATACTTACAACATTGCTCACGGAGTACGGGTAGGTCGCCATGGCAGCGAGCTCAAAATCGATAAAGTGCATATGGTTGCTTAAGAGCATATACGGCGGCTTCAAGCCCTCCATATTAATCTTTTCCACCTTGTACTTCTTACCGATGAGCATAATCTTTGACAAAAACCAAATCAGCCACGTCCAAAAGAAGGCTTGGTGCATCGGCGGTTTGGCAGTGTTATATCGGTTCTTATTCTTATAATTAACCTCAATATTCAATATTTCTCACTCCCCTACGCAATTTTAATCAATGACTGCAGAAATAGCAAGCAAAATTTACTTTATCCCCTCTTGTAACCCTTGGAGTGATCGTGCTATAATGGCAAAAGGAGATGATTCTATGTACTTATTGTGGATTTTGCTTGGTATCCTGGCGATTATTTTCATCATCGCGTATGTGTGTTTTCGCATGGCGTTCTATGTTCCTAACCGTGACCCGGATCATCTTGATTTGGACACCATCCCAGAGGGAGAAATTTATGAGCCCTTCCGGGAAAGTATGGAAAAATGGGCAGAAGAAACAAAAGCACTGCCCCATGAGCAGTTTAGTATCACCACATTTGATGGACTGAAACTCTACGGAAAATACTATGAATATGCAAAGGGTGCGCCGATCGAATTGATGTTTCACGGCTACCGGGGCAACGCACAACGCGACCTTTCCGGTGGTGTTCAGCGGTGCTTTGCTCTACAACGCAGCGCACTCATCGTCGATCAGCGGTGCAGTGAACGCAGTGAGGGCAATGTGATTACATTCGGTATGAAAGAACATAAAGACTGCCTTTGTTGGGTGGATTTTATGGTAAAGCACTTTGGTCCAGATGTAAAAATCATTCTAACCGGTATTTCCATGGGTGCTTCCACGGTGCTGATGGCCGCAGGCTGTGACCTGCCCCAAAATGTCATTGGTGTGCTGGCCGACTGCGGTTACAACAGTGCAAAGGATATTATCAAAAAGGTCATCCAGCAAATGCACCTGCCTGTAACCATCGGCTATTTCTTCGTAAAACTGGGTGCAAGGCTTTATGGACACTTTGATTTGGAGGAAATTTCTCCCGAAGAGGCATTAAAGAATTGCAAAGTTCCCGTGATCTTCTTCCACGGAGAAGATGACGATTTTGTGCCCTGTGAAATGAGCAAAATCAATTACGATGCTTGCCCCACTCGCAAAATGCTCGTGACTGTTCCCGGTGCAGGCCACGGCCTGTCCTACCCGATCGATCCTGAAAAGTACTTTAACTCCCTGCGAGCTTTTTTCGGCAAGGAAGCATCTTATCAGGAAAAGTGAAAAACAGCCCCCATCCGGTTGGATGGGGGTGTTTTTATGGCGGAGAAGGAGGGATTTGATTTGCATTTTGCCTATGCAAAATAAAGGGTCGGCTCCGTCTAGCCGTCGCCGGCAACAGTCCACCGGACTGTTACATTTATGTGGGTTCAAATCCCACTCATCAACCCTACTATAAAAACAGCCCCCATCCGGTTGGATGGGGGTGTTTTTATGGCGGAGAAGGAGGGATTTGAACCCTCGATACCCTTTTGGGGTATACACGATTTCCAATCGTGCGCGCTCGGCCAGCTACGCGACTTCTCCAGATTTTGCCGTCAGCCTGCATATAATACTACATTTGACAGGGTTTGTCAACCCCTATTTTTGAAATGCGGGGCAATTCTTGCCCCGCATTTTTACACCTTTACAAACTGGCTGTTATAGAGTTTTGCGTAAAATCCGTCCGCCTTCAAAAGAGCCTCGTGTCTTCCCTGCTCCACAATTTTTCCATCGCGCATCACCAATATCACATCCGCTTCCCGGATGGTGGAAAGGCGATGGGCAACGATAAAGGAAGTTCTTCCCTCCATCATGGTATCAAAGGCTTTTTGGATGCGCATTTCTGTGCGGGTATCAATGGATGAGGTGGCTTCGTCCAAAATCAGCATAGGCGGCAGACACAGCATCACCCGGGCAATACACAAAAGTTGCTTTTGTCCCTGAGAAAGACTTCCGCCGGATTCTCCGATGACTGTATCATATCCCTTGGGAAGTCGCTTGATAAAACTGTGTGCATGGGACTTCTTGGCCGCCTGGATGATCTCCTCGTCCGTGGCATCGGGCTTACCCATGGCGATATTCTCCCGGATAGTTCCCACCTTCAGCCAGGTATCCTGGAGCACCATGCCGATACTGGTGCGCAGATCCTTGCGATTCATGTTGGCAGTATTGACACCATCCAGCGCAATTTCGCCCTCCTGGGGGTCATAAAACCGCATGAGAAGATTGATAAATGTGGTCTTTCCGCAACCGGTGGGGCCGACGATTGCCACCCGCTGACCGGGTTTGACAGACAGATTGAAGTCCTCGATCAGCGGCTTCTCCGGGGTGTAGGAGAAGGTCAGATCCTTGATCTCCATGGCGCCGCGAACAGTGTCTGGCATTTCCGGTGCTTCCGGTTCAGGATCCTGGGCAGGCGCTTCAATAAGGTCAAATACCCGTCCTGCACAGGCCAAGGCATTCTGCAGTTCTGCAATCACGCCGGAGATTTCATTAAAGGGCTTTGTATACTGATTAGCATAGCTCAAAAAGCTGGATAGGTGGCCCACAGAAATGCCACCGCCCATCGCCATAAACGAACCAACCAGTGCAACACCGGCATAAACCAGGGCATAGACAAAGCGGGTGCTGGGATTGGTCAGACTTGAGTAGAAAATTGCCCGCAGGGATGCCTTTTCTAAGCGATCATTCACTTCGTCAAAGATTTCCAATGTGGCATTTTCCCGGTTAAAGGCTTGCACCACCTTGATCTGTCCCACAGTTTCATCGATCATTGCCGTTTGTTCGCCACGGGTCTTTGCCTGCAACGCAAACAGTGAATGCGTACGCCCGGCAATAAACGCCGCCACCACCAAAGAAAGCGGTGTAAGCACGATCACCACCAAGGCGATCTTCCAATTGATGAGGAGCATCAGCACCAACGTTCCCACAATGGTCATCACACCGGTAAACAACTGGGTAAAGCCCATCAGCAGACCATCAGCAAAGGTATCCACATCTGCGATCACCCGACTGACGGTGTCGCCTTGGGGGTAGGTATCCAAATTACTCAGTGGCAGAATCTGTAAATGCCGGAACGCCTCATTGCGGATATCCCTGGTGACGGAATAAGTAATGCGGTTGTTGATCAGCGTCATCAGCCACTGGGCCAGACCGCCGATGCCGGCGCAGATCGCAATGGCAAACAATTCTTCGGATATCGCCACAAAATCCACTTTCCCGGCATCTACGATGCAGTCGATTGCCCGGCCGACCAAAATGGGGATGTACAGGCTCATGGCAACATAGGCCGTTGCCATCACAAGTGCAGTAACAACTGCCGGAATATACCGGCGAAGGCGCCACAGGACTTTTCCAAGGACAGTGGTTTTTTTATGCATGGTCTGCCACCTCCTTGGGAAACTGAGAGTAGTAGATCTCCCGGTAAACAGTACAGTTTTCCAGCAATTCTTCATGTGTCCCCTGCCCTGCCAAAACGCCGTCATCCAGCACCAAGATTTGGTCTGCAAAGCGCACAGAAGCGGCGCGCTGGGAAACGATGAAGGTAGTCGGTGGATTTTCCATGCTGCGGATTGCGCCCCGCAGAGCGGCATCGGTGGCATAGTCCAAGGCCGATGCACTGTCGTCCAGGATCAAAACGGATGGCTTGCGCACCAACGCCCTTGCAATGGTCAACCGCTGGCGCTGGCCGCCGGAAAAGTTGGTCCCACCTTGAGCAACTTCACCATCCAAGGAGGCTTCTTTATCCTTCACTACATCCACAGCTTGCGCAGTTTCCAACGCCTGCCACAGCTGCTCATCCGTGGCATCCTCCCTGCCCCACAGCAGATTCTCACGAATGGTTCCGTGGAACAGCACCGCCTTTTGGGGAACGATTCCGATATTCTGCCGCAGCGCGTGCTGATCCATCTGCCGGACATCCACGCCATCTACCAAAACCTGTCCGGCAGAAGCGATATAGAATCCGGGGATCAAATTCACAAGGGTGGTTTTACCCGAACCGGTACCACCAATGATGCCAATGGTCTGCCCAGGCAGGGCAGTAAAGCTGATATTTTCCAACGATGCCTCAGCCGCACCCTCATAGGTAGCGGTGACATTCCGAAACTCCACTTTGCCTCGGCAAGCTTGCGGCTTTTCTCCGGCGGTGGATTCCACAGGGGTCTCCAGCACGGATTCAATGCGATTGGCGCAAACTGCTGCCTTGGTCATGGTGATGATCAGATTGGCCATTTTAATCAGCTCCACAAGGATCTGGGACATATAGTTATACAGGGCAATGATCATACCCTGGGTCAGAATACCGCCGTCGACTTTCATTGCGCCAATCTTAATCAGCACGACCACCGCAAGGTTCACGATCACAAAGGTTACGGGATTCATCAGCCCCGAAATACGACCCGCCACCTGTTGTCGGCGGGTCAGCTCCTGGGTGCACTGTGCATATGCGCGTACCTCGTCTTCTTCCTTGCAGAATGCCCGCAGAACCCGCACACCGGAGAGATTCTGTCGGGTAGCAGATGTCACTCTATCCAGCCCCTCCTGCACCTTGCGGTACATGGGCATGGTAATCAGCATAATACCGAACACCACAATACACAGCACCGGGATCACCCCGGCAAAGACGAGCGCCGCGTCAAAGTCGATGGTAAAGGCCATGACCATCGCGCCAAACACCACAAAGGGCGAACGCAGTAACAGCCGCAACGCCAGATTCACACCGGTCTGCACCTGATTGATGTCCGAGGTCATCCGGGTAATAATGGTAGAGTAGCCCACACGGTCGATTTGTGTATAGCTCAGACCCAGCACCCGCTCCATCACATTGTGTCGCAGACGCGCCGCCACGCCCACCGCAGCCTTTGCGGAAAAATATTGGGCGACAATGGCACAGATCAGTCCGACAATACCCAGTACCACCATGACGATACACATTTTTATGATATAGGACCGGTCGGCATTGGCGATACCGGTGTCCACGATGGCCGCAACCACCAGTGGGATCAGCAGCTCAAAGGTTGCCTCCAGCATCTTGAAAAGCGGTGCCAGAACGCTTTCCTTGCCATACCCCTTCATCAATTTCATCAAAGTTTTCAATGAAATGTCTCCTCAGTTCAGCATTTGCCTTATCATAACACAATTCCCAAAAATACGCAAGAGTGGCCATCCGTACGGTTATTCACACTTTTTTCATTTGACATCTTCCATAATGTATTTTATCATAAACGTATACATTATGATTGGAGTGACACATCCTTGACTGCCCGTGAAGCGCACAAAGAGCAATGGAACAAGCTGAAAGACAAGCCCCTAAAAGACAAAATCATATATATTTTCACCTACTACTGGGCGGCTATCCTTGGTGTGGTCTGCGTGATCGCCTTCGCTGCAAGCTGGATCAGTAATGTGCTGTCGCAAAAAGATGTCGCTTTGTCCGGTTATCTTCTCAATGGTACGACCCGTTCAGCCTACTCAGGAGATCTGGCGCAAGAGTTTATGGAGCATCAACAGATCGACAGTGATGTCTATCATTTCCGTCTTATTGCCAACAACTC
Organism: Faecousia sp.; assembly: GCA_045606205.1. GTDB lineage: Bacteria > Bacillota > Clostridia > Oscillospirales > Oscillospiraceae > Faecousia. The sequence goes on along the minus strand of JAZURL010000034.1, from coordinate 44,260 downwards.
CTATTCCCCTACAGAACTGTCAGAGGCTTCCATTTCAGTGCTGGAATCCATCATGGCGCAGATGGCAGCCGGCGAGTTGGACTTTATTGTGACAGACTTGGAAACCTACCCTGTTCTTTCTGCTTACTTCACCGATCTAAGCACAGTGATGACTGCAGAGCAGTTAGAAAACTGGAAGGACAATCTAGTATACGTTGAGAAGGAGGCCCTGGAACGACTGACTTCCAGCGAACTGGACACTTTTGAGCTTCCAATATATTATCTCAGCGATGAGGGGCTCAGCGATGCTGTCCCTCTGGGAATTCGGCTGCCTGATTCCAGCCGCCTGTTTGATGCCTACGTATTCCCACAGGGTGATGTGATCTTTGGTATCACCCAAAGTTACAAAAACACTTCAAATACCTTTGCATTTTTAGAATATATTTTTGAATGAGTGAACCATGCCAATACACTCCTAGCCATTCATATATTCATTTCAGCCCTCGCCGGCAACAGTCCACCGGACTGTTGCATTTAGATGGTTCGAGTCAGTCCCCTGCAATCACAAAAACTCCATCCCAACCGGGATGGAGTTTTTGTTGGAGCTAGTGACCTGACTCGAACAGGCGACCTTCTCATTACGAGTGAGATGCACTACCGACTGTGCTACACTAGCAATTCGCTCGGTTATTATATCGGTTTTCCAGCAGCTTGTCAACTTCTTTTTCTCAATGGCTGACCTTGTGCATTTTCACCCGGATTGCGAGCAGATCTTCAAATGTTTCCGGGCGTTTGGTCACATCACGCAGCAATGCCGATGGGTGATAAATGGCCGTCATCCAAATACCATCCTTTTCTACCCACTGGCCATGCTCACGGGTGATACGGAAATCATCCCGGATCAGCCGCATAGCAGCAATTCGGCCAAGACAAACGATAATTTTCGGCTTCACCAGCGCGATCTGATTCTGTAAGTATCCGATGCAGGCATCCTGTTCCACTTCCAACGGATCCCGGTTCTGAGGTGGGCGGCATTTCACAATATTTGCAATATAACAGTTTTTCTTTCTGTCTAGATCGATGATGCTGAGCATATCGTCCAGCAGCTGGCCGGCACGACCCACAAAGGGCTCGCCCTGTAAATCCTCCTGCTCACCGGGACCCTCACCCACAAGCATAATATCCGCCTGTGGATTACCCACGCCGAACACTACCTTGTGTCTGTTCTCGCACAGGCCACACTGAGTACAGGACTTGCAGGTACGCTCTAATTCTTGCCAATCCATCATCTTCTGCGGCTCCTTCTTCTCTGTCTGCGCTGGTACTTCATGATGCGCAACACCCGTAGACCAATCACAGCAAGGAAGCCCAAAACCACCAAACCCCCCAGCACCAGCAGAAGCATCACCCAGCTGCCACTTTGTGAATTCGGTTTTTCAGGGATCACCGGCGCTTGATATATTTCCACACCATTCATGGCTACCATGTCAGTTTCCGCCAAGCACTTTGCACCGTACCAAACCTGCGCCGTTCCTAGCTTCTGTCCTTTTGCCACAGGAGCGCTGATGGTATCGCTTTGACCGGCATACACCCATTTGAGCTGACTTTCATCCACCTCAGCAGGCATAACAGTAGAGGCAGAGGTAGCTGCCTGAGTCACCACATGGCTTGCACCATTGTCCACAGGATACTGGGCTAATGACTGGCCGTCAAAGAACACCTGCCGGAATTCAAAATTGGCAAAGGCATAGTCGACAAGCACCTTGCTTTCTTCAAAGCTGCCATAGGAGACGATACTGCCGTTGGATGCCATCGTAGGTGTTGCGCCCATCAAAACGCAAAGGATCTCCATACCGTCCTTCACCGCAGTCAGGGTCAGGCATCTGCCGCCCTGATCCGTTGCGCCGGTTCTGCCGCCGGTGACACGCTTGTCGTAATACTTGGGTTTTTGAGGGTTCATCATGTTATTTGAGGTGATGATGGTGCGCTGTTTGTGTTTATTCGTTTCCGCCATCGTATATTCAACAGTACAGAACATTTCACGGAAAACTTCATTTTCCAGTGCCGCTTCGGTGATACGGGCAATATCTCTTGCAGTTGTGTAGGTTTCCTCATCGTGCAGACCGTGCACATTACCGTAATGGGTATTTTTGCATCCCAGCTGGGCGGCCTTATCATTCATCATCTGCAAAAAGCCTTCCACACTGCCGCCCACATGGGCTGCCGCCACCACAGACGCGTCTGTGGCAGAAGCAACCATGGTACCGTACAGAAGATCCCGCAAGGAAATTTCCTCTCCTGCCTTCAGATCTATGCCCACGATACCAATGGGCACTTGATTCAAGACAGACCGGGTCACTGTGACCATATTATCCAAATCCCCGTTTTCAATGGCAACCAGCGTCGTCATCAGTTTGACCATGCTGGTGGGATAAATCTTTCCGTCCGGGTTGTGGGTATAAAGCATGGTGTCACTATTGAGTTCATACAAAACCACTGCTTTGGCGGTATCCGCCAGTTTTTCTTCCTCGCTGAGGGTCATGGCGGCATCCACGCTGTGACAGCCGCTGGTTACGGCCTGGTTGCTGTCCGTGGCCACGGCAGTTGTGCAGAGCCCGGAAAATGTTAAGATAAATGCCAAAAACAGACTGATTACGCGGACTTTTTTCATATTTTTACCTCTATATTTTAACGTCGGACTTGTCCGACCGAAAAAATTCGTGTATAATAGTGAAAATATTATATCAGTTTTTATTTTGTTCGTCAATGCAGGAGGAGCCCTCAAATGAAAAATACCCCTGTTTCCATCCTCGCCTGCGCCTGTCTGATTTTGGCTGCTTTCCTTGGCGGCATGTATCTTGGACGGAACCTAACCGGCAGCAGTATTCAAACATCGGTACTCTCTACCCAAACTGCAACATCTGCAACCCAGAACACGACATCATCCTCTGCAAGCAGTTCGCCTGCATCCGCTTCTCAAGGCAACGGTAAAATCAATATCAATACCGCACAGCTTTACGAGCTGACTTGCTTGGATGGCATTGGTGAGACATATGCCCAGCGGATTATTGACTACCGCAACGCAAATGGCCCCTTTGCCGACATTTCTGATATTATGAATGTGGAAGGCATCGGCACCAAACGCTTTGAAGCCATCAAGGACTCTATCACAGTAGGAGACTGATACCATGAAAATTTTAGTTGTGGACGACGAAGAATTGCTGGTCAAAGGCATTCGATTTAATCTACAAAATGACGGCTATCACGTCATAACGGGCTTTAACGGTATGGATGCCGTGACCCTTGCCCAGTCCCAGTCCCCCGATCTGATCATTTTGGACGTAATGATGCCCCAAATGGACGGTCTTACTGCCTGCTCAAAGATCCGGGAGTTTTCCAACGTCCCTATCATCCTGCTCACCGCAAAGGCGGACGATATGGATAAGCTAATGGGCTTTGACAACGGCGCTGACGATTATTTGACCAAGCCCTTCAATATTTTGGAGTTAAAAGCCCGCATCCGGGCACTGCTCCGACGTTCGGGCGCAGGGGCGCAGAAGGATGAAACGAAGCTGCTTACCATTGGCTCTATCTGCCTGGATCTGGACGCCCGGAATGCTTACCGGTCCGGGGAATTGGTGGATCTGACAGCCAAGGAATTTGATGTGATTGAATTCCTCATGCGCAATCCAAATCGGGTCTACTCCCGGGAAGCTCTGCTGGATACCATTTGGGCATACGAATACAAAAGCGATATCCGAACGGTGGACGTTCATATCCGCCGTCTGCGGGAAAAGCTGGAAAGCAATCCGGCTGAACCCAACTATATTATGACGAAGTGGGGCGTTGGCTATTACTTCCGTAAGTAATCAGACACCGAAGCGCAGATACGGAAACATGCAGTTCCGTTATGCCTTGATATACGTCTGCATCACCTTCGTGGTGCTTCTGTTTTTGAACATTTATTGCTCCGGCACCAGTCAGCGGCTGTTCTACCAAAGCAAGGAAACTTCCATGGTGGAAAAATGTCAGTTGGCGGCAGCGGATATTGCCAAGCTGGAAGTACTCAACACGACCAATGTCTCCGAGGCTGTCAGCAGTATGGAGGGCCTGCGAGTTACACGGCTGTTGGTAACAGACTATGCCGGCGTGGTTTTATATGATTCTTATGTGGCGGACTCTTCCTTGGGCAGCTATGTGCTTCTGCCGGAAGTGGTACAGGCAATGGAAGGTGCTACCGGCTACGATGTGTTTTTCTGGGAGTATCACGATGGCATCATGCTCTCCCGGGTGGCCACACCCATCGTGTCTTACGGCACCATTGTGGGCTGCGTTTACATGATGGAAGCAGATGCCGAGCAGGGCGGTGTAATCCAAACACTGCAGCAGAACATTTTTACCATTACACTGGTGTTGGAATTGGTGGTCATTCTGTTCTCTGTACTCTTTGCAACCGGCTTTTCCAAGCGTCTGCGTCGAGTGCTTTCTTCCATGCGCATCATCCGGGGTGGTGATTACTCCCACCGGGTGGTCATGGGCGGTAACGACGAGCTGACTTTCCTTGGCGATGAGTTCAATCAGCTAACGGAGCGGCTTCAGGTTTCCGAAAATAAGCGGGCACAATTTGTGTCCGATGCCTCCCATGAGCTGAAGACACCTTTGGCATCCATCAAGCTGCTGACGGATTCCGTTTTGCAGAACGATATGGATCAGGAAACTGTACGGGAATTCGTTTCCGATATCGGCAGTGAGGCAGACCGCCTTACCCGTATGACCCAAAAGCTTCTCTCCCTTTCCCGGATTGAGAGCCAGCAGGATGGCGACTGTGAGATTACCTACATGAAGCCCACCGTTGACCGGGTGGTGCGCATGCTCACCGGTCTGATGGAGAAAAATAACATTCAACTGGAGCTGGACTGCAGAGAGGACTGCCCCATTCTGATTTTGGAGGACGATCTGTATCAGATCATCTTCAATCTTGTGGAAAACGGCATCAAGTACAATCTTCCCGGCGGCAGGCTGACAGTACGCACCTTCCGGGATGGTGACAATGCCATCTTGCAGGTCGCAGATACCGGCGTTGGCATCCCCGAAGATGCACTCGGCCATGTGTTTGAACGGTTCTACCGGGTGGATAAAGCCCGCTCCCGTTCCACCGGCGGCAGCGGACTGGGTCTTGCCATTGTCCGCAATAAGGTTGAACGAAACCAGGGCACCATCCGGGTGGAGAGCACCTTGGCGCGAGGCTCTGCCTTTACCGTATCTTTCCCCGTCTTCGACCCCGAGGAGGATGAAACATGAAAAGAATCGCAGCTTTTTTGCTTATTCTGTGCTGTCTTGCAGGCATTTTAGGTTGTACTGCTGAGAAAAAAACGCCGGAGGATTCCGTTGCAGTCTTTTATAAAAAAGAAAAGACCACCTACGGCACCTCTAACGGTGTCATCTGCGAGACCTACATGCACACATCGGGACATAAAGCGGAATATGCATATCTGCTGAATCAATATCTCAAAGCTGATCCCGGCGAGGGATTTGCACAGACCTTCCCTAACGGTGTAAGGCTGCTCCAATTCAAATTGGAAGGGCTGACTGCAAAGGTCGTGCTCAGCGACCGGATCGCGGATTTTTCCGGCATGGAACTGACCATCGCACTGACCTGCCTGACCCAAACCGTGATGTCCATGACCGGCTGTCAGGAGGTCATCATCAGCGCCAGCACGAAGCAGCTGGATGGCCAGAATTTCGTCACGCTCAATCGGGACAGCTATCTGCTCATCGACAGTAGCGGCACAGTTCAAAACTAATCTCAAGAGGTATCAAAATGCGTTTTGTATCATGGAATGTAAATGGCCTGCGCGCCTGTATGCAGAAAGGCTTTTTAGACTTCTTCCAGCAAATCGATGCAGACTTTTTCTGCCTGCAGGAAACCTAGCTCCAGGAGGGTCAAATTGAGTTGGAGCTTCCCGATTACCGGCAATACTGGTGCTATGCCGAAAAGAAAGGCTATTCCGGTACAGCCATTTTTGCAAAGCACGAGCCCCTTTCTGTTTCTTACGGAATCAGTGTGCAAGCGCTGGACAACGAAGGCCGTGCAATCACCCTGGAATATCCGGACTTTTATCTTGTCACCTGCTACACCCCCAATGCCCAGCGGGAGTTGGCCCGTATCGACCACCGCATGAAGTGGGAAGAAGCCTTCCGGGACTATTTGGTGGGTTTGGATGCCCAAAAACCGGTGATCCTCTGCGGCGATTTGAATGTTGCTCATAAGGAGATTGACCTAAAAAATCCTGCCTCCAACCGTGGCAATGCCGGCTTCTCCGATGAGGAGCGCGCGGCATTTACCAAGCTGCTGGAAGCAGGCTTTACAGACTCTTTCCGCCACCTGTATCCTGATAAAACAGAAGCTTACACATGGTGGAGCTATATGTTCAAATCCCGGGAGCGGAACACCGGTTGGCGTATCGACTATTTTGTAGTGTCAGATCGGCTGAAAACGTCTATCAAGGATTCCGTTATTCACGCGGATGTACTGGGCTCGGATCACTGTCCAGTGGAGCTTCGTCTGAAATAAGGATGCCCACTTCCTCGCCCCTGCGCTCCATAACTGCGTTTTCCAGCCTTGAGATATAATCAAAGGGTGTTTCCGGAGAAACGGGCACCCACATCCCCCGTTGTAACGGCTCGTGCTTGGGTACAGCCCGAAATACCGGCTCGCTCGATAGAAATCTGCTCACCGGCAGCCGAACATTGAGACGAAAGCAGTCCCCCTCCGGCACCGGAATCCCCAAATTCTCCGTTTTCCCGCCACAGGTAACGGTCAATCGGTACATCACTTCACCTGTAAGGTCGCAGCAACACTGAAAGCGGTAGTAAAGCCCTTCCCGGCGTACCGCGGCTTTGCCGATCTTTTCCCCGCCGCGAAGAATATCATAATTCCCTTCCAAAACGATACCCCCTTTGCCACAAACCTATGCGGCAAAGGGGGATTTATTCATGTTAAGCCATTGCGCAAGCCAAGGCTGACTGCGATGGCATCATCCACCATGGCCATATGGTTGTCGTCCAAATGGCCCATATGCTCCCGCAGGCGGCGTTTGTCAATGGTGCGGACCTGTTCCAGCAATATCACCGAATCCTTGCTTAATCCTACGCTTCCACCGGCTATGTTGATATGGGTGGGCAAACGGGCTTTTCCCGTCTGACTGGTGATGGCGGCAGCGATGACTGTGGGAGAATGGCGGTTTCCTGTATCGTTCTGAACGATTAAAACCGGCCGTGTTCCTCCTTGCTCGCTGCCCACCACCGGCGATAGATCGGCATAGAAAATATCTCCTCGCTTGACCGTGGTATCCATGTGCTTCACTCTCCGAAGAATTTTTCCTGCGCTACCGGACTTCCTATGTAACGCATCTGGAAGTATTCTCCCACAGCCACATAGAAATTATACGGTAGCCTTACCGAAATATCCTATGGAGAAAAGCCTTTCAATGTTACAGAAAGGTAAAGTTTTTGACATCAATCGACAAGAGCCTGCGGCCCTGCCAGTAAATTTCGCACCGCTGGGGAATATCCTCACTATCCAGCCAAACTTCCAAATGTAATGCATTTTTCTCATAGCTGTCATCAATGGCCACGCGAAGCAGCTCACCTTCCTCAGAGCAAGAGGTCAAATATCCGCTACGCAGGGTCTCCAGTAACACCCACGGGCCGCTGACGGGAGAGATCAAATCGTCCGCAAGGATATCGAAAGCCAGTATTTTGTCGTCAAAGGTCAGCTTTCCGCTGCCCTTGGCAACTGTACCGGAAATTCCGGCAATGCTTTCCGGCTCTTTCACGGTAAATTTCAGATTTCCTTGTATATCTCCATGGCACTCCATGGCAAACGTATGGACTTTATCACCATAATCCGCTGTGATTGTAGCATCAAAAGTAACTTCCTTTTGTTGGATTTTCCCCCGCAAGGTCAGGGCTCTGTCCATCTGCCCGGAATCTCCCGCGCAGCCGCACAGCAGCACCACCACAAGAAGCAGTATCGCAATTCGCTTCATACCATCCCGCCTTTTACATTTTGATGGTACAAGTATATGAATCCCCGGGCAAAACATGCCCGGGGTGAGGAACTTATTTTAACAGAAACGGCAATTCCTGCAGCATATCAGTGGGCAGCATTCCGTACTGTCCCATTTTTTCCGCGCATCGGTCACCGGCTGCGCCATGAAGCCACGCCGCGCAGGCAGATGCTTCCAAAGGGGCAATTCCCTGCCCTAAAAGGCTCACCAGAATTCCAGCCAGTACATCCCCACTGCCGCCAACGGCCATGCCGGGATTGCCGGTGGGATTGATGTAATAATCCTTGCCGTCGGTAATAACCGTTTCGTGACCCTTGCGCAAAATGATACAGCCCAGTTCCTTTGCGGCAATCATCGCGCCTATCAGCCGTTCTTCCTGGCCGGCAATATTCAAGCGGCAGAATTCTCCCTCATGGGGCGTTAGAACGGTGGGAGATTGGCGTTCTTTCACCAATTCCGGGCAGGTGGCAAGCATGGAAATCCCATCCGCATCCACCACAACAGGGCCTATAAATTCCTGCAATACTGCATCCAGTACAGCCATCGTGCCTGTGGAAATTCCCAGGCCGCAGCCGATCAGCACCGCATCCATCCCTTTCATCTGCTTGCTGATGGCAGGAATTGCCTTTGCAGACAGCTTTCCATCCTCCTCCGGCAACGGGAAAACGATGGCTTCCGTCAGCTTCACCGCTTCAATGGCATAGATACTCTCCGGCACGCCTAAATAGACCAGTCCCGCACCGCTGCGCAATGCACCCATGGCCGCCAGTGCCGCCGCACCGGTAAAGCCAACACTTCCGCACAGCAGCAGGACCTTGCCGTAATCGCCCTTGTGGCTGTCAGGCTTTCGATCCGGCAGAATATTCAAAACATCTTGATGGGTTAGTTGCATATTCCCCTCCTGTTTCTTTCTGTTCAATAAATTGGAAGTGGTTTTATCGTTGGGCAGGAAACCATGGAACGCCAAACAACTCTAACACAAAGAAGTATCCAACAAATAATGTAAGCGCAAGTGAACCAATAAAAAAGAAAGCCGTCATCAAAGTCAATAGACAGCTATCTCCGTTCCTAAGCTTGTCAAAGCACAGACACAGAATCGCAAACACCAAGCATATGCATTGAAAAACAAACAAGATTATGCCCGGTTTACCCGAATTTGCAAGTAATAGTTCTTTGCCATTCCAAATCGGAAAATACATCGACAAATAAAGGAGTGGAACAATTAGGAATAGCGTTAAGAAAATCCAACGTCCTGTCGTTGTTTTCATAAATGGTCCTCCTTTGTCAAATTCAAGTATCTCTAACAGAATTATACACCAACCCTAAAGGCAAATCAAGCAATTTTGCCTCTTGCATTTTTTGATTCATTATGTTAATATACATCTGTTATATGCAAAAAGCAAAGATTGGGCTGCCTTGTATTGGTTTGCGTTTTCAGCGAGAGCGGGATGGTGAGAGCCGCTTGCGTGCAATGCCGGGCCTTCTCCCATGAGCTGCCGCCTGAAAAATAAGTAGGGTGCGCCGGGTGATCCCGTTACAGATCTGTGGCGTGTCAGCGCCGAAAAGCTGCGCTTATTATGAGCGAATTGCGGGTGGTACCGCGGAAGGAATGCCTTTCGTCCCGATTGTGGGATGAGGGGTTTTATTTTTTATACAACCTTTTAGGAGGAAAACGATATGAAACAACAACTGGAAAATATCCGGGTGCAGGCTTTGGCTGCTTTGGAAAATGCCGAAACTCCCGCTGCGCTGGAAGAACTCCGGGTCAGCCTTTTAGGTAAAAAGGGCGAGCTGACTGCTGTTTTGAAGCAGATGGGCAAGCTGTCTCCCGAGGAACGCCCCATTATGGGCCAGGTCGCCAATGCTGTCCGCGCCGACATTGAGGCAAAGCTGGAGCAGCGCAAGGCCATCATTAACGCCGCCGTGCTGGAGCAGAAACTAGCCGATGAAGCCATTGATGTTACCATCCCCGGTGACGAAGTTGCAATGGGTCACGAGCATCCTATGAACCAGGTGCTGCAGCAGATCAAGGATCTGTTTGTGGGCATGGGTTACACCATCGTGGACGGTCCGGAAGTGGAACTTTCCGACTACAACTTCACCAAACTGAACACCGAGGAGGGTCACCCTGCCCGTGACCGCAGCGACACATTCTACTTTACCGACGACGATTCCGTTCTGCTGCGTACCCAGACCAGCTCCATGCAGATCCGCGTCATGGAAAACGCAAAGCCCCCCATCTGTATCCTCGCTCCCGGCCGTGTATACCGCAAGGACGAGGCCGATGCTACCCACTCCCCCATGTTCCATCAGATCGAGGGTTTGGTGGTTGCTGAGGACATTACCATGGGCAATCTGAAGAGCGCCCTGGTCACTGTGATGAAGCAGATCTACGGACAGGATGCCGTGATGCGTTTCCGTCCCCACCACTTCCCCTTCACCGAGCCCAGCTGCGAAATGGATATGCAGTGCCACAAGTGCCACGGCACAGGCGAGGTAGACGGTGCTGTTTGCTCCACCTGCCACGGCGAAGGCTGGATCGAACTGTTAGGTGCCGGCATGGTGCACCCCAAGGTATTGTCCGGCTGTGGCATTGACCCCGAGAAATACTCCGGCTTTGCCTTCGGCATGGGCCTGGAGCGTATGGCCATGGGCCGCCTGAAGATCACCGACCTGCGTTTGATCTTCGATAACGATGTTCGTTTCCTGAATCAGTTCTAAGGAGGGATAGACATGAAACTCAACAGAAAATGGCTGAACGAGGAGTTCGTGGATCTGTCCCACATCTCCGATAAAGAATATGTAGAAACCATGACCATCTTCGGTCAGAAAGTGGAAACATGGGAGCGCATGGATGCCGAGATCAAAAATGTGATCGTCGGCAAGGTGGTTTCCATTGTCCGCCACGAAAACTCAGACCACATGTGGGTCTGTCAGGTGGATGTGGGCGGCGAAGAGCCTGTCCAAATCGTCACCGGCGCACAGAATGTGAAGCAAGGCGACCTTGTTCCTGCCGCTCTGCACAATTCCTATCTGCCCGGCGGCGTGCACATCACCAAGGGTAAACTCCGTGGGGAAGTTTCCAACGGCATGCTCTGTGGCCTTGAGGAACTTGGGCTGACTTTGAATGACTATCCCAACGCCATCCTTGATGGCATTTGGATTCTGAATGACGAGGATTGCAAGGTTGGCGACGATATCAACAAGGTCATCGGCAACGATGATACCATCGTGGAATTTGAGATCACCAACAACCGCCCCGACTGCTACTCCATCATTGGTCTGGCTCGGGAATCCGCTGCTGCTTTCGGCCTGCCCATGAAGCACCACGAACCTGTTGTCAAGGGCTCTACAGCCGGCTCTATCTATGAAAAACTGGATGTGGAAGTACCTGCCACCGAGCTGTGCAACCGCTACACCTCCCGGATGGTCACCAATGTAAAGATTGCCCCTTCTCCCAAGTGGCTGCGTCAGCGCCTGCGTGCCAACGGTGTGCGGCCCATCAATAATATTGTTGACATCACCAACTATGTGATGCTGGAGTACGGTCAGCCTATGCACGCTTTCGACTACCGGTATGTTTCCTCCGGAAAGATCGTGGTGCGTGAAGCAGAAGAGGGTGAGACTCTCACCACTTTGGACGGCAATGTACGGAATCTGAAGGCCGGTATGCTGGTCATCGCTGACGACGAGCGCGCCATCGGCCTTGCCGGTATTATGTGCGGTGAAAACTCCGAAATCATGGACGACACCACAACTGTGGTCTTCGAATCCGCCAACTTCAACGGCACTTCCATCCGTCAGACCGCCCTGTCTCTCGGTATGCGTACCGATGCTTCCGGTAAATTTGAGAAGAATATCGATCCCATGACGACCGTCCCCGCTGTGGAGCGTGCCTGCGAACTGGTGGAAATGCTGGGCTGCGGCGATGTGATGGACGGCATCATTGATGTTCTGAACTATGTTCCCGAGGCAAGAACAGTCAAATTAGAGCCGGAAAAGATCAACAATCTGCTGGGAACAAGCATTTCCCGTGAAGATATGGTGGGGTATCTGAACAATTTGGAGATTCCCGTAGATGGTGACGACATTCTCGTTCCCTCTTTCCGTCCCGATCTGTGCCATATGGCAGATATCGCTGAGGAGGTGGGCCGTTCCTTCGGTTACAACGAGATCCCCACCATCGAACTGAAGATGGCTACTCAGGGCGGCTACTCTCCCATGATGCTGCTGGAAAGCAAAGCAGGCAGTCTGTGCCGCAGCCTGGGCTTTAACGAGATCATCACCTATTCCTTCGTCTCTCCTGCTATCTTCGATCAGATCCGCTTACCCCAAGATTCTGCCTTGCGCAATGCACTGAAGATTCAGAACCCCCTGGGTGAGGATACTTCTATCATGCGTACCATTGCCCTACCCTCTATGTTGGACATTTTGGCACGAAACAGCGCATACCATAATAAATCTGCCAAGCTTTATGAGATGGCCAAGGTTTATCTGCCCGTGGAGGGTCAGACATTACCCCAGGAACCCAAAATGCTGGTGCTGGGCTCTTACGGTGCAAACGAAACCTTCTTTACCCTGAAGGGCGAGCTGGAAGCCATTTTCAATGGTCTGCGCATTCAGAAAGCCACCTACACCGCAGTCAAGGACAATCCTTCCTATCACCCCGGCCGTTGCGCCAAGGTGACCATCGGTGGCGAGGATGTGGGCTATATTGGTCAAATCCATCCTCTAGTTGCTCAAAACTATGACATTGACGGCGATGTTTACTGCGCAGAAATCAACTTCATCAAGCTCTTTAATCTGCAAAAACCGGATGCAACCTACACCCCGCTGCCCAAGTATCCCACCGTCAACCGCGACCTTTCCTTCCTGTGCGATGAGGCCGTCACCGTTGCAGACGTGGTGGATGTGATCAATGGCTCTGCCGGAAAGCTTCTGCGGGATGTTAAACTATTTGACATCTATCGTGGCACCGGCATTCCTGATGGCAAGAAGAGTATGGCCTTCTCTCTAGCACTTCGTGCTGATGACCGCACTTTAACCGATGCGGATTCCGAGGGTGTCATATCCAAGGTTCTCTTTGCATTGAGTGAAAAGCTGGGCGCAGTCCTTCGTTAAAACATCTGTTCACAAAAAAATTCAGTATAGGTCTTTACACTTTGCTATTTTTGGGATATAATACCACTATCACAATCAGGAGGTCGAAATCATGACGGACCAAAGCACACAGAAATTTACAGTCCCCAGCGATGACAGGGATAGTATGCGCCGGATCCTGCGCACGGTGTTCGACGCCCTGCAGGAAAAGGGCTACAACCCCGTTAATCAGATCGTCGGCTATCTCTTGACCGAGGATCCCACCTATATCACCAATTATAACAATGCCCGGAGCATGATCTGTAAGCTTGATCGCGACGAATTGTTACAAGAATTGGTGCGGCAGTATCTTGCCTAATCCATCGCCAAGAGGCTTTTGCCACGGCAAAAGCCTCTTGTTTTTCAACCTTTTTTAACTTCATACTCCCCTCCGTCTTACAAAATCCAAAACCCCGAAACTGGAAATTTATTGAAACAGTTTCAAAAGTGTTGACATTTTGGTTACAAAGTGTTACAATCTGATCATCGTTTACAGGAGGCAACCGAAATGGCTGATGAAAGTAAAGTTCTCACCTACAAAGGTCATCCGCTGATGCGGAAGGACAATCTGATCTATTACGGATCCATGGCGGACTCCCACATCATCATGCTTCAGATCCTAGAGACCAAGAAGGTCGGCGATCTGGATGTGGCAACCAAGGTATCTGTTCAGCTTCAACTTACTGATCCCGCAGCAAAGAGCCGCGATCGGATCGTAAAGAAAGGCGAAAAGGACGGCCTGTACACAGCGTTGGATTTTGGCTGTGTTTGGCTGGAGCGTGCTTTAGCAGGCAAATAACATTCTCGTAAGACGGAGGGCAACGTATGAAGCGTATTCATCGTGCCGCCAGCCTTGCGCTGGCGCTATTCATTTTAATAGGTATTACCGCACCTACGGCAAATGCCTCAAGCCGGTACTTAAAAAACGGAATTGGATTTGTAACCGCTTCCTCTCTGCGGCTTCGCAGTAGCGCATCTTCCTCCAGCAAGACGCTGGATTACGCACCCGGCAATGATGTGGCTGTGGTGCTGGGAAAGACCGGCAGCTGGTATAAAGTTAATTATAACCTGCAGATCGGTTACATGCACCAGGATTACCTGGACTACAACACCCGGGAAAACGGTGAGCTGGGCTACGGCAAAATCAACGGAAATAACGTCAAGGTCCGCAGCGGCCCCAGTACCAGCTATCCGATTCTAACTGCCGCCTACATTGGCGACAAGGCATATATCATCGGCATCAACAACCAGTGGTTCAAGGTAATTTTTGGTGAACACATCGGGTACATCCGTAGCGATTATGTGGATCTGACGCAGATTCCCTATGAAAATCAGGATTCTTCCAACTCTCCCCTGTTCTTCCGGGGTGGCGTATCCACCGGCATCAAGCCCAGTGCGGAAGCACTTCAGAGCAGCACCGGTTCTACATTGGCATCTAAAATCATCAATACCGCCAAGAAATACATCGGTGTTCCCTACAAATGGGGCGGCACTACCCCCAAGGGCTTTGACTGCAGCGGCTTCGTGCAGTATGTATTCAATGCACACGGAATCAGTATTCCGAGAACCAGCAGTTCCCAGTACTATGAGTTGACACGCAAAGTATCCAAATCCGATCTTCAGCCTGGTGATCTGGTGTTCTTTAACACCAGTGGTAAGGGTGTTTCCCATGTGGGTATGTACATTGGCGACGGAAAGTTTATCCACTCTGCCGCCAGCAAGGGCATCGTAATCGCGGAACTGTTCAGTAACTACTGGATGAATCTTTATCTCGGCGCTCGCCGCGTTCTGTAAATGAATAACGGCCATTGGCTTTCCGCCAATGGCCGTTTTGCTTTATCTGTTTTCGTGTTCAATTAGCTTCCAGGTAGCATCAATGAGATTTTGGAACATGGGGTTTTCCATGGCCTTGATCACGAAACTCTGCCGGGGAGAGTTGATATCCTCACCGGAGATCTGGAACATACCATATTGGTCACACAGACCACGCAGGCGCTCAAGCTGTGCAGGTGTGTTTCGGGTGGGCATATAGGTCACGGACTTCACGCCCTCTTCTTTCAGACACTCAAAGACATCCTCCAGATAGTCGTCCTCAAATTTCTGTGCTTTCTTGTCACCGGTGACACTGTCACCAACATCGCCAAGGTAGGCATAACACAGGAATGCATCTATCTCATTGCACAGCTTAACCATATCGGGCAGTTTGGGGCATTCATCGGTGGCATCAATGAAAATCTGAGGCACAAATGCGCTCTTGAGAATACCCAGCAAATCATACTCATAGAAAGGGTACTGGGTATCCATCATCTGACTTGTCTGCTTTTCGGACAGTTTCAGACCCATTTCTGCCAGTTTGTCCACCATTGCCTGGCCCTTGCCCACCTGCTGTACCAGCTTGATGGCCAAGGCATACATGAGATGACGCTCTGTCACACCGCCGTTTTCTTTCGCCATGGACAGAGGCAGCACATCCTTGTCGTAGTCCAGCGCGATACCCGGCAGAAGCGCATTGATTTTCTCGATCATCTTCCGGTTGCGGGCGTGACGTGCAGCCTGATAAGGCTTAAAGAACTCGGTCAGTATATTGATCTTATCATGGGGCACACCCTGGATGGTCATGTAGCTGACACCCACTTGGTCGGGGTTATTGGTGCGGCGACCCTCCAAACGGGTGCCGTCCATGGAAATCCGGGCCTCCATACCAATGGTAACAGGTATTCCTACCATCCTTGCGGCTTCCAAAAATTCCTCCGCACCAAAGATGGAGTCATGGTCGATGATACCGGCGGTGCACAGCCCCTCCATCCGAGCCGCATAGACAGCCGCTGTAGGAGAATAAGGAGAGAAGGAATAGGTGGTATGGATGTGATTATTGATGTACTGGCTCACCATAGGCGGGAATTGAGTGGTTTTCAGCACTTCAGCCAAATTTGCAAGCCGCTCTTCCTTGGACGGTGCGTTCAGTTTATTCAATATTGCGATATCAATCACTTCGTATTACCTCAGTTCAACATAACCTGGCCGCCGGTAACGGGGATGGCCTGACCAGTCTCATACTTCTGCTCTACGCAGTACATGACAGCCCGGGCAACGTCCAGCGGCAGGCATCCGCGGTTCATAGGAACCTTGGCCTCATAGAAGCGGCGGACATCATCCACAGTCTTAGCGCCGGGAACCTTGCCAGCTTCCAGATACTGCACAAACAGGCCACGGACGGGATCGCTCCACAGGGGGCCATCCAGATAGTTGCCGGGGCAAATGGCATTGACCTTGATATTGTACGCACACAGCTCCAGTGCCCAGCTCTGCACCAGACCGATGGCGCCGAACTTGGAGCCTGCATAGGCAAAGTTCTTGTTGGAACCCTCCAGGCCGGATTTGGAGGACATGGCAATGATGTCAAACATGGCCTCGGGGTCTGCCTCATGCTGTGCTTCCATAATAATGGCGGCATATTTGCAGGTAAGGAACAGGCCGGTGTAGTTGATGGAAGTAACAAAATCCATATCCTTCTTCTCAAAGGTAGCAAGAGGGCCGGAACGGACAACTCCTGCATTGGCGACCATCAGATCCAAACCGCCAAATTTCTCCACAGTCTGAGCGACCAGATTTGCAACGCTTTCTTCATCGGAAACGTTCACGGCGATGGCACAAGCGCGCTCGCCCATCTCAGCGGCAACCTGCTCAGCCAGGGGCTGGTTCATATCCGCGATGACGATGGTTGCACCTTCCTTGTACAGCTCCTCAGCAATGCCCTTGCCGAAGCCCTGTGCCGCGCCAGTCACGATGGTGATCTTACCAGCCAACCGGCCCGCACCGGTAGGACGGTTGTGGATATTCTGCTTGGCAAGCTCCTGCCATTTTGTCATATCTACACTCATAGGTATCTCTCCTTACTGTTGAATAATATCTCATAATATCTGGAACATTGGATACAGCAATTATACCATGCAATTACAAAAAAAGGAAGCGTTAATTCCGCAGAATTTGAAAATGCTGAAAACGCCAGTTTTTTCTCGGAATAATGGTTGACTTATTATCCATGAAATGGTAGAATAATTGCGTTAATATGCACAACACGATGATGAAAATCAGTACACATCCAATGGCTCTCTCAGAGAGCTGCCGGTTGGTGCAAGGCAGCGTGAGTCGGGCGTGGAATTCCTTTCGGAGTGGCTTTGCTGAACGAAATCAAAATCATAGGCTTAGGATTTCAATAGTAGGCGAAGACGGGGAATGCCCGATATAGCATGAGGCCCTATTTGGGGCCCGCGAGGCCGCGTTTGCGGTAAACTGAGGTGGTACCACAGGAATTTCTTGTCCTCTGCTTTTGAGCAGAGGGCTTTTTGTTTTCATTGAGGAGGAATCGTATGATCATTACGGATTTGTTGGAAAGAAATGCCCGGCTCTACGGCCAGGAAATTAGCTTGGTAGAAATCAATCCGTCAGAAGAGCGTGATCGGGCCGAGACCTGGTGGGAATTTAATCTGATTGAAAGCGCGGACCAGGATGCCCCCTACCGCCGGGAAATGAGTTGGAAGGATTTTGACCGCAAGGCAAACCGCTTTGCAAATCTATTGCTGAGCCGGGGCGTGAAAAAAGGCACAAAGGTGGCCATTTTGCTGATGAACTGCTTGGAGTGGCTTCCCATTTACTTTGGTATTCTGAAAGCAGGCTGTATTGCCGTTCCCATGAATTTCCGTTATGCCAGCGATGAGATCAAGTACTGTCTCGATTTGGCGGATGTAGAAGTTTTAGTATTTGGCCCGGAGTTTATAAGCCGTATCGACACCATTTGCAAGGACATCCAGAACGTCAAGATGCTGTTTTTCGTCGGCAAGGATGCTCCCCAATATGCGGAAGACTGCATGAGCTTGACAAACTTCTGCTCCTCCAGCGCGCCTCCTATCGCGCTGAATGAGGACGATGATGCTGCCATCTACTTTTCTTCCGGCACTACCGGTTTTCCTAAGGCGATTTTGCACAAGCACCGTGCGCTGTATCACTCTTGTCTGACGGAGCAGCACCACCATAGCCAATCCCGTGAGGATGTATTCCTTTGCATCCCGCCCCTGTATCATACCGGCGCAAAAATGCACTGGTTCGGCTCTCTGCTGTCCGGCTCCAAGGCGGTTCTGCTTCGGGGTGTGAAGCCCGAGTGGATCCTCCGGGCGGTCACCGAGGAGCGCTGCACCATCGTATGGCTTTTGGTGCCCTGGGCACAGGACCTGCTGGATGCCCTCAGCGCAAGCCGTGTTCAGCTTGACCATTACCGGCTTGACCAGTGGCGGCTGATGCATGTAGGTGCTCAGCCCGTTCCCCCCAGTCTGATCCGCCGGTGGCTGGATGTCTTTCCCCATCATCAATACGATACCAACTACGGCCTGTCTGAATCCATTGGCCCCGGCTGCGTGCACCTGGGTGTGGAAAATACACACAAGGTTGGTGCCATCGGCAAACCGGGCTACGGCTGGGAAGCCAGGATCGTGGACGAGCAGGGCAAGGACGTTGTGCCCGGTGAAGTGGGCGAACTGATCGTCAAGGGCCACGGCGTTATGGACTGCTATTATAAGAATCCGGAGGCTACCGCTGAAGTACTGAAGGGCGACTGGCTCTTCACCGGCGACATGGCCAAGGAAGACGAAGACGGTTTCATCTATCTGGTAGACAGAAAGAAAGATGTGGTCATCTCCGGTGGTGAAAATATCTACCCCGTGCAGATCGAGGACTTCCTCCGTGCATTCCCCAAGATCAAGGACGTGGCCGTCATCGGCCTGCCTGATCCCCGTCTGGGCGAGATCACTGCCGCCATCATCGAACTGGTGGATGGCCAGACTTGCACCGAAGCAGAGATCAACGAATTCTGCAAGGCACTTCCCCGTTACAAGCGGCCCAAAAAGATTTTCTTCGACATGGTTCCGCGTAATCCCACCGGCAAAATCGAAAAGCCGGTGCTTCGCGAAAAATACTGTCACGGCCGCCTGGTTGAGGTTCAAATCACAGGATGATTCCAGCATGAGAAAGAAGGAATACATATGGAACTGGCAATTAAGATCATCATGCTGGTGGTTTTCTTTGGCAGTATGATTGGTATTGGCATTTACTGCCGCAAGCATTCAACTGACGTAAACGGCTTTGTTCTCGGAGGACGGAGCGTTGGGCCCTGGCTGACTGCCTTTGCCTACGGAACCTCTTACTTCTCCGCAGTAGTTTTTGTCGGCTATGCCGGTCAGTTTGGCTGGAAGTATGGCCTTGCCTCCACCTGGTCTGGCATCGGCAACGCCGTCATCGGCTCACTCCTTGCCTGGGCCATTCTTGGCCGCCGCACACGGGTCATGTCCCAGCACTTAAACAGTGCCACCATGCCCCAATTCTTCGAGGGTCGATTCAACAGCAAGGCGTTGAAGCTAGCCGCTTCCGTTCTCATTTTCATTTTCCTGATCCCCTACACCGCATCACTGTATAACGGCCTGAGTCGCCTGTTCGGTATGGCTTTCAATATTGACTACTCTGTTTGTGTCATCGTTATGGCCGTGCTGACCGCCATCTATGTGATTGTCGGCGGCTATATGGCAACCGCCATCAATGATTTTATCCAGGGAATTATTATGCTGGCAGGCATTATTGCCGTTGTGGTTGCCGTTATTGCAAATCAAGGCGGTCTGACAGAAGCAATACAAAATCTTTCTCAGGTCACTGATCCTGCTGTTTCCACGCAGCCCGGCGCGTTCACATCTCTGTTCGGCCCGGATCCCGTGAATCTGCTGAGTGTGGTGCTGCTGACCAGTCTTGGCACTTGGGGGCTTCCCCAGATGGTGCAAAAATTCTACGCCATCAAGGACGAAAAGGCCATCAGCAAAGGCATGATCATTTCCACCATCTTCGCACTGGTGGTTGCAGGTGGTTGCTACTTCCTGGGCGGCTTTGGACGACTGTTCTCCCACCGTTTGGATATTGCCGTCAACGGCTACGACTCCATCATCCCCACCATGCTGTCGGACCTTTCCCCCTTCCTCATCTCCGTGGTGGTGGTCTTAGTGCTGTCCGCATCCATGTCCACCTTGTCCTCTCTGGTGCTGGCCTCCAGCTCCACGCTGACACTGGACTTCATCAAGGGTACTGTGATAAAGAACCTCAGCGAAAAGAAACAGCTGCTGATCATGCGGATTTTGGTCGCAGTGTTTATCCTCATTTCCGTGGTGATCGCAATGATTCAGTACCAGTCCAATGTTACCTTTATCGCTCAGCTAATGGGCGTTAGTTGGGGCGCACTAGCCGGAGCGTTCCTCGCACCGTTCCTGTACGGCCTGTATTGGAAACGGGTATCTGTTGTATCCGTTTGGGTCTGCTTTGGGTTCTCCACCGTGGTGATGCTGGCGAATATGCTTGTAAAAGAAATGTTCCCTACCCTGCTCCAGTCCCCTATCAATGCCGGCGTGTTCTGTATGCTGGCAGGCTTGGTCATCGTTCCCATTGTGAGCTTAATCTCGAAGCCGCCTAAGAAAGCGTATGTAGAGGAAGTATTCGCCTGCTACTGTCAATTCAAGGAGGAAACAAAATGAAACAGTTAATGCTGGGCAACGAGGCCGTTGCCCGTGGTCTATATGAGGCCGGATGCAGTTTTGTATCCAGCTATCCCGGCACTCCCAGTACCGAGATCACAGAAGCCATTGCAAAATACCAGGAAGTCTATGCGGAATGGGCTCCCAACGAAAAGGTGGCTATGGAATCCGCCTTCGGCGCCTCTGTGGCCGGCCGGCGCAGTTTCTGCGGTATGAAGCACGTGGGTCTGAACGTGGCCGCTGATCCCTTGTTTACCATCTCCTATACCGGTGTCAACGCCGGTATGGTCATCGGTGTTGCTGACGATGCGGGCATGCACTCCTCGCAGAACGAGCAGGATTCCCGGCACTATGCCATGGCGGCTAAGATCCCCATGCTGGAGCCTTCGGATTCTGCCGAAGCCTTGGCTTTTGCCAAGCTGGCTTATGAGCTTTCCGAAAAATTCGACACACCGGTTCTTCTAAAGATGTGCACCCGCGTTTCTCATTCTCAGAGCGTTGTGGAGACCGGCGACCGGGTTGAATCCCAAAAAGAGTATGTTAAAGACATCCCCAAGTATGTCATGATGCCCGGCAACGCCAAAAAGCGCCATCCCGTGGTGGAAGCCCGAACACGGGCACTGGTGGAATATGCGGAAACTGCGGACATTAACTCCATAGAAGCAGGCAGATGTAACGCCATGGGCTTCATCGCCTCCTCCACTTCCTATCAGTATGTGAAGGAAGTCTTTGGCGATCGGTATCCTGTCATGAAGTTGGGTATGATTTGGCCCATGCCGGTCAAGAAGATCGTCGATTTCGCCGCATCCGTGGAAAAATTGGTAATTGTGGAAGAATTGGATGGATTTATTGAAGCTCACTGCAAAAACCTGGGCATCGCCTGCGAGGGCAAGAACATCTTCTCCTGCATCGATGAACTGAGCCAAAACAAGGTCGCCTATGCCATGGGCGCAGCAGTAGAAGTCGGCAAGGTATTGGATGCTGCCATTCCGCCCCGTCCCCCTGTCATGTGCGCAGGCTGTCCTCACAGAGGTCTGTTCTACACGCTGAAAAAGAATAAGGTCACCGTTCTTGGTGACATTGGCTGCTACACCTTGGGTGCTGTTGCGCCTCTGCAAGCGGTGGACACTGTTATTTGCATGGGTGCATCCGTATCCGGTATTCATGGCTTCTGCAAATCTCAGAATGGCGCTGCGGACAATAAGACCGTTGCCGTCATTGGCGACTCTACCTTTATGCACTCCGGTATCACTGGCCTTGTAAATATGGCTTACAACGAGTCCAACGCCACCGTCATTATCGTGGATAACTCCATTACTGGCATGACCGGCCATCAACAGAATCCTACCACCGGCTTCAACCTCAAAGGCGATCCCTGTGCAAAGATCGATCTTGAAACTCTATGCCACGCTGTAGGCATTCAGCGTGTCCGGGTGGTGGATCCTTACGATCTTGCCCAATGCGATGCCGTTCTGAAAGAAGAACTGGAAGCCCAGGAACCCTCTGTGATTATCTCCCGTCGTCCCTGTGCGCTGCTGAAATATGTCAAGCACAAGGCGCCCTTGGCTGTGGATGCTGACAAGTGCGTAGGCTGCAAGGCCTGTATGAAGATCGGCTGTCCTGCCATCAGCATTATTGACGGCAAGGCAAAAGTAGACACGACCCAATGTGTGGGTTGCGGCGTTTGTGGGCAGTTGTGCAAATTCGATGCGCTGACGGAGGTGTAAGCATGGAAACAAAGAATATTATGATCGTCGGAGTGGGCGGACAGGGCAGTCTTTTAGCTTCCAAGCTGTTGGGTCGTCTTCTGCTCAGCCGCGGCTATGACATCAAGGTCTCCGAAGTCCACGGCATGAGTCAGCGAGGAGGCAGTGTTGTCACCTATGTCCGCTTTGGTGATAAAGTCTACTCCCCCATCATCGATAAGGGCGAAGCAGATTACATTGTGTCTTTCGAACTGCTGGAAGCCGCCCGCTGGACGGAGTACTTAAAGCCCACTGGCAAGATCATTACCAATACACAGCAGATCAATCCCATGCCTGTGATCACCGGTGCTGCCGAGTATCCCCAGGATTTGATCGGGAAAATGCAATCTTCCTGCATCGATGTGGATGCTTTTGATGCGCTGACCCTTGCCGAGCAGGCAGGCTCTTCCAAAGCTGTGAATATCGTTCTCATGGGCCACCTGTCCAAAAACTTCGATTTCACGCTGGAGGAGTGGCTGGATGCTATCGCCCAAAGTGTTCCGGCAAAATTCCTGGAATTGAACAAGAAGGCATTCCTGCTAGGCAGAGATGCTTAAAAGGAGAATAATCATGGAGAGATATTATCAACCCGAAATTGAAACTGCCTCCCGGGAACAAATCGTTGCATGGCAGAATGAACGCCTCGTCAAACAGGTGCGCCACGTGTGGGACAATGTCCCTTATTACCGCAAGAAGATGGAAGAAAAGGGTGTTACTCCCGAGGACATTCAGAGCATTGATGACCTGCACAAACTGCCGTTTTTGACCAAGGACGATCTACGTGAAGCCTATCCCTACGGACTTATGGGCAAACCTCAATCCGAGTGCGTCCGTATCCAGTCTACTTCCGGCACCACCGGCAAACGCGTGGTCGCATTCTATACCCAGCACGATGTAGATCTGTGGGAAGACTGTTGCGCCCGTGCCATTGTAGCAGCAGGCGGTACGAAAGATGATGTGTGCCATGTTTCCTATGGCTACGGCCTGTTCACTGGTGGCCCCGGTCTGAACGGCGGCTCTCACAAGGTGGGTTGTCTGACCCTGCCCATGTCCTCCGGCAATACGGATCGGCAGCTGCAGTTTATGACCGACCTGGGCTCCACCATTCTGTGCTGTACCCCCTCTTATGCCGCGTATTTGGCAGAATCCATTCATGAGCGTGGCATTCGCGATCAGATCAAACTGAAAGCCGGTATTTTCGGCGCACAAGCCTGGTCTGAGGACATGCGCCATGATATTGAGAATAAGCTGGGCATTAAGGCCTATGATATTTACGGCTTGACGGAAACCTCCGGTCCGGGCGTGGCTTTTGAATGTTCCGAACAGACCGGTATGCACATCAACGAAGACCATTTCATTGCCGAGATCATCGATCCCGACACCGGCGAAGTCCTGCCTGAGGGCACTAAGGGCGAACTGGTGTTCACCGCTATCACCAAGGAAGCCTTTCCCCTGCTCCGCTACCGCACCAAGGATATCTGTGTGCTGAGCCGCAAGAAGTGTTCCTGTGGGCGTACCCATGTGAAGATGTCCAAGCCCATGGGCCGCAGTGACGATATGCTCATCATCCGGGGCGTCAATGTCTTCCCCTCTCAGATCGAAACTGTGCTGATGCAGCAGGGGTATCCAGCCAACTATCAGATCATCGTGGATCGGGTAAATCACTCCGATACCCTGGAAATCATGGTGGAAATGGCTCCCGAGATGTTCTCAGACTCACTGGCGGACATTACCAAGCGTGAAAAGGAGCTGGTTGGAGCACTGAAAGCAATGCTTGGCATCATGGCAAAGGTCAAACTGGTTGCACCCAAGAGCATCGCGAGAAGCGAAGGCAAGGCAGTCCGTATCATCGACAATCGTAAGATTTAAGGAGGTAAGGCATGAGCATTCATCAAATTTCTGTTTTCCTGGAAAACCGTACCGGTCAACTTGCAGAACTGACCAAACTTCTGGCTGATGAACAAGTGGACATTCGGGCCATTTCCATTGCGGAAACTTCTGACTATGGTTTGGCGCGGATGATTGTGGACGATGTGCAGAAAGCAAGTTCTATTCTGCTTCAACACGGTACAATTCTTTCCATGACCCCCGTTTGGGCAGTGGAAGTGTCAGATCGCCCAGCAGGTCTTTCCGAACTGCTGGCAGTGCTTGCCAAGAACCATGTGGATGTGGAGTATATGTATTCCCTGTTCACCCACCGCAACGACACCGCCTATATGGTTCTGCGGATCTCCGATGAAGCAGGATTCCTCAAGGCTCTGGAGGGTACGGGAATCAAAGTAGTCTCTAATGAAGACCTGGATCTGAAGTAAATCACAAAGCCGGATGCCAAGCATCCGGCTTTACTTTAATATGTAAAAAACTATTGACAAAAAATCCCGAAGCGGTTATAATACTCAAGCGCTTGCGAGAGTGTTGGAATGGTAGACAAGCACGTTTGAGGTGCGTGTGGCTCCGCCGTGTGGGTTCGAGTCCCATCTCTCGCACCAAGAAAAGAACGACCCCTTCGGGGGTCGTTCTTTTTGGTTTATTGCGGGAGATGGGACTCGAAATTCTCTTTGCTAAAGCCCTAATGGACTTAATATATCATAACTTTTTGCATATGTCAACTATTTTTGTGCACAATTCAAACATTTCTGTGTTTTGCACGATTGCAAACTTCCATTTTTATACATTTTTCCGTCTTGAAAAAGTCATTTCTGTGTGCTAATCTATAGTCAGAAAGGGTGATACCAATGTACAGGTAAACAAAACCCAATCGGCAACGGGAATTTCCCAAAGGCAGACTCCAGCAGTTGATCAGGCAAATTGATATCGCAAATGCGAAGTAAGGTAAGCAATCAACAAACGGAATAACGAAAACAGTATTTGAATTGAATAAGGACATATAAACGAAAATAACAACTCGTAAAGAATTCAAAACTGCTTAGGATGCCGAAAGGGAAAATCTGAAAACCCGTAAGACGCCGCAAAGATGCACCTTCCCAATACAAGGGAAATATTCCAACACACAAGTGATTCACGCTTAGGGAATTGAGAAGTGGTAGTGGTTCGGAAGGTATTTCGAAAAATCGTTGAAGGTGACATCTAATCTGCAGAAAGCGAGGTTAACCAATGATGTTAGATACTAAGAATGAACAGAAATGACCCTTGACTGTTGTAATCGGAAGGATGTACAGTCAAGGGTCATTTCTTTTTGTTCTTGGAAAATCCACGCCGCAGGGCGTGGATTTTATCTTTATTCCGTTTTATAGGGCACTCTTGCAGCAGGTACCAACCGGGAAGCAGGCTCGGTATGCACCGCCTGGTCATCAAAGAAGATGTGCGCACCAAAGGCTTTGAGAAAATCGCTTTTCTGTACGCCGCCCAGGAAAAATGCCTCATCGATTCGCACGCCCCAGGCCATCAGAGTGCGGATCACACGCTCATGGGCCGGTGCATTCCGGGCTGTGACCAACGCAGTACGGATGGGCATATTGTCCGTAGGGAATTTCTTCTGTACCTTGGAAATAGTCGCCAGCAGATTGGCAAAAGGCCCCTCAGGAAGAGGTTTTCGGGCATTCAGACGCTCATGTTCCTCAAATGCTTCCAGACCCTGGGTCTTGAATATTTTTTCCGACTCATCGGAGAAGATGACTGCGTCACCGTCGAACGCAATGCGGATCTGATCCATCGCTTCATCCGTCTGGATCTCCAGGTCGTTGTGAGAACAGATCAGGCCTGCTGCCACACCGGCGTTAATGGCTTCCTGCACATCCTCTTCGTTGGCAGACAGGAAAAGGCCTGTACGGAACGCGCTGAGATACGGGGCGATCTTATTGCCCCCCACAAGCGCCGCACGGCTGATATCCAGGCCGTAATGCTCGATGGAATTGAAGATACGCAGGCTGGTATCCGCGCTGTTCTTGGACATGATGATGATCTCCACCAACTGCTCGTCACCGTCATTGAGTTTGTGCAGGGCGCGGATCAGGGGGAATGCAGTTCCGGGCTTCAAAATATCCTGCTCATGCTCTCGCTGATAAGCCAGATACGCTTGCAGACCCTGCTCTTCATAAATGGTGTTCTCATACTCCAGGTCAAACAGTGCCCGGGAGGAGATGCCCACCACCAATTTATTATCTAATGTTACTGCCATTGGTATTTCACTCCTTTTGCGGGAGAATCATATCACAAATGCGCATTATTTGCAATGACATTCTTCGCTATCTACCACTATATATCCTTTTTCCCGCAAAGCTGCGGCCAAAATGCCCATACCATCCACCAAAACGCCGGAAAAAGTACCGTCATACACCTGCTTGACACCGCAGGTGGGGCTTCTGGATTTCAGAATAACGCATTCGATCTGCTCCCCTTCCAGCTGGTCAAGAATCTGTCCAACCGCTTTACGCAGGGCATCATCAACAGAAGTGCCGTCTTTTCTGCGTACAACGCCATCGACAATCTCAATGGGCTCTCGGGGAATACCGAGACCTGCAAGCCGCTCCGGGCACACAGGAATCACTTCCCTGCCCTTTATGAATTCCGCTACCGCAGAGGAATAATTGTTTCCACCGCTGTATTTGCAGTTCTCTCCTAAAAGGCAGGCGCTGACAACGATCTTCAAGGCGTTCACCTCCGCATTTTTTCTGTCATAAAATGGTTCATATTCCATCCGGGAGGGATGTGTATGGATCTTATCAATGTACTGTTTCTTTTTTTCGGATTTGCAATTGGCACGGCCTTATCCCGGTTGAGAAAGCGGCTTTTGTTATTCAGCCTGCGGCAGAATCATATCTGTTCCAGTGCCAGCCGCCGCAGAAGCATACGGATTGGTAAAAATTGAGGACAATTCTTCTCACATTTGCCGCATCGGACACAGTCAGCAGCCTTACCGCCAGAGATCTTCGCTAAGTCTACAGTCTTCCCTTCATTTTTCCCGGTATTCACCGCCGCAAACAGGTCGGGGATCAGAATCTGCTGAGGGCAGTCATCCACGCAGTACCTGCAGCCAGTGCAAGGGATCTGCTCCTCACCCCGATAGATGGCCGCCACCTTTTGGACAGCTGCCATTTCCCGTTCATCCAAAGGACGAAAATCCTTCATATAACTCACATTGTCCAGCACCATGGACATATCCTGCATGCCGGACAGCACCATGATCACGTTGGGAAAGCTGGCGGCAAAGCGGATGGCATAGCTGGCTCGGGATCCCCCGCCCAGATCATCCAGTACCTTCCCCGCAGACGCAGGCATATTCACCAGCTGACCGCCCTTGACGGGCTCCATTACAAGGACCGGCTTGCCATGCTTGACGCAGACCTCATAGCACAGTCTGCTTTGCACCCGGTCATCCTCATAGTCCACATAATTGAACTGAAGCTGCACAACTTCAACACCAGGGTTTTCCGTCAGCAATTTATCCAAAAACTCCGCGCTGTCATGAAAGGAAATACCCACATGGCGGATCTTCCCTTCCTTTTTCAGCCGAAAGGCTTCTTCATATGCACCATTATTTTTATAATGGTCATAATTCCGGGACATCTGCGTGTGCATCAAATAAAAATCAAAATACTCCACACCACAGGCTTCCAGCTGGCTATTGAGAAACGGCTCGATATCCTCTCTGCACTGAAAGCTGTTGGGAGAAAGCTTGTCTGTCAGAACGAACGCATCCCGGGGATAACGGGAAGTCAGGCACTCCCGCAGAGCAATCTCGCTCTTGCCGTCATAATAAATACGGGCTGTATCAAAATAATTGAAGCCGCTTTCGAGGAACGTATCGATCATTTTCCGAAACTCGTCGTAGTCCACTTCCCCGTTTTTGGTTTTCATGCGCATACAGCCGAAACCGAAATTCTTTTTAATTTCCGGGAACATATTCTTCATGGAAATCCCACCTTTCGCTTTTATTATATATGCTCATATGCTAAAATGCAAACAAAACATCCTGTAAGATTGACATTGCCTTTCCGATTGTGATACTATTAGCCTGTCTTTACTGCCGTTCTGATTACCGGAGGTTTTTCATGGAGTGGAATTTCACTTTTGTATTTAACAGTGTTCTTTTGGGTGTTGGACTGGCTATGGATGCATTCTCTGTAGCCATGGCCAACGGCATTCGGGAGCCGAAAATGTCTGGCGCTAAAACGTGCGGCATTGCCGGCATTTTTTCTGTTTTTCAAGGTCTGATGCCCTTGCTCGGCTGGATCTGCATCCATACTGTTGTCCAGTATTTTGAAGCTTTTCAGAACTGGATTCCCTGGATCGCGATGGGGCTTTTGGGTTACATCGGCGGCAAAATGCTCTATGAGGGCATCAAGAACCAAAGCTGTCCCGTGGTTCCCTCTGTGCTTGGCTTTGGCGCGCTGCTGGTGCAGGGAATCGCTACCTCCATTGATGCGCTGTCTGTCGGCTTTACCATTGCCAATTACCTGCTGCCGATGGCTCTTGCCTCCGCCCTCATCATTGCTGCTGTCACCTTTTTGATCTGCATGGTGGGTCTGTATATCGGCAAAAAAGCCGGCAGCTGCCTGTCCGGTAAGGCCGGTATTGTTGGCGGTGCGATACTGATCTTCATCGGTTTGGAAATCTTTATTACCAGCTGGTTCTAAGTACATAGAGAAAGAAGGATCTTCATGGCAAGCTTTCACCTACATGCTGCAAAAGGCAAGCAGGATGTGGACATGACACAGGGCAATATCCTGCGTCATATCATTGGATTTGCATTTCCATTACTGTTGGGAAATCTGTTCCAGCAAATGTACAACATGGTGGACACTTGGGTTCTGGGCAACTTCGTAAGTAATGAAGCATACTCCGCTGTTGGTAACGTTGGTCCCATCGTCAATATGCTTATCGGCTCCTTCATGGGCCTGTCCTCCGGCGCCGGTGTGGTGATCAGCCAGTATTACGGTGCCGGACAATACGATAAAGTCAAGCAAACCGTCCATACCGCCATTGTGATGACCCTTTGCCTCGGTATTTTGTTCACGGGGGTTGGCATCTTTATGATCCCCTTTATGCTGGATCTGATGAACATGCCCGATGTAGTCATTCCCGACGCCACTACATATCTGACCATCTATTTCTCCGGTCTGATGGGGCTGATGCTCTACAACATGGGATCGGGTATTCTGCGAGCAGTGGGTGACTCCAAGCGTCCTTTCTACTTTTTGGTGGTCTGTGCCGTGATGAACACCGTGCTGGATCTTTTGTTTGTGCTCGTCTTCCATATGGGCGTTATGGGTGTTGCCTTGGCAACGATCCTGTCCCAAGGGGTTTCGGCAGCGCTTGTGATCATCGCTTTGATTCGGACCGATAACTGTATCAAGGTCACCATACAGAAACTACGCATCCATTGGGATATGCTGAAGAAGATTATTTCTGTTGGTATTCCTGCTGCACTGCAAATGGCTGTGACCGCATTTTCTAATGTATTCGTTCAGTCTTATATCAACTATTTCGGCCCGGACTGCATGTCCGGCTGGACTACATACTCCAAGGTTGATCAGCTTCTGTTCCTGCCTATGCAGTCCATTTCTCTGGCCGCTACCACATTTGTAGGACAAAACCTGGGCAAAGGACAACCGGATCGGGCCCGCCAAGGCGTGAAGACATCGCTATTGGTTGCCTGTAGTGCTACAGTATTGCTGATGATCCCGGTCATTGCTTTTGCGCCTCCTCTTGCCGCTTTCTTCAATGATAAGTTGGAAGTGATAGAATTTGCTTCTCTGTTTTTGCGTTGGCTAACACCTTTTTATGTACTGTGCTGCATCAATCAGATCTACGCCGGTGCGCTTCGCGGCGCAGGCAATACACGAGCGCCCATGATCATCATGCTTTGTTCCTTTGTTGCTTTTCGGCAACTGTACCTGTATCTTATGTCCAACATCTGCAATGAGATCCTTCCTATCTCCATGGCCTACCCGGCCGGTTGGCTGCTGTGTAGTGCCATTACTACCATCTATTATCACAAGGTACGCCTGGGCAAGACCCGGCTCGTGGAGGATAATTAAACAAAAAATCTGCCGCTATCTGCGGCAGATTTTTTATGCCCAAAATAGGCGCACGGTGAGTGATGCCATAAAGAATCCCACTAAGTCAGCAAAAAGTGCCGCAGGGACGGTATACCGGGTCTTTTTAATGCCTGCTGCACCGAAATAGACACTGATGGTATAAAAGGTGGTTTCCGTTGAGCCCAGCATCACCGCGACGGTGCGGCCAATAAGGGAATCCGAGCCGTACTGCCCCATCATTTCTGCACCAATGGCCAATGCGGCACTGCCACTTAAAGGCCGAATCAGCACCAGCAATGCTGCTTCCGGCGGTATTCCAAAGAAGGAGAATACAGGTGCAAGAAATTGACTCAAAATCGCCACCGCCCCGGATGCACGAAGCATCGTCACCGCCGTCAACAGCAGCACCAATGCCGGAACAATGGACGCCAGCAGTTTTAGGCCCTCCCCCGCTCCTTCAAGAAGCAGAGCATAGGCATTCTCCTTTTTTCGCAGGGCCAGCACTGCTGTCAGCAACAGTAGTACCGGTACAACATAATCAGTCATGGCGCTTCACTGCCCCCATAATCCAAGCGGCCATCAAGCCCAGCGACGCCGAGCAAAGACTGGTCACCCACACCGCCGGCAGGATATCGAAGGGTGCCGCTGCCCCCAAACCTGCCCTGATCGCGGCCACATTGGCAGGTATCAACTGAATGGATGCGGTATTGAGGACAATCAATCGGCAGAGTTCATCCGTTGCCACTGTGGGGTGTTTGGGATCCACCAGCCGTTTTGCCGCCTGAATTCCCATGGGTGTTGCCGCATTTCCAAGGCCTAAAATATTAGCACAAATATTTGCGCATAAGTAGTGCCGGGCAGTCTCATCCTTTTGAGTACTTGGGAATAGTCTGCGCAGTAATGGAGAGAGCAATTTGGAAAGTGCCCGGGTCAGCCCTGCGCGCTCCATCAGCTTCCCTACCCCCATCCACAGACAAATAGAGCCGGCTATAGAGATGGCCAATGTGATCCCCGACTGAGCACCTTGGACAACCGCCGCAGCCAATGCACTGCCGTTGTCCAGCACCGCGGCACACAGCAGCGAAAGTGCCAAAATTCCTGTCCAAATCCAGCTCATGACCATGCTCCATCACCTCAAAGCACAATATGTGGAATTTGCATAAATATTCCGTACTTAAACTCACAATTTTAGACAAAATATGAAATTTCTGTTGACAGACGTAAAAAGCGGATATATAATACAAATAATTCGGCAATATGCCTTGATTTTATATAAAAAAGCACACAAAATGGAAGGATTTGGTAGGTTATGAAATCAACGGGAATTATTCGAAAGGTGGATGAATTAGGAAGAATCGTTCTCCCCATCGAGCTGAGAAGAACACTGGATATCGCTGAGCATGATGAGATGGAAATTTTCATTGAGAATGACCGCGTCATCCTTCAGAAGTATGAACACAGCTGTGTGTTCTGCTCCTCTTCCCAGGGGTTGGTGCAATATAAGGGAAAATTTGTTTGTAACAAATGTGTTTATAACTTCCATCGCATCTGAATTATGTTAAAGCCTGCTGCGTTGCAGCAGGCTTTTTGTATAATGCTTCCATTTTTGAAATTTTCGTGGTATACTAAGGCCAAACTACCAAAAGGAGTATGCTTATGCTGCCTGTACTTTACATTGTTGTGCCCTGCTATAATGAAGAGCAGGTACTCCCTATTACTTCCCAGCTGTTCCTAAAGAAACTGCATTCCTTAGAACAGGATTGGAAAATCAGCACAAAAAGTCGCGTTCTCTTTGTAGACGACGGTTCGAAAGACAGCACCTGGCAGATCATCTGTGATCTTGCCGGACAGGACAGGCATTTTATAGGCATCCGGCAGAGCCGCAACCGAGGGCATCAAAATGCGGTTCTGGCAGGATTGATGGAAGCAAAGGAGCTGTGTGATATCACCATTTCCATCGATTGCGACGGACAGGATGACTTGGATGCCATGGATGCCATGGTAGATGCGTATCTTGACGGTTGCCAGATTGTTTACGGCGTGCGCAGCAAACGGGATACCGATACTTTCTTCAAGCGTTTTACTGCCGAATGCTATTACAAATTTCTGCGTTTCATGGGCGTGGATGCTGTATATAACCATGCAGATTACCGCTTGGTATCCAGTCGGGTGCTGAAGGAATTTGCCAACTTCAAGGAAGTAAATCTGTTCTTGCGTGGCATGTTTCCTCTTGTTGGCTTCAAGAGTACCAGTGTATATTACGAACGCCGGGAGCGCATAGCCGGAAAAAGTCATTATCCTCTGAAAAAGATGATCTCGTTGGCCTTTGAAGGCATTACCAGTCTCAGCGTCAAGCCCCTGCACATCATCACTGGCCTCGGATGTATCATCGCAGCGTTGAGCTTTATTGGTGTGATTTGGTCGGTAATTGTTGCTCTGACCGGAAACTCTGTTCCCGGTTGGGCCAGTATGACCTGTATTATCTGTTTGCTTGGCGGTGTGCAGCTGACTTGTTTGGGCGTTTTAGGCGAATACATCGGCAAGATTTATATGGAGGTCAAGGGAAGACCCCGGTATATCATCGGTCAGCGTACAAAGGAATGGGAGGATATCTGATTGAAAAAGAATAGGCTCCTGCTCCTGTGGTCCATACTCCTGTCCGTGATCTTCATTGGACTGGCATCTAAAAGCTCTCCCCTGTATCCTATGAATGACTGGGTGGATGTAAACTGCTTTTTCACCGTGGGGCGGGGAATTTTGGACGGCTTTGTTCCTTATCGGGATTTATATGAGCAAAAAGGTCCTGTGCTGTACTTTATTTATGCCATCATCGCACTGTTTTCAAGGGATAGCTTCATTGGCGTTTACCTTTTGGAAGTGATCACTTTTACCCTGTTTCTGTACTTCTCCGGCAAGCTGGCACAGCTGTATTTGGGGGCATCCCGGGTTGTGTATTTTTTGATTGCCGTTCTCGCGGCCGCAGTAGTCACCTCCTGGTCTTTTACCCACGGTGGAAGCGTGGAGCAGAACAGCCTTTTTATGCTGGTGTATGGCATGTACAGCGTCTTGAAGGCACTTCATGAGAAGCGCAGTCTCACATTCAGGGAAGCTTTCGTCAACGGCATCTTTGCCGGCGTCGTTCTGTGGGTCAAATATACCACGCTGGGCTTCTATTTGGGCTTGGCACTGTTCGTTCTCATTTGGTATCTAACGGACAGTACCTTGCGTAGCAAACTCCTGTTGACCATCGGCCGATTTTTGCTGGGTGTTGGTGTCGTAAGTGCTGTGGTGCTCGGCTATTTCGCATTTCATGGCGCAATTGGAGATCTGTTTGCTGCCTATTTCTACGATAATATTTTCCTTTACGCAGAGGGGCTTGAAGGCTCCCGGCTGGAATCCATTTGGGAGTGCCTTCAATATGCTATCAAGTACAACACCAATTATGGCTGGCTGCTTTGGTCGGGCTCACTTTTCCTGCTTCTAAAGCGCGATGGCCAATGGAAAGCAGGCCTGATGGTGCTACTGTGTTTTGTCGGCTTGACAGTAGGCACCTACTGGGGTGGCAAGCCTTGGGATTACTATGGCTTTGTCTTCGCTGCATTCTGTATCTTCGGCCTGATCGTTTGGACAGAATTTTTGCACAGTACCAAGCTTTTTGATCTTTGGCACATGTATATGCCCAAGCATATCGTGCCCGTTGTGGTTGCCATGACACTGGTAATGTCCATCCTGCTTACCGGTACACTGGAAAACAATCAGAATCTGTATCTAACACGCTACAGCAAGGATGAAACTGTTCAGTACCGCTTCGCCAAGACCATTCAGACGGTGAACGATGCCACACTTCTCAACTACGGCTTCCTGGACGGCGGATTCTACTTTGCTTCCGGTGCTACACCGGCATGCCGGTATTTCTGTTATTTCAACATCAATCCGCCGGAAATGTGGGCAGAACAAAACGCCTGCATCAAAAACGGTGAAGCGGACTTTATCGTGACCCGGTATTACAAACTGGAGCAATACGGTATTGATATGTCCAAATACCGGTTGGTGGACGAAGCAGGTCATCCTTACGACAAGAATTATTCCTACACTTACTATCTGTATCAAAGGATCTGTTGATACGCGCGTGCTGTTGCAAACAAAAGTTTTGCAACAGCACGATTTTTTACGAAGTAATACTTGTAGAGGGTGTCGGTATGTGGTATAATATTGGGTAATCAATCAATAGAGGTACTGACCATGAACGACAAGATTATCATTCAAGGCGCTCGTGAAAATAACTTAAAAAATATCAATTTGACCATTCCCCGAGATAAGCTGATCGTGTTTACCGGTCTATCCGGCTCTGGCAAGTCTTCTCTTGCTTTTGATACCATTTATGCAGAGGGTCAGCGGCGGTATGTGGAGAGCCTGAGCAGTTATGCCCGGCAGTTTTTGGGTCAAATGGACAAGCCGGATGTGGATAGTATCGACGGCCTTTCCCCTGCTATTTCCATTGATCAGAAGACCACTTCCAAGAATCCCCGTTCTACTGTCGGTACAGTTACGGAAATCTACGACTATTTGCGCCTTTTATGGGCCCGGGTGGGCATTCCCCACTGTCCAAAGTGCGGCAAAGAGATCTCCCGGCAGACCATTGACCAAATCGTGGACCGGGTGGAAGCATTGGGTGAAGGCACGCGTTTTATCATTCTCTCCCCTGTGATTCGTGATAAAAAAGGTGAGCATCATAAGGTGTTTGATGATGCCCGGAAGAGTGGCTTCTCTCGTGTCCGGGTGGATGGCATTCTGTATGATCTGACAGAGGAAATCACCTGCGAAAAGAACAAAAAGCATACCATTGAACTGGTGGTGGACCGCCTTGTGTTGAAAGAGGGGCTGCACCGCCGTTTGACGGACTCCATCGAAACCGCCTGTTCCCATTCCGACGGCCTGGTGATCATTCAATTACCGGACACCAAAGAAGAATTAAGTTTTTCCCAAAACTACGCCTGTGAGGACTGCGGCATCAGTCTGACGGAATTAGAGCCCCGGATGTTCTCCTTCAATAACCCATCCGGCGCTTGTCCCCACTGTACCGGCTTGGGCTTCCAGTTAGTCGCCGACCCAGATCTTGTCATTCCGGACAAGAGCAAGACTCTCTTAGACGGCGCGATCCAAGTTTCCGGCTGGCAAAACGCCCGGACGGACAGCATTTTCCGGATGTATTTCGAGGCACTGGCGCAAAAATACCATTTTTCTCTCAATACTCCCGTCTCTGAATTGCCCCAAAAGGCCTTGGATGTGATTCTCTATGGCACAGGTGAAGAAAAGCTGCGGATGACCTATAACCGTGGCAACGGCATGGGCGTGCTGGAACAGCCCTTTGAGGGCATTATGAACAACATCTCCCGGCGCTTCCGGGAGACTCAGTCCGATGCCGCAAGAAAAGAACTAGAGGAGTGCATGTTCTCCGCCCCCTGCCCTCATTGCCACGGCGAACGTCTTTCTGATATTGCCCGGGCAGTGACTGTGGGCGGCATAGGCATTATGGCGTTCTGCGATCTGAGCATCGATAAGGAGCTTGCCTTTATGGAGAATCTCCATTTGGAAGGTAATATGGCTATCGTGGCCGAGCAGATCGTCCGCGAGATCATTTCGCGCCTGCGTTTTTTGCGGGATGTGGGATTAAGCTATCTAACCCTTTCCCGCTCTTCCGGCACGCTCTCCGGCGGAGAAAGTCAGCGGATTCGCTTAGCTACACAGATCGGCTCTTCCCTTATGGGCGTACTGTATATTTTGGACGAGCCGTCTATCGGCCTGCACCAGCGGGATAATGATAAGCTGCTAGCCACACTAAAGCATCTTCGTGACATCGGCAACACACTGATTGTGGTAGAACACGACGAGGACACTATGCGCACGGCGGACTATATCGTGGATGTTGGCCCCGGTGCAGGCAGTCATGGCGGCGAGATCGTTGCCGCCGGCTCATTGGAAGATATTATCTCCACCCCCCGGTCCATTACCGGCCAGTATCTATCCGGTGTTAAAACAATTCCCGTTCCCAGTGCTCGCCGCGTTGGCAATGGAAACAAGCTGGCGGTACGGGGTGCAACAGAGAATAATCTGAAAAATGTGGATGTGGAAATTCCGCTAGGAACGCTCACCTGTGTTACCGGCGTTTCCGGTTCCGGTAAGTCCAGCTTGGTAACAGAGGTGCTGAACAAGCATCTTTTGGGTAGGCTGAATCATGCCCGCACCCGCCCCGGTGCCTGCCGCTGTGTTGAGGGCATGGAGCATTTGGACAAGGTTATTGACATTGACCAAAGTCCCATCGGACGCACCCCTCGCTCCAATCCTGCCACCTACACAGGGCTGTTCAACGATATCCGTGACCTGTTCGCATCCACTAATGATGCAAAAGTGCGTGGCTATGGCCCGGGCCGGTTCTCTTTCAATGTCAAGGGAGGCCGATGTGAGGCCTGCTGCGGCGACGGCCTTGTAAAAATCGAAATGCACTTCCTTGCAGACGTTTACGTTCCCTGCGAGGTCTGTAAGGGTGCCCGGTACAACCGGGAAACACTGGAAGTGCTTTATAAAGGCAAAAATATTTCTCAAGTGCTGGATATGACGGCGGAAGAAGCGGTGGAATTCTTTGAAAATCTGCCAAAAATCCGCAGAAAAGCCCAGACGCTGGTGGAGGTTGGCCTGGGATATGTGAAGCTTGGTCAGTCCAGCACCACCCTCTCCGGCGGCGAAGCACAGCGGGTAAAGCTGGCAACAGAACTGGCTCGCGTCTCCACCGGCAAAACCATCTATGTGCTGGATGAGCCCACCACAGGCCTGCATGCGGCCGATGTACACAAGCTGTTAGATGTGTTACAGACTCTTGTGGATGCCGGTAACACCGCACTGATCATTGAACACAATTTGGACGTGATCAAGTCCGCAGATTATATCATCGACCTAGGCCCTGAGGGCGGCGACGGTGGCGGCACAATAGTCGCCTGCGGCACGCCGGAAGAGGTTGTCGCCGTGGATAGCAGCTATACAGGTCAGTATCTGAAGGAGTATCTGAAATAAGAAACCGGCCTGCTTATGCAGGCCGGGTAAGGCTTAATTGATCTTCTTGGATGCGTACAGGAAACTGGGTAGAATGTCAGACAGCTCGATCAGCGTATGATCCCGCTCACCGGCATAGTCCACCTGAAGGGTGCTGGCCCGCACCATGCTGTCGGTATCCTGCCGAATGACCATGGACATGGTAAGCCGGGTGCCACAGCCTTGGGGATGATCGATCAGCACCGTTCCCCCATGAGCCGAGGCAGCGGAACGGATCATCACCATTCCCAAACCGATACCAAACCGGTTGTCTTCCAGTCCCGGCTGGCGGCGGAAGCGGGAGTGAACATTGCTCCGCAGCTCCTGCACAATGCCATTTCCGCTGTCCTGCACCGTCAGATACAGCATATTGTTCCTGTGGCTGAGGCGGGCATCAATGCGGCTGCCTTTCGGTGCAAATTTCACTGCGTTGGAAATGATATTATGAACAGCTCTTTCCAACTTTTCCCGGTCAGTGAGACTAAAAACAGTCTGCTCCAGATTAACAAAGCACAGTTCTGTGCCGCCATGACGGAGCAATTCTGCCGACTGCTGGAATATTTCGTCCAGAAGACTTGTGACGTTCGTCACTGTCATCTTAGATTCGGTCTGCTGGCTGTAACGGTAGGCATCGGACATATTACTGATGATGCGCAGCATTTGAAACAAGCCTCGATTGATTCGGGAGACCTGTGTTTGTACCACAGGATCATCGTCCTTATCTGTGACCGGAAAAAGTTGATCCGCAACCATCATCACGCTGGACAACGGCACGCGTAGCTCTTGGGCCGCCAGCGCCATGGCCTGAAGCTCCGACTGGTCCGCTTCCTGCTCAATGGTGAAAACATCAAATCCCTCCATCCGGCGCACAGACGCGCCGCAGGGTACGCCAGAAATCAACAGGGTCAAATACAGGCACCCCTCCTTCAGCTCCTGGTATTCCGATTTTCCGGTGAGTAATAAATCGGCAATCTGCATACCGGTTTCCAAAAAATACTGTCGCGCCGCTTCGTTGACTCGGTTGATGACACCGTCTTTTACGATAAAAGCGGGTTGGATCATCAGATCCAAGATCCCGGAATTGGATTCCTTTCGTTCCATGATATTCCTCCTCATGGGATATAGCATTTGCATTTTTTCGGGAAACTTTCATCCCTGATACCGACAAAATCGGTCTTACCCTTATTCTATCGAAAAATGTCGAAAATAGCAAGATAAATCCGTTTTTGAGGTGAAAATTCATGACAAATAAAGAAACTATCCATGGTGGCCACCGTCAGCGACTGAAAAAACGCTTTCTGGAAGAGGGGCTGGAGCACTTTGATGAGCACCAGGTTTTGGAGCTTTTGCTATTCTATTGCATCCCTCGACAGGACACAAATCCCATCGCCCACGCCCTGCTGGAGCATTTTGGTTCCTTGACCCAGGTCATGGAAGCCCCTGCTTCTGAGTTAAAAAAGGTCAAGGGTATGGGAGAATCCTCGGCTGCCTTTCTTTCTCTGTTGAATTCCTTTTGCCGATATTATCAGATCAACCGGGCTTCCTCTGCCGTGATTCTGAGTACACTGGAAGAATGCGGAAAATATTTGATGCCCTTCTTCTACGGCCGGCGGAATGAAACCGTGTATTTGCTGTGTCTGGATGCAAAATGCAAGATGCTTTCCTGTAAGGAAGTGGGCGAAGGCAGTGTTAATTCTGCTGCCGTTCCCATTCGGCGGATCGTGGAAATGGCCTTGGGCGCTAATGCCACTTCTGCCATTTTGGCTCACAATCATCCCAGCGGCATTGCCGTTCCATCCGCAGATGACCAACTCACCACCAAACAGCTGGCCGTCGCCCTTGCGGCAGTAGATATTACCTTAGTGGATCATATGGTAATCGCGGACGAGGAATTTGTGTCTATGCGCCAATCCGGGTGGTATGACCCCGACGATTGCCGCGCGCTGATCTGAAGTACGGAGGCTTTATGGATCGTTTTCAGTTGGTTTCTGAATATAAACCCTCCGGTGACCAGCCAGAGGCCATCACCAGCCTTGTAAACGGCGTCAATTGGGGCTTGCGGGAGCAGACCCTATTGGGCGTTACCGGCTCCGGCAAGACCTTTACCATGGCTTCGGTGATTGAGAAATTAAACCGCCCCACCCTAGTTCTTGCCCATAACAAGACCTTGGCGGCACAGCTGTGCTCGGAATTCCGGGAGTTTTTCCCCAATAATGCGGTTGAATATTTCATTAGCTATTACGACTATTATCAACCGGAGGCATACATTGCTCATACGGACACCTATATCGAAAAGGATTCTTCCGTCAACGAAGAGATCGACCGTCTGCGCCACTCAGCCACCTCTGCGCTGTTCGAGCGACGGGATGTAATCGTGGTGTCCTCCGTCAGCTGTCTGTACGGCTTGGGTGATCCCATTGACTATAAGAGCATGGTCATTTCTCTGCGTGTGGGCAACGAATACCCGCTGGATGCGGTTTTGCGCAAATTAACTGAGGTCCGCTACGAGCGCAATGACATTGACTTCTCCCGTAACAAATTCCGCCTGCGTGGTGACACATTGGAGATCTACCCTGCCTACTGGTCCGGCAGGGCCATTCGGGTGGAGTTTTTTGGAGATGAAGTGGATCGTATCAGCGAGATCAATGCCGTTACAGGCATGACCGAACGCTATATCGATCACGTTGCCATCTACCCCGCCAGCCACTATGTTGCATCCCGGGACAAGCTGGAGCGCGCTATGGAAGAAATTCGCCGGGAATGCGACGAGCAGGTTGCATGGTTTCGCGCGCACGACAAACTGATCGAAGCCCAGCGCATCGCCCAGCGCACCAATTATGATTTGGAAATGCTGACAGAGATTGGCTTCTGCAACGGCATTGAAAACTATTCCCGCGTGATCCAGGGACGGAAACCGGGCACGCCCCCCACAACCCTTTTGGATTATTTCCCCGATGATTTTCTCATGTTTATCGACGAAAGTCATGTCACCCTGCCCCAAACTCGAGCGATGTATGCCGGTGACCGGAGTCGAAAGGATGCATTAGTGAATTACGGTTTCCGTCTACCCTCAGCCTACGACAACCGGCCCTTGAATTTTGAAGAGTTCGACAGCAAGATCAACCAGGTGATCTATGTTTCCGCTACCCCGGCGGAGTACGAACGCACCCGTTCCGGACAGACAGTAGAACAGGTCATCCGCCCCACCGGCTTGCTGGATCCTATCGTGGAGGTACGCCCCATTGAGGGACAGATCGACGATCTTATCGGCGAGATCAACGCCCGAAGTGCCCGAGATGAGCGGATTTTGGTCACGACTTTGACCAAAAAGATGGCGGAGGATCTGACGGTGTATCTTCAAAAGGCCGGTATCCGGGTGCGGTATATGCACTCCGATATCGGCGCTATGGAGCGGATGGAGATCATCCGGGATCTGCGGATGGCAAAATTTGATGTGCTCATCGGCATCAACCTGCTCCGGGAAGGTCTTGACCTGCCGGAAGTGAGCCTTGTGGCCATCTTGGATGCGGACAAGGAAGGTTTTCTCCGTTCTGAAACCAGCCTGATCCAAACAATCGGCCGCGCAGCCCGAAATTCTGAGGGCAAGGTCATCATGTACGCGGACAATATCACCCCTTCCATGCGCAGTGCCATGGACGAAACCACCCGACGTCGTGAGATTCAAAGTGCTTACAATGAGGCCAACGGCATCATTCCCAAAACGGTTATCAAATCCGTAAGAGATTTGATTGAAATTTCTTCCCCCACTGCAGAGCGAAAAGGCCGCAGTGGCGTAAAGATGACCAAGGCAGAAAAAGAACGGGAGATTGCCCGTTTGGAAAAGCAGATGAAAGAAGCCGCACGGATGATGGAATACGAGTATGCTGCCGTCCTGCGGGATCAGATTATCGAACTGCGGGGCAACAATTAAATCAAAAGGCACAGAACCCTTAAAGCGGTTCTGTGCCTTTCTTTACTTTCTGATAAACATCTGTGTCCAGTAGTTGCCTCCGGCTACATAACCAACACCGATATGCGTGAAATTACTATTCAGAATATTGGCCCGGTGTCCGGACGAATTCATCCATCCATTGACCACCGCCTGGGGTGTTGCATAACCTTTCGCGATGTTCTCACCGGCACTGCGGTAGGAAATACCAAAATTTTTTATCATCTGAAACGGCGTACCGTAAACAGGACTGTTATGGGAAAAGTATCGGTTGTCCTTCATATCCTGGGACTTGATCCGTGCCACACGGCTCAGCTCCCAATCGTAGGTAAGGGTCTTCAGGCCGTTCTGCACACGAATCTCATTGACCAGACGAATGACTTCCTGCTCAAAGGCCATAACGGAAGTATCCACAGTGGGAATATTGATAGTCTGTCCGGGATAGATCAGATCATAGTTTTTGATTTGAGGGTTGGCACTTTTGATCTCGCTCAGTCCAACCTCGTATCGCTTTGCGATCTTCCACAGGGTGTCACCGGACACCACTTTATGACTCGCCGCAGACGCATTTAGTGCGCACATGGAAGTCAAAAGCACCGAACTCAGCAAAAGCGGGAATATCTTTTTCATATTTGTACCTCCTAATAGAAAAAGCGATCCCGTGTGGCCACGGGATCGCCATGCGCGGCTAAATTAGCAGCAGCCGCCAAAACCGCAAATCCGGCTAAGGATCTGCCAGATAGGGCTGCAATCAGTATTGCAGTCGGTATTGCAAGTAAAGAAGAACATCTTGCGAAAACCTCCTGTGTTTAGATTTCGTCTCGCAACGACAAGGTGATTGTAACCGATTTGTAACCGTTTATCAACCTGTAAATAATGGAAACCGTACCAGTATAACTCCTTCCCAAATGGCCGATACTACTTCAAAAGGAAGTGGTAACATGGATTCCATTTGGATAGAAAACGCAGCACGTCCGGCCTTTCACACAATGCCGGGAAGTCTCAAAACGGATGTGCTGATCATTGGCGGCGGCATGGCAGGCCTTCTTTGCGCCCATATGCTGAAAAAGTCCGGGGTGGATTGTGTCTTGGTGGAGGCCAAGAAAATCTGCGACGGTGTCACCGGTGACACCACGGCCAAAATTACGCTCCAGCACGGTCTGATCTATGACAAGCTGATCCGGCAATTCGGACAGGAAAAGGCGCAAATGTACCTGCAGTCACAGCAAAAGGCGCTCAGAGAATTTTCCTACTTGTGTCAGAGTATTTCCTGCGATTATGAACAACAGGATTCTTTCGTGTATTCAGTCGGAGATCGGACGAAGATTGAAAAGGAAGTCACTGCGCTGAACACCCTTGGCTGTAAAGCGGAATTTTCCAACGCAGAAAGTCTTCCCTTTTCCGTTGCCGGCGCTGTGCATATAAAGAATCAAGCGCAGTTTCATCCTCTGAAATTTGCATTTAAAATCGCGAAAGCTCTGCCCATTTACGAAAATACCAAGGTCCTGGAGCTAATGCCAGGCAGGGCCTTGACCAATCGCGGACAAATTTCCTGCAAAAAAGTCATCGTTGCCACCCATTTCCCTCTTCTCAATAAGCACGGCAGCTATTTTCTGAAGCTGTATCAGCACCGCTCCTATGTTCTGGCACTGGAGGGCGCCCAGAAAGTGGACGGAATGTATGTGGACGAGGACAAAAAGGGTCTGTCTTTCCGCAACTACAGCGATCTTCTGCTTTTGGGTGGAGGGTCGCATCGCACAGGCAAAAATGGCGGAAACTGGCGGGAGCTGGAGAAATTTTCTCACGAACACTACCCCTGCGCACGTGTTATCAGTCAGTGGGCCACACAGGACTGCATGAGCCTGGACAGCATTCCCTATATTGGGCAGTATTCCAAAAATGCGCCGGATTTGTATGTGGCCACCGGCTTCAATAAATGGGGAATGAGCTCGTCCATGGTGTCAGCCATGGTCTTGAACGACTTAGTGCAAGGAAAACAAAGCGAATACGCGCCGGTCTTTTCACCATCCCGAACCATCCTGCGGCCACAACTGGCTGTGAATGCTTTTGAATCCGTGGTCGGTCTGCTGACACCCACCACGCCCCGGTGTCCACACCTTGGATGTGCCTTGAAATACAACCCGTCAGAGCATTCCTGGGATTGCCCCTGCCACGGCTCTCGCTTTACCGAATCCGGGGAACTGATCAATAACCCGGCAACGGACGACAAAAAAAAGATATAATTTCAAGCCTCGGCGTGTTACGCGCCGAGGCTTTTCCACAATTTTAGGTTGCTTTTTTCAAAGCAGTCGTGTATAATGGTTTCTGCTAATCATCCAGGTGTAGCGCAGTTGGGGAGCGATGCGACCGCCGCCGGTGGCGGGATAAGGGAGCTGAGCGAGTGGCCGCGGTCGGCAGAGGACGAAGGTGCTTGCCACCAAGGAAGATGCCGGGCGCCGCAACAGGAAGCGCGCCTGCTTTTTCCGTAGATTATTTTTCATACTTTTATCCAGGTGTAGCGCAGTTGGTAGCGCGCCTGCTTTGGGAGCAGGATGCCGCGAGTTCGAGTCTCGCCACTTGGACCATTTAGCCAAAGATTACCCTTGCGGTAATCTTTGGCTAAATCTGTTTATATGGAGCGAGACTCGAAAGATTAAATGCAACAGTCCAGTGGACTGTTGCTTGCCGCCAGCTTGATGGCGGCAACACCTTAATCGCCGTCCATTCC
>JAZURL010000033.1:0-4203 GCA_045606205.1 Faecousia sp. | reverse complement strand
TAATTTGTCTTCCTAAGACCGCTTGGCCTCCGACTTTGAGGGATCTTCTTTTGCATTATGCTGCCTCCTTCTTTTGTACGGCATCGCGAGGAGGACGGAGTCCGGCGTGGCGATCCCGTTCGGCTTCCAAAAGGTCCACAGGATTGCCGCGGGCCATTCGGCCCTCGCAATGACGAATGATATTACTCTGCCTGGGAAACAGGCTTGATGTCGATCTTAAAGCCGGTCAAACGGGCGGCCAGACGGGCGTTCTGACCCTCCTTGCCGATGGCAAGGCTCAGCTGGTCATCGGGAACCAGTACCCGGCAGGCGTTCTTCTGACCGGGGATCAGCTCCACGGAAACCACGTCTGCAGGGCTCAAAGCGGCGCTGACATACTGGCAGGGATCTTCGGACCACACCACGATGTCGATTTTTTCACCCTTCAGTTCCTCCACGACAGCGGCAACACGGCCACCGCGAGGACCGACGCAGGCACCTACGGGATCGATACCCTCCATGGTAGCACGAACGGCCATCTTGGAACGGGAACCGGCTTCCCGGGCAATGTTACGGATCTCCACCTGGCCGTCAGC
This sequence comes from Faecousia sp., assembly GCA_045606205.1. Lineage (GTDB taxonomy): Bacteria > Bacillota > Clostridia > Oscillospirales > Oscillospiraceae > Faecousia. The sequence continues at coordinate 3,628 of JAZURL010000033.1, read as the reverse complement.
AATTTCGGGAGTTTCCAGCTCAAACAGCCGGCGCACCACGTTGGGATGGGTGCGGGAAACATAGACATTGGTGGAACGGTTGCCCTGGCGGGCTTCCAATACGTAAACACGAACATGATCGCCGGGGCGGTAGCTCTCGCCGGGAATTTGCTCGGAAGCGCGCAGGATGGCATTGTGCTGGTCATTGCCCTGGCCCACGGTGACCAAAATGTCGCCGCTTTCGGGATCAATGCGCAGGACAGTACCGTTAAGCAGCTCCTGCGTCTTGGAGGAGTAGCTCTCGTAGACCATGCCACGCTCGGCTTCGCGGATGCCCTGAATGACCACTTGCTTGGCAGTCTGTGCAGCGATGCGGCCAAATTTCTGAATGTCCACGGGGATGGATACGTTGTCACCGATTTTTACATCGGGGTTGATGTTCTTCGCAGCGTCGATGTGAATCTCCAGAGCGGAATCCTCCACCTCTTCCACAACGGTTTTGACCTGATACATGTAAAGGCCATCCTCACTCAGATCCACAACCACATTTTCGGCGGGGATGTCGCGATGATCCTCACGATCCTTGCGGTAGGCGTTGGCCATGGCCTGCTTCAGACGCTCCACCATGTAATCCACGCTGATGCCCTTGAGCTTTTCCAGCTCACGCAGGCTTGCAAAAATTTCTGCGCCGATGTCGATTTTGGGTGCGTCGGCCTTCTTGCTTCTTCTCTGTGCCATTGTCGATTGATTCCTCCTATATATTATCTGTGTGTATTTTTTAAAATTCTACGCGAAGCCGCACCATGGCGACCTCGGATTTTTCAAAAGTGATGGTTTCTTTGCCGGCTTCTACAGTAACCTTGCCGTCTTCGTAGCCCCGCAGAATGCCGGGGATCTCCTTCAATCCGTTCCGGGGTCGGTACAGCTTGTCCATAATGGCACTTCCCATGAAGCGCTCAAAATCAGCGGGCCGGGGGAGCTTTCGCTCCAGACCGGCGGAGCAAACCTCAAAATGATAGGATTCCGCGATGGGGTCTTGTTCGTCCAAAATGGGATCAACCGCACGGGAAATGGCTTCGCAGTCAGCAATGTCCACGCCGCCTTCCTTTTCGATATACAGCCGCAGGAACCGTTCTGAGCCTTCCCGGACGTATTCCACATCCCACAACGAGCATCCGTGTGCTTCCACGATGGGCCCCGCAAAGCCGGCTACCAGTTCGGTAACTTTCATAATTTCCTCCTTTGTCATTAAGAAAGAGAGAGGGGCGCGCCCCTCTCTCCTGACAGTCAAACATCTTACAATGGGATTATAACACCCTTTTGTGGGAATTGCAACCCCTTTTTTGGAAAAAATCTCCCGTTTTTTCGACATTTACTTTCCTGTGGACAGATATTTCCGATCCCAGTCCATGTCGAACAGGCTTTTGCCCACCATTTCCGAGAAGCCAGCGGCCATATCGTCCGCCAGTTCCGTCAAGGGGGCGGCGGCCTCCAGGCTTTCCAAATAGAATTCCGGCAATGCCTCTTCTCCCAAAATCGCGCCCAGCATCGCGCCGGCGATAGCACCTACGGCACCGCTTCGTCCGGAGTGATTCACGGCGGTGATCATGGCGGCGTCAAAATCCCGGTTGCAGGTGGCAACGGTGTACACTGCGCCGGCAAGCACCTCTGCAGCAGTGCGGCAGGAGAGATTCTCCATGGCCTCCACGGCGGTCACATTGGGAGAAACCGCCAAGGTCAGCGCCAGCTGCAAAAGCTCCCAAATCTTGCCGCCCTGTCCGAATTGCAGAGCAACGGAATCAATGGTCTGCTGCACCAGCTCGGCTATGGGCGCATTCGGCTCTTGCAGCAGCAGGCAAAGCAAATGGGTCAGCGCCGCGCCGGACAGATACGCCTCCGGGTCGCCGTGGGTCAGCGCCACAGTTTCTGCACCCAAGCGGTCCAGATCGGACTGGACCAGCTCCAGGTCCTGCCGCAAAAGCGCGATGGGAACAACAGTAGTCAGTGAACCGGGGTGATTGGATCTGTACTGCGGCTCGTCCAAAGAGCCTAAATTTTCCTTACTTAGGGCATCCAGCATCCGGTTGTCCATGCAGAATTTCCGCTTCATCTCCGGCACGCCGGACAGCCAACAGTAATTCTTTTCCGGCAGGCTGAAGGTTTGGCTTCGGGACCATTCCCGGATGGCCATGGTGATGTAGCGCATCAGCTTGGAGATCCAACCCTTGGACTGACCCCGGGTCAGTCCTAAAAGCAGGCCGTTGGCGGTAAATGCCGCCAACTGGGTATAGGAGGTGATGTCGGCATAGCCGTTGACAAGGTCATAGCCAAGCAGGCCATTTGGGCCGTAATCGTTGCGAATTTCTTCCAACGAGCGCCGGTCCACGGTGTGGCCCATGGCATCGCCCACTGCAAGACCCAGCAGTACGCCCCGATTTTTGTTCTGTCTTTGTCCCATAATTGCCCCTCCTTTGTATTTTTTTAGAATATTATAGCGTTTTTTGCCATAAAAGGCAAGAAAATTATACTTTTGGGAATGCCATTATTTCTTGATTCGCATTCCGATCCATTCCAATCCCGTGCGTAGTCCTTTGAACACCAATGGGGAAAGGGCAAGTAATCCCAGCATCACCAAAGTGGTTTCTGCTCCCCCATGTTGCAGATCGAAAAATCCCGGCAGAACAGTAAAACAGAATACCAGCGCGCAAAGCATCGCCCACCACAAAATCCGGCGGAATAAACCAAAAGGCTTACAGGTGCAGTACAACACCGTCATGCCCACACCGCCAAAAATCGCGGCGCAGGTGGTGGAGATCTGCTGGGCAGGTATGTCCATCAGACGCAAGATCAGTTGTGCCAGCAGTACCATCAAAAGGTTGGTTAGCCCGCCCGGCAGGGCTTTGCCCAGCACGGTGGGCAAGAATTTGCCGCTGACCCGTTCGTAATTGGGCTCCATGGCCAAAAAGAAGGATGGTACGCCGATGGTCAGCGCGGAAATCAGTGTCAGATGCAGGGGTGCAAAGGGATACGGGAAGCCTGCAATGAGACAGGCCAGCGCCAATCCCATGGACAGAATGTTTTTCACAAGGAACAACGATGCGGCGCGTTGGATATTGTTGATCACCCGGCGGCCCTCGCCAACAATGGCAGGCATGGCGGCAAAATCCGACTCCATCAGCACCAGCTGTGCCACCTGGCTGGCGGCTTGTGCGCCGGAGGCCATGGCGATGGAACAGTTGGCCTCTTTCAGCGCCAGCACATCGTTCACGCCGTCGCCGGTCATGGCAACGGTATGTCCGGCATCTTTGAGGGCGGCCAGCAGGCGTTTTTTCTGATCCGGGGTGACCCGTCCGAACACGGTGCAGCGCGCCGCCGCTTCCCGGATGGCCTCATCCGTGTCCAAAGTGGTGGCGTCCACATAATTTTCCGCGCCATCGATACCGGCCCGGAGCGCAACCTGGGAAACCGTCAGGGGATTGTCACCGGAAATGACCTTGATGGCCACACCCTGTTCTTTGAAGTAAGCAAATGTCTGAGGCGCAGAGGCGCGGATGCGGTTGGAGAGGATCACCAAGGCCAGGGGCCGCAGTTTTCCCGGCTCCAAATAGTCGTTTAGCTCCCCGGCATGGGCGGCGATCAGCAGGACACG
>JAZURL010000032.1:0-12931 GCA_045606205.1 Faecousia sp. | reverse complement strand
TGCCGCCCTTGGCATTGATCTTGTTCTCATCCCAGTTGATGGAGACATCAATGACGATCTGGCCGGGGCGGACAAAGTCCTTGGTCAGGCTGCCCAGCACACCGGCGGCGGACACGATGATATCGGCATTGCGGCAGATCTCAGCGGTGTTGACAGTCCGGGTATGGCAGGTAGTGACAGTGGCGTTCTTACCCATGAGCATCATGCCGGCAGGCTTACCCACCACCAGGGAACGGCCAATGACCACTGCATTCTTACCCTTGCAGTCAATGCCGTAGAAATCCAAAATTTCCATACAGGCGGCAGGGGTGCAGGGCGCGTATCCCAAATCATCCAAGCCCTCGAACACGCCGGCATTACTCATATGGGTCATGCAGTCCACGTCCTTCTTGGGATCAAGGCGGTTGCAGATCTCATTCTGATCGTTCTTCAGATGCTTGGGCAGAGGGCGGAACATCAGCACGCCGTGGATGCTGTCGTCAGCGTTGACCTGGTCGATGACAGCCAGCACATCTTCCTTGGAAGCGTCAGCAGGCAGGATAAAGTTCTTCACATCCACGCCAACCAGTTCAGCGCGCTTGGTTGCGCCCTTTTCGTAGGACAGGTCGGAGGGGTCTTCGCCCACGCGGACAATGCCCAAAGTGGGAACAACGCCCTTAGCCCGCAGAGCGGCGGTGCGCTCCTGCAGCTTTGCGTTCAGTGCATCGGTAACTTCCTTACCGAGTAATAGTTTAGCCATATGTATATTCTCCTCTATAATCTATTAAGTGAATTACCGACTTACTGGCCGAAGCCAGCCTTGACGGTAGTGAAGATCTCGTCAGCCATAGCGCCGTATTTTGCCAGCATACCGTTGGCTTTAGCGTTCATTTCTTCCGCAACTTCACGGTTTTTCAGACTCTTGGTGTTGATGAACACGTTAAGGGATGCAGCCTGTAGGGCGGCCTTGCAGCACACAGCGCCGCAACCGGCATCGGAAACAGCCAAGCGGCTGCCCTTCGCAGCAAACACAGCGATGTACTCAATGGCCTGGCAGCACAGTTCCATGATCTTCATGGGAGTGGAGCAAGCAATGATGGTGGCCTCTTCCATGACAGCGTCACGAGTGGGGTCATCCTTGGGGATACCATAAGCCTTCGCCAGGGGCAGGAAGTTGACTTCGTCAGCCTCAACCTGGTTCAGAAGTTCGGTCTGCAGTGCGTCGCACTTTGCCTTCAACGCAATGATCTCAGCCTCCACGTCAGCATACTTCTTCTTGCCCACGGTCAAAGAACCAACCATGTTGCCCAAAGCAGTGCCGATAGCACCAACCAGTGCGGCTGCGCCGCCACCGCCGGGTGCGGGAGCGTCAGATGCCAGAACTTCCACAAATTTCCGGCAGGATTCCAATGTCATATCCATAGTATTCTTTTCCTTTCGGTAAATTAGTATTGATAAAATTCTACCACCTTCCTATGGAAAAGTCAATATATAAACCTTGAAAAAGGCGCAATTGACGTGTATGATAAGTGCAGAAAAAGGAGGGTGGAAAATGGAGCAAATTGTCAAAAGAGCCAAACTATATCTGTTTGACATGGACGGAACGCTTTACTTGGGCGACCGGCTGTACGACTTCACAAGGGAACTGCTCTCGGAAATTCGCCGCACAGGGGGCAAATACCTGTTTATGACCAACAATTCCTCTAAAAGTGTGGCAGACTACGTAAAAAAGCTGGGGAAGATGGGCATTTGCGCCGCCCGGGAGGATTTCATCACCTCTTCTCAGGCAACAGCCTACTATTTAAAGCAGCATCATCCCGACAAGAAGCTCTATGTCTGCGGCACACGTTCCCTTATTGAGGAACTGGAAAGCGAGGGTTTTGAAACCACCACAAAAATCGACGAAGCCCAATGCGTGGTCATGGGTTTTGATACGGAGCTGACCTTTCAAAAGCTGTGGGATGTGTCGAAAATTTTGCTGACCAAAAAGGACATTCCCTACATCGCCACCAATCCGGATTTGGTGTGTCCTACTGAGTTTGGCAGTGTGCCGGACTGCGGAAGCGTGTGCATCGGCATCAAAAACGCCACAGGCCGTGAGCCCGTGGTCATTGGAAAACCAAGCCCCTTGATGCCGGAGCTGGCCATGGCTCAATGGGGCTACACCAAGGAGCAAACTGCCGTCATCGGTGACCGCATCTATACCGATGTAAAATCCGGTCTCAACGCCGGGGTAACTTCCATTTTGGTTCTGTCCGGTGAATCCACCCTGCAGACCCTGGAAGAATCCCCGGACAAGCCTCATCTGGTGCTGGAGGACGCTGGGCTGCTCATTCCCTATTTGAGAAAAATGTGACAATGTTACGGAATGACCTCTTGATTGGTGGTACACTATGGGTACAAAACCAATCAGGAGGTATTTTTATGAGATTACAAGATAAAATTGCCATCATCACAGGCGGAAGCCGTGGCATTGGATACGAAACCGCACGCACTTTTTTACGGGAGGGCGCAACAGTGGTCCTCTGCGGAAGCCGGGAAGAGACCGCCCAAAAGGCAGTCCACCAACTCCGGGCAGAATTTCCCCACGCGAAAGTGGAGGGCATTTGGCCCAACCTGGCAAATTTCGCCCAGGTCAAAGAAGCTTTTGCGCGGGTCGCCAGGGAATACGGCCGCATCGATATTTTGGTAAACAACGCAGGCATTTCCGAAAGCACACCTTTCGAGAAATACACCGAGGAGTTGTTTGACAAGGTGATGGATTTGAACGTCAAGGGGCTTTACAACTGCACCCGGGCGGTGACGGACGTCATGGCCGCCCAGGGAAGCGGTGTCATTCTCAACACTTCTTCCATGGTCAGCATCTACGCGCAACCAGCAGGTATGGCCTACCCCGCATCCAAATTTGCCGTTAATGGAATGACTCGGGCACTGGCCAGGGAGTTGGGCCCCAAGGGCATCCGGGTCAACGCAGTTGCCCCCGGTATCACCGAGACAGACATGATGAAGGCCGTGCCCAAGGAAGTCATCGCCCCGCTGATTGCAAGAATTCCTTTAGGTCGGTTGGGTCAACCGGAGGATATCGCAAACGCTTTCCTTTTTCTTGCATCTGACGAGGCATCCTATATCTCCGGCATCGTCCTGCAGGTGGACGGCCTAGCGACAACGTAATATGCCCTTTCAAAACCCACGTCATTGCGAACCAGCGCGCACAGAATTGTGGTATGCTTGCCACGTCGGGCTGTTGCCCTCCTCGCAATGACAGAATAAAAAGGTAACAGCCCACCGGACGGTGGGCTGTTTTATTATCTGTTTTGGATCTGCTGTTTGTTGTATTGCAGGGTATACAGGTCGTAGTATTTGCCCTTCAGCTGCAGCAGCTCCTGGTGGTTGCCCTGCTCGATGATCTGTCCGTGAGACAGCAGGATAATGTTATCCGCGTGCTGGATGGTGGACAGGCGGTGGGCGACAATGAGCATGGTTCCGATATTCTTCATCTTTTCCAAAGAATCCTGGATCAGCAACTCCGTTTCGGTGTCGATGTTGGCCGTGGCCTCGTCCAAAATCATCACACTGGGCTTGTGAATGATGGTCCGGGCAAAGCTCAGCAGCTGCCGCTGACCGGCGGAGAAGTTGTTACCCCGCTCCCGCACCGGCTCGTCCAGGCCCTTTTCCAAACGGTTGATAAAGACATCGGCATTGACGTACCGGCAGGCTTCCATGACCTCATCATCAGAAAGACCCTCTTTTCGCAGCAGAATATTCCCCCGGATATCTCCGGAGAACAGGAACACATCCTGAAGCATCTGACCGAAATGCCGGCGCAGAGAGGAAATTTTGATCTTCTTAATATCGATGCCGTCAATCAAAATTTGTCCCTTTTGGATGTTGTAGTTTCGGCAAATCAAGCTAAGAATGGTCGTCTTTCCGGAACCGGTAGAACCCACAAAGGCCACCGTCTGTCTGGGACTGATGTGGAAGCTGACACCCTTGAGCACCCATTCGTCAGGCACATAGGCAAACCACACGTCCTTGAACTCGATCTCGCCCTTGATTTCTTTCAGCTCGATGGCATCCGGCTCGTCCACCACAGTAGGCTCCATGTCTAAAACGGTAAAGATTTTTTCCGCCGAGGCAAACGAGCGCTGGAGCATATCAAACTGCTCTGCCAACGTTTGGATCGGATTAAAGAACCGAGAAATATAGCCGTAGAAGGTGACTACCGTAAAACTGTCGATGATCTGACCCATGAACGCGGTTTGCTGGATATAGCCCTTGGCACCGAAATAGAACAGGCACAGCTGACTGGATACAAACAGCATATACACCATGGGGCGGAAAATGCCGAACACGTACATCCGGTTGAACTTTGCCTTCATCAGTTTACGGCTTCGATGGGCAAAGGCATCCATTTTTTCCTCTTCCCGGTTGAAAATTTGGGTGACCTTCATGCCGGACAGGTTTTCGGACAGGTAGGTGTTGATATCGGTGGTGGCATTGCTCACCTGCCGGTGCACCCGGCGGGAAAACTGACGGAAGATCATGGTAAACAGCACCACAAAGGGCACAAAGCACAACACCATCAGACTCAGCACATAGTTGACCAGCAACATGGCCACCAAAATTCCCACGACCACCATGGAATTCTTCACCAGCGTGACCAGAATGTTGGTAAACATATAGGAAATGGCGTTGGGGTCGTTGGTTACACGTGTTACCAGCTTACCAACGGGAATATTGTTCAACTGCTCGTGACTCAGTTGCTCTGCCTTAGTGAACACATCCATCCGGATCTGTGACAGGATCTTCTGACCGGTCTTCTGCAAAATCATAGCCTGTAGATACGTGCAAATCAGCGAGACGATCAAAATACCTGCATACACGGCAACCAGCAAATACATCTGCTTAAGCTGAAAATCGTTGGTCTGGATCAGCTTGGTCAGAGTGCCCATCAGCAGAGGCGACACCACCTCATACACGATAGAAAAGAGCATAATAAAGAACACTGCAATAAAGCTCTTCCAGTAGGGCCTTGCGTAGCGCAGCAACCGCAAAACGATCTCCTTGTCGGACATATTGCGGTCCCGGTCGGTCATGTCCTCTTTATGCCGGCGCAAAATGGCATAGGCGACGAGGAACAGCGAGGTAAACACGCCAATGATGCCTCCCACGATCAGAATGGGTAAATACTCATGCATTGCCGTTACCTCCTTCCGCCTCTTCCAACCGTTGCAGATCCACCATTTTGCGGTACTCTGCATTGCTGTTGTACAATGCCTCATGTGTACCCACAGCCGCCAGGCATCCATCGTCGATAAAAAGGATCTTGTCCATCTTCTCGATGGTGGAAATGCGGTGGGCAATCAGGATCGTGGTGCGCCCGGCGCGTGTCTGGCGCAGGTTGGAAAGGATGGTGGCCTCCGTCTTGGTATCCACCGCAGAGACAGAGTCATCCAGAATCAGAATGGGCGCATCCTTCATCAGTGCCCGGGCAATGGAGATCCGCTGTTTCTGACCGCCGGAGACAGTAACGCCCCGTTCGCCCAGAACTGTACCATAACCCTTGCTGAACTCTTGGATATTGCTGTGGATATCCGCCAGCTTCGCGGCAGCGGCAACGTTTTTCGAATCGTGCGCCTCCACACCGAACGCAATGTTATTTTCGATGGTATCGGAAAACAGGAAATTATCCTGGGGCACATAAGCGCAGCCCTCCCGGACGGAGCGGATGGAAACCTCATTCACATCGTGTCCATCAATAAACACTGTGCCATCAGGCACATTGTAGGTACGCAGGATCAGATCCACCAAGGTGGTCTTGCCCGAGCCGGTCTTTCCCACCAGGCCTACATTTTCGCCAGCGCGGATGGTAAAGGAAATGTTCTTCAGTGCATCAAATTCTCCGTCAGGATACCGGAAGGTCAGGTCCCGGAATTCAATATCGCCCCGCATATCCTGAAGATCCGGCACGCCGGGCTTATCCTTCACATGGATGGGCGCATTCAAAAGCTCCCCAATGCGGTCCAGAGATGCCCTGCCCCGGGAAGTCATATCGATCAATTCCGACACAGCCATAACAGGCCAAATGACGGCATTGAAATAACCAATGAATTCCATGAGCTGACCACCGGTGAAATCTCCCCGGTAGACCAGGTATCCGCCGTATCCCAAAATGATGCAGATGACGCTTTCCACAAACATGGTCACCAGCACGCGGAAGGTCACCGCGGTCTTGGTGTGGTCAATGTTTGCATCCTCATTCTCCACGTTCAGATTCTTAAACGCCCACAGCTCCTTAGCTTCCTTAACAAAGGCCTTGATGACGGCGATTCCGGAAAAGCTTTCCTGGGAGAAATCAGACAGCCTTGCGAACGCCTCCTGACGGGTATCCCACTTCTTTGTCAGCTGTTTGCCCACAATGGTAGCCGATGCCAGCAAAAAGGCCATGGGAATCATGGAAAGAAGCGTCAACATAGGGCTCATACGAAGCATATCATTAATGGCCAAAACACCCAGCAGGACTGCGTCAAAGAACATCATGATGCCCCAGCCAAAGCATTCCTGTACCGTATCCAGGTCGTTGGTGAACAGGCTCATCATGTCACCCACCTTGTTGACCTGATAGTATTCCCGGCTCAGATCCTTGGCATGGTCAAACATCCGGTTCCGCAGATCCTCCTCCAGCTTAACGGCAGAGCCAAGAAAGCAAACACGCCACAGAAAACGACCGAACACCATGGCCAAAATGATCTTGACCATGGGCATACAGATGCTGTCCAGCACATAGGCCATATCAAAGGGGATCTGGGTGCCGTCTTCCAGGGTCACCATACCGGCTTTCATGCCGTCGATCACCGTTCCGTAGAGCTTCGGTATCTCCAGCTGCAGGTAGTCCACCGCGACCAGTGCCACAAGACCCAGCAGGATCAAATGGGCAAATCGCAGATAATATCGGTTAATATGTTTGCCGAATATCATATCCTTTCACCTCTATTCATACAAACTTTTGCTATTATACCATAAACGCTCATGTTTCGCAATCGGGGACGAGAAAAATTACACTGCTTTGCAGGGTGTATTTACATAGGACGTTTTCTGTGCTATATTGACTGTACTAGGACAATTAGAACAGTTAAAGGAGGGATTCCTTGTTCACACTTGACTACCGGGATGCCCGGCCCATTTACATTCAAATCTGCGACGGAATCCGGGAACAGATCCTCACCGGCATTTTGCAGAAGGGCGACCGCCTGCCTTCCGTACGGGAGCTGGCCACGGTTTTGACCATCAATCCCAACACCATCCAGCGGGCCTACCGCCAGCTGGAAGCAGAGAGATGGATCGCTTCCGTGCCGGGAAAGGGCTGCTTCGTCTGCGCCATCCCGTCTCCCACAGAGGCGCAGGTGCATGGGCTGTGGCAGGAACTGGAGGAGCTGCGCCGACGCATGGCACAACTGGGCATCAGCGCATCGCAAATTATTGACCATTTGACCCAAGGAGGGAACGACCATGCTTGAAATGAAAAACGTCACCAAACTCTTCGGTACCTTCAAGGCGCTGGATGACCTGTCCATGGAGGTGCCACAGGGCGCAGTCTACGGTCTGGTAGGCCCCAACGGCGCGGGAAAATCCACCGCCATCCGCCACCTCACTGGCGTATACCGCCCGGACTGCGGTAAGGTCACCATGGAGGGCATTCCCATCTATGAAAATCCCCTTCTGAAAGCCCGGATTGGTTACATCCCCGATGATATTTTCTTCTTCCCCTCCGCATCTTTGGAGGAAATGCGCCGTTTTTACCGCAGCATGTACCCAAAATTTGACGACAAGCTGTTTGAAGAGCTTCACGACATCTTCAAGCTCCCCAAAAAAGGACAGATCCGTCGCTTTTCCAAGGGTATGCAGAAGCAGGCAGCCTTTCATCTGACCATATGCTGCCGCCCCAGCGTGATGATTCTGGACGAGCCGGTAGACGGCCTCGACCCCGTCATGCGGCGGCAGGTATGGAATCTGATCCTTTCCGATGTTGCACAAAGAGGGACAACCGTGCTGGTTTCTTCCCACAACCTGCGGGAATTGGAAGACATCTGCGACCATGTGGGCATTATGGACCGCGGCAAGATGCTTTTGGAGCGAAGTCTTGCGGATATGCAGGGCAACACCTTGAAGCTGCAAATAGTGGGCGATGTTCCTGCAGACCTGGACATTCTTCACGAGAGCCAGTCCGGTAGGCTGAAAACGTTAATCGTCCGGGGAAGAACAGAGGAAGTGGAAGAAAAACTTCGGGCGGTGAATCCCACATATTACGACCTTCTCCCCCTGTCTTTGGAGGAAATTTTCATCTACGAACTGGGAGGTGTGAACTATGAAGTCAAGAATATCGTGCTTTGATACCGCCACGCTCAAGAAAGACATCACCCGCTTCGCACCGCTGTGGGCGCTGTATACCGTGAATATTTTGCTGACGATTCTTCCTACCATGAGTGTTGGCAATTTGCTGTCCGGTTACGTGCGAATGTTGGACGGCACTCTGGGGGCCCTTGCAATCACCAATTTTCTGTATGCTGCACTTGTTTCCACACTGCTGTTTGGCGAGCTGTTCAACAGTCGGCTGTGCAATGCTCTGCATGCCATGCCCATAACGCGGGAGACCCGGTTCTTGAGCCATGTGTGCACCGGTGTTCTTTTTGCACTTGTTCCCAATCTGCTGACCACCCTGCTAATGATGCCCTATTTGGAGCACCTCTGGTTCACCGCTCTGTTGTGGCTGGGGGCGATGATGCTGCAATATCTGTTCTTCTTCGGCATGGGTGTGCTCAGCGTCATGTGCACCGGCAGCCGCTTTGCCATGGTGATGGTTTACGCCATCATCAACTTCCTTGCCTTGGTGGTCTACTGGCTTCTGGAAGCATTTTTTCTTCCTGCAACGCCCGGTGTCATGCTGAATTTTGAAAAATGGATGCCCTACTGTCCACTGTTCCAAATGGTGGATACAAATGGTTATTTCAGAGTCATCACCGGCGGTGTGGCAGTACCCGTCTTTGCCGGCTTTGGCGACGGCTGGCAGTATCTTCTGTTGTACGGTATGATTGGCGTGGTAGCTCTGGTAGGTGCACTGCTGCTGTACCGCCGCCGGAAACTGGAATGTGCCGGAGATTTCATTGTGGTCAGATGGCTCCGCCCGGTATTTTTAGTTCTGTATACCCTCTGTGCCGGTGCGTTTGTGTCCCTTTTCGGCGCACTATTCAACGCCCATACTTTCTTCCTCATTGTGGGATTGCTCATCGGCTTTTTCACCGGCAAAATGCTTCTGGAACGAACCACTCGGGTGTTCCGGAAAAAGAATTTTGGACAGCTGGGCATTTTGATTGTCTTGCTCATTGCAGCATTAGTGGTGCTGGAATTGGATGTCCTTGGCATTGTCTCCTATGTGCCGGAGGCAGAGGATGTGGAATGCGTGGTCTACAATTCCTACAAGGCCTATGACGAGGAATATACCGACCCCGACACCATTGAAAAAATCTGCCAGACACATCAGGAAATCGTGAAAGACCCCTGCGATGGCGACTGCGGAAATTTCCATCTTTATATCCAACTGGAATACCAAATGAAGGACGGCCGCAAGGTGCTCAGGGAGTATTATCTCTGCAATGAATCCCAAGCCTATGGGTTTTTCACAGAACTGGCAGAGCGGCGATAAAAATAAAAGGAGCGGCAATGCCGCTCCTTTTATTCCTGCTGGCAAAGGCCTATGCCCCGCAAAAGGGCCTGTGTTTCTTCGGCTTTTTCCGTTGAGATGCTGTTATTGTATTTCAGTTCCCTTGTCGTCCGCTTCAGATGCCCGCAAAATACAAGCTTACACCATCTCCTGATTTCCATGATCGGCGTAAGCCACTTATGCCGTTGGAGAATTGGGTAATGGAATTTGATCACATCATAAGGTATGAAGATCTTTGAAAGGGCATATCTGATTTTTCCGCCTTTTTTCTGCTGCTGAATAACGATCCGATTTTTATTGTTGCCGTAAACTCCACCGGTTAGGATATAGTTTTCCATCTGTTTGCAGACGGAATCATATTCCTCGTTTTCAAACCATATCCGGCTTAATTTACGAACGGCATCTGCAAATTTCAGAAGATTTCCTTCACAAAGCAGTTGATCTCGCTTGTCCTTGCTTGCTTCCCGGATATGATCCAGGATCCAAAGATCTATCAACGGGCGGATGCCGCATCCGCCATTTTCAAAATGCTTTGCCATATGTGCGATGTGATAAAAGTAGAACATTTCATCCGGCATTTCGTACCAAAAGGCCGTCCCTTTCCGAACCGTCGCTGTGTTCCAAATATTTTTCAGAACCTCAGCAGCTTCATTGGCAGTGCCGTCCTCAACAAGATTGTAGTGCAATTCGATGTGGATATTTGCAGGAGAAAACAGCGAAAGATCATGGGAGCCTCTCCCATTGTAGGTATATCCACACGCATTGACCAGAATCTCCCGGGCTTTTTCCGCATCTTCTTCGTGCACCAGAATATCGATGTCACAGCTCGTACGCATCCATGCTTCCGGATAGTATCCGCAGAGCACCGACCCTTTCAGCGGAAGAAACGGGATTTCTGCCTTTTCAAACGTATGGCAAAGCTTTTCGTATTCTGATCTCAGTCGCTCATATCGGTAAACCGCGGTGAAAATATGTTTTTCGATATCCGTACGCTCTTTGGCTATCAGCTTATTTTGCTTTAACTGGAGAACCAAAAGATGGTCAACATCGTGTTTGGAAGAGATGTTCATCAGAGCCGGAAGCTGCTCGGGCGAGTAGTTGCTTCGTTCTTCGTCCGTTAGTTTTGTTCCACAGATCGCAGAACGTAACAAAGCGAATAGTATTTGAATTGTTCTTTCATTCATTGTGGAATACTCCTGCAATCTTGCTGGTAATTATTTCCGAACGGTCTTACAAATTATACTCCGTGCAGTAACAAAAATCAAGTCGTGCTCTCCATGAAAATTTATACAAATTATGACAAATACACTTTTTATGAAACGGTATTTGTGCCAAAAAACAATGGTGTTGCCGCCATCCAGCTGGCGGCAAGCAACAGTCCACCGGACTGTTGCATTTATTTCGGTTCGAGCCCTATCCCTCCTACAAAAGCAAACGGGTCCGACCCAAAGGTCGGTCCCGTTTGCTTGGTGCGAGTTGTTTTATAGGATTCAAGCAAAAAGTGTTGAATTCCAATGGTTTTTGCAATCAACAAACAGTGCTTGTTCTTACATTAATGTGTACACTGAATGACAATTGCATAAATTGCGGTACGCAGTTAGATTGTACGCTCAATAACAGTGACTTGGGTAATTACATCCCGCAGTCGATCAAACCCGACCATGTACTCCAAAACTTCGTCCGAAGAATCACACCATTTTTCAGAAGTTTCCCAACCGTCTTCGCGATCCGTTTTTGAAATATACATCATTGTTTTTCCGTCTTCTGGATGCTCAAGCTTTCCAAAGCAGCAGTATTCTGTTCCTTTCCACTTAAATACAACTTCTCCTCCGCACTTCATACACCATTTGAAGTCACTGATGCCGGTAAAATTGCAGCCCTCATTTAGGTTGCTTGATGTAAAACTGTTATTCATGCTTTTACTTTCTCCTCCATATACATCTTCAAATGGCGGCGCGCCGCCATTGTAGATATTAAATTGTACGATACAGAACGGTAACTTGTGTAATAACATCGCGCAAGCGATCTTCGCCCACCATATATTCCAGAATTTCGTCCGCTGTTTTCCGTTGCATTTCGGTATCTTGTCGGCGACTATGGGAAATGGCAATATTCCCATTATAGTGCGTGACACTATATGTAATGCCTTTCCAGATAAATTCGGTTTCACCATGATACCGCATACAGGTTTTAAAATCACTAATCGTTACAAAACGGTTTTGTTCAGTTGTATTTGTGGGAATGCTCGTATTCTTCATATAGCCCATAGCTCCATATTGTTTAAATTCGGGTGCACCATCAGGGTAATTGATCGGTGACTGTGGATCTGGATATCCGGGTGGATCTACCCATTCGATTCTGTGGTCGTGTGGATTGGTGTGTGCCCAAGGTTTTCCATGATCTGTGTTGTGGCGTTCCATCTCAGCACGTCCGTCAGATCCGATTTTCGTTTGATATACATCACCATTACGCATTGTGGTTGTTTTCGTACTTCCTGGCTCTCCTAAATAGCGCTGATCTTCCGGTTTATTAGGACTTGGTTTCCACTTGCCTCCAAAAGCACTTCCACCGCCCTTGCCTATTCGATATGGTGCCATTATATCATATTCTTGGCGAAATACACTACCTATTTTATAGCACTCCACATCATCTTTTGGAAGACTTCGTTCATAATTCATGTATCGCCAGGAACTGCGGTCATAGTCTACATAAACAATGTCGCCCTGCATTTCCGGAAATGGAGTGTTGTAGCAGATGATCCGCTCCGGTTCAATTTGCCGCAGCATTTCATTGTAACCGGCCATAAACCATTCCTTTTGCGCTTCGTGGTGCTCGCTCTCGGATGCCATGTAGGTGGATACCGCTACTGTGCTGCCTTTTTCAATTCCTTGAAAGCAAAAGTCGAATGTGGATTCATCACCCCAGTTCACAGAAGGAATCACCCTGATACCCTTGGATGCCCAGTATGCACCGCACCAACGGTTGCGAAATACATTGTAGATTTGCATCACCGGGGCCATTTCCAGGTACATACTAAAATCCGGAGAAAGAACAGCCCTGTATCGGGACAATTTCTCAATGTCGTTATCGGGATTCTTCCAAACTCGCTCAAAGCGGTAATCATACAGGAAGAAATGGACCATTCGATTCAGATGGTTGTTGTCCTCCAGATGGGTTTTGTCAAAACCGATCAAAAGCAGATCGTCAAAGTCTCCCGGTTTAGCTTCGAACTTT
>JAZURL010000031.1:0-15189 GCA_045606205.1 Faecousia sp. | reverse complement strand
AAGAGCCGCAAGGAAGTGGACCGCACCATCCGTGAGGTGGGCGAGCGGGCTTGCTACGAAACCGGCGTCCACAATCTTAACCCCGATCTGGTTAAGATCCTGGGTCGCCTGAAGTACCGTACTTCCTACGGTCAGAACGTGCTGAATCACTCCATGGAAGTTGCTCATATCGCAGGCTTGATGGCTGCGGAACTGGGCGTGGATGTGGCCCTTGCAAAGCGTGCAGGTCTGCTGCACGACCTGGGTAAATCCATCGACCATGAGGTGGAAGGCAGCCACGTGCAACTGGGTGCTGATATTGCCCGGAAGTACAAGGAAAATCCCGTTGTGGTCAATGCCAACGAGGCACACCATGGCGATGTGGAACCCAAGACGGTCATTGCCGTGCTGGTTCAGGCTGCTGACGCTGTGTCCGCCGCCCGTCCCGGTGCCCGCCGCGAAAACGTGGAAAATTATATTCGCCGTCTGCAGAAGCTGGAGGAACTCACCGGTTCTTACCCCGGCGTGGAGAAGGCATTTGCCATCCAGGCAGGCCGCGAGGTGCGGGTCATGGTCAAGCCCGAGGTGGTTTCCGAGGACAATATGGTACTTCTGGCCCGGGATGTGGCAAGGAAGATCGAGTCCGAGCTGGAATACCCCGGTCAGATCAAGATCAACGTCATCCGGGAAACCAAGGCTGTGGAATACGCAAAGTAATGGAAATGCCCCAACCGGAAGGTTGGGGCATTTTTACGGAGGAATTATGTACAACACAACACTTTGTTATGTGACCCGTGGGGATGAGGTGCTCATGCTCCACCGGATCAAGAAGAAAAACGACATGAACCAGGACAAGTGGATCGGCATCGGCGGAAAGTTCGAGGGGGAGGAAAGCCCCGACGAGTGCCTTCTGCGGGAAGCCAAAGAGGAGACCGGTCTGACCCTCACATCCTGGAAGTGCCGGGGCGTAATCACCTTCCTTACAGAGGGAAAATGGGAGGGCGAGCACATGTACCTGTTCACCGCCGACGGCTTTGAAGGGGAGCTTATCGACTGCAACGAGGGAGAACTTCGCTGGGTCAGCCGGGAATTTTTGAACGATCTGCCCAAATGGGAGGGTGATCAGATTTTTCTCGACCTTTTGTGGCAGGATGCCCCGTTCTTTCTGCTGAAACTCCGCTACGACGGGGAAAAATTGGTGGAAGCCGTACTCAACGGCGAGAAGATCAAATAAGCAACGGGCGGCCGGTGGCCGCCCGTTTTTCATCTGCCCAAAAGAAGTGGCTGGATTTGTTTTCCCTCTAAGGCGTAAGCCAGGGTTTCGGGGATCTTTTCAAAATCCGCCACCAGACTGGTGGGCTTTTGCAGGGCATCATCCTGCCCAAAGGGCACAAAATAGTAGTTTTTCCGCACCAAAAGTCGTCCGATATTCTCCGCCGCACCAGCCAACGCGTCATTGGTGGAAATAGCCACCACCACCGGCCGGCCGTTGCGCAGGTGGCTCTTGGCCGCCATCGTCACCGCCGTGTCCGCAACGCTGTGCGCCAATTTTGACAGGGTGTTTCCCGTGCATGGGGCGATTACCAAAGCATCCAGTAGCTTTTTGGGCCCGATGGGCTCTACTTCCTGGATGCTGTGCAGGGGCGAAACACCGCAAATATCCGTGGCTCTCTGCATATGGCTGGCCGCCGTGCCGAACCGGGAATTGACGGTGCAGGCCACCGGGGAGAAAATAGGAATGAGCTGATATGTTTCCGCCAGCTTCTCCATCACCGGAAACACTTGGCTGAAGGTACAAAACGAGCCGCAAAGGGCAAATCCAATGGTCATTTTCATTCCTCCCGCAAATGCCGGAGCACGCCCCGGGCAATGAGCTTCCCGGAGGATTCCGGGAGCATCTTCCCCGGCAGACCCCGGGCCCAAATCACATCTTCTCCTGCCATCCCCAACAGGGATGCCAGGTCGATTTTTACTGCATTTCCTCCCGGTGCAAGCACCGGCGCCGGGACCGTGTTAAGGATTGCCCGGTAGCGGACGGGATCAATGCTTCCTGTTTCCACCGCACCGTAGCCCAGAGCGGTGAGCATCCCCAAATCCGACGGCTTTCGCGCCGCCACGGACACCTCTGCTCCCAGCGCCTTGAGTACAGATGCCAGACACTTACCGATCCGTCCCCAGCCAATGATAAGAATGGGACAATCCCGGAAGGCAACCGGCAGCTGCTGACCCAAAAGGCGCAATGCGCAATCAGCGGTCAAGGCGGCATTTTCCGCCAAATACTGCTCCTCCCGGAGCAGATCTATCTTTCGAAATGTATCCGGAATATGCTCCAGGTTTCCACCGATCACGGTTATGTTTGAGGGCACTTCCGACAGATCCGCCTCTTTCGTGGGCACATTCAACAGCACATGGGTCACCTGTTCCGAAAGGGATGACCCGATTGTGACGCCTTGCATCCGAAGCGCCCGGGCCGCGAAGCGAATCGCCGGGCCGTCTCCCATGGGAAAAATCGTTACTTCGCGCATAAAAACCACCCCTTCCCTCCACAATATGTGTCCACAGGGGCAATGGTGCTTGATTTGTTGCCCGTTTTACGATATAATAAGCGAAAGAGGTGATACGCCATGCAACGACTTGGATTTATTCATGATATGATGGATGTGAAGGTGCTGGTGCTGTTTGTTGCCGCCCGTTCCAATTACCCCATGACTACCCAGGAAATATATGAGCTTTGCTATCAGGACGAGTGCCTGAGTTATTTTGATATCTGCACCGCTGTTCCTGAAATGGTGGTCTCCGGCCACCTGGCGGAGGTGGAGGGCGCGCGATACGAAATTACTGACAAGGGCCGGGAGGCCGGCGCACTAACAGAGGATTCCATCGCTTTTACTGTGAAGCAACGGGCAGAAAATGCGGTGGCTCGGTTTAACCGGCAGATCCGTCGCAGCAGCTTCGTCAAGACCCAGGTGCTTGGCCGGGAGAGCGGCGATTTTTCCGTGATCCTGTCGCTGGATGACGAAACCAGCAATCTGATGACCCTGGAGCTGATGGCTCCCGATCAGCGGCAGGCGGTACGGCTCAGCCGGCTGTTTGAAAAGAAAGCAGAAGATGTGTATAATCTGACCATGACCGCCCTGCTGGACGGCGAAGACGAATTGGATGACTGAAAACATCCCCGGAAAGGCTAAGCCTTTCCGGGGATGTTCAATTCATTGTATGGGGCGGCATCCGCGCCGTTTTCTGTTTTTCAATTACAGAATGAGCGCCACAATGGTCACTGTCACCGCCAGGGCCACAGCAAATATCGAGCCGCAGGCCATCCTTGTTTCGTTCATACTGCTCCGTTTTACAGCTCTTCCACGTAACGGACGCCCTTGATCTTTCGGATATTATCCATCAGCACCGTGTGGCTGGTTCGTTTTTGTGCCTTCAAGGTGGCGATCAAGCCCCGGGCATTGTTGTCTGTCGTGCCGTCCTGCTCCACCTGGATGTTGCTGATCTCCATCTCCAAATTCCGCACACCCCGGATAAAATATCCCACAGTAGTACCCAGTTCCAGCTCCACATATATCTCTACGACCCGGGTTTTGCTGTGCATCCGGTCATCCCATCGCTGCAGCAATGTAAGTACCGCAAAAATTGCCAGGCCTGCCACCAGTGCAGCCTCATAGAAGCCCACACCCAGGGCAAGACCCACACCGGCTGCCGACCAAAGACCGGCTGCCGTAGTCAGCCCCTTGATCTGATTGTGCCGGGTGACCATAATGGTGCCCGCGCCCAAAAAACCGATGCCGCTGACTACCTGTGCGCCAAGTCGCATGGGGTCACCGGTCTGTGTGACCTGAAACAGGTACTGGTTGGTTAACATAATAAGGCAAGAGCCCACGCACACCAGCATATAGGTACGCATACCCGCCGGGCGATTTTTGAGGCCACGTTCCAGTCCGATGGCACCGCCGCAAATCACGGCAACGACGATCCGAAGTATAATGGCAAGATGTGTAACTTCTCGCAGTTCCATATTTCACACTCCTCGACATTTGATAGTTTTTCTGTCATTGGAAGGAGCCCTGAAGGGGTGACGTGGCGATTTCCTTGGATTTCCGAAATGCCAGGAAGATCGCCCGCCGGCTTGCGGACTGACTCGCAATGACCATATCTTGGGGAAGTATATATTATATCAAAGGAGAAATGCCTTGGCAATGAACGGAATCGGAGATTTTTGTGCCCGCATTTTGTGAGAATTCACCAATCTTGGTTATTCCCAGCAAAAAACAAAGCCGGTTTCGCTTTTATATTTCTCCCCGGCCTTGGTCACCGGCTGGGACCAGTGGGGATAGTTGATGGCGTTGGGATAGAACTGGGTCTCCAAACAGACACCACCCCGACGGCAGTAGATCACGCCATCCTTGCCGACCTCGCCCTCCATAAAGTTACCGGAGTACAGCTGAACACCCGGACAATCAGTGGAGACCGCCATGGTACGCCCGGACTGCGGGTCTGTCAAAATGGCGCAGGGATTGGCGAATACCTCGAAATTATGGTCGTAGCCATTTTGCAGGCGCAGGGGCTCTTCATCCTTATTGATATCCCGGCCGATGGCCTTGGGACTCCGAAAATCCATAGCCGTACCATCCACATTCCGCTTTTCTCCCACGGTAATATAGCTGGCGTTCGCGGGTGTGAAGAAACGGGCGGGCATGGTGAGGATCTGATCCATAGCTTTTTCAGGCTTGTCGTGGCCGGCCAGGTTAAAATAACTGTGGTTTGTAAAATTAAACACCGTATCCCGGTCGCTGACAGCGGCATAGGAAATACGTAGGGTGTTTCCCTGCTCCAGGGTGTACTGCACCCAAATTTTCGCGTTTCCGGGGAAGCCCTGGTCGCCGTGAGGGCTTTCAAGGCCGAAGGTGATGGTATTTTCCTCTGCTTGAAGTACATCCCAAATGCGGTTCTTGAAAAAATCATTGCCGCTGTGGAGGTTGTTTTTTCCGTTGTCGTTTTTGTCCAGCTGATAGTGCTCACCGTTCAGCGTAAACACCGCGCCGCCGATGCGGTTTGCGTTCCGACCCACCACGGCACCAAAAAAAGTGTCGCTTTCGCAGTACTGCTGAGGATTGTCAAAGCCCAGCACCACGTCAGCAAGATTCCCGTCCCGATCCGGCACGAACAGTTTTACCAGTGTGGCACCCAAATCGGAAATCTGGGCGGTCATTTGACCGCTGCGGATGGTATATAAGGAAGCGGTTTCGCCATTGGGCAAAACGCCAAATTTTTTGCGCATTTTCAATTCTCCTTGTCTGCTCATTGGGGCTATTATACGATAATTGTGCCCGTTTTTCAATGAATATTTCCTTAATTTTTCCAAAATTCTCCTTTTCCGTTTTGACGAAAGACAAAACGGAAAATCCCGTTATTTTGTGTATTTGTGCTTGCTTTTACCACAAGATGTAGTATAATAAGTCCTGCACGACCGATTTTTACCCGCAGGAGGAAGAGACATGAAGATCATAAAGAGAAACGGTTCGGAAGTCGCCTTTGATATTGAAAAGATCCGCACGGCCATCACCAAGGCCAACGAGGCGGTGGATGAAAAAGTGCGCATGACAGCCTTGCAGATCAGCCGCATTGCGCAGCATGTTGAGATCGCCTGCGCGGAAATGGGCCGCAGTCCTGCGGTGGAAGAAATTCAAGACCTTGTTGAAAAGGCTATCATGGCTCACGGCGCTTACGAGGTGGCAAAATCCTATATTACATACCGCTACACCCGCAGTCTCATGCGTCAGTCCAACACCACAGACAATCGGATCTTGACCCTTATCGAGAGCAACAACGAGGAAGTGAAGCAAGAAAACGCCAACAAAAACCCCACAGTCAACGCCGTTCAGCGCGACTATATGGCAGGCGAGGTTTCTAAGGACATTGCCCGACGGATTTTGCTTCCCCAGGATGTGGTTGCCGCCCACGATGCCGGTATCATCCACTTCCATGATGCCGACTACTATGCCCAGCATATGCATAACTGCGACCTGGTGAACCTGGAAGACATGCTGCAAAATGGCACCGTTATTTCCGGCACGATGATCGAAAAGCCCCATTCTTTCTCCACCGCCTGCAATATCGCTACGCAGATCATTGCCCAGGTGGCATCCAACCAGTACGGCGGTCAGTCCATTTCCCTGACCCACCTGGCACCTTTCGTGCAGGTCAGCCGGGAAAAGATCCGCAAAACAGTGGAAAAAGAAATGTCCATTTACGGCGTTTCCGTTTCGGAAGAAGCCAAGGCAAAAGTAGTGGAAGAGCGTCTGCGCGAGGAGATCCAGCGTGGTGTGCAGACTATCCAGTACCAGGTGGTCACCCTGATGACCACCAACGGACAAGCCCCGTTCATCACTGTTTATATGTATCTGAACGAGGCCCGGAACGAGCAGGAAAAGAAGGATCTGGCGCTGATCATTGAGGAAATGCTCCGCCAACGTTACGAAGGTGTTAAAAATGAAAAGGGTGCATGGATCACCCCGGCGTTCCCGAAGCTCATCTATGTTTTGGAAGAGGACAATATCCGGGAGGGCACACCTTATTGGTATCTGACCCGCCTGGCCGCCGAATGTACCGCCAAGCGCATGGTGCCCGACTACATCAGTGAAAAGAAGATGCTGGAGCTGAAGGGCGATGTGTATGTGTGCATGGGCTGCCGTTCCTTCCTCACCCCCGACCGCTTCACCGAGGCCGGGGTGGGCAACATTGCCAATGCCGGCAATTACGAGCCCGGCAAGCACAAATATTACGGTCGTTTCAACCAGGGCGTGGTCACCATCAATTTGGTGGATGTGGCCCTGTCTTCCGGCCGGGATATGGACAAGTTCTGGCAGATTTTTGACGAGCGGCTGGACCTGTGCTATAAGGGTCTGCTGTGCCGTCATGAACGGCTGAAAGGCACGCTCTCCGATGCCGCGCCCATTTTGTGGCAATACGGCGCGCTGGCCCGTCTTCCCAAGGGCGAGCCCATTGACAAACTGCTCTATGGCGGTTATTCCACCATTTCTTTGGGCTATGCAGGTCTTTACGAGTGCGTCAAGTACATGACCGGTAAATCCCATACGGATCCTGAAGCAAAACCCTTTGCCCTGAAAGTCATGCAGCACATGAACGATGCCTGCAAGGGCTGGAAAGAGAAGCACAATATCGACTTCTCCCTTTACGGCACACCCCTGGAATCCACCACCTACAAGTTTGCCAAGTGCCTGCAGCAGCGTTTCGGTATCATCCCCGGCATCACCGACCGCAGCTATATTACGAATTCCTACCATGTCCATGTGACTGAAGAAATCGATGCTTTCACCAAGCTGCGTTTCGAGGCGGACTTCCAGCAACTGTCCCCCGGCGGCGCGATTTCCTATGTGGAAGTACCCAATATGCAGCAGAACATTGATGCCGTTTTGGAACTGATGCAGTTCATTTACGAGAACATCATGTACGCGGAGCTGAACACCAAGTCCGACTTCTGCCAGGAATGCGGCTATAACGGAGAAATTCAGATTCAGGAGGACGACGGCAAACTGATTTGGGTCTGCCCCCAGTGCGGCAATACCGATCAGAGCAAAATGAACGTTGCTCGGCGCACCTGCGGCTACATCGGCACCCAGTATTGGAATCAGGGCCGCACCCAGGAGATCAAAGACCGGGTTTTGCACCTGTAAATTTACAAAATAAGCAAAATGTCAATAGAACAAATAGTTCTAAGGTATAGTTTTCATGGTGATGAAAGTGGCTGAAAAATATGAGCGCATTCGCAATTTAAGAGAGGATTCTGACCTCACACAGGCTGAGCTCGGGAAACAGATCAATGTCCCTCAAAGAACCTATGCATACTACGAAAGCGGAGAACGTATGATGCCGCCCCAGGTTCTTATTTCTTTGGCACGCTTTCATCGGGTCAGTGTGGATTACCTTCTTGGGCTTACCGATCAGAAAACACCATATCCCCGCAAGAAATAAACATAAAAGGAGTAGGAATCCGTCGTGATCCCTACTCCTTTTGTCTGTTGCCTGATAGCCTGTCATTGTTCAGAAGGAGTGCTGTTGTGTTTCGGAAAATTGCAGGAAAAAGGACGGGCAATAAGGAATAGGGTATTGCAGGAGGTGGGAAATTTGATTCCTGCGGTATGGCTGGCGCTGGGGTCTCTGCTATACTCTCTGCAGTTGTCCTCCGGCAGCTTCCCCAGGCCCTTGACGGCCAAGGAGGAGGCCTACTATCTGGAACGGGCGGCCCAGGGTGATCTGGAAGCCCGGAACATTCTCGTGGAACGCAATCTGCGCCTGGTTGCCCATATTATGAAGAAATACTACACTCAAACTTCCGACCAAGAGGATCTGATCTCCATTGGCACCATCGGACTGATCAAAGGCATCTCCACATTTGATGCATCCAAGGGTGCGCGGCTGGCCACCTATGCCGCCCGGTGTGTGGAAAATGAAATTTTAATGCATTTTCGGGCACAGAAAAAGTCCAGTCAGGATGTATCGCTGTCGGACTATATTGAAACCGGGGGCGACGGCGCGGCCCTGTCGCTGATGGATGTGGTGGCGGAAGAAGAAGACCTTTTGGAAACCGTCAGTACCCGGCAGCGAATCTCCCAGGTGCGCATTGCAGTGGATCAGAAGCTGGACGAACGGGAAAAACAGGTGATCATCCTGCGTTACGGCCTGAACGGCTGCGATCCCCTGCGCCAACGGGAGGTGGCGAAAATCCTGGGTATCAGCCGCAGCTATGTTTCCCGGATCGAAAAACGTGCCCTACAAAAATTACAACAGGAATTACAGGAATAGTCTGCCCGTGGTGAACGGACAGATCCGTTCCCTGTAAGCATATTGACAAAGCGCCGCATCATCTGCTATAATGTCCCCAACTTCATAGGACAGTTCGCAACCATCCTGTCTTAAAACAAAACTAGGGACTTTTGTGATGGGCGCTTTGCGCCCATTTTTTATGGGTGCGACTGCGACTATTTTTTACGTTTCAGGAGCATATTGTGAAAAAAAACATCCGTTATTTGGTCTACTGCGCCATGATCGCCGCGTTATACGTGGTGCTGACCCATCTGCAAAATCTGCTGATCCCCGGTTCGGCAACCTGGGCCATCCAGTTTCGCGTGTCAGAGGCTCTTTGCGTGCTGGCGCTGTTCACGCCCGCGGCCATTCCCGGGCTGACTCTGGGCACTTTGCTTTTCAACATCACCTATGCGCAGGCGCTGCCACTGGATCTTCTGCTTGGAAGTCTTGCCAGCCTGCTGGCGGCGGCATTTATGTGGAGAAGCAGGGGCTTGACCTTGAAAGGTTATCCGCTCCTCGGTTTTTTGATGCCCGCTCTGTGGAATGGGCTGATTGTAGGCTGGGAATTGAGCATCTACATTGGCGGTGGCTTTTTCTTCAACGCAGTGACCGTGGCCATCGGCGAGGCAGGCGTTCTGCTGACCTTGGGAAGCGCCCTGTACTACGCCCTGCGTATCCGGGGATTGGATAGAAAGCTGTTTGGATAAGCAAATAAAGCCTCCCTTTACACAAGGGAGGCCTTTTATCTGCAAAACGGGAATCTGTTGAAAAATAGCTAAAATGTGGTATACTATCCCCAAAGGATGTGCGAAGAATGATTGATTTTCAAAGAATAGACCTTTCCCGCCGGGAGGAGTACAACAAATATCTTAGAAACTGCGGCGAGAGGGGCTGTGAATATTCGCTTGTCAACCTATATATGTGGGGCCGGCAAAAAGCCGCTTTTCTGAACGGCTTTCTCGTGCTGTTCTCCCAGTTTCAGCGCAGCAGTGTTTACCCATTTCCCATCGGCGAGGGAGCTGTCGGCACAGTGCTGGATGCCATCATTCACGATGCCCGGGCTCGAGGGCTGCAGTGCCGTCTGACTTCCATGACCGCCGGAGATTGCGCCATTTTGGAAGAGCACTATCCCGGCCAGTTTCAATTCCATCCCGACCGGAACAGTTGTGACTACCTTTACCGTATTGACGAACTGGCTGCTCTGCCCGGCCGGAAATTCCAGCGCAAGCGCAATCACGTGAACCGTTTCCGTCAAAACCATCCGGATTGCCGGATGGTACCCATTGACGAACGCCTTCTGCCTCGGGTCAAGGACATGGCGGAGCAGTGGTACGAAAATCGCACCGCCCAGGACCCTCAAAATGATTTCCACATGGAGCAGGTTGCTCTGCGCCGCGCCTTTGAAAAATGGACGGAGTTGGGTCTTGAGGGCGCGGTGCTTATGGAAAACGGGCAAATTTTGGCCATGACCGCCGGCTCCTTCTTGAGTGAGACTACCTTTGACGTGCATTTTGAAAAAGCACTGGAGGATGTGGACGGTGCATATGCGGCCATCAATCAGGCCTTTGCTGTTTATCTGCACGAAAGATACCCCGGCCTGCGTTGGTTGAATCGGGAGGACGACCTTGGTTTGCCGGGCCTGCGTAAGGCAAAATTGTCCTACTGCCCGGACCATTTGGTGGTAAAATTCTGGGCAAACCTTCTGGAGGAAGACGATGAACATTGATTATCCGGCGCAGGCACAAATGGATGGCCTGCGTGCCCTGTGGCAAGAAGCTTTTGGGGATGACGATACCTTTTTGAACCTGTTTTATACCTATGGCTTTGCCCCGGACCGGTGCCGCTGTATCAGCGCTGATGGCCATGTGGCCGCTGCGCTTTACTGGTTTGACTGTCAGTACCGGGGACGACCCTTGGCTTATCTGTACGGCATCGCCACCAGGAAAGCCTTTCGAGGCAATGGGTTGTGCAGGACATTGGTGGAAAACACCCACGCCCATTTGAAACATTTGGGCTACTCCGGGGCGATTTTGGTGCCCGCCAGGGAAGAACTGTTCCAAATGTACGAAAAAATGGGCTACAGCGTGTGCGCTTCTGTTTCAGAATTTACCTGCCATGCCGGGTCCGATGCGGTGCAGCTGCGGCAGTTGGATGCCTCAGAATACAGCCAGGCGCGCCGGGAATTTCTGCCGGAATCGGGCGTTGTGCAGGAGGGGGATAGCTTGGATTTTCTGCATGCCATGGCGGATTTTTACGCCGGTGAGGATTTTTTGGTATGCATCTCCCGGGATGAAGAATTTTTCGCTCCGGAGCTTTTAGGAAATGAACAAGCCGCACCGGGAATTTTGGCGGCGCTGCGAAAAAAACAAGGGCATTTTCGCGGTCCGGGAGGCAATAAGCCCTTTGCCATGTATCATCCTTTGTCGGATGCCACCACGCCGGACTATTTTGGCCTTGCTTTCGACTGATTTTCTGTAATTTTCTCTTGCATCTGAGAAAGCTCGGATATATAATAATGCTATAATTTGGAAATTTGGAGGAATCCCTATGGCTAACATTGTTCGTCCCGCATCCATGGAAAGAATCACCACACCTGCGCTGGCACAGGCATTTATCGAAGAGCAGGTGCGGCAGATCCGCGCTCAAGTAGGCAACAAAAAAGTTTTGCTGGCTCTCAGTGGCGGTGTGGATTCGTCCGTGGTGGCAGCTTTGCTTATTAAGGCCATCGGCCGTCAGCTGGTGTGCGTCCATGTAAACCACGGACTCATGCGCAAGGGCGAGAGTGAGCAGGTCGTGGAGGTGTTTGGCAAGGAACTGGACGCCAATCTGATCTACGTAGATGCAACCGACCGCTTTTTGGATCTGCTGAAAGGCGTTGCAGAACCGGAGAAAAAGCGAAAAATCATCGGCGGGGAGTTTATCAAGGTTTTTGATGAGGAATCTGCCAAGCTGAAGGGTATCTCCTTCCTTGCACAAGGCACAATCTATCCCGACATTTTGGAGTCCGACGGCGTGAAAGCGCATCACAACGTGGGCGGTCTGCCGGAGGACATGCAGATGGAGCTGGTGGAGCCGGTGAAGCTGCTGTATAAGGACGAAGTCCGCGTGGTGGGCGAGGCGCTGGGTCTGCCCCACGCCATGGTCTACCGCCAGCCCTTCCCGGGCCCCGGTTTGGGCGTGCGGTGCTTGGGTGCCATCACGCGGGAGCGACTGAACGCCCTGCGAGAGGCGGATGCCATTTTGCGGGAGGAATTTGACAAGTGCGGTCTTGCGGAAAAGGTGTGGCAGTATTTCATCGCTGTGCCCGATTTCAAGAGCGTTGGCGTACGGGATGGCAAGCGATACGAAGGCTGGCCTGCCATCATCCGGGCGGTGAACACCACCGACGCCATGACCGCCACCATCGAGGAGATTCCCTACGAAGTCCTGCATAAAATCACCAACCGCATCACCTCCGAGGTGGAGGGCATCAACCGGGTGCTGTATGATTTGACACCCAAGGGCCCGGGTACGATCGAATGGGAGTGACCTGCGTGTCATCACAAGCGAGCAATTCAATAGCAAACCCCCTCCGGTCGGAGGGGGTTATTTTGGTTATTGTTCTCGGAAATCAAACAATTCCTTGGGCGTGATGTGCAAAACTTCGCACATCTTGAAAATCACATCCATGGAAACGCCCACATTTCCCAGTTCGATGGCGCTGATATGGCTACGGTCAATATCCACCAATTCCGCAAGTTCAAGCTGTGTCAGCCTTTCTTGCTTGCGGTAATATACCACGTTCAGACCGAACTTTTCATAAAGTTCCTTGTACTCTTTCTTCATGTGAATCACCTCGCACATATATTTTATGCCTTGTGACACAAGTGATAAACCTTGTGAAAGTAGCATTACGCTATTGACACACATCATTTTATGTGTTATAGTAGCGTCGTGCTTGTGAGAGGAGTCAAAACATGACAAAAGAAGAAAAATGGAAGCGTCTGGAGCAACTGGCTTCTCAGGATGAGGTATACGTGATTTGGAAAGGCATTTACAATGAATCTGCCGTAAAGGTCGGCAAATTCATGAAGTGGTGTCCGCCAAAACTACGCAACCTTTTGAATGATTACGCCGACAGTGGCAGACTGATGATGCAACGTATAGCTGGACTTGCATTAAGTAACATGGAATTTAAGGACGAATAAACCCCCTCCGGTCGGAGGGGGTTATTTTGGTCTTTATCAGATTCTTGCAACACCGGATGCCCGGGCAGCCTCGGCAACAGCCTTGGCAACGGCAGGGCCTACCCGCTCGTCGAAAGCGGCGGGGATGATGTAGTCGGCGTTCAGCTCCTCGTCGGAGATCAGACCGGCGATGGCCATAGCAGCAGCCATCTTCATTTCTTCGTTGATGTCGGATGCGCGAACATCAAAAGTGCCGCGGAAAATACCGGGGAATGCCAGCACATTGTTGACCTGGTTGGGGTAGTCGGAGCGGCCGGTGGAAACAACGGCAGCGCCGCCTGCCTTGGCATCCTCGGGGAAGATCTCGGGAGTGGGGTTGGCGCAAGCAAAGACGATGGCATCCTTAGCCATAGTCTTGACCATCTCGGTGGTCAGCGTGCCGGGTGCGGAAACGCCGATGAACACATCTGCGCCCACGATCACATCCGCCAAAGAGCCGGACTTCTTTTCCAGGTTGGTGACCTGAGCCATTTCTTCCTTGATCCAGTTCAGACCACTCCGGCCGGCATAAATAGCGCCGGTGCGGTCGGTCATGATCACATTCTTAAAGCCAGCGGACAGCAGCAGCTTGACAATGGAAATGGCCGCAGCGCCAGCGCCGGAAGTGACGATCTTCACGTCTTCCTTCTTTTTGCCCACAACTTTCAGCGCATTGATCAGGCCTGCCAGGGTAACAATGGCCGTACCGTGCTGGTCATCGTGGAAGATGGGAATGTCGCACTTTTCCTTCAGCTTGCGCTCGATCTCGAAGCAACGGGGCGCAGAGATGTCCTCCAGGTTCACGCCGCCGAAAGAGCCGGAGATCATGTAAACGGTGTTGACAATCTCGTCCACATCCTTGCTCTTGACGCACAGAGGGAATGCATCCACATCGCCGAAGGCCTTAAACAGGACGCACTTTCCTTCCATAACGGGCATACCGGCCTCAGGGCCAATGTCGCCCAGACCCAAAACAGCAGTGCCATCGGTGACAACAGCACAGATGTTGTGGCGGCGGGTTAGATCATAGGACTTGCTCACATCCTTCTGGATTTCCAGGCAGGGCTGTGCAACGCCGGGGGTGTAGGCCAGAGACAGGTCCTCTTTTGTGGAAACAGGCACGGTGGCCACAACTTCGATTTTACCCTTCCACTCACCGTGGAGTCTCAGGGATTCCTTTGCGTAATCCATTTTATTGTTCCTCCTCATGGGAATTTTCGTTGTGCATAGGCGGACAAGCATTGTCCACAATGACATATAGGCCAATTGTACCATAAATTGGTATGTTCTTTCAACCTGTATTTTGGTTAATTCTGTTTTGAAAAGGGGGTTTTGAAAAATTTGTCGATTCATCACAAAAAACAACACATCTTCCTTTACCTAATAAGCTGTAATTCTGAAAATGGAATATTATGACCGGTTCGGATCATTTAACTGCCACCGTTACGCATTGGGAAATCGGAAAAATCTCCCGTAAAATGGTTGCACTCCGGAAAAACTTGATGTATAATGTAGCCGTAAAAATATGGGCCTTGGCCCGAAATTTGGAGGAATGAAGCATGTTTAATGCAATGATCGAAACCTTGAAGGCGAATCCCCGGAAAATTGTCTTTACCGAGGGTCACGATGCCCGTATTTTGGAGGCCACTGCCCGTTTGGTAGAGGGCGGTTTCCTGACCCCCATCCTCATCGGCAATGTGGACACCGTCAAGGAGAATGCTGCCAAGGGCGGCTTCAACATTGACGGCGTTGAGATCCTGGATCCCGCTACTTACGAGGGCCTGGATGCCATGGTTGAGAAGATGGTTGAGCTGCGCAAGGGCAAGATGTCTGCTGAGGAATGTCGCGCATGCCTGCTCAAGGGCAACTACTTCGGTACCATGCTGGTGAAAATGGGCTACGCCGACTCCCTGCTGGGTGGCGCTACCTACTCCACCGCTGACACCGTCCGTCCCGCTCTGCAGCTGGTCAAGACCAAGAAGGGTGCAAACCTGGTATCCTCCTGCTTCATCATGGTGCGCGGTGAAGAAAAGCTGGCTATGGGCGACTGCGCCATCAACCTGAGCTATGAGGACAGCGTGGACAAGGAGGGCAATGTGACCGTTTCCGCCGCCCGTAAACTGGCTGAGGTGGCTGTGGAAACCGCCAACACCGCCAAGGTCTTCGGCATTGA
>JAZURL010000030.1:0-4037 GCA_045606205.1 Faecousia sp. | reverse complement strand
CTAAACTGGGCGTAAAAAGCAGACACCAGGGACTTCATCGATGTGCCCTTCAAAGGATTTTTAGGCCCTTCCTGGAAATTGGCCATTCCGACTAGGATACTGCGCCGTCGAAGTGAATCATAGCATACTTTTAGTGAATATACAAGTATTTTTTCAAAAAATACAAGAATATTTATAAATCATTCATTATTTTGGATATTCATTCTATTTTAGGAACCAATCATCCACAATATCGCTGTGGGTCACGACGATCTCGATATCCTTCAGTTCCTCTCGGGTGAACCACCGCAGTTCCCGGGATTCTTTGCTGATACGCAAGGTCGTATCATCGGGCAGGACCAATGCGAACACCACAATGACCATTCGCCAAATACTGCCGTCTTGATATGCTGCAATGCGCCCGGGTTCACCGTAAACTTTCAGTTTTCGAAACTGGTCTTTAGGAATGCGCAGACCCAGCTCTTCCCAAACCTCCCGGGCTATGGCATCCACCGGCTCTTCGTATTTCTTTACACCACCGCCAACCAAGCCCCATGTATCGGAATCCCGGCGGCGCTCCAACAGCAATTTTTCGCCACAGGTAATCATGGCATTTGCCCCCAAATGTGCCGGCATAGTGGTCTTCGGCGCATTGGGATCATTTCGATAAAATTTCACAATAGGCATCCGCTGTCCTCCTAATGATGTAATAAATACAGTATACGCCAGACAGATATTTTTTCTACTAAAATTCTTCCGGCACGGGTTTTGTCACGCCGGTACGGCGAGCCTTATCCAAGCCACCGGTCATGTGGCCCTCGGCATTGCGCGCAAATTTCGCCCGTCGGATCACATCTTCTCCAAATTTATCACGGAGAGCATCCACCGTTTCATCCAGCCGCAATTTCTTCTCGTATTGCTCGGGACTGGTTCCGGAAAACAGATCAAACTGCTGATAGGGTTCTCCCGTGATCTTGGTCATCTGCACGCCCAACTGTCGCAGAGGTGTCGTGCCATCCCATGCTTCATCAAAGATCCGGCAGGCTTCCTGAAAAATCTGCCCGGTAATGTTGGTCGCGCCATTAAGCTGAGCTTGGTGGGAAAAATGAAGAAAATCACTGGTGCGCAGGTGCACAGAAATACAACCGCCGCATTTCCCATCCCGCCGCATCCGCATACCAACGGTCTCACACAATCCCAGCAACACCTGATGGGCTTGGTCATAGGTGACCACATCCGTGGACGTGGTGATGGAATTGCCGTAACCTTTGTTTTCTGCCGGCTCTGGAGTCACAGCATCGGCGTTGCGGCCATTTGCAAAATGCCATATGGTTTCCCCGTGCTTTCCTAAACGGCGGCGCATCAGTCCCACATCTGCTCGGGCCAGGTCACCGATGGTGTAGATCCCCATAAGCTTCAGCTTCCGCTCGGTGGCTGCGCCCACCAAAAATAGATCCCGCACTGGTAATGGGAAGAATTTGTCCTCCATTTCCTCCGGGAACAGCGTGTGCACCTTGTTGGGCTTTTCAAAGTCTCCCGCCATTTTTGCCAGCAGTTTGTTGCTGGAAATCCCGATATTGACAGTAAAGCCCAGCTCATCATTGATTCTCTTGCGCATTTGCTCTGCGGCCAGCAAGGGACTTCCCCACAACCGCTCTGTTCCGCTCATATCCACCCATGCTTCATCGATGGAATACTGCTCCACCTTGGGACTGAACTGGCGGAGCATCTGCACAAAATGCCGGGACGCTTCCACATATAACGCGTAATCCGGTGGGATTACCACCAGGTCGGGGCACTTTTCCAGCGCCTGAAACAATGGCTCTCCTGTCTGGATGCCATACTTTTTCGCAGGGCTGCTTTTGGCCAAAATAATACCGTGACGGGAAGCCTTGTCCCCCGCCACCACCGACGGCACATCCCGCAGATCTGTACTTTCTCCCAGCACCTTGACCCGGTAAGCCGCCGACCAGCTCAAAAATGCAGAATTGGCATCCACATGAAATATGACCCGTTCTCCCATCAGCAAACCTTCCTCAGCAAGCACCAACTGTGGGTGCGGATGGTGTATTTTAATTCAAACAGCGTTTTCTTCCCTCTTACAGTAGCGCGACACAGGAAAATTTTTGCTTCAATTCCCACATACTGCACATTTTTGACACTGATGATCTCCTCAATATCAATACGCAAAAGCTGATGGGTCTCCTCCAACCGCAGACGCAATGGACGAATCTCTCCCCCGGCACTGCACATAGAAATCACATCCACCGGACACATTGTTCCTTCCAAACCCATCACCTCCTTGCTGTTTGCTTCATTATAGCACATTTGTTCGCTATAAGCAAGAGTATTTTATTGACAATTATTCAAAATCCCATGCCCTCAAACAGGGCATGGGATTTTCTTTGTAAATAAAGCACGGATACCATAGTATGCACCATAAACCACCAAACAGACGCCAAAAACACTGCACACCACCATCACAGGCATAATTTCATCAGTCAAGAACGGAAAAATACTTGTTTCAATGAAGAACCAATTGTATCCGCAGTCGTAAACGGTATTGCCAAACCATGCCCATACCAAAATACACAGAATGCCTACAAATTCTTTCCAAATTTTTCGGATGTCCAATTTCACCTCACCGTAAGCAAGATTCAACACACCCCAACAAAACAACAAGCCGTGGTACATAAAGGTTTGGAAAATCAGATAGCAGAATGGAGGCTGACCGCCCAAGGCTGTACCGGGATAGCACATCCACATCATCGAAGATGCAATGGACAGAACCACCACCGGAGTTTTAATCCTGTCAAACTTAGGATTAAACTGCACAAACGGCACCATGACTGCCATAATGGTACAAATATTAAAGGGCAATTTGTATGCGCTGATCCCGCTATAGCTGTCCGAAAGGGGCATAATAAAGAAGTCCCCCACGTAAAAGGCTATAACAAGATATGCAAAAATCCGAAGCGTTTTATTCTTCGCTACCTCGGATCGTTTCTTCAACAGCAACGATAACAGGATTGTACCGCCAAAAATAATCGCAAGGTACGTAAAGTGCCAGATATCAAACAAACCAATCTGCATATCCGAGGTGTTCTCACTAAAAAGCCAGGCAAAAAGCTCTTTCATATCTGCCTCCAGTTGGTAGAATTGCTAAATTCAGTATACCATAAATCAACAAATCCGGACATTAA
This sequence comes from Faecousia sp., assembly GCA_045606205.1. Classification (GTDB taxonomy): domain Bacteria; phylum Bacillota; class Clostridia; order Oscillospirales; family Oscillospiraceae; genus Faecousia. Next base: position 855 of record JAZURL010000030.1, on the reverse strand, counting down.
GGTTTCTTTAATTATTTCATTGTAAAATTGGACAAAATTTGCTATACTAAGAAAAAATGAAAGGAAAATAACTATGCGACCTGTGAAGAAAGTTTCTGATTCCCGTACGGAACAACAGTATATTCTCCGCCCCGCACATATCAATCCCTACGGTCGGTTGTTTGGTGCGCAACTTTTGAAATGGATCGACGAAGTTGCTGGTATTGTTGCCGTTCGACACGCCAATGCCATTGTCACCACCGCCGCCATCGACAATCTGCAATTCACAAAGCCTGCCTATGCTGGAGACATGATCGTTCTTTGCGGCCGGGTGACCTGCGTGGGTCGTACCTCCATGGAAATCCGCGTTGATACCTACACCGAGGCCTTGGACGGCACACGCACTCACATCAACCGTGCCTATATCGACATGGTCGCCATCAATAACGAGGGCAAAGCGATCGAAGTGCCTGCACTGGAACTGGAAACTGACGAACAGCGTACTGAGCACGAAGCCGCCATAAAACGCAAGGAAATGCGCAAGCAACGCCGACTGGATGATTTTTGATTCCTGAAAAAACAGCCACCCCAACGGGGGTGGCTTTCATTTATTGGTGGAGCCGGCGGGAATCGATTCGCATTTGCTCCCCAGGAGCAAATAATTGTCCCCACCAGTTTTTGAACTGGTGGCCGCAGATGTCCACCGGACATCTGCATCTAAATCGGTTCGATTCCCTGCTATAACTTTAACCAAAAGAAAAAGCCGCCTAATGGCGGCCTTTTCTTTTGGTGGAGCCGGCGGGAATCGATTCGCATTTGCTCCCCAGGAGCAAATAATTGTCCCCACCAGTTTTTGAACTGGTGGCCGCAGATGTC
>JAZURL010000029.1:0-19401 GCA_045606205.1 Faecousia sp. | reverse complement strand
CGTGGACGCAGAAAAAGATGGAAAATCCATCCCGGCTACCGGCCATGATCCCCGCATTACGAAGGTTGGACGTGTCATCCGAGCTGTACGCATGGACGAGCTGCCCCAGCTGTTCAATATTCTGAAGGGGGATATGAGCATTGTCGGCCCCCGGCCGGAACGGCTGGAGCATGTGGTGCAGTATACAAGCCAGATCCCCGAATTTGATTTCCGCACCAAGGTAAAGGGCGGATTGACTGGCTACGCCCAAATTTACGGAAAATATAATACCTCACCGTATGACAAGCTGCGCTTGGATATGATGTATATTGAAAACTATTCTCTGATGCTGGACATCAAGCTGATCATGCTCACCCTGCGCATTATGTTCAACAAGGAGAGCACAGAGGGCTTTGAGCAGGCCGCCGTTATGGAACAGCAATCCCACGAGGCCTTGGAGCAAATGAAAAAGGATGCAGAAGAAGCATCCCGGAAAGAGAAAGAGCATTTGGCGACCTAAGCAATACCGCCCTACGGGGCGGTATTTTTATGTGATAATGTCACGGAAGACCGGCGGCGCATTTGTTATAGTGTAGAAAACCCATAAGGAGGTAGTTATTATGACGATGTTTGGATGCCAGGCGAGACCCAAAACGCCTACTATAATTGAAAAGGTTTGCCCCCAGTGCGGCCATGAGATCGAGATGTTCTCCATCGACAGCCAAATGCCCTGTGAGCACTGCGGCTTTGTCGCTTATAACGATACCCTCAGCTGCGTGCAGTGGTGCGCCCATGCAAAAGAATGTGTGGGTGAGGAAATGTACAACGCCATGATGGAGATCGTGGAAAACCAAAAAAGGGAGCGGCGGGCATGAAAAGAAGAATCATAGAGATAGATGAAGAAAAATGCAACGGTTGCGGACTATGTGCCAATGCCTGCCATGAACGGGCCATTGGCATTGTAGATGGCAAAGCGAAACTTCTGCGGGACGATTACTGCGATGGGCTGGGGGATTGCCTGCCGGCATGCCCCACCGGAGCAATTACCTTTGTGGAACGGGAAGCGGCGGCCTATGATGAGGCGGCTGTGAAAGAAAATTTGGCGAAAATCCAGGAAACTGCACCGGCTGTGCGGTTTGTGCGCCCATCTCAATTGCGTAATTTCCCGGTACAGATCAAACTGGCACCCATGCAGGCTGCTTATTTTGACGGTGCTGACTTACTGATCGCCGCAGACTGCACTGCTTACGCCTACGCATCATTCCATGAGGATTTCATCTGGGGCAAAGTTACTTTGGTGGGCTGTCCCAAACTGGACGGTATTGATTACAGTATGAAGTTGATGCGGATTCTACAATATAATGATGTGAAAAGTGTGACCGTTGTTCGCATGGAAGTACCTTGTTGCGGCGGCCTGGAATTTGCGGCAAAAAAAGCCCTGCAAGAAAGTGGAAAAGAGATTCCGTTGCAGGTGGTGACCATCCGCACCGATGGAACGGTCAAGGAATAATGGAAAAGCAGAGCGCTTGCTCTGCTTTTCTTATAGCTGAATTTCATCCAAAACGCCCAGGTCCCAGCACAGACGGGAAAGGACGTATTTATCCCGGATGTCCTTTGTTGCTCGGAAGGTCATGGGGACGATGTTTTCGTTGATACCGAATGCGGCGGCTGTTTTGGGCGCGCCTAGAATGTCCAGAATTTTTTTCAACTCCGCGACGGAAAGCAATTCTTCGGACATGATCTGCAAAATCTCATCCCAACGGGACACAATGACCTCCAGACGCTGGGCATGCTTAACGAGGTTGTATTTACCCTCTTTTTCTTCCTGTGCGATCATGGGCTCCGCACCTTTTCCAAGGAAAGCGCGCAGGGCATCAAAGTGCGCCTGCAAATCAAAGTTTTTTACAAAGGCCAGAGCCTTCTGCTTATCAGGTGTGATTTTCCGCAACTGCTCATAGATCCTTGTGGCATACAGCGTGCCGACAGCGCACTGGATGCCGTGAAAGTCTGCCTTTGTACCAAATTCCAGCGCCCGCATATCCCAAATGTGGGAGAAGTAATGCTCCACCCCGGAAGCAGGGCGGGAGACACCTGCATAATTCATCGCTACACCGCCCAGGATCAGCCCCTCAAACACGGCGGCAACGGCGCTTTCGTCCCGGTTCAGAAGGCCGGCGGCATTTTGTGTGCATTTCTGCACAGCAGTGCGGATGAGCGATGCAACTTCTTCGCAGTAATACTCTCCAGTGACCAAATGACCAATCCGCCATTCGCAAATACTGACGTATTTCGCCAGCATATCGCCGATGCCGGATACCAGCATTCGCGTTGGAGCGTTTTTTAGAATATCCATATCGCCAATGACCACATTGGCGCATTTGGTGTTGAGGGATGTTTTTAATCCGCCTACTTCCATGGAAGAAGAGCCCGAAGCGTAACCGTCCATGGATGGGGCAGTGGCGACGATGATATAGGGATGGCCGGTGACATTAGCCAGAATTTTGCCAATATCATTGATCACACCGGAGCCGATGCCGATGATGATATCGCAGGTCGGATCATAGTGCATCATGGCAAAGCCAACTGCTGCCTCATCAGGTTTTGGGCTGACGGGGAAGATGTATTTGGAAAAGGGGATGTTGCTGCCTGTCAGACCGTGGACTACCGGCCCGCCAGCGGCGGCAAAGGTGTTTTCGTCGGCAAGAAGAAAAACTTTCTTTGCGCTGTATTTCTTCACAAATTCCGCGGTCCGCGCTGCGGCACCCTTTGCAATCACGCATTCGTCCAGTATGCCATTGTGGCGCTTGCCACAGGTGCAGACCTGCTGACCTTTTAGAATTTCCATAGCATTTCTTCTCCTCGCATTGCATTTGATGAAACTATCATACCACGTCGGACTGCGCTCGTCAATTCAAGACCCCAGATGTTGATTTCTTGAAGAAAATGTGATAAAATATCAAAAATATGCGTATTTTGGAGGCCATTTCATGGTAGATGACATTCAAATAAAGGAGGAGACCACCTGGGATGACCTGCGCAGGAAAGTCCGGGAACGCCATCAGCCCTCGCATAAGCGGGCAATAGCGCTGCCGATCCTGTTGCTTCTGCTTGTTGTGCTGATTCTGGGAATCTGCGGCTTGGGCTTGTATGCCGCGGCCCATTACGGCCAGCCGCTTATATTGCCGGATTCTGTACAAATCCAGTCTCTTACAGTGGCAGATCAGCATCCCTTACGGGCATCGGATTTTGTCCAGGGCCTGGAGGGCACAGACATTCAGGTCTCTTTTGGGCAGGATTATGATGCGAACCAACTGGGGGAACAGGAGGTCTCGTTGGTCTTTGTCTGGGGCAGTGAGATGTGCACTCAGACAACATTGCTGTACCGCTTCCGTTTGGAACCGTCGGTGTCAGTGAAGCTGGGGGAGGAGACTACTGTGGGTGTCCGGGATTTCGTACCGGACGAGAGTATTTCTGCCAGCTTTGTTACGGAGCTTGTGCAGGGAAAAGGCGGCATCTTCACCCTACGCTTGCTCTGCGCGGAGCGGGAATATGAAGTGGAATGTGTGATCACAGAGGATATCCCGCCCCAGGGAACAGGAAAAGAAGTGACGGTGGAGGCTGGAACGATGCCTGATCCAGCGGTATTTGTGGACGGCATCGTGGACGATACCCCTGTAACAGTTAGCTATAAAGAATCTCAGAAATTTGTGCAGGCGGGTGAACAGCCGCTGATACTGGTGCTGACGGATCTGTTCGGAAACGTTGCCGAGGTGGAGGCTGTGGCCAATATCATTCCGGCCGCCAACGGTCCTCAGTTTACAGGCCTGGAGACCATATATCTGGAGGTAGGCGCAACAGTTTCCTACAAAACCGGCGTAACTGCCACAGATGCTCAGGATGGACAACTGTCCTTTGAGGTGGATTCCGGTAATTTTGACAATAAGACCGCCGGTCGCTATACGGTGTTCTATTCAGCAACAGACTCTGACGGAAACATGCTGATTATGCCCAGAACCGTTGTGGTGGAGAGTCATATCGGGCAGATCGTGCGGGAGAAGGCGCAGGAGGTGCTTAATGACATTATCAAGCCGGGCATGACCCACGATGAGAAAATTTATGCCGTGTTTAAGCGGGTTTGGCACTATGTGTGGTATTCCGGCAACTCCGATAAGAGCAGTTTGGAAAATGCCGCCTATGAAGGCTTTGCTAAGTGGGCGGGTGACTGTTATACTTACTACGCCATGGTTCGGGTGATGCTGGACATGCTGGGAATTCCCAATGTGGAAGTGTCCCGGGTTGGCGGAAACAGCCACCACTGGTGGAATTTGGTACAGTTTGAGGATGGTAAATACTATCATGTGGATGCCACCCCTCACCGCGTGACCAATATGGAGCATTTTAAAATGACGGAAAGTGTGATTACGGCCTATACGAACAATCCGGCAGTAGCAAGACGCAAGCCCAATTACTATGTCTACGATCATACTCTGCCGGAGTATCAGAATATTGAGATCGCACAGTAAAACCACCCCCGGAAGCTTTGCTTCCGGGGGATTCTGCGCAACCGGTTGACAATTTTACCGGGATTTAGTATGATGAACATAGAATTCAGCACCCAGGAGGTAGCAAATGAAGCGTTTTTTGATTTTTCAGCTGATCGTCTGTCTGCTCCTTGCAATGGTGGGCTGCGCCCCTGTACAGCCCGAGACATCTGCGCATCCCACCGATCCGGTTACCGGTGAGATTTTACTCCAAAGTGTAGGAACGGCCGTACCCAACCAGACCAATGACCGGGTGTTTTATCAGGTGTTCGTTGGTTCGTTTTCTGATTCCAACGGGGATGGAATTGGTGATCTGCGGGGTCTCATTGAGCGGTTCGACTATCTTAACGATGGCGACCCCACTTCTGGCAAGAGCCTCGGTATTGAGGGCATTTGGCTGAATCCTATTTTTCTGTCCCCCTCTTACCACAAGTATGACACCATGGACTACTACGCCATTGACCATCGGTTCGGTACAGAGGCAGACCTGCGGGAGCTGATTGCACTATGCCATGAGCGGGATGTGAAGATTATTCTGGATCTTGTGATCAATCACACTTCCATCCATCACTTCTGGTTTGACCAATTCTGCAATGCCCATAAGAATAACGATACCTCCAATCCTTATTACGATTTTTATACCTATGCGGATGCTCCTGTCGGCGGCCGCACCTTCCAGCAGATTTCCGGCGCGAAGGACTATTACGAGTGCAACTTCTCCGGGGATATGCCGGAGCTGAATTTTGACAACGATGCTGTCCGGAAGGAAATGGTCACCCTGGCCAAAACCTATTTGGACATGGGTGTGGACGGGTTCCGTTTCGATGCAGCAAAGTATATCTACTATGGCGAGGAAGGCCGCAATGCGTCCTTTTGGGATTGGTATATGGGTGAACTTCGCGCCATCAAGCCGGACATCTATTCTGTTGCGGAGGTTTGGGACGCAGACACTGCTACGTTGCCCTATTTTTCCTCCACTAACTGCTTTAACTTTACCATGTCCCAGCAGGGGGGTCACATCGCCAAGGCCGCCAAGGGCGGCAAGGTGAGTACGCTTACGTACTACATGGAGCAGTATTTGACACGGATCAAGGAAAAGAATCCCAATGCCATGCCTGTGACCTTCATCACCAACCATGACATGGATCGCGCAGCAGGCTTCCTGCAGCCCGGTTTTGGCCATGCGCAGATGGCGGCCAATTTGTCCATTCTTCTGCCCGGCTCATCCTTTATCTACTACGGTGAAGAGATCGGTATGCTGGGCTCCCGGGGCGGTGCAAGCACCGATGCCAACCGCCGCCTTGCTATGCTCTGGGGCGACGAAGACACGGTCAAAGACCCTACGGGCGCAAATTACAAGGGCGAACAGGTCAACGGCACTGTAGCTGACCAGTTAGGCGAGGCAGAAAGCCTGTACAATCACTACAAAAAGGTGATCGCCATCCGCAAAGCCAATCCCGAGATCGCTTCCGGCACCTTTATGCCTCTGGATGTACCAGACTCCAAGGCAGGTGGCTTTTTGTCCACGCTGAACGATAGCACTGTTGCAGTCTTCCACAACACCACAACGGAGCCTGTACAGATCGATCTTTCCAAGTTTGCGGATTTTCCCTGTAAGGCGCTGACAGCCTTTGTGGGTTTGGGTGAGGCCACCATAGAAGGAAACATCCTGACCATTGCCGGTCAAACAACCGCGATTCTGCGGTAAATAGCGAAAAAATACGTCCCAGGCAAGCGCCTGGGGCGTATTTTTATAGGGTAGCTTAGTAAAGCAGATTCTTTTCGGTCTCGGGATCGAAGAAGTACATGACCTTGCCGGGGAAGGTCAGATGGATGGGGTGACCGGTGTGCATCATGCTCCGTTCCTTGTGGGAGAGGTTGACGGTGGGAGTGCGTGCAATCAGCTTCTCGCCGTCGGGGGTACGCACATGCAGGTGCAGCTCGCTGCCCATCATTTCGTTCACCAGGATGGTGCTGTTAATGGTGCTTTCAGAAGCTTCGTTGACCAGAGCGATATGCTCGGGACGGACGCCCAGGATCACTTCGCGGCTGGTGATGCCCTTTTCCTTCAGCAGTCGGCCGTTTTCACCATCCACTTCCATCTTGGCACCGTAGGGAGTGACATAGTACTTGCCGTTCTCCTCAATCAGCTGGGTGCGCATGATGTTCATTTTGGGTGCGCCGATGAACTCAGCCACGAACAAGTTAGCAGGACGGTCAAAAACCTCGTCGGGAGTGCCCACCTGCTGGATGAAGCCGTCCTTCATGATGACGATGCGATCGCCCAGGGTCATAGCCTCGGTCTGGTCGTGGGTAACGTAAACGAAGGTGGAGTCGATCTTTTCCCGGAGCAGGATGATTTCCGCACGCATCTGATTCCGGAGCTTGGCGTCCAGGTTGCTGAGGGGTTCGTCCATCAAGAATACCTTGGAGTCACGAACCATGGCGCGGCCGATGGCCACACGCTGACGCTGACCGCCGGACAGCGCCCGGGGTTTGCGGGTCAGATACTCGGTGATGCCCAGCACCTCAGCGGCTTCGGTGACCCGCTTATAGACCTCGTCCTGGGGCATCTTCTTCAACCGCAGGCTGAATGCCATGTTCTCGAACACGGTCAGATGGGGGTACAGAGCATAGTTCTGGAACACCATTGCGATGTTCCGGTCACGGGGCTGCAGGTCGTTGACCACTTCGCCGTCGATCTCGATGGTGCCGCCGGAGATATCTTCCAGACCGGCCAGCATACGAAGGGTAGTGGACTTACCACAGCCGGAGGGGCCAACCAATACGATGAACTCCTTATCTGCGATCTCCAGATTGAAATCGGAAACAGCAGGAGTGTGGCCCTTATCGTAAATTTTTTGTACGTTTGTAAATTTAACAGTAGCCATAATCTTCTCCTCTTATCCTTTGACTGCGCCGCCAGTGACGCCTTCAACATAGTATTTCTGCAGAGCCAGGAACAGCGCGGTAACAGGAATTGCAACCACAACGCCACCGGCACAGAACATGGTGTAGTGGGTGTTCAGATTGGTCTTGGACAGCCACTCGTACATACCCACAGCAACGTTCATGCCTTCGCTGTTTTCGTGGATGATATAGCTCGCGGTCATGAAGTCGCCCCAGGGAGCCATGAAGCCCATCAAAATGGTGTAGATGACAATGGGCTTGGCCATGGGCATAATCACCTTGTAGAATACCTGGAAGCGGGTAGCACCGTCCACGCGGGCGGCCTCGTCCAGACTCTTGGGGATGGTGTCGAAGAAGCCCTTGGAAACATAGTAGCCCATACCGGAGCTGGCACAGTAGACAATGACCAGGCCCACAGGAGCCATTTCCATGGTAAGACCGGCATCGGCAAAGACCTTGTAGATCAGAATCATGGTCAAAAAGCCGGGGAACATACCCAAAATCAGCATAATGTTCATCAGGCCCTGTCTGCCCTTAAAACGCATACGGGACAGCGCGTAACTGACACTCAGAACAAAAAACACCTGGAAAAATGCGGTGGCCAGGCCCATAATGCCGGTGTTAATAAACCACTGAAGGAAGTCGGTCTGTGTAAACAGCTTGATGTAGTTGTCAAAGCCGAACTTTTTGGGCCACAGGTAGCTGACCTGCTGGGGGATCTCCACACGGAAGGACTCCAGCACAAGGCCGAAGAAGGGGAACAGCCAGACCACAGTGACGGCGATCAAAATGAGGTATACGAAGAAATTGCTGATTCGGCGGCCGGCGGCTACGCCAATGGAGCGCTTGTTGCGAGCAGGACTGGCGTTTTCAGTAACAGTTTTCTTGGCCATTATTTGAAATCCTCCTCGTTCTTAGTAGACGGGATCACATTGTAAACGATCAGCGACAGGAATGCCACCACCACGAATATCAGGATACCGACGATAGATGCGTAGTAATACTTGGAATCCGTACTGCCCAGGGTCATCTTGAACAGCCATGTGATCAGCAGGTCCGTAGAACCAACGGATGCGCCGCCGGGAGTACCCAGCTGGGTGTTCAGAGGATTGCCCTGCGTCAGCAGGTAGATAACATTAAAGTTGTTCAGGTTGTTTACAAAGCTGGTCAGCAGGTATGGACCGGTGACGAACAGCATGTAGGGCAGGGTGATGCGGGTATACTGCTGGAATGCATTTGCGCCGTCAACCCGGGAGGATTCATACAGATCAGCGGGGATATTCATCAGAATACCGGTGGCCATCAGCATCATGTAGGGAATACCGATCCAGATGTTGATGATGATCAGCAGAATCCGGGCGGAAAGCTCATGATCCCAGAAGGAGTTGATGTTCATATCCAGCAATGCCTGGGGGAACCAACCCAGCTCCAGCAGAAGCTTGCCGATAATGCCGGAATCGTCAAACAGCTTGGAAACGTACAGCAGAGAAACGAACTGAGGGATTGCGATGGTCATGACCAGCACAGTCCGCCAGAATTTTTTGAATTTAATACCCTTCTTGTTTATGAGCAGGGCCACGAACATACCAAGGAAATAGTTGGTGAAGGTGGCAAAGAAGGACCACATCAGCGTCCAGGACAGGATCTCACCAAAGGCAAGGCCCAAGCCGCCGGAGCCGGTATCGAAAAGTGCGTTGAAATGATCAAGGCCGACCCAGGAGAACAGGTTACTGTAACCGTCGTGGGCAGCATCGTAGCTGGTGAAAGCCACCAGAACCATGAAGATGATGGGCAGCACTGTAAAGGCGGTGATACCCATCACGGGCAAGGCCAGCAGAGTCTTGTGGAACTGATCGTCCACCAGGGAACGCAAATCGTCCTTACCGCTTTTGACCTTTTTGCCCTGGGCAGTGATGTCCATGCAAATGCGGCATTGCTTGACCTGCAGCCGCCAGGTGTAAATAAATGCAATGATAAAAATGATGGTCAGCAGGCCGTACAGCAGAACCTTAACGGAGTCGTCGCCGGCGTGCCAAACCTCGGTATCGAAGATGGGATCGTAAGAGGTGCCACCCTGTACAGTACCGATGGTTGCGCCCTTCTGGAACCACTGACCCTTTTGCAGCCAGTAGATACCGCCGCTGGGTACCAACATATAGGCGATGAAGACAAGCTCAAACAAAAGGAAAAACAGGCCACGCATAATCTGGCCGTAATAAAGGTTACCAAAGCCAAAGATAAAGAAGGACAGCTTTACTGCCCAGTTGCCCTTGGCAAAGGTAGTACCAATGTCTACAAAGAAGTTCTTGATGGAAAGTCCGATGTTTTTGAAGAAACCGAGAATTCCGTGTCCCAGTTTCACAAACCAGCCGGGAATGCTGAGAAAGAACAGCGTCAGCTTGTACCACAGCCGTTGCAGCTTTGTCAGCTTCAGATATTGCAGATCGCTGAGTTTTTGCATATGCAAACTATATAAACCGGAGTTTATATTCTACCTCCTTGTTCCGTATTTTAAAAATAGGCATTGTCAGCCGATTAAAGACGAACAATGCCTACTGCCAAGGATGGGGTGAGCCGGAGCTCACCCCTGGATCCTCAGAAAATTTTTAGTTGGCAGGGATCAGGTTGATCACAGCAGTGGTGTCCTCATTGACGACCAGCTGAATCTTGTACTTGCCGTCGGCCTCAACCTTGTAGTTGGGCTTGTCGGACAGAGGAACGGAGGTGTCAGCGTTGGCGGTGTTGTCGCCGTAAGCGACCTTCCAGCCGCGGCCCTGACGGACCTTGAACTCAGTGCCGGCAGTCAGCTCGAAAGCCTCAACGGAAGTCCAGGTGCCCTTGGGATCCTCGGTCATTTCGAAGTCAGTGCCCCAACCGGTGTCCTTGATGCCGCCGATCACGGTGAAGGCAGCTCTCTGAGCGGGAGTCAGGCTGGTGAAAGCTTCCAGAGCGGAAGTGTAGTCGTTCAGACCCTTCTGCAGGTCTTCATCAGACTTAGCGGCCTTGGCAACAGCGCCCAGCAGCTTAGCGTTATCCCAGAATACGCCAGCGATCTGGCCCTGAGGAGTAGCGAAAGCACTCTGAGCAGCCAGAGCGGTCAGGGATTCGTTAGCCTTAACGGCCTCGTTAGCCTGAGCCTTCAGGTTGGAGGGACCCCAGCCGAAGCTGTTGAAACGAGCCAGCTGGTTCTCTTCGTTGGTCAGATACTGAGCCAGCAGCTGCAGAACAGCGCCGCGCTTAGCATCGGTCTGAGGCTTAACGCCCATCAGCTTGTAGCCGGAGTAGGAACCCAGCTGATAAGTAGTACCGTCAACGGTGAAGGAGGGCAGCTTGGTAGCGCCCAGGTTATCACCGAAGTGAGTCTTGGCAGCTTCAGCATTCCAAGTACCGGTCACGATAACGCCTGCATCGGTAAAGATGTCAGCGTTGCTGTCGTAAGCACTGGAGCTGGTCAGGATCTGCATACCCTTCATGGCGATCATGCCCTTGTCAGAGTTGAAGGTGTCGTCCACGGAGGTGAATTCACCGTTCTCGTCGGTGGTCCAGTTGTGGTGGCAGCCGGTAGCAAAGAAGAAGGATGCGGTGTACCATGCATTCTCCAAAGCAAAGCGGAACTTCTTGCCGTTGTCCTCACAAGCCTTGATCAGCTTGGACAGGTCCTTGGCATCCTCTTCGGAGATGATGCTCTTGTCGTAGTACATGTAGTAGCCGTTGTCGCTGGTCATGGGGTAGGCGTAGATGTCGCCTGCGACCTTGGTAGCGGTGACGGAACCAGCATCGTTGTTAGTCGTGATGGTTTCCTGAGCGGCCTTACCGGGCTTAGCCAGAGCAGCGGCCTGCACCAGACGAGCCAGCTGGTCCTGAGCGAAGCAGTAGATGTCAGGTGCGGTAGCAACGTCAGCGATGACCTTGGAGCCAGCGTCGGCTTCGGTAACGCCTTCGATCTTAGCATTGATGGTGATGCCGGGGTTGGCAGCCATGAATGCAGCGATTTGGGTCTTGAACTGGTCGGCAACGCCTTCCTTCTCACTAACCCACATGGTGATGTCGTAGGTACCGGTCAGATCCTGGCCCTCGTTCTGCTGCTCAGTGGGAGCACAGCCAACGAACAGACCCAGACACATGACAAGTGCCAGAGTTGTGCAAAGAAACTTTTTCATGTTCTTTCCTCCTAAAGATAACCGCTTGCGCGGTGTTGTTTTTTGCCATCCCTTCGAGGGAATGGCGTCTTCGTAAAGTATATATCGTTTTTACAAAAAAGTCAATAGAATTGTGAAAGAGTGTGCAAGTCTTACTGAACCCACACACTCTTTTTGTGCAAAATGTTGGAAAAAATTTATGATAAAAACAGAGATTCCTGCCGTTTGCTGACGATTATTTGTCCTGCAGCGTGGAAAAAGCCTTCAAAGATTCCAAGGGCTTACCATTCCTGTCAAATAATGCCTGGTTTTCCACTGCGCAGCCGCCGTACCATTGCCCGGCATCCTCCGGATCATATCCAGCGGAATAGGAGCTGGCCCAGCCGGAGCCGTACAGCTCCCAAAGCATTTGGTTTTCCTGAAGGGAACGCTGTCCCACGGAGATCCAGGTGCCCTCCCAGTAGAAAATACCGATGCAGTCGGGGATCCCGGCGGCAGTCTCTGCCAGATCCTGCAAAAATTGCATCTGACCCTTCACGGAATACTCGTAAAGCTTGCTTACCGGGCTGTCGGAAGAAATGGTGTTGTTCCAGAAGTCGCTGTTTTCGGCGGTGTAGGCGTAAGAGGTCTCGGCAATCATCACTTTTTTGCCATAGCCCTCAGATATTTCTGTCAGGACCTTGGAAAGATTCTCTAATGTACCATGCCAGTAGGGATAGTAAGAGGAGGCAAATACATCGTAATCCACTTGGTGTTGGGACAGCTGATTGGCGAAGTATCGATAGTTACCGGCTTTTTCCGGATTGGTAAAGTGGACAGCCACCTGCACATTCGGGAAGACCTCCCGGACGGCGCGAGAGCCGACATTCATCAATGTACAGATATTTGCCCAATCGGTTTCTCCGCATAGTTTCCCATTGGTTTCGTTGCCCACCTGTACCATGCCCACATCCACACCGCCGTCTTTCAGTAGCTGGAGTGATTCTTTTGTGTACTGATAGAGCGCCTGGGTCTTTTTTTCCATGTTCATGTCCTTCCAGGCAAGGGGGACTATTTGTTTGTCTGGGTCGGCCCAAAAATCGGAGTAGTGGAAGTCCACCAGCAGTTTCATCCCATACTGAGCAGCCCGCTTCCCGATGACCAGCGTGTTCTGCAGATCACAGTTGCCGCCGCCGTAGCCGTTGCCGTTTTCGTCATAGGGATTGTTCCATACCCGCACGCGGATATAGCGGATGCCGTTGTCCGACAAAATTTTGAATACATCCTGTTCGCCACCGTCAAAATTGTAGTATTTGACCCCGCTTTTTTCCAGCGCCGGCACGCAGGATGCGTCCATGCCGAAAATAAAATTCTCGGGCAATGTTATTTTTTCAACCAAATCACCGTTTCCTTCCCCGGCGGGGATAAAGGTACAGCCTGAAAAAAAGGCGGCAAACAGTGCCAAAAGAATGCAAAAAAATCTTTTCATGGAAACGCCTCCTGTCTCTTTACATTATAATAAGGCGAAAGAAAATTGTAAATACAGTTATTTTTCTGTGGTTGATTTCGTGGAAAAGTCGTGATAGGATAAAATCAGAACAACCGATTGCGGAGGAATGGACTATGGAGAAGAAAAAACATCCCTGCCCGGAATTTCCTCATTTCATCCACGGTGCGGACTATAATCCGGAGCAGTGGCTGGAAGTGAAACAGATCTGGGAGGAAGATATGGCCTTGATGCAGCAGGCAAACTGCAACGAAATGACAGTGGGCATTTTTTCCTGGTCTACGCTGGAACCCCAGGAAGGGGAATATGACTTTTCCTTTTTGGATGAGATCATAGAAAAAATTGGAAATAACGGCGGAAAGGTGATCCTTTCGAGCCCCTCCGGCGCCCGTCCTCGCTGGCTGGCACAAAAATATCCCGAGGTGCTTCGTGTGGATGACCAAGGCCGCCGGGAGCATATCCGTGGTCGGCACAATCATTGCCTTACGTCGCCCATCTATCGGGAAAAGGTGCACCGGATCAATACCCAGCTGGCAAAGCGGTACGGAAAGAACCCCACCGTCATCGCGTGGCACATTTCCAACGAGTACAGCGGTCAGTGCCGGTGCGATTTGTGCGTCAATGCTTTCCGGGATTATTTGCGGGAGAAATTCCACGGAGATATCCGGGAGCTGAACCGGGCCTACTGGACCACATTTTGGAGCCATACCTATGATGATTTTGAACAGATCGAGCCCCCGGGGGTGTTGACGGAGACCGGCATTCACGGTCTGAATTTGGACTGGAATCGGTTCATCACCCGGCAGACTATGTCCTTTATCGAAAACGAGGTTGCGCCCATACGGGAGCATTCTAAATTGCCTGTGACCATCAATATGATGTACGAGTTTACGGAGCTGGACTATCACAAGGTGGCAAAGGTCATCGATTTTGCATCGTGGGATTGTTACCCAGAGTGGCACAATGGGGATGATGCGGTCATCGCCCAGCGGGCGGCTTTTTGGCATGATCTGTACAGAAGCCTGAAGGGAAAGCCATTCCTGCTCATGGAAAGCACCCCCAGCTTGGTAAACTGGAAGCCTTACAACAAGCCCAAAGCACCGGGTTTGGATGTGCTGTCGTCCTTGCAGGCGGTGGCTCACGGAAGTGACAGCGTTCAGTATTTCCAGTGGCGCAAGAGCCGAGGCTCGTCTGAAAAGTTCCACGGCGCAGTGGTAGGTCACGACGGCACTGCCGACACCCGGGTGTTTCGTTCGGTGCAGACCACCGGTGCGATTCTGCAGAAAATCGATGAAATCGCCGGAACAGCGACGGATTCCCAAGCGGCACTGATCTTCGACTGGGAAAATATGTGGGCACTGGAGGATTGCCAGGGCTACGCAAAGGACAACAAAAAGTACTTTGAAACCTGCTATGCCTACCATCGGGTATTTTGGGAACGGGGTATCAACTGCGATATCGTTGCGCCCAATGCGGACCTGTCCAGGTACAAGTTGGTGGTTGCGCCTATGCTGTATCTGACCGGAGAAGACACAATTAGAAATCTTGCGCGCTATGTGCGCGATGGCGGCACACTGTACGGTACGTATATGACGGGTACAGTGGATGAAAATGACTTGTGCTACTTGGGCGGTATCCCCGGCGGGGTACTGAAAGAGGTTTTCGGAATCGTTGCAGAGGAGATCGACACTCTGTATCCTGCTGAGCGTCGCCACGCAGGACAGGAAGAACACGAATTGGCGGATTACTGTGAAACGGTAAAACTCTTGGGTGCGCAGGCAATTGCCTGCTACACGGATGGGTATTATAAGGATACTCCGGCGGTGACCCGCAATACCTACGGCAAGGGCACGGCCATCTATCAGGCTTGCCGGGATACGGGCAGTCTGAAAGAAAAGGTGCTGTCTGACATTTTGGAAGAGTTAGGCATTGCGTCCGTGGTGAATGCGCAAGCACCGCTGCCTCATGGGGTGACAGCCCACAGCCGTACCGATGGTGTGCATACCTATGTATTTGTGGAGAATTATTCTGACAAAGAAGCGTCTGCAATTTTTCTGCGCGAGCCCATGGAGAATTTGCTGACAGGGGAAATCACAGACTGTTGTGTATTCCCCGCCTACGGTTACGGCATCTTTAGAAAATAAGGAGAACCCACTTTGAAAAACTTTGGTTTTACCCATAAAAGCGGTATTTTAATGGCGGTGAGCAGCCTGCCGTCCCGGTACGGCATTGGCTCTTTCGGCAAGGAAGCCTACGCATTTGTGGATTTCTTAGCGCAGACCGGGCAAGTTTGCTGGCAAGTGCTTCCGCTGAATCCCACTTCCTACGGGGATAGCCCCTATCAGTCCCCTGCCTCCCAGGCGGGCAATCCCTATTTCATCGACCTGCCCACGCTGGCGGAAAAGGGCCTGCTGACGGAACAGGAATTGGAAGAAAATCAGCACGATACACCCCGTGTGGATTACGGCTGGCTGTTTGAGACCCGATATCCCTTACTGAGGAAGGCTTTTTCCCGTTTTATACCGGATGATGCATTCCGCACGTTTTGCGAAAAAGAGAGCGCGTGGCTGACAGACTTCTCCCTGTTTATGGCCTTGAAGGTCCACTATGGACACAAACCATGGACAACTTGGGGGAAGGAACACAAGGACGTTGCCGCTGCCCGCGCTCATGCGGAGCCATTCCGGGAGGAGATGGACTTCTGGCGCTGGATCCAGTATGAATTTCGGGTACAATGGGATGCGCTCCACGCCTACGCCCGGGAAAAGGGCGTCACCATCATCGGAGATATGCCCATCTATGCCGCCCACGACAGCGTGGACGTTTGGCGGGCGCGGGAACAGTTTTTGCTGGATGAAAACGGCGAACCGGTAGTGGTTGCCGGTTTCCCACCGGATGGCCTTTCTGCTGACGGCCAGCTGTGGGGCAATCCCATTTACAACTGGGCGCGGATGAAAAAAGAAAATTTCTCTTGGTGGATTGGCAGAATTAAAGCGAGCTTTGATCTTTACGACATTTTGCGCATTGACCATTTCATCGGCTTTGAGAATTACTATGCCATTCCTTGGCCCAGCAAAACTGCCCACGGCGGCGCCTGGCACAAGGCCCCGGGAACGGAGCTGTTTACTGCAGTCAAAAAGGCTCTGCCGGATATCAAGATTATTGCAGAGGACTTGGGAATCGTCACCGATGAGGTGCGCAAACTCCTTGTATTTACCGGCTTTCCCGGTATGAAAATGCTTCATTTTGCGTTCTATGAGGATGACAGCGACAATCTGCCCCGACGGTATACTTCTGATAACTGGGTGGTCTACACCTCGTCCCATGATTCTGACTGCACCGTCAGCTGGGGCAGGGGATTGGATAAAGAAGCGCTGGCACGATTCCGCAGGGAGTGTAAGCGCAAGCGTGGACAGAGTATCACGGACGCGCTCATCGCCTTTGCAATGAGCAGTCGGGCAAATTTGGCTATGGTGCCCATCCAGGATTATTTGGAGCTGGACAACGAAGCCGGACGGATGAATGTTCCGTCCACTTCCCAGGGTAACTGGAGCTGGCGGTTGGATGCCGGTTATGCGACCCCGGCTTTGAAGCGAAAAATCGCCCGGGTGACCCGGGAAAACAACCGATTTGCAGAATGAAAAGGGAGGAAAACAAATGAATAATACGGTAAAACGCAGTGTTTCTCTGATATTGGCGCTGATATTCCTACTTTCCATGGCGGCCTGTGCAGCACCTGCACAAGAGGAAAATCCGGGGTCATCTTCTTCCACACCGGCACAGCCGGAATACACTCTGCCATTGGAGGAAGGATATAATCAGGTGACTTTCTACTGGAAACATGCTTCCGGTATTGAAAACTGCGATATGTGGATCTGGTGGGCAGGCAAGGACGGCAGCGGCAATGTGTTCCATCCCTGCGAATACGGCGGTAAGGTGGTAGTCAATATCCCGGAAACTGTGACAGAAATCGGATTTATCGTCCGCAGAAACTGCTCTGACCCAGGCGGCACCAGTTGGGGTAACGCCACAAAAGACTATGAAAGCGACCGCTTCGCTCTCATCACCGGCAAGGAAACGGTCATTTATCTGAAACCCGGTGATGCAAATCAGTACATGAGTAACGACGGAGGCAAGACCTTGCAACAAATTCGTGATTTCAGCATGGCAGGCATGGTGGATTTCCATACCATTCAGTATTTCATCACTCCTGCAACCAAATTGGACAACCTGGAACAGATTAAGATCACCCAGGACGGTCAACAGATCGACATTCAGAGCGTGGACACCTTGGGTAAGTCTGCCGCCAGCGGTAAAATTACTTTGGCGGAAAAATTGGAGCTTTCCAAGATATACGAGGTGGAGATCGCAGGCTTTGGCAAAAAGACGGTGATGCCCACCGGTATCTTCGACTGTCAGGAATTTTTGGACAACTACACCTATGACGGCGACGACCTGGGCGCGGTGATCAACGGCCAGGATACCACCTTTAAGGTATGGGCACCTACTGCATCTGCCGTAAAGCTGAATCTGTTCTCTGCCGGC
Organism: Faecousia sp.; assembly: GCA_045606205.1. Classification (GTDB taxonomy): domain Bacteria; phylum Bacillota; class Clostridia; order Oscillospirales; family Oscillospiraceae; genus Faecousia. The sequence continues at coordinate 1,801 of JAZURL010000029.1, read as the reverse complement.
AACGACTGCGATGCTTTCGCTACCGTGGACATGGTCAAGGGTGAGAAGGGCGTTTGGGAGCATACCCGTAATGATTGCGGCCACGGCACCTACTATACCTATACGGTTACCACCGCCCTGGGCACCAATATGGCCACTGACCCCTACGCAAAGGCCGCCGGTGTCAACGGCGATCGGAGCATGGTGGTGGATCTAAAGACCACCAACCCCGAGGGTTGGGGCAAAAAGTTTGATTCCGGCATCCAGTCTTATTCCGATGCGGTGATTTGGGAAGTCCATGTCCGGGATTTCAGTAACAAGATCACCCAGTCCAAGTATCCCGGTAAGTATCTTGCTTTTACCGAACGCGGTTTGACCAACAGCAGCGGCATTCCTGTGGGTGTGGATTACCTGGTGGATCTGGGTATTACTCATGTGCACCTGCTACCGGTCTATGACTATGCAACTGTTGACGAGACTAAGCTGGACACTCCTCAGTTCAACTGGGGTTATGACCCCAAGAACTACAACGTGCCTGAGGGTAGCTACAGCACCGATCCCTACCATGGGGAGGTGCGCATTAAGGAATACAAGCAAATGGTCATGGGCCTGCACGATGCCGGTCTGGGTGCTGTCATGGACGTGGTGTACAACCATACCTACGATGCCAACAGCGCATTCCAAAAGATCGTACCTTATTACTACTACCGCTACACGTCCACCGGTGCAAACTCCAGCGCCAGCGGCTGCGGCAACGACACCGCCTCCGAGCGGTATATGTTCCGCAAGTTCATGGTTGACAGCGTTAGCTACTGGGCAAAAGAGTATGATTTGGACGGTTTCCGCTTCGATCTGATGGGTCTGCACGATATAAAGACCATGCAGGAGATCGAAAAGGCGGTCCATGCCATCAACCCCACGGCGCTGATCTACGGCGAGGGCTGGACCATGGGTGCCACCATCGACGGCAGTGACCAGGCAAACCAATCCCACATCAATCAGATCAAGCCCAGCGAGGGCGCTGTAGGCAGTGTTGCAGTGTTCAATGACGTCATCCGCGACGGTCTGAAGGGCAGTACCTTTGAAAAGTTGTCTCAGGGCTTCATCAGCGGTGCATATGGGTTGAATCAGCGGAAGATCGAGTTTGGCATCAGCGGCGGTGATACCATTGGAGCTACCTGGACAGCCAACGGCAACATGGTCATCAACTATATGAGTGCACACGATAACCACACCCTGTGGGATAAGCTGGCTCTGTCCAACCCCGGCAATACGCAGGAGCAGCGCATGGCCATGAATCGGCTGGGCGCAGGCATCATCATGGTGTCACAGGGCACGCCTTTTATGCAGGCGGGCGAAGAGATGCTGCGCAGCAAGGACGGCGATGAAAACAGTTACAAATCCAGTGATGGGATCAACAACATCAAGTGGGATGCGCTGACCACGGACTCCGGCGAGTATGCTATGATGCAATACTATAAGGGTCTGATGGCCATGCGCAAAGCGTACAGTATTTTGGGCCGGGATGGCAGCGTTACCATCACCTTTGAGGAGTTTGGCTCTGACGGCATGGTGGTCAAGTACAAGGCTACTAATGGTGAAGAGGCCCTGGTTCTCATCAACCCCACTCCCCAGACATTCCCCTACACCCTGGAGGGCCAGTGGAAGCTGGTGGCCGACGGCGACCGCGCCGGTGCGGAAGTTCTGGCAGAGGAATCCGGCAATATTCAGGTAGCTGGTCGTACTATGCGTGTGTATATTGGAAAATAATCTTAAGAAGATGTCATTCCGAGCCAGTGCGCACACTGGCGTGGGAATCCGT
>JAZURL010000028.1:0-4972 GCA_045606205.1 Faecousia sp. | reverse complement strand
CATGGAACCCCTGCTGTAAGAAATAAGGAAGCGGTTGTCCTACGGGACAGCCGCTTTTTTGTTCTTGCAAACCAAGGGAAATGCCCTTATAATAAGGAAAAACAATCCATTCGGAAAGGGGAGGACACAATGGAAAAGCAGAATGCAAAGGGCTGGCTGTACTTACTGCCTGCAATGCTGTTTTTGGGCGTGTTTATGGTCTACCCGCTGATCGATGTGTTCATCTATTCCTTTGAGGAAAACTTCAACTCCGTATCCCAAAGCTATACCGGCGTGGGCCTGCACAACTATTTGTATGTGCTCCATGATCCCTACTTCCTGCAGGCGGTGAAAAACACCTTTTTGCTGGTGATCATCACGGTGCCCCTGTCCACGGGTCTGGCGTTGCTGATCTCTGTGGGCTTAAGTTCCATCAAGAAGTTACGGGATCTGTTTCAGACTGTCTTTTTTCTGCCCTATGTGACCAACACTCTGGCGGTGGGCTTGGTATTTATGATCCTCTTTAAAAAGACCACCTATACCGACGGCATGATCAATGCCCTGATCACATTCTTCGGGGGAGAGTCTGTGGATTTCATCAGCGGCCCATACTGGGCAAAAATGCTGGTGCTGTGTCTGTATACCATTTGGGTGGTCATGCCCTTTAAGATCTTGGTGCTCACCGGCGCGCTGGCATCGGTGAATGACACCTACTACAATGCCGCGAAAGTAGACGGAACAAAGGGCTTAAGGATGTTCACCCGGATCACCCTGCCTATGATCTCTCCGTCGGTGTTCTATTTAGTGATTACAGGCTTCATCGGCGCATTTAAGGCCTACAGCGATTCCGTTGCCCTGTTTGGCACGGACCTGAATGTGGCGGGCATGAATACCATCGTGGGTTATGTCTACGATATGCTGTACGGTGCCAGCGGCGGATATCCGTCCTACGCATCGGCGGCGGCCATCATCCTGTTTGCCATTGTGTTGACCATTACCTGCATCAACCTCATGGTCAGCCGCAAGCATGTCCATTATTGAGGGAGGTGCGGTATGAACACAGATTATCAAGCCGTTGAAAACCGCGCCAAAGTACGCAGGCGCTGGATCAAGGGTATTACCTATGCACTTTTGGGCGTTTGGGCACTGATCGTGCTGTTTCCTTTCTACTGGATGATCCTCACCTCTGTAAAGAGTTACAGCCAATACAGCGGCGAGTTTATCCCTCAGTTTATCACCCTTTCTCCCACGCTGGAGAATTATCTCACCGCCTTTACGGCGGTGCCTCTGGCAAAGTATTTGTGCAATACGCTCATTTTTACTGTTGCAACCACCGCCATCATGCTGGTGGTGACGGTGCTGGCGGCTTTCGGCTTCTCCCGGATGAACTTCCGGGGCAGGGATATTGCCTTTACCATCTTTCTGTCTATGATGATGATCCCCAACGAGCTGGTGATCATCACCAATTTCCTAACAGTCACGCAGCTGGATTGGCGCAACACCTTTGAGGGCCTGATTTTGCCCTCGGTGACCTCAGTATTCTATATCTACCTGCTGAAGGAGAATTTCTCCCAAGTGCCGGATGAATTGTACTGGGCGGCAAAGGTGGACGGAACATCGGATCTGAAGTACCTGCTTCGGGTGATGGTGCCCATCTGCCGTCCGACCTTGGTGACCATTACGGTGCTGAAAGCCATCGAGTGCTGGAATTCCTTCGTATGGCCGCGGCTGATTACAGATGATCCGGAGTACTATTTGGTGTCCAACGCCATTCAAACCATCCGGGAAAGTGGCTTCGGTCGGGAGAATATCCCTGCCATGATGGCGGCGGTGGCGGTGATCTCTGCGCCGCTGATTGTGCTGTTTTTGGTGTTCCGGAAGCAGATCATGTCCGGTGTCGCCCGGGGAGGTACCAAGGGATGAAAAAACGGATTTTTGCATTGACACTGTCCCTTTTCCTGGTATTTCCCATGCTCACCGGTTGCCATGGGGCAGTGGAACGAAACGAATTTGAAGTGCCGGAAACATTTGATACATCCAAGGAATATGAGCTTGTTTTTTGGGCGAAAAATGAGAGCAACATCAACCAAAAGGAAGTCTACGAGCAGGCCATTGCAGATTTTGAAGCCCTGTATCCCAATGTTTCCGTCACCATGCGCCTGTATACCGATTACGGTCGGCTGTACGACGATATGCTGAAAAACATTGGCGCGAATACCCTGCCCAATGTGTGCATCACGTACCCTGACCACATTGCAACGTATATGACCGGCAATAATTGCGTTGTGCCTTTGGATGGATTGTTTGCAGATGAAAAATACGGCCTTGGGGGAAGTGAACTGCGGTTCGACGGCCCGACCCAAGAGGAAATCATTCCGGAGTTTTTGCAGGAATGTGTGCTGAACGGCACCCACTATGCAGTTCCCTATATGCGCTCCACAGAAGCCTGCTATGTCAACAAGACCTATGTGGAAAAATTGGGCTACACCCTGCCGGAGACCCTGACGTGGGATTTCGTTTGGGAAGTGTCCGATGCGGCTATGAAAAAGAATGCCGACGGCACATTTGCGCTGAATGATCAGAAAGTGCTGATCCCCTTTGTATACAAATCCACCGACAATATGATGATCCAAATGCTCCGCCAGTTGGATGCACCCTATTCTACCGATGGTGGTAGAATTGAGATCTTCAACGATACCACCAAGGGCCTGTTGTACGAAATTGCAGACCATGTGGAGAAACGGTCTTTTTCTACATTTAAGATCGACAGTTACCCGGCAGACCTTCTCAATGCCGGTCGATGCATTTTTGCCATCGACTCCACGGCCGGTGCTACATGGATGGGTCCGAACGCCCCGCTGATGGACATCAGTGAGGACAAGATCGTGGACTTTGAGATGGAAGTCATGGCCATCCCCCAGTTTGATCCGGAGAATCCCAAAATGATCTCCCAAGGCCCCTCGGTGTGCGTGTTCAACCAGGAAGATCCCCAGGAAGTGCTGGCAAGCTGGCTGTTCACTCAGTTCTTGCTGACCAATAATGTACAGGTGGGGTATTCTCAGACGGAGGGTTACCTGCCTGTCACTACCAAGGCCCAGCAGAGTGCGGAGTATCTGGATTATGTAAACCGAAGTGGCGAAGACAATGACGACCACTATTGGGTCAAGATCGCAGCCGCAAAACTGTTGCAGGAGAACACCGCCAATACCTTTGTGACCCCGGTATTTAACGGATCGGCATCTCTGCGAGATGCCGCGGGGCAGATGATCGAAAGCGTCACCCGGTCCGTCCGCCGCAAGGAGATGGTGGACGAAGCGTATATGGAAAAGCTGTTTTCCGATGTTTCCACGCTGCACCGGCTGGATCAGGTGAAGAGCACCGACTTTGGACAGCTGCCTGAGACGGCTGTTTGGCTGCTTGCGGCATTGGCCGGAACATGGGTGATTCTCGGGGCGGTTTTGCTGATGGAAAAAATTAGAAGAAAAACGTAAAAAATATTTTCATACCGATTGATTTTTGAAAAAATTGTAGTATAATGGCCTTGTAAATCACAACACCTTTGAAAAGGAGTAAAACGCAATGAAAAAACTGACCGCAATTCTTTTGGTGCTGGTTATGATGCTGGGCATCGCTGCCTGCACCCCCGCTGAGAAACCCGAAACTCCCGATGTTCCCGCTTCCACCGCGATGACCCATGCTGAGTACCTGGCTGCTGCCGAGGACGATGCTGTTGAGGTCGAGTGCTATGTCCAGGCTACTCAGTCCTGGTGGGATAACAAGATCGTTATCTACGCACAGGATAAGGAAGGCGGCTACTTTGCTTACAATGTTGCTTGCACCGAGGAAGATGCTGCCAAGCTGGTTCCCGGCACCAAGATCAACATCAAGGGCTTCAAGACCTTCTACAAGGGCATGCCCGAGATCGCTGATGGCGCTACCTTCACTGTCGTTGAGGGTGCTGACACCTACAAGGCTGAGGCTACCGACATGACCAGTCTGCTGGGCAAGCAGGAGCTGGTGAACAAGGCCGGTATGCTGGCTGCCTTCAAGGGTCTGACCGTGGAAGGCTTCAGCTATCAGAACGACACCCCCGGTAAGGACATCTACCTGAACCTGAAGCTGGGTGAAGCAAGCTACAGCTTCTGCGTTGAGAGCTATCTGACCGGCGCTGACACCGATGTTTACAAGGCTGTTGAGGCTCTGAAGGCTGGCGACAAGGTGGACATCGAGGGATTTGTGTACTGGTACGATGCTGATGAAGACGCTTCCGGCGACGGCATCAACACCCACATCACCAAGGTTACCAAGGTGGGCTAATTCCAAATACAAAAATTCCGCTTCGTAAAGAAGCGGAATTTTTTATGTTATTTTCTGAGCTTTTTCATTTTGTACAATTCCTCAACGGCCATGCGGGTCTTGGCAACCGGCGTGCCGTCCTTGGGGAAGCAGTAGTACAGAGCATCACTGTTGCCGATGCAGATCACATCCGCAATGGAGTACCAATAGTAGTCCGCATACAGGCCGTAGCAGGACAGAGGCCCCTGGGTGTACTCCAGCTTGCCATCACATCCCACAAGCCGGAAGCCTTCTTCCGAATGGGAAAGATGACCGCTGCCGACCATGTAAATCGCCTTAAAATCCACCATCATGCCGATGTCCACATCAGTTTCCAGGGAATAAGTGCCCTCCTCCAGCTCCCGGCGCACTTCGGCGCGCTCCCAGGCGTACCAATCGGGGATGTGGGGGAATTCTGTTTCGCCCTCAAGGGCCTTCATTTGACCGAAAATGTCCATCTCCCAGGCCTTACCGCAGTGGCCGCAGGTCAAATATGTGCCCTGGCCGGACATTTCTCCTTCCGCACCGCAGTGGGGGCCCTTGTAAAGGATGCGCTCCAGACCATCTGCCCGGCGGGGATCGGTAATTTCCCCCTTGTTATCTCTTTGCCATGCAAAATTGTCAAAGGAAAAGGCCTTGTCCAGCATTTCGTCCAGCT
>JAZURL010000027.1:0-2790 GCA_045606205.1 Faecousia sp. | reverse complement strand
GTGTACGATTTACAATGTTAGAAAAGCTGCGTGGCACCATATCGTGGTAAGCGAGGATGCCACGGTGCTGGTAGTGGAAAACAGCAACACCAGCCGGGATAATACGGAGAAAAAGGAGTGGCAGTCATGCTGACAAGTGAGCAGATCAAAGAAAAAGCCAAACAGCTCGGTGCGGCGGTTTGCGGCATCGGCAAAGTATATGAAGAAAAGGATCCCCAGCGGAATCCCAGAAGCATTCTCCCCAATGCCAAGTGCATCATCGGTTTTGGTTTTGCGGTTCCCAAGGGACTTTATATGGCCATGGCGGGCGGAAACCAGCACTACGCTTATACAACCCTTGGTGTAAAATACATCGACGAAGAAATGGCTGAGATTTTCCTGCTGAAGATTGGCGGAATGATCGAGAATCACGGCTATGATGCCTGCCTGCAAAAGGCAATTCCCAACCTGCGCATCAAGGGCGACAAGACCACCAACCCCGAAGTGGTGGATACATATGAACTGATCCACGCAGAGCCGGATGCTCCCGGAAAGCCTGTTCCCGATGTGATCATTGACTTTGGCAAGGCGGCCAAAGCTTGCGGTATCGGCGAAATGGGTATGAGCGGCAAGATCATCAATAAACAGTATGGCCCCTTTATGCGCTACTGCTTCATCATCACCGATGCGCCGCTGGAATGCGATGAGGCGCTGACGGAAAACATCTGCGACAAGTGCGGTGCCTGCGCCGTTGCTTGTCCCGGCAAGGCCATTTCCGGCGACGGCCTGGACACCTGGCAGTGCAGCGTCTACTATAAGGGTGCCCACAAGTCCAACCCCTTTATTACCGAAGACTTTCTGAAGGGACATCCGGAGCGGGAGGCGATCCTGAACGGCGAAAAGCGTTTCGATGCGGAATCTGCTCGCGAAATTTATCCGCATATGAACTTCCTTCCCAATACCCAGTGGGGTTATTCTCCCTGCCTGTGCGGAAGAAAGTGTGACATTGCCTGCTATCAGCATCTTGTGGGGGAACTGTAATATGAGAGAAGAAATTATCCGCATTGCTAAGGAAAACGGTGCTGACATCGTTGGTTTCGCCCCGGCAAGCCGTTTTCCTGAAAACGATCCCATTTTTAAGATTTTTCCCGGCACAAAAACCGTGATCGGCTTGGCTTTCCGCGTGCTGCGGGGCATCTACCGCGGCATTGAAGAGGGAAGCACCTATTACCAGTACACCACCATGGCGGTGGAAAACATGGAAGAGACCATCATGCCCATGGCACAGCTTAAGGTGGCGGTGTTTATGGAGCAGCAGGGGGCTCTGTCCTTGCCCCAGCGCCGCCCTCAGCAGGTCATGGCGGGAGAAAACAGCACCAACCCCGAGGTAGCCTATGACGCCATCTATCGCAGCCGTGGGGCGGAAGTGCAGATGAACTTTCTGGATGCAGCCGTCAAGTGCGGTCTGGGCGAAAAGGGGCTGCACAATACCCTGCTGACTGACGAATTTGGCCCCATGGTGCGCTACTGCTTCATTCTGACGGATGCGGAGCTTCCCGCTTCCGATGTAGTGAAGCCTCACCTGTGCGACAAGTGCGGCAAGTGTATCAATGGTTGCCCCGGCAATGCCATTGCCGAAGACGGCACCGTGGATCCCTGGCAGTGCGCCGTTTACTATAACGGCGCCAACGGTACGAAGAATCCATTTATGCCTCCCGAGGCCTTTGAGGGAATGGAAGACCGTTTGGCCATCATTGCCGGCGAAGCCAAGGTCACTCCGGAAACCGCAAGAGCCATTTTGGACAAGATCTATTTCTATCCCCCTGCACAGCACGCATACCAGTGCTCTATCTGCGGTCGGGCCTGCGATATGGCCTGCTATGTCCATTTGGAAGAGAAGGGTGTCCTGACTAAGAAGTTCAAGACTCCCTTCCGCAAGCGCCAGGAATGGCAGTTCAGTCTGGAAGATTTCAAGAAATGAGGTGATCCTATGGATCAGCAGATCCGAATTTCTAAGGATGTTGACTTTTCTCATCTGCACAGTTTAGAATTGTCCGGCTTTGAAAACATCGCCACCACTGCCGATCCCGGCTATATTCTGCTGCCCCGGGCAGCGGGGTGTCAGGACTACGGTCTTTGCCACTTCAGTAAGCACACGGAAGATTTTGATGTAACACTCCGGGAACTCAATATGCCCATCTTTGGCATCAAAACAGAAAACCGTTGTTTTTTGGCGGTTGCTGCCGGTATGCTCTACAATTTCGCTCTGCGGATCGTGCTGAAGGACGGCAAATACAGTCTTTACCCTTCCTTTGAACTCTTTGGCGAAGCACCCTACGAAGATCCTTGCCTGGAGATCTTTGAACTGACAGGTGAGGATGCCAATTATTCCGGTATGGCCCGACGCTACCGTCAGTACCGGATGGATAAGGGGGAGTTGGTTTCCCTGGAGCAGCGTGCACAGGAGAATAAATATCTGGATTACGCTGTGAAATCTCCTATGATCCGTATTCGCTGCGGCTGGAAGCCTGCCCCGCCGGAAATTTTGCACCAGACGCTGGAAAATGAGCCGCCTATGCACGTTGCCTGTGATTTTGACAGAGTGGGAGACATTCTGGATGAACTGAAGGCACAGGGTGTGGACAAGGCGGAGATCTGCCTGGTTGGCTGGAATGTAAAGGGTCACGACGGCCGCTGGCCCGATGCCTTCCCGGTTAGCCAGGAGCTAGGCGGCGAGGGGAAGCTCCGCGAGCTGATCCGCAAAGCACAGGGTATGGGCTACCAGATCACCTGCCACACCAACAGCACCGA
>JAZURL010000026.1:0-4472 GCA_045606205.1 Faecousia sp. | reverse complement strand
GCGAAGGTGCCGTCAGCTTCCATCTTGCGCAGCTGAGCCAGACGGTCGATACGGGTACGCATGGTGCGGAAGTTGGTCATCATGCCGCCCAGCCAACGGGCGTTGACATAGTAACCGCCGCAACGGATAGCCTCTTCCTTGATAGCGTCCTGAGCCTGCTCCTTGGTGCCGACGAACAGGATGTTGCCACCGTTAGCAGAAGTCTCGCGGATGAAGTTATAAGCCTCTTCCAGCTTCTTTGCAGTCTTCTGCAGGTCGATGATGTAGATACCGTTACGCTCGGTGTAGATGTAGGGAGCCATTTTGGGGTTCCAGCGACGGGTTTGGTGACCGAAGTGTACGCCGGCCTCCAGCAGTTGTTTCATAGATACGACAGCCATTTTTTGTTTTCTCCTTTTGTTTTGTCCTCCACCCCGATCATCCCGGCCGCCCGTCCTTGATGGACACGGGAGCGACAGGTCCCCGGGTGTGTGGTGTAATAATGTCATGGGTTAAGCCCATGCCGAACCATTATACGGCATCCAAGACTGGTTTGCAAGTATTTTTTCCAAAAAAATTTGGAAATATTCCTATTTTTTCTCAAAACGGAAGCCAAAGGGGCTTCGGACGGGGGCGGCAGCAGTCTTCTGGCCGGATATCCACCAAAATAATGTCTGGGCCGATGCGCTTGATACACTTCCAGGGGATGACAAAGTCATCCTGCCGGCCCAGAACCCCCATAAATCGACAAGGCCCCGGTACCAAAATAGCCAGCACCCGCCCCTCCGGTAATTCGATCTCAACATCCGACACAAAGCCCAGCCGCCGTCCGTCGGCGACGCAGATGACTTCTTTGCAGTGCAGCTCTGTGATGCGAATACCCATACGTACCCCTCCCAATCAAGTTTTGGTACAGGATATGCGGAAGAAACAGCATTTAGAATAGAAAACCAATGACCGTGTAGGGGAGGTGCAAAAATGACTGAGGAAGGCCTCGGTCATTTCCTTTTATATAAGCACATTTCGTAAGCGATGCCGTTTTCTTCGCCGGTTTGCAGAATCTCAGTCAGCGCCCAATTATCGTCTTCGTCCAGATTGGGGAAAAAAGTGTCGGATTCTACCTGGGCGTGTACTTTGGTTACATAGGCGGTGTCGCATAGGGGGAGCATCTGGCGGTAGATGCTTCCGCCGCCGATGACCATGGCCCTATCGGAAGAACCCACCAATCGGGCGGCATCTTCCGCAGATGCGGCCGTTGTGAAACCGGGATAGGCCCGCTTGGTTCTGGTTAACATAATATTTTTCCGGCCGGGGAGGGGCTGTTGTCCGGGGAAATCTTCCACGGTGCGTCGGCCCACGATCACCGCCGCACCCCGGGTGGTTTCCCGGAAGAATTTTCGGTCCGCGGACAGGGCAACGGGCTGTGTGCCATCCTTGCCGATGCCCCAGTCGTCATAGACTGCTACAATGAGTTCCATCACACTACCTCAGATCGCCATGGGAATCTCAAATTCGAAGGGGTGGAATTGATAATCCTCCACCTTGAAGCTGTTCTTGGTAAAGGCGTAGAAGTCCGTAATGCTCTTGTCCATAGAAAACTTGGGAGCAGGGAAGCCTTCGTTTTTTAGCATTTCCTTCACCATGGGGATATGCCGGTCGTAAATATGGCAGTCAGCGATCACATGGATCAGTTCGCCCACCTGTAAGCCCGACACCTGGGCCATCATGTGCATCAGCACCGCGTACTGGACCACATTCCAGTTGTTCGCGGTGAGCATATCCTGGGACCGCTGATTCAGAATGCCGTTGAGAGTATTACCGGTGACGTTGAAGGTCATAGAATAGGCGCAGGGGTAGAGGTTCATGTCGTGCAGATCGTCGAAATTGTAGATGTTCGTCAGAATCCGACGGGAGTTGGGGTTATGCTGCAGATCGTAAAGCACCCGATCCACCTGGTCAAATTCTCCCTCGGCATACTGGTGCTTCACGCCCAGCTGGTAGCCGTAGGCCTTGCCGATGGTGCCGTCATTGCCGGCCCACTCGTCCCAAACATGACTGCCCAGGTCTTCGATGCGGTTGGACTTTTTCTGCCAGATCCACAGAAGTTCGTCCACAGCGCTCTTCCAATAAGTGCGTCGCAGGGTCATAATGGGAAACTCTTCCGCCAGATTGTAACGGTTGACCACGCCGAATTTCTTGATGGTATGGGCGCTCGTGCCGTCAGGCCAATGGGGACGCACCTCCAGTCCTTCGTCAGAGAAACCGTTCTCCAAAATATCCAGGCAGGTGGCGCGGTAGATTTCGTCTGCTCTGCTCATAAAAGACACCTCTTTCCCGCTTTTGCGCGCAATATTGACAAAGTTGCGCGGAATTGGTACAATAGTTGCGCAAGTTTTGCGCAGTATCTATTATAGCACATCAAATTGCTTTCTGTAAAGGAAAATCGAAATATGGCAAAACATAATATTACCATCGATGATATTGCCCGGGATCTTGGTGTTTCCAAGACCACCATATCCCGCGCCATTTCTGGCAAGGGCCGCATCAGCGAGGCGATGCGAGAAAAGGTCAGACAGTACATCAAAGAGTGCGACTACCATCCCAGCGCATCCGCCAAGGGCTTGGCGGAAAGCCGCACTTACAATCTGGCGTTGGTTCTGCCGAAGTCTTTTATCCAGTTGGATCTGCCCTACATCCGGCAGGTGATGAATGCCATCTGCGAGGAGGCTTTCAACTGGGACTATAATATTTTAATGTGTCTTTCTACGGATTTGTATCCCGAATCCCTTTTGCGCACACTGGACAACCGAAAAGTAGACGGCGTCATTCTTTCCCGCACCGTGGAGAACGATGCGTTGGTGGATATGCTCATTGAGCGGGATATGCCCTTTGCCACTATCGGCTCCCTGCCGCCGTTCATGAGCGGTAAGGCGACGGTGGAGGCAGACCATGATCAGGTAGGCGGTTGCTGGGCATTTACAAAGACCATTCTTCAGGAAAGTCAGGAGAAGATCGCTCTGTTGGGCAACGATATGCGTTACATCGTCAATCAGAGCCGGCTTGCGGGTGTCAATAAGGCTGTAGAGGAAACGAAATTCCCGAGGCAGAATGTCTTTCAATATGCGGATGTAGGGGATTTTCGGGCGTGTGCTGCGGCTGTGGAAGAATTGCTGCAAAAGGGTGTCCGTCGGTTCCTTGCAATGGATGATGAGATCTGCGCCAATATTTTGCGGACGCTGGAGCGATCCGCATGGGTCACTCCGGGAGACGTGAAGATCTATTCCTTGGCGGACAATGAAGACCTGAGCAATTACCGCTACCCTGTTTCCGCGGTACGATTCGATGCATCCGAGCTGGGGCAGATCGCTTGCCGAGAGCTGTTGCGTTGCCTGCGGGATGAAACCTACGATTCTAAGCCGATCTTGGGATATCGGATCATCAACCGGTGAGAAAGCCCCTTTACACGGGGGAGCCTATACGGGAAGTAATACACGCCTGCCCTTTGTTATAATGTAGGAATGGTAATCTGCTGCCCGGGCAATTCAAAAATCACCCTATATACATTATAAATAATATATGAAATTTCCTGCGTCACCCTTGTCGGCATGTGCAAATCATGGTATAATAATAGTACACCGGAAGACCGGTGAAAGAAAGGAGCGCCGCATATGAAATTCCAATTTAGTGAGAAGAAAGTCAAACTGCCCGGCAATGTCCACGCCTACGCCGAAAAGAAGGTCATGAAGCTGGCTCGGTACTTCGAGGAGGATGCGGAAGCGCTCATCGTATTTTCTGTAGAGAAGAACCGGAACAATGTGGAGCTCACCGTTCACGGTGCAGGTACCTGGTTCCGGGCTCGGGAGAGCACGTCCCATATGTTCGCCTCCATCGATGGCGCTGTGGGCACCATTGAGGGTCAGATCCGCAAGAACAAAACTCGCCTTGCACGCCGTCTGCGCCAGGATGCCTTCGTGAGAACTGCTGAGGAAACATCTTTTGTGGCCGACGAGAAGGAAGAGGAATTCAAGATCGTCCGGGTAAAGCAGTTCAATTTCCGTCCCATGAACCGGGAGGAAGCCATTCTGCAGATGAATCTGCTGGAGCATAATTTCTTTGCTTTCCGGGACGAGGATAACCACGGTGCATTCGCTGTGGTCTACCGCAGAAACGATGGCGGTTACGGTTTGATTGAAGATGCTCTGTGATCTGAAAATGTCATATTCCGCCGGGCTTTTGCCCGAGGGTTTTTGCCAGTTTTAGATTTGAAAAAACTTTGAAAAAAGCTGAAAAAAGTTCTTGACAGGGTTTGCAAGATGTGCTAGAATAAGCAAGCTGACCACTTTGGCGGCGCTCTGTACCTTGTAAATTGAATAATGTGAGACGAACTATTTAACACCTTGGACAATAAATGGATTGTTTAAGCGATGTAGAATCGAAAATAACAGCCAACGAAATTCTTGAGTAAAATTTGCTAGACAAATTATTCAAAATGA
>JAZURL010000025.1:0-69682 GCA_045606205.1 Faecousia sp. | reverse complement strand
CTTGGCTCACAGAACGACATGGCTAGATCCGACTTTAGCTTCCAGAACAACAGCCTCGGGAGCTTCGTTAGCCTCGGTCTCGATCATGACAACCTTCTCGAAGGTGGAAGCGATGCAGACAAAGCAGTCGCAAGCGTCGCGCTCTTCAGCAAGTCGGAGGCCAAGCGGTCTTAGGAAGACAAATTATTGTGCCAACTCCTTGGCTCACAGAACGACATGGCTACGATCCGACTTTGAAGAGCGCGAGGCTTGCGATTGCTTCGTGTGCATCGCTTCCACCTTCGAGAAGGTGGTCATGATCGAGACCGAGGCTAACGAAGCTCCCGAAGCAATCGTTTACGAGTGCATCCGTGTGGCTCACGAGACCAACATGGAGATCGTCAAGTTCATCAACTCCATCGTTGCTGAGATCGGCAAGCCCAAGTTCACCTTCGAGAAGGCTGCCGTCAACCACGACCTGCTGGACGACCTGATCGCCTACGGCCTGCCCCAGATCGAGTATGCTTTGGACACCGACGACAAGAACATCCGCGAGGAGCGTCTGACCGCCGCCCGCATCGACTTCAAGAACCAGTTCGTGGAGAAGTACGGTGAGGAAGAGTTCGAGATGCACATCGAAGTCTGCCTGTACAAAATGCAGAAAAAGGTCGTTAAGAAGTGGCTGCTGGAAGGCAAGCGCGTGGACGGCCGTGGAATGGACGACATCCGTCCCCTGGATGCTGAAGTTGGCGTTCTGCCCAGAGTGCACGGCTCCGGCCTGTTCTCCCGTGGTCAGACTCAGGTGCTGAGCATCTGTACTCTGAACACCCTGTCCGCCGCCCAGAAGCTGGACACCATCTACCCCGAGGACACCAAGCGCTATATCCACCACTACAACTTCCCCTCTTTCTCCACCGGTGAGGCCCGTGCAGCCCGTTCCACCTCCCGTCGTGAGATCGGTCACGGCGCTCTGGCCGAAAAGGCTCTGCTGCCTGTGATCCCCTCTGTTGAGGAGTTCCCCTACTCCATCCGTGTGGTTTCTGAGGTTCTTTCCTCCAACGGTTCTACCTCCCAGGGCTCTATCTGCGGCTCTACTCTGGCTCTGATGGATGCCGGCGTGCCCATCAAGCGCCCCGTTGCAGGTATTTCCTGCGGTCTGATCTCCGACCAGGAGACCGGCGAGTGGAGAACCTTCACCGACATCCAGGGTGTGGAAGACTTCCATGGCGAAATGGACTTCAAGGTTGCCGGTACTACCGAGGGTGTTACCGCCATCCAGATGGATCTAAAGAACAAGGGTCTGACCATGGAAATCATTGCTGACGCGTTGGAGCGTTGCCGCGTTGCCCGTTTGGAAATTCTGAACGAAGTCATGCTGAAGGCTATCCCCGAGCCCAGAGCTGAGGTTTCCGAGTTCGCTCCCAAGATGATCAGCATGCAGATCCCCGTGGACAAGATCCGCGAGGTCATCGGCTCCGGCGGCAAGACCATTCAGAAGATCTGTGCCGACACCGGCGCGAAGGTGGACATTGAGGACGACGGCAGCGTGTTCATCTCCGCTGTTGACTCCGCCGCCGCTTATGCTGCCAAGAAGATGGTGGACGACATCTGCTTCGTTCCCGAGGTTGGCAAGCTGTACTACGGCAAGGTGGTTCGCATCCTGCCCATCGGCGCGTTCGAGGAGATCGCTCCCGGCCACGACGGCATGGTGCACATCTCCAAGCTGGAGAACCGCCGTGTTGAAAAGGTTGAGGATGTTCTGAACCTGGGCGACATGACTTGGGTGAAGTTCATGGGCTTCGACGAGAAGGGCCGTGCAAACTTCAGCCGCAAGGATGCTCTGAAGGAAATCGAAGAGCAGCAGTAATATAAACGCAACACCGGTGGGAAAACCCACCGGTGTTTTTATGCCTTCCCCCTGTTGTGTAAGCCCGCGGGCGAACGCAGTTCGCCCCTACAAAATATTTGACAAGCATTAATATATTTCGTAAAATAGTACCGCAAATCAATATAAAGGAAAATCCCATGAAACATACAAAAAGTCTTGTCCTGCTTTTGACCTTGGCCTTGCTGTTCAGCGGCTGTGCTCCGGCAGAAAACGCGAATGATCATCCCAACATCATCCCCTTCCAGCCCCAGGCCCATGAGGGCCAATGCCCCGATGCCGACCCGTATACAGCAGTCAGCAAAGAAGCTTTCTACGCCAATTACACCCCCGCCTGCTGTCTGACCAACTCCAAGTACCGCACCAAGCACGGACTGCTCTCCGGCTCCATGGAGGTGCCCGGCCAGGCCGCGGTGGATGCCCGGAATCGGCCCACAGAAGACGGGAAATTCATCCGCAACACCTCCGCTTACTACATGGACGGCGGCAGTACCTACGTGGTCACCGATGAGACCGGCAAGGAAGTGATGCGCATTTACAAAGGCGGCGCGTACATCACTTTGGAAGAGGTCGCGGCCTATATGTACGCCTTCGGCGGCAGCAACAACAGCATCCCCGCCAACTACACCTCCAGCAAAAAGACCCGCCCCTCGGAAAGCATTTGGGGTGAATATCTGCGGGTCAATCACTCCAAATTCTCCGGAAATACGAAAAAATACCCCTATGAGCCGGAATTGCCGGACATTTCCGGCTGCGGCGGTGACTTGCAGTACTACGAAATGGACATCGGCACTACCGGCACGAAAACCCCCGGCGATTATCCGGTGAAGACCTACAACGACGGCACGGTCATCACCCGGGGCGCGGCCCGGCTGGTCTATGCCCGTCAGGACAAAAATGGCAACGGCACATTTGAGGCCGATGAAGTATATGTATTCTACACGGACAATCATTACAACGATTTTCGGGAATATCTGAACTACTACGGCGGCTGGGGACAGGTCTTTGGCAACGTCACCGGTGGCGGTGAATACAGCAGCAAAACAAACTGCAATCCCACGCCGTACCCGGCAACTGCCTACGAAGAATTTGTATCGCTGGATCAAGCAGCATGAAAAAACCGCCCTTTCGGGCGGTTTTCTTATTCTTCGGTTTTCTTCTTGCCGGGCTGCTTTACAATGGTAAATGCACCCAGAGCCGCAAAGCCATAAACAAACAGAAGATTCTTGATGTATTCTCCCGTCAGCTCATCCATTTCCAACAGGTCATAGATATAGCCGAAGGCATCGCCAAAGGGTAATGTCAAACCGTTTTCCTCAAATGCCTGGCAATAAGCGATCGCCCAGCCGACCCGGTCAGCAAAATAGGGAACGACAAGCATAATGATCACACACACGGCGATGGCCTTCTTGTCCAGCTTGCCGCCCAACAGCTCATAGCCCTTCATCGTGCAGAATGCCAGGATCACACCGGAAAGGGCAGAGATCATGCCCAGCTGGCTGAACAGCACGATGGACGCGCCGCCGATCAAACCGCCGATCACTGCACCAAGGATACCCAGCGCAAGGTTCTCTTTCTTTTCTTGAATTTCCATGGGGATACCTCCTTCTTCAGATAAGAAAAGTGTACCATTCCCACGAAAAAATGTCAAGACCACCGCATGTCAATGCGAACCGGCGCGCACGCTGGTGTGGCAATCGGCATAGGTTTCCGGAATTTTGCAGGGGATCGCCACAGCCCTGTCGGACTTCGCGATGACACGGTTTTTTGATGAATTAAATCAAAATATTGTGGTTTTTCGTGAAATTTTACTCCCATATCTTGTGTTTCGACAAATTCTGCAGATTTCTTGTAGTATTATGTAGACACGGCAGATCCGTGCAGACGCACCACCGCGACAGTGGCATCGTCTGCACTGGCCGTACGACTGCTCTGGAGAATCTTGGCCGCCAGCTCCCCGGCTGCCCCATCTGCATCCATCCAAACCCGGCGCAGGGATTCCTCTCCCCCTGCTCCGTCACTGAGCAGAACCAGCGTTTCCCCCCGGCGAAGGGACAGCCGCTCCACCGATTCACGGCCGTCGGTCACCGACAGCCCCGGCGGTGGTGTGGCTGTTCCGATTTTTATAGGCTCTCCTTGGGAGATCACATAGGACGGCGCCGCCCCCCATTTGTAGAGGGTGGCTTTTCCTGTATCCAACCGCAGTTCCGCCAAATCCAGGGTCACCATTCCCGCCGAGCCCTGCAGGGCACACAGACTGTTGATTGACCGCAGGGCATAGGCTGCCGGATAGCCGGCAGAAAGAAGCCGACGGAGCATTCCGCCCACCTGCTGGGCATCCCGGGCCGCCTCTTCTCCCGTGCCCATGCCATCACACAGAAGCACATAATACCGGCAGGCTACCCCGGCAAACCAAAGACACCGATCCCCGTTGGCCCGATTTTTGCTGGCAGAGCAGGAGGCTACCTCCGGCTGATACCACGCCTTGGGCGGTTCGCTCCGCTGAGCAAGCGTGTCGGATAGATCCTGCAGGTAATCCGCCAAAAAACGATATTGCTGACCCACCGCAGCCCGGTATTCCATCTGCCGATCCCGGTCCGCCCGGATGGTGCGCAGCTGCTCCTGGGAACGGCGCATTTCCATGAGTAACCGTCCGGATTTTCGACAGCCACTGGGTAGATCTGCTCCATTTCCCAAGGGCTTGTGCAAAATGGCCGGTGATATCTGCTCCGGTTGTTCCTTGCAGGTTTTTCGACAGGGGCAGCTGCCGCAGGCTCTGTCCGCCGCCCGGGCAATGAGAGCCTGTTCGTCAATGGGCCCTTCTTCCGTGTCCAAAACCATGGCTTCCATCTGCTGCAGTACCGACGAGGCCAGCTCCAACTGCACCTGCGCCGCCCCCGTTTCTCCCCGGCGTTGGGAAATGCTTATCTGCCGAGGCAGCAACGCCGCTACGGCGGCGCCTATGGCCAATCCCGGCAGTGGCATGATATCCCACATGCCGCAAATGCTCATCACCGCAATATACACAAGCGCCGGACTTGCGTGCCGCAGAACCGGGGACAGTCGGGGGATCATCCGCACAAAATAGGCAAGGCCCAGCACCGCTGTCATAGGCACAGGGGTCACCTGCGCCAAGTCCAGCGCAAGCCCCGCCAAGGCCGCTGCAGGAAAGGGTGCGGCCAGGGCGATTACCCCAGCAGCGATGTATCCAAAACCCAGATAGGGAATAGGCATCACCTGAGCAAGGCACAGTACCCCAAGCCCACACATCAGCCAGTCCACGATGGGGTCACGACGCTGAGCGGCAGTGCAAAATACTGCCGCCGATCCGGCGGCCACCGCTATCTGCAACATGTACATGGGTACCGGCGGGCCATACTGCTGATAATACTGAAACAGCAGACCCGTGGCGGCGACGATACACCCGGCAATAGCCGGCATCAACAGGGGCGTTTCCCTTTGCACGCGTTTACCCTGCAGCAGCAATGCTACTGCCAGACCCACAGATGTCCAAACCACACCCATCGGGGCTTGATTGCCCCAGAACAGCAAATACCCTACTGCGCTACCGCTAGCCGTCAGTACTGCCGGCCAGCCGGTCTGTGCGCACAGAAATCCCAACGCCACCGGCTGAAGCCGGTGGCCCAAGCTGGCTGCACTACCCAAAAAGCCTGCCAGCAGATATCCTCCAGCCTGCAAAATGGCATGAACTCTGGGGGTCGCTGCCCAGCGGCGCAAAAGCCGCTGGCTTCGTCGCACGTATACCCCAATCGTCACCATCATATGTACCACGATCCTTTCATTGCACTCTCCCTAAAGGCTCCCCCTTGAGGGGAAGGCTTTGCTATTGCGATATTTATAGATAAATCCTACCATGTTTGCCGGGGGATATTTTGTCAAAACGTGTTTGCAGTGAAAGTTTCTTGCATACGAGGGCCATTCGGTGTATAATATAGAAAATTGATGAAAAGTTTAGGAGTTTTTTATGCTCAATAAGCTACGCAGTGTCGCAGACCGTTACGATGAACTCTGCGCCCGTTCCGAACAGCCGGATTTTTATGAAGATCCCAAAAAAGCGGCCAAGCTCCTCCGGGAAAAAAATGACTTAGAGCCTATTGTGGAGACCTTTCATGCCTATAACGCCGTATTGCAGGAAATGAATGATGCTCTGGAGCTGATGGGTGACCCCGATATGAAAGATTTTTGCCAGGAAACCTATCAGCAGGCCAAGGAAAAAGGCGAGGGGCTGTACCGGGACCTTCAGATTTTGCTGCTCCCCAAGGACCCCAACGACGAGAAGAACGTGATCGTGGAGATCCGGGGCGGCGTGGGCGGAGAAGAAAGCGCCCTGTTTGCACACAGCCTGTTCCGCATGTACTCCATGTACGCCGCCGCCAAGGGCTGGCAGGTGGAGCTGATGAACTATAATGAGACTGAGCTGGGCGGCATCAAGGAAGCAGATTTTGTCATTTCCGGCCGGGGTGCGTACTCTCGGATGAAATATGAATCCGGAGTCCATCGGGTGCAACGCGTGCCGGAAACGGAGTCCGGCGGCCGGGTGCACACCTCTACCGCCACTGTTGCCGTATTGCCCGAAATGGAAGAAGTGGATGTGCAGATCAATCCTGCGGACATCGAAATGCAGGTGTACCGGGCCAGCGGCGCCGGCGGTCAGCATGTAAACAAGACTTCCTCGGCCGTGCGGCTGATCCACAAGCCCAGTGGCATCGTGGTAGCCTGTCAGGAAGAGCGGAGTCAGCTCCAAAACCGGGAAAAATGTATGCGGATGCTGGCATCCAAGCTATACGAGATTGAGCAGGAAAAGTTGTCGTCGGAAGTCACCGGTATGCGCCGCAGTCAAGTGGGTAGCGGCATGCGCAACGAACGCATCCGCACCTACAATTTCCCCCAGGGCAGGGTCACCGATCACCGGGTGGGACTGACCCTTTATAAGATCGATGCCATCATGGATGGCGCTATTGATGAGATCATTGATGCCCTCGCCACCGCTGACCAGGCAGAGAAGCTGAAAAATGCGCAATAAAGCGGCGAAGCCGCCTTGGCTCCCCTCCTCAGAGGGGATCAAGACACAAGGATAATCTATATCGAGGTATCCACTATGGAATTTATCACAAATTCCCCGGAAGAAACGGAGCTTCTCGGGGAAAAACTTGCAAAAATATTGACCCCCGGCACGATCCTTGCCTACAGGGGTGACCTGGGCGCAGGCAAAACTGCCTTCACCCGTGGTCTTGCCCGTGGACTTGACTACCGGGAGCAGGTCACCAGCCCCACATACACCATCGTTAACGAGTATTTGGGCGGAAATTTACCCCTCTTCCACTTTGACATGTACCGCCTGCACTGTGCCGATGACCTGTTCGACATCGGCTGGGACGATTATTTGGAGCGGGGCGGTATCTGCGCTGTGGAGTGGAGCGAAAATGTGGCAGATGCCATGGAAGATCCCATCACCATCACCATCGAGAAAATCGGCGAAAACAGCCGCCGTATCACCATAGAGAGGAGCGAAAACAATGCTCTTACTGGCCTTTGAGACCTCTGCCAAAGCGGCATCCGTCGCGCTTTTTGACGGAGAAACACTTTTGGCCGAACAATATCAAAATACCGGCCTGACCCACAGCCAGACCCTGCTTTTGATGGCGGAAGACCTGTTAAAGCAATGCGGCAAAACGGCACAGGATGTGGAAGGCGTGGCTGTGGCCAACGGCCCTGGCTCTTTCACCGGCGTGCGCATCGGCGTAGCAGCAGCGAAGGGCTTTGCCTGGGGCGCAGAGGTGCCCATTTTCGGCGTGTCCACTCTGGAGGCCATGGCGCTGGGCTTGGGAATTTCCGAGGGCTATGTATGTCCCGTGATGGATGCCCGGAGAAACCAAGTGTATAACGCATTGTTTTATGTAAACCAAGGCGTTTTGGCCCGTCACACCCCCGACCGGGCCATCGCCCTGGTGGATTTGCAAAAAGAGCTGGAAAAATTGGAAAAGCCCATATTTTTAGTTGGCGATGGGAGTATTTTGTGTTATAATACTTTGCAGAGCAATGTTCCAAACCTCATTTTGCCCCCAGAATGGAAGCTGCATCAGCGGGCTGTGGGTGTCGGACTTGCCGCCCTCGCCCAGGCAAACCCGGATGATCCCGCCACTTTAGCCCCCAATTATCTCCGTCTGAGCCAAGCCGAGCGGGAAAGGATCGAAAAGCAATATTAATGACTCCCCTTCAGGGGGAGGCTTCCAGAATTACAATTTGTTTAAGGAGACAGACAAAATGGCAACTGTACATGTACTGGACCACCCTCTCATTCAGCACAAATTGGCGATCCTACGAAACGAAAACACCGGCGTCAAGGAATTTAGGGAACTGGTCAGCGAAATCGCAGGCCTAATGTGTTACGAAGCCACTCGGAATCTGCCCACAGTAGAGGTAGAGGTCAAGACCCCCGTGGCAATTGCAAAATGCCGGATGCTTGCCGGCAAGAAGCTGGCCATTGTGCCGGTGCTTCGGGCAGGCTTGGGTATGGTGGACAGCATGGTTGACCTGATTCCCTCCGCAAAGATCGGTCACATCGGCCTGTACCGCGACCCCGAGACCCACCTGCCTGTGGAATACTACTGTAAGCTGCCCGAGGATATTGAAAACCGGGTGGTGTTTGTGGTAGATCCTATGCTTGCCACCGGCGGCAGCGCCGTGGCAGCCATCGATTTTCTTAAGTCAAGAGGTTGCCGCAACATTATTATGATGAACATCATCGGCTGTCCCGAGGGCGTGAAGGCCGCGCAGGAGGCTCACCCCGATGTGGAGATATATCTGGCAGCTGTGGATGAAAAGCTGAATGACCACGCCTATATCATCCCCGGCCTGGGTGATGCCGGCGACCGGATTTTCGGCACGAAGTAAAACAAGGGCGGACAGCAGTGCAGTCCTCCTTTTTAGGGTTGAAAGCCCGGCAAGAATTTGCTACAATAGAAAAAATCGGGAAAGGGGGGAGCTCTATGAATCAAAAAAGTGATTTTATCGGCGTCTTTGACTCTGGCGTGGGGGGGATCAGCGTGCTTCGGCACTTAAGAAAACTCCTGCCAAATGAGCGGTTTTTGTATTACGGAGACTCCGCCAACGCTCCCTACGGCTGCCGCACCACCGCACAGGTGCAGAAGTTGACTCTTGCGGCGGCGGAAAAAATGATGAAATATGGCCTAAAAGCCCTTGTTGTTGCATGTAATACGGCAACCGCAGCGGCGATCCATGCCCTGCGGCAGACCTGTCCGGAATTGATCGTGATTGGCATTGAGCCGGCGCTGAAGCCGGCAGTGGATCAATTCCCCGGCGGGCACATTGGCGTGATGGCCACAGAAGTGACCCTGCGGGAGGAAAAATTCGACGCACTCCTGCGCCGCTATGATAATGCCGCCACCATCACCAAAATTCCCGCCCCCGGGCTTGTGGAGCTGGTGGAAGCGGGCAAGGCAGACACCATGGATGCCCAGATGCTTTTGTCTTCCATTTTAGCACCCTACGCAGGAAAATTGGACGCATTGGTTTTGGGTTGCACCCATTATCCTTTGGCCGCCGGTTCCATACGAAAGGTGCTCGGCCCTCGCGCTGTCCTCATCGATGGCGGCGAAGGCACTGCCCGGGAGACCAAGCGGCGCTTGGAACAGGCCGGTCTGCTCCATGACGGCCCCGGAGAAATTTTGTGGCAAAACAGCGCGGAAAATGATGGGCTTTTGGCTCTGTGTCAAATGCTACTCAATCAGCGATAAGGAGAGTTTTATGTATAACGAAAAATGCTTTGAGCTGGGTTCCAACCGCTCCTGCATCCGAGAGCTGTTTGAATACGGCTGTCGCCGGGCCGCCGAAGTCGGCCGGGAGAATGTGTATGACTATTCTTTGGGCAACCCCTCCGTTCCCGCTCCCGCCGGAGTAAACGATGCCATCCGAGCCATTTTATCCGACACCGATTCCGTTGCCGTTCACGGCTATACCTCCGCAGTGGGCGATATGGCCACCCGGCAGGCTATTGCGAACGATTTAAATGCACGCTATGATGCTGGAGTTCAGGCAGAAAATCTGTTCATCACCTGCGGCGCGGCTCCCGGCTTGACCGCGGTGTTCCGGGCCTTGGCAACGGAAAATGCCGAGCTTTTGGCGGTTGCCCCCTTCTTCCCGGAGTACCGCCCCTTTGCCGAGGGTGCAGGACTAAAATTTAAGGTTGTACCCGCTGACGTGCCCGCTTTCCAAATCAAGCTGGATGCGCTGGAAAACATGCTGACTCCCAACACCGCTGCCATCATCCTCAATTCTCCCAACAATCCCTCCGGCGTGGTCTACACGCGCCAAACCTTAGAAGCTTTGGCCGCTCTGCTGACTCGAAAAGGAGAAGAATACGGCCATCCCATCTACTTGGTGGCGGACGAGCCCTACCGGGAGCTGACTTACGGCGGCGTGGAAGTACCCTTCCTGCCCAGCATTTATGCCAACACGATCGTGTGCTATTCCTATTCCAAGTCTCTGTCCCTGCCCGGCGAGCGCATCGGTTACATCTATGTACCGGAAAATGCTGCGGACAGCAAAGCGCTGTACGCCGCCATCGCCGGCAGTGCCCGTATTTCAGGTCATGTGTGCGCCCCCAGCCTGCTCCAAAAGGTTATCGCCCGGTGCGCAATGCTTCGCCCGGACTTGGAAGCCTATGACCGCAACCGCCGCCTGCTTTATGAGGCGCTGACCTCCTACGGCTACGAAATGGCCAAGCCCGACGGTGCATTCTATCTGTTCATCAAGGCCCCCGGCGGAGATTCCGAGGCATTCTCCGAGAAAGCCAAGCAGAAGGATCTACTGGTCGTTCCGGGAACGGATTTCGGATGCAAAGAATACTTCCGCATCTGCTATTGTGTCAAGCCGGAAATGATCAAAAAAAGCCTACAGGTTTTTAAAGCACTGATTGAAGAGTAAAATGTTGTCCCCGGCCTTTCGGCCGGGGATCATTTTCTTATTTTCTTCCAAAGAGTTTTTCCCATACCAGCTTGCGCTGGCGGTCATCCAAAATACGCACAGCCTGACGCAGCCGTTCATCCCACTGTCGGGCGGTGAGGGTCGCGCCGCCGTTGATCTGCAGATACGGACAGGTGGACAGCGGCTGTTCACCAAACGGCCGGGTGAAGGCCTTGTCTACACCCAAGGCCATCGCATAGGGAACCATGGTAAAATAATAATCGGGGTTGTTCTCTAAAATTCGCCGCACTTCTTCCGGCGTAATCGTTTTCAGATATTTACGCAGACCGAAGATCTCGTTTCGCGCCTGCAGGCCAGACTCTGTCCGGCGACTGCCATGCATGGCGGCAAAGCCCGCCAAAAACTGACTGACGATCACAAAGATAGCCACCGCACCCTCGCCGGACCAATTTCCCAGGATCACCCACACCAGTGCGCAGCCCGCACCAATGAGAAGCTCCAGCCGGTGGCGTAAATGGACGCCCCGAACACCGGTTTGGATCAACCAGGACGACACCGCGCCAAAGGGTACAAGCAGGATCGCCAAAATTACCTGCCACACCGTATCGGAAGCAAAGGCAATAGCCAGGGAATACCCGGCAACAGCACCGATTCCGGCGGCAATGTAACGGAAAATCATGGGATTACCCGAGCTTTTTCTGAAATAATGCCCCGCACCGGGGATGGTTTTTCCGACCTTGCGGCCCAGTCGGGCGAAATGCTCGCTACTGCCATCCACACGGTCGCGCTTGCCAAATAGCGTCTTAAAACAACGCACCTCAAATTCACTGCGCTCATTGCCCATGTCCATCTGCTTATGGAGAAGTACTCGGTTATGACGGTCCAACTGAATGGTCAGGTAGCCCATTTGGGCCCAGGACAATACCATCATGGAATAATCCACACCCAAACCGCTTAAGACACACCCCAGCTGACCGGCGGTGATGCCATCGGGTGCCTGTACTCGCCGCAGACGATGGGGCAATCCACAGCGCAGAAAGATCAGCCAATATGCCAGCGCCAGCAACAACAGGCCGTATTGCAGCAGATCGTCATAGCTCAGCGACCACTGCTTTGCAATGTTCTGCGGGAACAATTTCTCGGTTACCGGCAGCGTCATGGTCAGTGTTTCATGATCTTTCAGGCCCTGCACAAAATAGCCGGTGATCACGGATCCCTCCACGGTATATTCCAAAAAGGAATCCATGGATTCCGGGTGATAGGTGCTGGTAAAATGAGGCATTTCCTCCGGCTTGCCAGGCAGGGTGATAACAAATTCCATACTTTCGATGGGATAGGAGAAGCCAGAAAGCAGAGGAAGTGTCAGCACAAGGCCTGTTTTTTCCACCTCTGTCACCAAATCCGGCAGAGAATAATGCAGGGTAAGAGAATAATTTCCCGGTCCATACACCACCGGAGACAAGTCCACCCACCGCAGAGAATCTGCCCGGAATGTTTTCGCGGTGGCACCATTGAGGGAAATATCCTTGGCGTTTCTAGGGAGAGGGAATCGCAGGTCGCTGTCGCTGCTATCCACCGTCAGCTGAATAAACAAAGAAATTTGACAGGTGCCGTCGGAGGCCAAAGCCGCATTGCTCTGCATTTCCGTCACGGAACCGGTGGCGTTCACTGCTGTGGTCAGTAACAAAAGGCACAATATTACAAGAAACACGCGACGCACAACGACACCTCCTCTTAGAAAAATAGTTATGTAAATATTTTATCATGGGATAAAATAAAATGCAACGGTTTTCCATTGCAGGGTCGGATGACATCCGCCCTTGCAATAATTGTGTTATGTAAACCTCTAAATACAACACAAAGGGCTGGTTTCCCAGCCCTTTTGCTTGTTGGCTATTAGCCCTCTGCGCGCATCTGAGCGAAGCACTCGCTGCAGTATACAGGACGGTCGGACTTGGGCTCGAAGGGAACCTTTGCCTCGCCGCCGCAACGGGCGCAAGTAGCGGTGAAGAACTCACGGGGGCCACGAGCAGCGTTCTTGCGAGCGTCACGGCAGGCCTTGCAGCGCTGGGGCTCGTTCTGGAAGCCGCGCTCTGCGTAGAATTCCTGCTCACCGGCGGTAAACACAAATTCGTTGCCGCACTCTTTGCACACTAAAGTCTTGTCTTCGTACATTGGAAATACCTCTCTTTGGTTGATGCCCCGGAATGTTCACCACTTTACTGGATGTAACGCGGAGTCATAATAATGGTGGATAGTACCACAAGTTGCATTATACACAGCAATTTGGGGAAAGTCAACCATTTATTCATAATTTTTTTACAATATTTCCTGCTGTACCCATCCAGTTTCGGCATGATTGGGCAAGTGCAGGTGGTCGTAGGCAAGCTGGGTGACGCACCGGCCTCGGGGGGTACGTGTGAGGAAGCCCAGCTGCATCAGATAGGGCTCATACACATCTTCCAAAGTTACCGCCTCTTCGCCAATGGTGGCCGCCAGGGTCTCCAGGCCCACCGGGCCGCCGCCGTAATTCTGAATGATGGCGGTGAGCATCCGTCGGTCGATGGCATCCAAGCCCAATTCATCAACCTCAAGACGGGACAAGGCCAAGTCTGCCGCTTCTTTCGTGATCACCCCGTCGCCCATGATCTGGGCGAAATCCCGGACGCGACGCAAAAATCGGTTGGCAATTCTCGGCGTGCCCCGGCTCCGGGATGCGATTTCCATAGCGCCCTCAGGGGCGATTTCCATGCCCAAAATGGTAGCACTTCGGGTGACGATTCGGGCCAGCTCCTCAGGGGTGTACAGCTCCAGCCGCAGGGATACACCGAAACGGTCACGCAAAGGGGCGGAAAGCTGACCGGCCCGGGTGGTTGCGCCCACCAAGGTAAATTTCGGCAGGTCCAGCCGGATGGAATTGGCGCTGGGACCCTTTCCCACGATGATATCGATGGCAAAGTCCTCCATGGCCGGATACAAAATTTCCTCAACCACCCGGTTCAGGCGGTGGATTTCGTCGATAAACAGAATGTCCCCCGGATTTAGATTGGTTAGCAGAGCCGCCAAATCGCCGGGCTTTTCGATGGCCGGACCAGAAGTGATTCGGATACCCGCCCCCATCTCGTTGGCAATGACGCCGGCTAACGTGGTTTTGCCCAGACCAGGAGGGCCATACAAAAGGGTATGATCCAGGGGCTCATTCCGCCGCCGGGCGGCTTCGATATAAACGGACAGATTCCCCTTTGCTTTCTCTTGGCCGGTGTAATCGGACAGCAGCTTGGGCCGCAGGCCGATCTCACCCGCGTCCTGAGGCGCAAAAGTGGGGGAAATAATGGGGCTGTCCAGTTCCTGTGAAAATTCTAAGCTCATCAATAATACCTCCGAGATATAAGATATAGGATATGCGATATAAGATACTTTCCTCTCGTCCACATCTTATATCTTGTATCTTCTATCTCGTATCTTTTTATCCCTTCATCACCATGGCGCGCAGGGCATGGCGAACCAATTCCTCAGTAGATGCGTTTGCATCCGCGCCCTTGAGGGCATTTTGGATCTCTGCCGGGCTGTATCCCAGCTCCTGCAAGGCCGCTCTTGCCATTGCCACATTGTCGGTCTGCGCCTGGGGCGCGGACGCTGCAGAGCCGGTGGAAAAATCCAGTTCCACATTTGATCCGCCGATCTTATCCCTCAGCTCCAAAATAATCCGCTGGGCGATTTTTTTGCCCACACCTTGGGCGGCAGTGAGGAGCTTGTCATCCCCGGTCATCACCGCCAAAGTGAAATTCTGCGGTCCGCCGGCAGACAGAATTGCCATGGCCGCTTTCGGCCCAACACCATTAACAGAAGTCAGCAATTCAAAGCAACGCTGTTCCTCCCGGCTGATGAAGCCATACAAATCGAACGCATCCTCCCGGATGGATTCGGTGATGTACAATTTGGCCTGCTGATTCAGTTTTAATTGTCCTGCGGTATAGGCCGTCACGCGACAGCCGTAACCCACGCCATTGCAGTCGATAACCGCAAGGCCGGGCTCCAAAACGGTAACATCACCGGAAACATAGTAGAGCATAGGAAAACCTCCTGAAATACGCTGTCATTCCGAGCCAGTGCGCACAGAATTGTGGTATGATTGCCATCGGCAATCATTTTGATTACATGATTCGCTGCGCTCTGCAACACTGGCGTGGGAATCCGTTCCCCTGCGGCTCTTAGGAGCCGGGCGGCACCTATGGTGCCGCAAGAAATACGGATTGCCACACCAGTGACCTCGGGTCACTGGTTCGCAATGACATTCTTTTATTTCTTTTGTGCCTTAGCAATGAGGGATGTACTTGAACGGGCGTGGCACAGGGCGATGGCGATGGCATCCGCCGCGTCATCGGGCTTGGGCATGGCATTCAGATGAAGCAGTCGCTTGGTCATGTCCATCATCTGATGCTTGGTTGCATTGCCGTAGCCAACCAGCGCCTGCTTGACCTGCATGGGCTTGTAAGAGGTGACCTCCAGCCCCGCCTGCCGGATGGCAAGCAGAATCACGCCCCTGCTTTGGGCGACCCCAATGCCGGTGGTGACATTCTGACCGAAAAAAAGCTCCTCTATGGCCACTGCGTCCGGTTTGGTTTCCGCCAAAAGCTGACGCATATCCTCGTAAATGATCTCCAGCCGGGCGGAAAAATCCATGCCTGCCGGGGTGGTGATGGCGCCGCAGGTAATGAGTTTCGACTGCCCCCGCTCCGATTCGATCACGCCAAATCCGGTGATGCCGTATCCCGGGTCAATTCCGAGAATCCGCATCACAGACCACCGTTTGCGATCTGCCAGCAGTACAGCAAAAAGCCAATGCCAACAATGGCGATGCCGGCCCATGCGGCAATGATCTGCCACTTGGGGCGCTTTGTATAGGCGTCTTTTTTCAGAACCTCAGCGTTCATTTCCTCTGCACTGACTTGTTCCATTTCCTTATTTTCTTCCATTTCGTTCACCTCTTACGGGTATTATAACACATTTGTTTTAGAATTGGTAGTGCAAATTTCAGAATGTCATTGCGGGGAGCCCCAAAGGGGCGACGTGGCAATCCGCATCCTTGTGGCTCAAAGAGCCGCGCGAGCCATAGGCTGGCAAGAGAACGGATCGCCACACCAGTGTTGCAGAGCGCAGCGAATCATGTAATCAAAATGATTGCCCATGGCAATCATACCACAATTCTGTGCGCACTGGTTCGCGACGACAGCATAGGGGAAGGCTATTTTTTCTCCGCGTTGAGTTCGTCCACCACAATGTCCGGGTAGGGGTTGACGATGACGGTGCGGTAGGTGTGATAGATCACCATGCCCGGCTTGCCGCCCAGAATTTTCTTCACTTGCCGCACAGGGGTCACATCCACCGGGATGTTCTGACCGCCGGTGGTTTCAGCGTAATGTGCCGCCAACTGAGCCGCCTGGGTGATGGTGTCATCGGGCACATTTTGCCCCGCGCAAGCAATGATCACGTGACTTCCATGGACCTTGGAGGCATGAAGCCAGATGTCATCCTTTCGTGCGGACTTGAAAGTCAGCTCCTCGTTCTGCCGGTTGTTCCGACCCACATAAATGGAAAATCCATCGGTGGATTCGAACCGCAAGGGGGGCAGTTTGCCGGTTTTGACCCGTTTTTTACCCGGATCGGCGCGCAGATATCCGCCAGCCCGAAGTTCCTGCTTGATTTCCTCCAATGCCTGGTCGCTGTCCGCACGGTTCAGCTCCTCCAGTACACTTTTCAGATATTCCAACTCACCCTCACCCAGCTGGATCTGGCGGGTCAGTTCCTTTTCGGCGGTCTTCATCCGGGCGTAGTCCTTGTAGAATTTTGCCGCATTTTGCTGGGGAGAAAGCAGTGGCGACAGGGGAATTTCAATTTCTTTCATGTCCTCATCGTAAAAATCTTCCACCCGGACAAGGGTCTGTCCCTTTGTGATCTTATGCAGATTGGCGGTAAGGATGTCCCCCATCTGGCGCAGACGTTCCCGGTCATAGGTTGCTTCCAGTTCTTTTGCTTGAATGGCCAATTTTTTGGTCAGACGGGTGCAAAGATTCTGCACCGTCTTGCGCACAGACTGGCTTTTTTGCCGCATGGCGTCATTGCGATCCCGGACAGTGTAGAACATATCCAAAAGGCCGGAGAAGGAATCCGCACGGGCGCAGTCGCCGTATTGGCGGATGGGACAGAAGGCAAACTGCTTGGGTGTGCCGTTTTGGGAATAGTAATAGGGGGCAGGATGTTCCAAATTTTCATTGAAAAATGCGGCAATTTTCCCGGAAATATCGGAAATTCTCGCATTTTCCATCCGGGCATCCACATCACCGCAGGCATACAGCGCCGCTTCCCGACAGACAAGCGGTGACAGCCCGCCCAGCTCATCCATAAGCCGCTGGGCCAGTAAATCGGCGCCGGGTTGAGAAAATAGGTTTACATAACATTCTTCTGTCAATTCCAGGGGGTTTTTCTTGGTAATGGGCTCAGGGTCTTGGTAGTAAAGTCCCGGCAGAGCCTGCCGCTTTGTCGACTCATCCAAGCCAACGCGCCGCAAACAGTCGATAATCCGCCCCTCGGGAGACAGCAGATAAAGATTACAGGTCCTTCCCATGAGCTCCGCGATAAGCTTGCGCTTAACAAGATCGCCCATCTCATCCATGCATTCAAAGGTAAACACTGCACAGCGCTCCATGAGCGGCTGAGAAATTTCAATCAGCCGCGACCCAGACAGGTGCTTGCGCAGGAGCATGCAGAACATAGGTGGTTCGGGAGGATTTTCCGGGTTTGCAGTGGTCAGATGGAGTCGGGGGGCAGTGGGATTCATGGCAAACAGGAGTTTGCAACGCCCCTCCCTGTGGCGCAGATGCAGAATCACCGTATCCCGGGACGGCTGATGGATCTTCTCCACCCTTGGCTCGGAAAGGACACGTAGCTCTTTCAGCACCGCAGACAAATAAAACGCATCAAAGGCCATTTCTTACTCCTTCACCATGATTGCAAACAATTCATTGAGCCGGTCTGTCTGACCGGAAAGATACAGTACGCCGAACAGGGTCTCCAAGCCGGTGGCCTTGGCATACTCCTGGGGGGTTGCCGACTTGGGTGCGGCATGGGAATGGGCATTTTTACCCCGGCGAAACCAGTCTTTTTCCTGTTCCGTTAGGTGGGGCAGAAGCTTTTCCGCGTAGGCCGCCTGTGTGGGGGCTTTGACCATAGCAACGGAATCCTTGTGGAGATTTTTCACGGTCTTATCGCCCTTGCAGCAAAGATAGCTGCGGCACATGAGCTCGTACACGGCATCGCCAATATGCGCAAGGCCCAGATTGGAAATGGCGTTTATCTCTTTGGTATCAAAATGCAGATTAAAATAGTTTTCCACCATTGTTCCTCTTTTCTTGCTCCGTCACAGGAATGTTAAACGCCTCGGGGTCGAAGGTAATCACCGCGTAAATGCGTTTGCCCTCCTGGCGGGACAGATTTCCCTCTAAATGGGCAATAATCTCCGATTCCCCACCGGCCAAATCTGCCGGCAGGGCCACGTCGAAGATCAGATTGGTATGGGTTACGCCCTGCACCATGCGAAAATCATGCAGGTGCAGACGACTATCCACCCCCGCCAGCAGTTCCTCGCAGGCGGCGCGCAGGCGATTCAGCTCCGGGTCGTCGGTAATGACGGGATCGTAATGAATAACCAAGTGGATGCCATGATTTTGATAGCACTCCCGCTCCATATCATCGATAAGCTCGTGGCAGGCAAGAGGGTCTTCCCGGTTGTCCATCTCCACGTGGAGCGTAGCAAACCGCTGACCCGGGCCGTAGTCATGGACCATCAGGTCGTGATAGCCCAGCACCTTGGGCTGTTCCCGGACGTAATCCACGATCAGCTCCCGCAGCTCCGGACTGGTGCTTTCGCCCAACAGGGGATTAATGGTCTCCTTGGCCGTCATTGCGCCGCTGTACAGAATAAACAGCGCCACCGCAAGGCCCATCCAACCATCGATGGCCGCGCCAGAAAACAGCTCCACCACACCCGCCACCAGCACCACTCCGGTTGCAATGGCGTCGTTGCGACTGTCCTGGGCCGTGGCCGCCAAGGCGGTGGAGCGAATGGTCTTGGAAAGTGTCTTGTTAAGCAGCCAGAGACCCAGCTTCACTGCCATGGAAAGCACTAAGATCACCACTGTCAGGGTGGTGAAGGTCACCGACTGAGGATGCAGGATCTTGTCAAAAGAGGACTTCGCCAACTCCACACCGATGACGATGATCAGCGCCGCCACTGCAAGGCCGGATAAGTACTCAAACCGGGCGTGGCCGTAAGGATGATCTGCATCCGCCGGTTTCTCCGCCAGCTTGAAGCCCAACAGGGTCACAATGGAGCTGGTGGCATCGGTGAGGTTGTTCATAGCGTCCGCTGTAATGGACACCGAACCTGCCAATGTGCCTGCCAGCAACTTTGCCAAAAACAGCACCAAGTTACACCCGATCCCCACCGCACCGGCGCGTTTGCC
Source organism: Faecousia sp. (assembly GCA_045606205.1). Taxonomy (GTDB): domain Bacteria; phylum Bacillota; class Clostridia; order Oscillospirales; family Oscillospiraceae; genus Faecousia. The sequence continues at coordinate 50,329 of JAZURL010000025.1, read as the reverse complement.
CACTACGGAGCGATTCTCCTCAGGATCAAGATTTTTCAGAAACACTTTCATCAATAACTTTGTCATAACCGCCTCCAGGATAAATGGTAGGATTTCTTGCCATGTCATTGTGGATCAATGCGCGCAACAACACAGAAAACCGTCGATAAGAGGGATTCTACTGACAGTAGAGTGGCTGATTCTCATTTTCGGAGAGGAAAAACGCCTCCATATCCTCAAAAAGCACGTGACAAGAGTGCTTTTTTTCTGTAAAATAGGTACAAAGACCATTTCCTCCATTATAGAGGAAAGGACTGTGGCTGTCCAGTATTTTTTAGGAGTGTATGCAATGTCTGATTACAAAATTATCACTGATTCCGGCTGTGATCTGCCCAAGGGAATGCTTTCCAAGCTGTCTGTGCAGACTGTGCCGCTGTTTGTTAACTTCCAGGGGGAGACTTTAGAGGATTCCGTAGACGAGGGTATCAAGGATATTTACGCCGGTCTGCGTGCGGGCGAAGCCGCCACCACCTCTGCCGTCAATCCCGACCGTTGGATGGAAAAGATGGAGGGTGTTTTGGCCCAGGGTATGGATGTGCTGACGCTGACATTCTCTTCCGGCCTGTCCACCACCTATCAGTCCGCTGTCATTGCCGGAAATGAACTGAAAGAAAAGTATCCCGATCGCAAAATCATTGTTGTGGACTCTTTGGCAGCATCTTTGGGCCAGGGTCTGCTTTTGTGGTACGCCTGCAAAATGAAAGATACGGGCATGTCCATTGCGGAGTTGGCCACATGGGTGGAAGAAAACAAACTGCACCTGTGCCACTGGTTCACTGTGGACGATTTGATGTATCTGAAGCGGGGCGGCCGTGTCAGCGCGGCAACTGCGCTGCTAGGTACCATGCTGCAGATCAAACCTGTGCTTCATGTAGATGACGAGGGCCATCTGATCAATGTTTCCAAGACCCGCGGCCGCAAGGCTTCCATCCAGGCGCTGGCACAAAAAGCCGTGGAACTGGGCGAGGGTTTTGACAACAGCACCATGTTCATCTGCCACGGTGACTGCATTGAGGATGCCGAATATCTGGCAAGTTTGGTAAAAGAAAAGTGCGGTGTGCAGGAAGTGTTCATCGGCTACACCGGCGCGGTGATCGGATCTCACTCCGGCCCGGGCACACTGGCCCTGTTCTTCATGGGTAATCATCGATAATACACAAGCGGTCTGCACAGCAGGCCGCTTTTTTACCCTCCCCTGTGCAAAAATTCACAAATAGTTCAATAATTGCTATTGACAATCACGTGACCATATGATATTATCATCTTGCCACTTGCCTCAAAAGTGTTTCCGGTAAACAAAACAGCTTGCTGTATTCCTTTACTTTTCCGCATTTTTTTGGTATAGTGCAGATAGAATCAGATGGAAGGAGGAAAACTTATGTGTCTGATAATTTGGCTTGTCCTGATGATCGCATTTCTGATGGTGGAAGCCCAATCCGTTACCATGGTTTCCCTGTGGTTCGGTGCAGGCGCACTGGCCGCCCTGATCGCAACGCTGTTCGGTGCAGAATTTTGGCTCCAGGCAGTGATCTTCTTTGTGGTCTCCATTGCTCTTTTGGCCTGCCTGCGACCTTTGGTGCGGAAGTATTTCACTCCCAAGATCACCAAAACCAATGTGGACAGCGTGATCGGCTCTGAGGGTCTTGTCACCGCCGATATCAACAATGTGACCGCTCAGGGTCAGGTGAAGTTGGGCGCCATGGAATGGACCGCCCGGAGCACTTCCGGTGAGGACATCCCGGCAGGCACACTGGTAAAAGTGGATAAAATAGAAGGTGTAAAGGCGTTTGTGTCTCCGGTAACAGAAAAAGCGGAGGTGTGATATGACTGTTTTATGGTGTATTATCGCACTTGTTTGTGCCGGGCTGGGCATCGCAAGTATTGTGATCCCGGAGGATATGATTTACATTCGGGAGCATGCTCGTTTTATGGACTTTGATCCCACCGAGCGGTATATCCGCATGGAGCGAATCAAGGGCGCTTTTCTGGTGGCCTTTGCCATCGTTATTATCATTTGTCTAATCATTTTGTAACATTACAGGAGGTAACTATATGGAACTTGTTGTTATTGGCATCATCGTGGTCATTCTTTTGATGATCATCATTTCCAACATTGCTGTGGTTCAGCAGTCCAAGGCGTATGTCATTGAGCGCCTGGGCGCGTATCAAAGCACATGGCATGTGGGTCTGCACTTCAAAGTGCCCTTTATTGACCGCGTTGCCCGTCGCGTTAGCCTGAAAGAACAGGTGCTGGACTATCCGCCCCAGCCCGTTATCACAAAAGATAATGTCACCATGCAGATCGACACCGTTGTATATTTCTGCATCACCGATCCGAAATTGTACACCTACGGCGTGGAACATCCCATGGCGGCTATGGAGACCCTGACCGCCACCACCCTGCGTAACATCATCGGCGACCTGGAACTGGATCAGACTCTGACCAGCCGTGACATCATCAACACCAAGATGCGCGCCATTTTGGACGAAGCCACCGACCCCTGGGGTATCAAGGTCAACCGGGTGGAGCTGAAGAATATTCTGCCCCCTGCGGACATTCAGTCCTCTATGGAAAAGCAGATGAAGGCCGAGCGCGACCGCCGGCAGGCCATTCTGCAGGCCGAAGGTCAGAAGAAGTCCGCCATTCTGATTGCAGAGGGTGAACGGGAATCTGCCATCTTGAAAGCTGATGCGGAAAAGCAGGCCGCCATCCTGCGGGCAGAGGCTGAACAGCAGGCCGCCATCTTGAAAGCCGACGGTGAAGCCCAGGCGATTTTGGCTGTGCAGAAAGCATTGGCAGATTCCTTGGAAATGCTCAATGAAAAAGCCCCCAGCGACAACGTTTTGAAACTGAAAGCCATTGAAGCCATGCAGAAAGTTGCCGACGGAAAGGCAACCAAAATCATCATCCCCAGCGAAATGCAGGGCCTGGTGGGCCTGGCAAACGGCATCGTCGAGGGCACAAAGGAGTAAACCATGTCCAAAGAAAAGCGTTTTGTCAAGACCTGGTCCGATGGGGCTTTCGGCAGTAATGAGATTTGGGTCGACCGGCAGACCGGTGTGAACTATCTGTTCCATGCCAGCGGCTATGCCGGCGGGCTGACGGTACTGGTAGACCGGGAGGGAAAACCCATCATTACCCCCGTTCCCAGGGAAGACGAAGAATAAAAGTTTCACCGCACCGAAATTTCGGTGCGGTGCTTTTTGTATAATGTATCATATTTTGTGTCATTCCGAGCCGGCGCGCACGAAATCATGGTATGATTGCCACCGGCAATCATACTGATTACATGATTCGCTGCGCTCTGCAACACTAGCGTGGGAATCCGTTCCCCTTGCGGCTCATAGAGCCGCGTGACACCTATGGTGCCACAAAAGATGCGGATTGCCACACCAGTGACCACGGGTCACTGGTTCGCAATGACATATTATAGGCTGGTCAATGCAAAATAGCCCAGCACCACGATACCCAGGATGATGCGATAAATACCGAAGATGCTGAAAGAGTGCTTACGGACATATTCCATCAGACCCTTGATCGCCAACAGGCTCACCGCAAAGGAAACCACACAGCCGACGATCAGCACGGCAATTTCTGTGCCGCTGGGCAGAGCGCCCTCCAAAAGATACTTCAGTAGTTTCAGCGCGCTGGCACCCAGCATGGTGGGGATCGCCATGAAGAAAGAAAACTCTGCACCGGCAGGACGGGCAACGCCCAGGATAATTGCACCCAGGATGGTAGAGCCGGAACGGGATGTGCCCGGGATCAGGCTCAGACATTGGAACGCGCCCATCAAAAGGGCGGTGCGGTAGTCGATATCGTACACATTTTGGATACGGAAATTCCGCTTTGCATTCCATTTTTCCACAAACAAAAAGGCAATGCCGTAGACGATGAGCATAACGGCTACTACAATATAATTATACAGATACTCGTCCATCCAGTCGTCCAGCGCAAGTCCCACCAAAGCAGAGGGAATGACCGCCACCACAACCTTGAACCACAGACTCCAGGTGTCCTTTTTCTGCACCTGGGTCTTGGAGGGGGCAAAGGGGTTTAGTTTATGGAAAAACAGCACGATCACCGCCAAAATAGCCCCCAACTGAATGACCACCTGGAACATTTCGTAAAATTCCTCGCTCACATTCAGGTGGATGAAGGTATCCAGCAGGATCAGATGGCCGGTGGAGGAAACGGGAAGCCACTCAGTGATGCCCTCCACGATGCCAAAGAACACTGCTTTTAATATTTCGATCAAGATCATAAAAACGCTCCTTTCTTTGGCTCTATCATACCCCAAAAGAAGATTTAAGGCAAGAAAAAATTGGCTGTTCACATTTTTGGGTGAGAGTCTTTAAAAAAAGTTCACGAAAGGGTGTAAAACTGTGCTATAATATGGTAAAAAGCAAATTTATATCACTCTCGTCATCGCGAGGCACAAAGTACCGTTGCGATCCCGTTTTGTTTTTGAACACCTGTGGGGATTGCCACGGGCCTGTCGGCCCTCACAATGACATAAAATGGAGGTATTCTCATGGCAACAACTGTCTTGATTGTGGAAGACGACCGCAACATTGCGGAGCTTCTGCAGATGTATTTGGAAAAAGAGGGCTATGCCGTCACCATCGCCGGCGACGGGGGGCAGGGTCTTGCAAAATTCCGATCCATCAAGCCCGATCTGATCCTGCTGGACGTGATGATGCCCGTGATGGACGGTTGGGCGGTGTGTAATGCCATTCGCGCAGAGGCGCAGACCCCCATCATCATGCTCACCGCCAAAAGTGAGACCAGCGATAAGGTGCAGGGTCTGAAGGCCGGTGCGGATGACTATATCACCAAGCCCTTCGAAATGCGGGAGGTCCTCGCCCGGGTGGAGGCCGTTCTGCGCCGCAGCACCGGCACTTCTCCCGAGAAAAAGGCCCGCCGTCTTATTTTTGATAAGCTGATCATCGACATGGACGCCTTTGAACTGACGGTGGACGGCAAAAAGGTGGATACGCCCCCAAAAGAGATGGAGCTTCTTTACTATCTTGCTTCCTCTCCCAACCGTGTCTACACCCGCAACCAGCTTTTGGACGAGGTTTGGGGCTTCGACTACTTCGGCGACAGCCGCACGGTGGATGTCCATGTGAAGCGCCTGCGAGAGAAGCTGGAAGGCATTTCCCCGCAGTGGTGTCTGAAGACAGTTTGGGGCGTTGGCTATAAGTTTGAGGCCAACAGCTGATGAAAAGCACATTTAGCCGGCTTTTTATTGCCATATCCTTGGTTTTGCTGGTGGCCATGGTGCTGGTCAGCGGCTCTTTCCAATGGCTTGCCAGCCGCCATCTGACGGAGCAGACCATCACGTCACTGCAAAATGATGCCAGTGTGATCGCATCGTTATACCAAGCCAGCTACGGCGACAAAAGCATTTCCAGCCAGGATTTTTACATGGCGCTGACAGTTGCAATCTCTGTGTCCGGGGCAGATGCTGTCATCTGTGACGCACAGGGGAATCTTCTTATGTGCGCCGATGCTCCCATGGGCTGTGAGCACACCGGCCTGCGGCTGGATGCCGCGTACCGTGACCGGGTCTTTGCCCAGGGCTCTTGCACCGATCAGGGCATCATCGGCGGATTATACGAAGAAAACCGCTACATGGTATCTGTGGCAGTGACGGACGGGCGCACCGGCGCGCCCCGCGCCATCGTCATGGCCTCTTCACCGGTGGATAACACCCTTACCAACATCCGCCGCATTTCCAACACCTTTTTGGTCGTGACGGTCTTGGTGGTTGCCATGTCCGTGGCGATCATGACATTTTTTGTCCGCCGGCAGTCCAATCCTTTGCGGGATATGGCCCGGGCGGCCAAGGCCTTCGGCCACGGGGATTTCAATGCCCGGGTTGCTACCACCGGCCACAATCCGCAAGAGGTGGAAGAGCTGGCACTGGCCTTCAATAACATGGCTGCCTCTTTGGAAAAGGGCGAATATCAGCGCAAAGAGTTCATTGCCAACGTCTCCCATGAGCTGAAGACCCCCATGACCACCATTTCCGGATATGTAGACGGCATTTTGGACGGCACGATTCCCCCGGAAAGGGGCAGACACTATCTGCAAATGGTCTCCGACGAGACCAAACGTCTGAGCCGTCTGGTGCGCAGTATGCTGGACATTTCCCGTCTACAGGAACAAAAGGGCATCCCCGAGGAACAGCAAAGCCGTTTTGATCTGTCGGAAATGGCCGGACAGGTGCTCATTTCCTTTGAACAGAAGATCAATGACAAAAAAATCGATGTGCAGGTGGAAATGCCGCAACACCCCGTCTTTACCCGGGCCAATCAGGACGCCATCAACCAGGTGATCTACAATTTGGTGGACAACGGCGTGAAATTCTGTCCGGAGGAGGGCACGCTTGGCATTGCCATCCGAGAGGGCAGCAATAAGGTCTATTTGTCCGTTTCCAACGACGGCGAGACCATCCCGGCCCAGGAATTACCCCTGGTGTTCGAGCGATTCCACAAGATCGACAAAAGCCGCTCTCAAAATCGGGACAGCTGGGGACTTGGTCTGTATATCGTAAAATCCATTTTGGATTCCCACGGAGAAAACATCTCCGTCACCAGCCAAAACGGCAGAACGGAATTCACCTTTACTCTGCCTTTGGTGCGGTAAGTTATAAACTCTCCCTATGCCGTCATTGCGAACCAGTGACCCGTGGCCACTGGTGTGGCAATCCGCATTTCTTGCGGCACCTATGGTGCCGCGCGGCTCTTAAGAGCCGCAGGAGTAACGGATTCCCACGCTAGTGTTGCAGAGCGCAGCGAATCGTGTAATCAGTATGATTGCCGGTGGCAATCATACCATGATTTCGTGAGCACTGGCTCGGAATGACATCTATAAACAACATTTCCCCATATTTCGAGGTTTTTATGGACGAACGCAATTATCAGTATTCCTATGAAAACGGCTCTACGCAGCCGCCGAAGAATCACGGCGGTGCCATTGCCGTGGTGCTTTGTACCGTGATATTCCTGTGCGGCATCATTTCCGCCCTGGGCCTGTGGAATCACAGCAATCAAAATAACAGCAATTCCACCGGGGATGTGCATTTCTCCAATACGGACAATGCCGGACAATCCACCACCGCACCTGCACCTTCACTGCCCGCCTCGAATTCTCCCAACCCCGAGAATCAGGTGCAGGTCCAGCTGAATCCTGTTCCTGGACAGGTGGACAATGTACCCCAGGCAGGTGGTCTCGGTTTGCAGGACATTTATCAAAAGAACATTCCTTCGGTTGTCTCCATCTCCTGCACCCTCTCCGGGGGCACGGGAAGCGGCACAGGTGTGGTGCTTTCAGAAAACGGCTATTTGGTCACCAATGCCCACGTGGTAGACGAGGCCCGGGAGATCCAGGTGCTTTTGACCGATGGGCGCACCCTTGCCGCCCACTTGGTGGGCGCAGACAGCCTGTCAGATCTGGCGGTGCTGTACGTGGATGCAGCGGATCTGATTCCGGCAGAATTTGGCGACTCCACCCAGCTTCGTGTGGGCGATGCGGTGGTGGCCATCGGCGACCCCCTGGGCGTTTCCCTGCGGGGTACGATGACCGACGGTATCGTCTCCGCCATCAACCGGGATGTGGAAACCGGCGGACGTACCATGACTCTGATTCAGACCAATGCCGCCTTAAATTCCGGCAACTCCGGCGGCCCACTGATCAACTGCCACGGGCAGGTCATCGGCATCAACACGATGAAGATCGGCATGTTCGCCGACGATGCCGGTGTGGAAGGTCTTGGCTTTGCCATCCCGTCTGCCGTGGTCAAAGAGATCGTGGATCAGCTGATTTCCCAGGGCTACGTCTCCGGACGGCCGTCGCTGGAGCTTGAGGGAGAATGGGTCTCTTCCTTCAACCAGCAGTTCCGCCGGATGCCGGCAGGCCTTTATGTCACTACCGCGCCGGAAAATTCTCTGATTCGGGCAAAGGATATTTTAATGTATATTGACGGCGTCCGGGTCACGAAGCAGGACGAGCTGAACAGTGTTCTGTACGCCCATCAGGCGGGGGATTCCGTAACGCTCATCCTGTATCGGGACGGAAGACAGTACTCAGTAGACATCACACTGACAGAAGATCGAAAGTAGGTAAAATATGCAACCTATTTATGTAAAAGAATTTCAAGTATCCCCCGTGGCGGTGGATCAGTTCGGTCGGCTGAAGGCCAGCAGGCTTTTGGCCTATCTGCAAGACGTAGCCGGTGATCACAGCGCCATTTTGGGAACGGATCAGAAGGCTTTGACGGACAAAAATCTATTTTGGGCGGTGATCCGCCACCGGGTACAGATCGCCCGTCTGCCTCAAAGTGGGGAAAAGCTGCGCATCGAGACCTGGCCCATGCCCACCACCCGCACCGCCTATCCCCGCTCCACCATCGCTTATGACGAAGCGGGCAACGAGTGTTTCCGTTCCATCAGCCTGTGGATCTTAATGGATGCGTCTTCCCGGGCCATGGTGCTTCCGGGTAAAAGCGGCGTGGAAGTGGGCGGACTGCTTCGCGGCTGTGAATTGTGTGCCCCCAGCTCCATTTTGCCCAAGGAAATGGGAAGTCTGCAGGAGCGGATTGTGCGCTATACAGATCTGGATATCAACGGTCACATGAACAACTGCCGGTATTTGGATTGGGTAGAAGATCTGCTCCCCAGCACCTTCCACGCCCAGCACGAAATACGGGAGTTTACCCTCTGCTACATGTCAGAGGTGCGGGAAAACGAGCCGGTCCAGCTTCATTGGGAGCTGTCCGATGGCCCGGATTTGGCCGTGGAAGCAGTGCGCGGGGACGACGGCGAGGCCGCCGCTCACAGCCGTGTGTTTTCCGCTCGCGTAGCGCTTCAGAATGTTGTTCTGTAAACCGATTCCGCAATTCTCCCAGAAATCGCGCCCACACACCAAAAGGACTAAGCCACCCCTGTAAGACCTTTGTTTTACAGGGGATTTTCCGTTTTCTCTGTGGAAAAAGCTGTGGATAATGTGGAAAACTTCTCTGTGGGGATTTGGTATTTTTTGTCTGATTTCTTCCATTTATGTAAACCGTAAATTACGGCAAAACAAAAATTTAAAATAGGGGCAGACAAGCGACGAAAAATGTGCTATACTATATGATGTGATAAAATAACGTTAAAGTTTTCTGTCATTGTGCACCAGTTTCCAAACTGGCGCGGCAATTCCCCGGACGTTCCGGAAATCTATGGAGATTGCCACGTAGCCGCCATGCAAGCGGCTGCTCGCAATGACATGTGTAAGGAGGTTCTTCCTTTGAAATATTGGCGCGGATATATCGTGGCCGTGGCCCTGGCGCTGCTGACATGGGGGCTGACGGAATTTGCTGCCGCTCACGGCGAACTGGTGGATATGATCTACCCCTATATGTCCCGGCTAATCCAGGACTTTTTAGCCCAATGGACTGCCGGTGTTTCCGCCTGTCTGTGGCAGGTGCTGGCAATTTTGCTGGTGGTAGGTCTTTTGGCGTCCATCGTGGCAATGATCCTGCTGAAATGGAATTTTGTCCAGTGGCTGGGCTGGGTGCTGTCCGGCGTGGCGCTATTATGGACGCTTCACACCGGCATGTATGGGCTGAATCAGTACAGCAGTCCTTTGGCCGATGATATCCGGCTGAATATGATGGTCATTGGCGACAGCGCCACCCCGCTGATCAATGCCACCACCTATTTCCGGGACAAGGCCAACGAGCTGGCAGATAAAGTATCGCGGGATGAAAACGGCGATCTCATCGCTCCCACGTTCCGGGAATCTGCCGAGCAGGCTGCCGACGGCTTCGACTATTTGGTATACGAAAAGAATTATCCCGTCTTCGCCGGCGTAACCACACCGGTGAAGGAGCTGGGCTGGGCGGACATGTACACCTCCATGGGCATTGCCGGCGTGACCATGCCTTTTACCGGCGAGGCCGCTGTCAATCCCACCACTCCGACAATGACGCTGCCCTTTACCATTTGCCACGAGATGGCGCACCGGATGTGTATCGCCCCGGAACGGGATGCCAATTTGGCGGCATTTTTGGCCACCACCGCAAATTCCGATCCTCTGTATCAGTATTCCGGCTATTTTATGGCCTTCCGCTACTGCTACAATTCTCTTGCTTCCATCTCCACTTCCACTGCCGCTAACGCTGCAAACCAGTTGTTTGCCGGTCTGAATGAGAATGTTCTGCGGGATCTTACCGTATACCACGACTACTGCAAGGAAAATATTGACGACAACGCATCTGATTTTGCCAATTCCGTCAACGACACCTATCTCCAGGCCAGCGGTGATGAAAGCGGCATCAAATCCTACGGCGAGGTGACGGATCTTCTGCTGAGCTGGTACTGGCAAGAGATCTACCTGCCCGCCCACGTGGAGGAGGATGTGGAGGATTCCTTTGACCCCTTCGACGAAGGCTATGTCTTCCAGGAAGGACTGGAGGCAGCGGGTGGCCAATGACGGATGTAATGCTGCAAACCCTGTCCGCCGGGCTGCCCGATTTGGGCTTGACCCTTGACACAGCAGTGCAGAAAAAGCTCTGCACCTTTGCCCGGGCTATGGTCAAGCAGAACGAAGTGATGAACCTGACTGGCATCACGGAAGACGCACCTGTGGCAAAGCTTCATTTGCTGGACTCTCTTACCGTAGCCGCCTGCGTGGATTTGACAGGGAAGAACCTCATCGATGTGGGCTGCGGCGCGGGATTTCCCGGCGTTCCCCTGGCAATCGCCTGCCCGGATACGAAAGTAACTCTTTTGGACAGTCTGGGAAAGCGGATGAAGTGGCTGGAAGAGGTGCTTCCCGCCCTGGATATTTCTGCGAAATGCGTCACAGCCCGGGCAGAAGAAGCTGTGGCTTCCTGCCGGGAAAACTACGATGTGGCCACATCCCGGGCGGTTGCCCGGCTGAACATCCTGCTGGAGCTGACCGCGCCTTATGTTAAGGTGGGCGGCCTTGTGGTGGCACTGAAGGGCTCTGCCGCGAAGGAAGAGCTCCTCGAGGCGGAAAATGCCATCAAAAAGCTGGGACTTTCTTTGGAAGAAGTGCGGGAATTTACCTTTGATGGGGCATCCCACGGCGTTATCGTGCTGAAAAAAGTCGCGCCCACACCTGCCGCATATCCCAGAAGATTCGCAAAGATTAAACAAAATCCGCTATAAAGCCTTCCCCACACAGGGAAGGCTTTTTCTTATAAATATAAATAAAAATCACGCAATTCCCAAAAAAGAGGTTGACCTTATTGATTTTTTCGGCTATAATACCTTAGCATGACCAATTATGGTCTCTTTCTATGTTTTGCTGCGGTCCAAAAGACTGTCGAGCATAATTGTGAGAAAACAGGAGGTGTAACTTCATGAAGCGTACCTATCAACCCAGCCGTCGTCATCGTTCCAAGGTCCACGGTTTCCGTCAGAGAATGGCTACTTCCAACGGCCGCAAGGTTCTGGCTCGTCGCCGTGCAAAAGGCCGCAAGGTTCTGTCCGCCTGATTTTAGGTGCGGACAAGCAGGATATCGCTCTATGCGAAACGGGAGCTATAAGCGGGGCGAGACAATCTTCGCCCCGCTTCCCCTGTTTTTAGGATACAGTATCGTAAAAAATACTGTCATTGCGAGCCAGTGCGCACACTGGCGTGGCAATCCGCATCTTTGCGATGCCGCAGGAGAAACGGATTCCCACGGTCGCTTCGTTCCCTCGGAATGACATGCAAAAAACAGGGACTTTGAGGGATTTATATGAAATATTCGTGTGCCTTAAAACTCAATCATATCTTCCGCAAGCTGTATCACACCGGCGCGGTTGCCAATCATTTTCTCGTGCTCTACGCTAGGCCAAACCGGATGGAGATCAACCGGGTAGGTATTACCGTGAGCAAAAAACTGGGCCATGCAGTGGTCCGTAATCGGGTGCGGCGCCGCCTGCGGGAAGTCTACCGCCTGAATGAGGAAAAATTTCTGCCCGGCTGGGACATCGTTGTGGTTGCCCGGAGTCGTTGTGTGGGCTCCGATTTTGAAAGTTTGCGGAAGGCATATCTGGCCTTGGCCGCCAAGGCGGGCATTTTAAAGGAAGATGCCCTATGAAACGAATTTTTCTCGCACTGATAAGGTTTTATCAGCAGCACATCTCCTCAAGCACACCCCCAAGTTGCCGTTTCCGTCCCACCTGCTCTGCCTACGCCTACGAAGCCATTGAAAAATATGGGGCTCTGAAGGGCGGCTGGCTGGCATTTCGCCGTCTGCTGCGCTGCAATCCTTTTTACAAAGGAAGCTTTTACGACCCCGTGCCATGAACTCATAAGGAGTAAAACGTAATGGAAATTATTACTGTTCCCTTTGGATGGCTGCTGAACTTCCTGTACCAACTGACCGACAGCTACGGCCTTTCGCTGATCCTGTTCGCCATTTTGGTACAAGCGGTCATGCTGCCCATCACCGCAAAATCCAAAAAAAGCATGATGAAGATGACCCGGCTGCAGCCCCGGCTCAATGCGATTAAAGAAAAATACGCCAACGACCAGCAGAAACAGCAGGAAGCCATTCAACAGCTGCAAAAGGAAGAAGGCGCTACGATGGGCTGCGGCGGCTGCCTGTGGAGCTTTGTCCCCCTGCTGATCCTGATTCCCCTGTACACCATCATCCGCGAGCCTTTGACCAATATGCTGGGTGCCAGCGCAGAGGTGGCCGCAGAGATTGCCAATGTGCTGGGTTCCAACACCAAGGACGGCTACTGGCAGATCTCTGCCGCACAGGCGATTTTCGACGATCCCAGCCGTTTTGCCGCCATCCCCGGCATTACTGAGCAGACCTTGGCTGGTATCAATTTCGAGTTTTTGGGCATCCAAATGGGTGCGCTGCCCCAGATTAACATCTTCAACAACACCGTTTGGGCCTGGGATTGGGCTCACATCGGCGCGGTGCTGGTGCCGCTGATCTCTGCCAGCAGTCAGATCCTGCAGACCCAAATCTCCCGGAGAATGAACGACTCTCTGGTGACCAACGAAAAGGGTATCCAGGATAAGGAAGAAGCCGCAAAGAGCCAGTCCGCACAGACCTCCAAGGTCATGATGTGGATGATGCCCTTGATGAGCCTGTGGATCGGTTTCTCCGTTCCCGTGGCTTTGAGCCTTTACTGGTTCGTAGGCGGCGTTGTCCGTACTGTTGAGGATACGGTTCTGACCAAACGTTACCGCAAGATCTATGATGCCGAGGACGCAGAGCGTCTGAAAAAAGCATTGGAGCAGGAAGCCATTGAGGCCGAGAAGGAGCGCATCCGGGCTGAAAAGCGGGCTGCAAATCCCGACGGCATCACCGAAAACACCAGCAAAAAGAAGCTGCAGAAAAAGCAGCAGGCAGCAGAAGAAGCCGCGAAGGCCGCTGCCAAAAAAGAGTACGACGCCAAGAAGGGCATCGTGGAGGAAGAGCCGGAGGAAAAGAAGACTCTGTCCGGTATCGCTGACCGCCCCTACTGCAAGGGCCGGGCCTACGATCCCAACCGCTACAATCATACGGAGGAATAATAATGGAAAAGACTTTGGTCGCCACCGGCAAAACCATTGATCTGGCCATTGAAGCCGCTTTGACCCAGCTGGGCATGGACCGGGACAGCGTTTCCGTCCAGGTCATTTCCCAGGCAAAGCCCGGCTTCCTGGGCATCGGTGCCCAGCCGGCCAAGGTTCAGATCACCTATGAAGCACCCGATCCCGCCCCCCGGGCTGCCCTGTCTTCCGCTTCCCGGAGTAAGCCCAAAGCGGCTTCCGTAAAGAAGCCGGAAGCACCTAAGGCAGAACCCAAGAGCGTTGCCCCCAAGCAGGAGACAAAGCCCGCTGCCCCCAGGACCGAGCGCAAACCGGAACCCAAACCGGATACCCCCAAAGCTCCCAAAGAGCCCAAGGTCTATGTGCCTGCCGAGCCCGGTTCCGTGGAAGAGAAGATTGAGGTGTTCCTGAAAGGTCTTTTGGAGCACATGGGCTCCAGGGCCGTGCCCCACGCCGTCAAGGGTGAGGGCAATACTTACAATGTGGATCTGGTAGGCGAAGATTTGGGTTACCTCATCGGTCGCCGGGGTGATACGTTGGATGCCCTGCAGCCTTTGTCCAACTACACCATCAACCGGCGTGTAGAGGGCCACATCCGTATCAATGTGGATGCTGAGGACTACCGCGCCAAGCGGGAGGACAGCCTGACCCGCTACGCCCGTAAGAAGGCACAACAGGTGCTCAAGGCCCGCCGCCGCACCACATTGGAGCCCATGAACGCTTATGAGCGTCATGTGATCCACTCTGCGTTGCAGGATATGGACAACATCACCACCCACTCTACCGGCACAGAGCCCAACCGCCGCGTGGTCATCGAATACGTTCGATAATGTTAAAAAATCCCCTCTTTGGAGGGGATTTTTTTCATATTGATGCAACCGTCCAAAGGACCCTTGTGTAAAGGGTAAGCCAAGCGCAGTGAGCTGGCAAAAATCCTTGATTTTTGACTGGGGGATTGTCAATTCCTCTGCGCAAAATCAAAGATTTCGCCTACCTCCCCTTGCATAGGGGAGGTTCACGCTTTGCGCTCCGGGTATTGGGCGGGCTTGTTTATAAATACACAAGATAAATATATGCTGAAAACCTTGGAAAATCAGTAGACATTCCCGGTGTTTTGTGCTACAATGTATGTGGTGAAGATTGGACTTCCTGTCTTCCAATAACATAATTTCAGCGGCTTGTCCGCACATAATTCAGGAGGAAATATATTATGGCATTGTCTCTCGAAAAGTATGGCATTACCGGCGCTACCGAAGTCATCTGCAACCCCTCTTACGAGGAACTGTTCCAGGCGGAGATGGATCCCACTCTGGAGGGTTTTGAGAAGGGTCAGCTGACCGAACTGGGCGCTGTGAATGTTATGACCGGTATTTACACCGGCCGTTCCCCCAAAGATAAGTTTATCGTGATGGACGAAACCTCTAAGGACACCGTGTGGTGGACATCCAAGGAATTCGCCAACGACAATAAGCCCGTATCTGTAGAAACTTGGAACGTCTGCAAGAAGTTGGCTATGGACCAGCTGAGCAACAAGAAGCTGTACGTCATGGACCTGTTCTGCGGTACCAACCCCGACACCCGTATGGCGATCCGCTTCATTATGGAAGTGGCATGGCAGGCTCACTTCGTTAAAAACATGTTCATCGCTCCCACCGAGGAAGAGCTGGTTAACTTCGAGCCCGACTTCGTTGTTTACAACGCTTCCAAGGCTAAGGTCGAAAACTACAAGGAGCTGGGTCTGAACTCTGAGACCGCAGTTCTGTTCAATCTGACCTCCAAGGAGCAGGTCATTCTGAACACCTGGTACGGCGGCGAGATGAAGAAGGGTATGTTCTCCATGATGAACTACTACCTGCCTCTGAACGGCATGGCTTCCATGCACTGCTCCGCCAACACCGACATGAATGGCGAGAACACCGCTCTGTTCTTCGGCCTGTCCGGCACCGGCAAGACCACCCTGTCCACCGACCCCAAGCGTCTGCTGATCGGCGACGACGAGCACGGCTGGGATGACAACGGCGTGTTCAACTTCGAGGGCGGCTGCTACGCAAAGGTCATCAACCTGGACGCTGAGTCCGAGCCCGACATCTATAACGCCATCCGCCGCAACGCTCTGCTGGAGAATGTCACCGTTGACGAAAATGGCAAGTGCGACTTTGCTGACGGCTCCGTCACCGAGAACACCCGCGTTTCCTACCCTATCAACCACATCGAGAAGATCGTTCGCCCCAAGTCCTGCGGCCCCGACGCCAAGAATGTCATCTTCCTGTCCGCTGACGCTTTCGGCGTTCTGCCTCCCGTTTCCATTCTGACCCCCGAGCAGACTCAGTACTACTTCCTGTCCGGCTTCACCTCCAAGCTGGCCGGCACCGAGCGTGGTATCACCGAGCCCACTCCCACCTTCTCCGCTTGCTTCGGCGCTGCGTTCCTGGAACTGCACCCCACCAAGTACGGTGAAGAGCTGGTTAAGAAGATGGAAAAGTCCGGCGCGAAGGCTTACTTGGTCAACACCGGCTGGAACGGCACAGGCAAGCGCATCTGCATTAAGGACACCCGCGGCATCATCGACGCCATCCTGGACGGCTCCATCCTGAAGGCCGAGACCAAGACCATTCCTTACTTCGGCTTCGAAGTGCCCACCAGCCTGCCCGGCGTGGACAGCGGTATCCTGGATCCCAGAGATACCTACGCTGATGCTTCCGAATGGGATGCAAAGGCTAAGGACCTGTCCGCCCGCTTCATCAAGAACTTTGAGAAGTACACCGGCAATGACGAGGGCAAGGCTCTGGTCGCTGCAGGCCCCAAGGCTGAGTAAATAGTGTTTTAACATGTATGGTAGGGTGGCACGCCCACTCTACCATACACAAATTGTCATTCCGAGCCAGTGCGCACGAAATCATGGTATGATTGCCACCGGCAAGCATAATGATCTCTGATCCGCTGCGCGGAGTACCACGGGTCACTGGTTCGCAATGACATAACCGATAGGTTGTGCAAATAATCATGGATTCACACCCGGTGCAGAGTATAAAAACCCTTTTATCCTGTGCACTGTGTATGAAACAGTTGTATTACATAATTTATTTTGGAGGTTACGCCAAATGGCAAAAAAAGTACAATTTGTTGAGACTGTGCTCCGTGATGCAAACCAGTCTCTCATCGCCACCCGTCTTCCCTTCGAAAAGTTTGAGCCCATGCTGGAGACCATCGATAAGGCCGGCTTTTATGCCGCAGAATGCTGGGGCGGCGCCACCTTCGACGTCTGCCTGCGCTATCTGAACGAAGATCCCTGGGAGCGTCTGCGTAAGATCCGCGAAAAAATGCCCAACACCAAGCTACAGATGCTGCTGCGCGGTCAGAATGTTTTGGGCTACTCCCACTATCCCGATGATTTCGTGAAGCTGTTCGTCGCAAAGGCTGTGGAAAACGGCATTGATGTGAACCGTATTTTCGACGCTCTGAACGATGTAAACAACCTGAAAATTGCTATGGAAGCCACCGTTAAGGCCGGCGCCATCGCTTCCGGTACCATTTCCTACACCACTTCTCCTGTCCACACCCACGCAAATTACGTGAAGATGGTCAAGGAGCTGAAGGAAATGGGCGCTTCCACCATCTGTATCAAGGACATGGCCGGTATCATGGGTCCCCAGGAGGCTTACGACATGGTCTCCGCCATCAAGGATGCTGTGGATCTTCCCATTGATCTGCACACCCACTCCACCACCGGTTTGGCGTTTATGACTTACATGAAAGCTATCGAAGCCGGCGTGGACATCATCGACACCGCCATTTCTCCCTTCTCCGGCGGTACGAGCCAGCCCGCTACCGAGACTTTGGCTTACGCACTGCGTCAGTTAGGTTACGAAGTTGACCTGAACGATGATTGCTTGGTGGCGATGGCCGACTACTTCAAGGGCGTTCGCGATGAGTTCGTCTCTGACGGCACGCTGATGCCCAAGTCCATGGCTACCGACACCCAGTGCCTGACTTATCAGGTTCCCGGCGGTATGCTCTCTAATCTGCTCAGCCAGCTGAAGCAGATGAACGCCCTGGACCGTTTTGATGAGGCTCTGGCCGAAACTCCCAAGGTCCGTAAGGACATGGGTTATCCCCCTCTGGTTACTCCCACCTCTCAGATGGTCGGTGTGCAGGCTGTCCGTAATGTGCTGGACGGTGAGCGCTACAAGACCGTTTCCAAGGAGATCAAGGCTTACTGCCGTGGCGAGTACGGCCGTACTCCCGCTCCTATCGACGCAGACATCCAGGCGAAGATCCTGGGCGACGAAAAGCCCATCGAGGGCCGTTTCGCTGATTCCCTGGCTCCCGTGGTGGAAGATGCCCGTGCAAAACTGGGCGCTCTGGCAAAGTCCGACGAGGATGTGCTGAGCTACATCGCATTCCCCAACCTGGCCGAGAAGTTCCTGGAAAACCGGAAGGCCAAGGAAGAAAACGCCTGCACCTACTCCATCGTAGAAGCATAAGGAGGCATACCTATGGATGTTAGTTTGCTGGATGCCGGTATTTTGGCCGCTCTTGGCTATGGCGTTGTGTTTGCCGGTCTGATCGTACTGATGATTGTCATCATTCTGGTGGGTAAGGCATTCTCCGCCAAGAAGAAAAAGGCTGTTGCTTCCGTGGATGCATCCGCTCCCGTGGCGGTGACGGAAACCCCTGACGCACCTTTGGCTCCCGGCAGTGCCGGTCAGCTGAAGCTGTATGATACACCCCCGAAAACTGCCGCTATGCTCATGGCCATCGTGGCTGACAAGCTTGGCAAGCCCCTGAACGAACTGCGGTTCATTTCCATTAAGGAGGTCAAATAATATGAAATATAAAGTGACTCTGAACGGTCGTACCTACGAGATCGAGGTAGAGGCCGGCAAGGCAATGTGCCTGGATGAATACGAAGCATACGCTCCCGCTGCAGTACCTGCTGCCGCTGCCGTGGCTGCTCCTGCCGCCGCTGCTGCTCCTGCGGCCGGACCCGCACCTGCTGCTCCCGCCGCTGCTGCACCTGTTGCCGGTGGCGAGACTGTTGCCGCTCCTATGCCCGGCACCATTCTGAAGGTCAATGTCCAGCCCGGTCAGACTGTAAAGGCCGGCGAAGTACTGATCGTGCTAGAAGCCATGAAGATGGAAAACGAGATCATGGCCCCCAAGACCGGCACTGTTGCCCAGGTTCTGGTGAGCCGCGGCTCCAACGTGGATACCGGTGCTCCTATGGTGGTTCTGAACTGATAAAGAGGGCCACAAATGAGTATAGATATCAGTGAAATTCTGTTGAAGTTGTGGAATGACTCCGGTTTTGCCGCCATCAGCTCCGGCTTTGTCAGTAACAATGGCTGGCAGTATGTAGTGATGCTTGTCATCTCCTTCGTGCTGCTGTATCTGGCCATTGTTAAGAAGTTTGAGCCGCTGTTGCTTGTGGGTATTGCCTTCGGCTGCTTACTGACCAATCTGCCTAAGGGCGGACTGTATCACCAGGAGCTGTGGGATGCCTTTATGGACCCGGCAAATGCCGCATACCACAGCTATGGTCAGATCATGCGCTCCGGCGGATTGCTGGACATCTTCTACATCGGTGTCAAGACCAGTCTGTACCCCTGCCTGATCTTTATGGGCGTGGGCGCCATGACGGATTTTGGTCCGCTGATCTCCAATCCCAAGAGCCTGCTGTTGGGTGCAGCAGCACAGTTGGGTGTTTTCGTAGCCTTTTTCCTGGCTGTTTTGCTGGGCTTTAATGCTAACGAGGCCGCTTCCATTGGCATCATCGGTGGTGCGGATGGTCCTACAGCCATTTTCCTCACCACAAAGCTGGCACCTCATCTGCTGGGTGCCATTGCAGTGGCCGCATACTCCTACATGGCGCTGATCCCTCTGATCCAGCCGCCCATTATGCGGCTGATGACCACTTCCAAGCAGCGGACCATCAAGATGGTGCAAACCCGCACCGTTTCCAAAACAGAGAAGATCATCTTCCCTATCGTGGTCACTGTGTTTGTGGCCCTGCTGCTGCCGGATACGACAGCGCTTGTGGGCTGCTTGATGTTGGGTAACCTTCTGAAGGAAACCGGCGTTACGGACCGCCTGAGCGATACGGTACAAAATGCACTGATGAACATCGTCACCATTATGCTCAGTACTGCCGTTGGCGCTACCATGGTTGGCTCCAACTTCCTCACAGGCCAGACGCTGAAAATCGTGGTTCTGGGCGTATTTGCCTTCGGACTGTCCACCGCTGGCGGTCTGCTGGGCGGACAGGTGATGTGCCTGCTGACCAAGGGTAAGGTCAATCCTCTGATTGGCTCCGCCGGCGTCTCTGCCGTTCCCATGGCCGCCCGTGTGTCCAATGTGGAAGGACAGAAGGCCAATCCCTCCAACTTCCTGTTGATGCACGCTATGGGTCCTAATGTGGCTGGCGTCATCGGCTCTGCCATCTCAGCGGGCTTCCTGCTGAGCGTGTGTAGTCTGTTGAGTTAATGTACGTATCTTCAACTCCGTTGTGGGATTACCACAACGGAGTTGATTTTTATTTGCTCACAATGACAAGTAAAGGGAAGGTTTTCTTATTTCTTTTTTATATTGTATATCAACAAAAAAACCTTGTTTTTTACACAGAAATGTGATAAAATTTAGGGTGAGAAAATATCGCCATTTTTGCCTGTTTTTTTGGTATTTTGGCAAAAAATCACACGAAAGGAGCCCTGTCATGTACGCATCCGCCTATGTTTGGGCAAAGGTTTTGGGTTATTTGGAAGAGCGCCTGACTTCCACAATCATTTCCGGCTGGTTTGACGATGCCGAGATCGTGGAATTAACCGAGGAGCACCTCATTATCTACTCTTCTGACGAGTTTCGTCGGGAAATCATCAGCCGCCGGTGCACTGAATACATTCAAGACGCCCTGAAAGAGATTTTTAATTCCGACGCCAAACTGATTGTCTTTGGCGACGAGGAGCTTGCCGCCTACAAAGAAAAGGACAAGGCTCCCACCTCCATGGATTTCAACCCCCAATTTTCCTTTGACAGTTTCGTGGTTGGTCCTTCCAATCGGTTCGCCCACGGTGCAGCCATTGCAGTATCCAAGGCTCCGGGCCAGGTTTATAACCCGTTGTTTATTTACGGCCCTCCCGGTGTGGGTAAGACCCACCTGCTGTACGCCATTGCCAACGGTATCCGTAAAAACAAGCCGGACGCAAATATCGTTTACATCAAGGGCGACCAGTTTACCAACGAACTGATTGCCGCCATCCAAACCGGCAAAAATATCGAATTCCGGAATAAATATCGGGAAGCGGATTTGTTCCTCATTGACGATGTACAGTTTATTGCCGGTAAGGAATCCACGCAGGAAGAATTTTTCCATACCTTCAACAAACTCTATGAAGAACATAAGCAGATCGTCATGACCTCCGACCGGAAGCCCAGCGATATGCTGACCCTGGAGGACCGGCTGAAGACCCGGTTTGAATGGGGTCTGCTGGCTGACATTCAGCCCCCGGATTACGAAACCAGAATGGCAATTCTGAAAAACAAATCCCAAGGCTGGGGACTGGACCTTTCTGACGATGTGTGCAATTACATCGCCATCAACATCACCAATAACGTCCGGGCCATTGAGGGCACAGTGAAGAAAATTCTGGCTTACCGGGATCTGAACAATATGCCCTTGGATCTGAATAACATCTCCCGGGCCATTGAGGATATGTTTAAGGCAGAAGGCAACGCCCTACCGACGCCCAGTCTGATCATCTCCCAGGTGTGTAAGTTCTATAACGTAGACGAGATCATCCTGCGGGGCTCTCAGCGGACAAAAAATGTGGCAGAAGCCCGACAGATCGCAATGTACCTGATCCGGAAATTGACCAATTTGAGTACACCGGACATCGGCAGAGAATTTGCCAAGGATCATACCACCGTTCTGCACTCCATCGGTAAGGTGGAAAAGGAACTGAAAAAAGGCGATACCACCCTGCAGAATAACATCCGGGATATTACCGCAAATATTAATAGTTTGTTGTAATATTTTTTCCACAACCTCTGTGGATAAAGAATAAGTTGCACTGTGGAAAAGTACCGTGCGAAATTTGTCCAACAATGCCTGTGGAAAAGTTATTCTTTTTCACAAAAGGCCTGTGGATAAAAACACGTTGGTATTCTAAAACAAAAGGCACTTTTCCACATAAAAAATCCCTACTATAACTATTACTCAAATATATTCTGATAATATATATTATTTATTACTTAGACAAGAAAGGAAGACCGATATGCGTTTTACCTGTGAAAAAAGTATGCTGGTTCAGGGCCTGAACATTGCAGGCCGTACCGTTGCTCAAAAGAGCAGTCTTTCTGTGCTGGAAGGTATCCTGTGCCGGGCGGGCATGGGCGTGAGCCTGACAGGCTACAACATGGAAACCGCCATCACCTACACCGTGGAAGCGGACGTTTCTGACCCCGGTGTGTGTATTTTGCCCGCCAAGCTCTTTGGTGACATCATTCGCCGTCTGCCCGAGGGGCCTGTGACGGTGGTCGTGGATGAAAATTATAAGGTTTCCATCCGTAGTGGCTACGCTTCCTTTCATATTTCTGCAGAAGCTGCTGAGGATTACCCGGAATTGCCGGATGTGAATACCGGCCGGGGCATCCGCATCCCCCAGAGCGCGCTGAAAGAGCTGATTTCCGGCACGATTTTTGCCGTTTCTGAAAACCAGGGCCGGCCTATCCATACCGGCGTGAAGTTTGAGGTGGAAAACGACAAAATTTCCGCCATTGCAGTGGACGGCTTCCGTCTTGCACGGCGTACCTTCCATCCTTCTGCACCTACAGAGCGGGAATTAAGCTTCGTTGTTCCTGCATCCAGTCTGAAGGAAGTGGAAAAGATCTTGTCTGACGCGGAAGAGGATGCTATTTTCACTCTCGGCCCCAAGCATATTTTGTTCGACATCGGTAACGCGACCTTGGTTTGCCGCTTGCTGGAAGGCGACTTCCTGGATTGGCGGAAGGTGGTTCCCACCAATTGTCCCATCAAGCTGGTTGCTCATGTTGCCGATTTGGCCAGCTCCATGGAGCGCGTGGGTCTGATCGTGTCTGAAAAGTACAAGAGCCCGGTGCGATGTGTATTTTCCGACCAGGTGCTGCAGCTGCGTACCAATACCACCATTGGTGCGGCGGAAGACCGCTGCGCCATCGCCGGTGATGGAAAGGAACTGGAGATTGGCTTTAATGTCCGTTATCTGGCAGATGCTTTGCGTGTGATCCCCTCCGAGGAAGTAGTACTGGAATTGACCAATGGACTAAGTCCCATTGTCATGACCCCTGCAGAGGATAAGTACGACTTCTCCTATATGGTTCTGCCGGTGAGAATTAAGAATAGCTAAATGCACCACCCATTGATGATGTAGGGGTGACAATCTGCCGCCCACGGGCGGATCTTATCCGCCCCTACAATTTCGTTTGGAGAATTACTATGAAAGTAACTGTAAGAAAAAAAGATAACAGCACCCCGGTAGCCATCAGCACCGAATTTATCAAGCTGGAATCGGCCATGAAACTCATGAACATCGTTCCCTCCGGGGGCAGTGCCAAACTGGAAATTCAGGAGGGTTTTGTGACCGTTAATGGGGAAGTGTGCACCATGCGGGGCAAAAAACTCTATCCCGGCGACCGATTCTGTTACGAGGGCGAGGAATTTCTCGTTTTGAACGATGGAACTGCGTAAATTAAATCTCCGGAATTTTCGAAATTATGAGGAAATTTCCCTTACATTTGACCCCGGAGTGAATCTGATCGTAGGGCGTAACGCCCAGGGAAAGACCAATCTTTTGGAAGCGGTGGCCTATCTTGGCGCGGGAAAAAGTTTCCGGGCACAGAAACAGGCAGAGTTGATCCGCTTTGGTGCGGATTTTGCCGATATTGATGGGAATGTTTTCTCTCAGGAACGGGAGCAGACTCTGCGCTGGGTACTGTTTGGTGGCAGTCGTCCCCGGCAATTGTGGCGCAATGGGGCAAAAAAGAAAACGGCGGCAGAAATATCCGGTGTTATGTCAACTGTTTTATTCTGCCCTGAGGATCTGATGGTACTCAAATTCGGCGCATCCGCCCGTCGGCGATTGGGAGATTCTGCGTTATGTCAACTACGCCCTAACTATGACGCGGCCCTGGCGGAATACAACCGAATTTTGGAGCAGAAAAGCCGGATTCTCAAGGATCACTTTGAAAATCCCGCTGTTTTGGAGATTTTGCCGGAATATAACGCTCGACTGTGTCAGATTGGTGCATTGCTGATTTCCTACCGCGCCCGGTTTTATGACAGCTTAGGTCTGGAAGCGGCAAAATTTCATAGCCAATTTTCCGGCGGAAACGAGGAATTTTGTCTGCAGTACCGCACGGTTTCCACGGTGAAAGACCCGTTTGCCCCAGTCGTGCAACTTGTTGACGATTTGCGATCACATTTGGAAAGTCATTACCGGGCGGAATTGGAATCCGGCCTGTGTTTGACCGGACCACACAAGGATGATTTTGAGGTAAGTCTGTCGGGGATTGACCTGAAAGCCTACGGCTCTCAAGGACAGACCCGGACGGCGGCCATCAGTCTGAAATTGGCCCAGCGGGAACTGTACTGCCGGGAATTTGGCGAAGAGCCGGTACTGCTCCTTGACGATGTTTTGTCAGAACTCGACCCTGCCCGGCAGGATTTTGTGCTGAATCACATCACTTCCGGCCAGGTGTTTATCACTTGTTGCGAACCGGGAAAGTTTACGGAATTAGGAAAAACAATTCACATAGAACAAGGAAAATATACGCAGAGAGTTGAAAGTTAACTGCAATTTTCAATTTTCAATTGGAGGAACTATGTCTGAAGAATTGAAAGTAACAGAAGAATACGGTGGATCGCAGATTCAGGTTTTGGAAGGCCTGGAGGCGGTGCGCATCCGCCCCGGTATGTATATCGGCTCCACATCCAGCAGCGGCCTGCACCATTTGGTGTATGAGATCGTGGATAACTCCATCGACGAGGCATTGGCTGGCTATTGTAAGCACATCACCGTGACCATCAACCCCGGCAACTCCATTACTGTCACCGATGATGGCCGTGGCATCCCTGTGGATATCCAGCCTCAGACCGGCCGGCCTGCTATGGAAGTTGTTTTTACAGTCCTGCACGCAGGCGGTAAGTTTGGCGGTGGTGGTTACAAGGTCTCCGGTGGTTTGCATGGCGTGGGCGCCTCTGTTGTGAACGCCCTGTCCGAGTGGATGAAGGTCCGTGTCTACAAAAATGGCAAGATCCACGAGATGAAATTTGCCCGTGGCGCGATCATTCAGGAAATGACCATCGTTGGCAACACCGAAAAGACCGGTACGGAGGTTACTTTCCAGCCCGATCCGGAGATGTTCGATACCATCATCTATGATTACGATATTTTACACGACCGGATGCGGGAAGAGGCCTTCCTCAACGGCGGTCTGACCATCACCATCACCGACGATCGGGATGAAGAGCCCAAAACTGAGACGATGTACTATGAGGGCGGTATCCGGGAGTTTGTAACGTATCGCAATCGGAACAAGACTGCCATCCACGAGGATGTCATTTATATGCAGGGTATGAAGGGGGATGCCTCCGCGGAAATCGCTCTGCAGTACAATGATGGCTTTAGTGAGGACATGCTGTCCTTTGCCAACGATGTGCGTACTCCCGAGGGCGGTATGCACGAGACAGGCTTCAAGACCGCGCTGACCCGTGTGCTGAACAATTACGGCATTAAGGCCGGTATCATTAAGGGTGAAGACAAGGTCTCCGGCGAGGATTGCCGGGAGGGCGTCACCGCCATCATTTCTGTCAAGCTGACGGATGCACAGTTTGAAGGTCAGACCAAGGCAAAATTGGGCAATGCCTATATCCGTACCTTGGTGGATCAGATCGTCAACGAGCAACTGGCTACCTATTTTGAGGAACATCCCCAGACGGCTAAGACCATCCTGGAAAAGGCCATGATGGCCAACCGTGCCCGGGAAGCCGCCCGGAAAGCAAGAGAATCCATCCGTCGCAAGTCCGCCCTGGGTGGCGCAGCTATGCCGGACAAGCTGAGAGACTGCAACGAATCTGACCCCGCCCTCACCGAAATTTACATCGTCGAGGGTGACTCCGCAGGCGGCTCTGCCACCCAGGGCCGTGATTCCCGATTCCAGGCAATCCTGCCTCTGTGGGGCAAGATGCTGAATGTGGAAAAGGCTCGTGAGGACAAGGTCATCGGCAACGATAAACTCCAGCCTGTTATTACCGCTTTGGGTGCTGGTATTGGTGAGGAATTCGATGTTTCCAAACTCCGTTATCACAAAGTGGTCATCATGGCGGACGCGGACGTGGACGGATCACATATTCGTACCCTGTTGCTCACATTTTTCTTCCGCTTTATGCGTCCTCTCATTGAAAACGGCTATGTTTATGCCGCTATGCCGCCCCTGTATAAATTGGTGCGGGGCAAAGTGACAAGATACGCCTTCTCTGATGAGGAACGGGATATGATCTCTGCGGAAATGCGGGGTGACAATCCCAATGCCAAGGAGGACACCTCCGGGAACAAGGGTCTTGGTGAGATGGATCCCCACGAGCTGTGGGAGACCACCATGGATCCGGAAAAGCGGACGCTCAAGCGCATCACTCTGGAAGATGCGGCGAAAGCCGACGAAATTTTCACCCTGCTCATGGGCGAAAAGGTTGAACCCCGCCGGGAATATATCGAAACCAACGCAAAATTTGCCACAAATTTGGACTACTAATGAGGGAATGTTATGATTTGCGAAAAAAAGATTTTAAATGAAAAATCCGGCGCATATATCCTGCGCTATACATTCGAGAAGAGCCAGGAAATGCCCAATGTGGTCAAGCGTCCGGCTGTGGTAGTCTGCCCCGGCGGCGGATACAGTTACTGTTCGACCCGGGAAGCTGATCCCATGGCATTTCAGTACATGGCAGCAGGTTACAATACATTTGTGTTGGAGTACAGCACAAAAGAGCATGCAGTGTTTCCAAATTCCTTACTGGATCTGTGCGCGGCCATGAAGCTGATCCGGAAAAATGCTGAGGAATGGGGCGTTATTGAAGATCAAATTGCCGTTTTGGGCTTCTCCGCCGGTGGCCATTTGGCGGCCAGTCTGGGTGTTTACTGGAATGATCCGGAAATCATAGAGAAATCCGGCTGTAAAAACGGCGAAAACAAGCCAAATGCGCTGATGCTCATTTATCCTGTCATCTCCACCTCCTGGATGGAAAATGGGGGTGAACTGGCCCGGATCATTGGCAACAACGATTGGGACAGCACTTACAAAAAGCTGAATCTGCAGACCGCAGTCACCAAGGATACCCCGCCTGCATTTATCTGCCACACCGCCCGGGATGCCGACGTTCCGCCTAAGGACAGCATTTATTTTGCCACCGCTCTGCTGGATGCCGGTGTGCCCTGTGAGTTGCACATCTTCCCTAATGGCGGTCACGGTCTGTCCCTGGCAACGCCCCAGGTCTGCATGAATGGCGGCGATAAGAGCTTCGCACAGTGGGTTGGCTTATCCACCTCCTGGCTGGAGCGTCTGTTTGGAAACCCCGAAGAGGGCTACGCACCCTTGCCCAAGGATCCGTATAGTTCGAAATTCTAATTTGCGGCGTAAGCGCCTTTCCTCCCTCTGAGGAGGGAGGTGGCAAAAATCTTTGATTTTTGACGGAGGGAGAGAAAAATGTATCTCTCCCCCAGTCCGCCTGTTCGGCTGACAGCCCCCTCCTCAGAGGGGGCCAAGAAGAGTATTCCGCAAGGATACCACAAAAGGAGGAAATTCTTTTGGCACAACATAAGAAGGATTACAAGCCCGAGGATATCATGTACCCGGATCAGGCCATCGTGGAATCCGAGCTTGTGAAAGAAATGAAAAACAGCTACATCGAGTACGCCATGTCCGTTATCGTCGGTCGCGCGCTGCCCGATGTTCGCGACGGTCTGAAGCCCGTTCACCGTCGAATCCTGTACGCCATGTACGAGGACAATCTGACCTCTGACCGTCCTTTCCGGAAATCTGCCACCTGCGTCGGTGACGTGCTGGGTCGTTACCATCCCCATGGTGACGCCTCTGTTTACGATGCACTGGTGCGTCTTGCCCAGGACTTCTCCATGCGCTACATGCTGGTGGACGGCCACGGCAACTTCGGCTCTGTGGATGGCGATCCCCCGGCTGCCTACCGTTATACCGAAGCAAGAATGTCTAAAATGGCAAACGAAATGCTCCGGGATATTGAAAAGGACACCGTGGACTGGGATCCCAACTTCGACGAGACCCGGAAAGAGCCTCGCGTTTTGCCCAGCCGTTTCCCCAACCTTTTGGTAAACGGTTCTTCCGGTATCGCTGTGGGTATGGCAACCAATATTCCGCCCCACAATCTGACGGAAGTCATCAATGCCGCCATCTGCGTGCTGGATGACCCGGAGGCCACTTTGGCTGACTTGATGCAGCACATTTCCGGTCCGGATTTCCCCACCAAGGCCATTATCATGGGCCGCAGCGGCATCCGCGCCGCCTATGCCACCGGCAAGGGCCGATTGACTCTGCGTGCACGGCACGTTTTTGAGGAATTTGGCCAGGACCGTACCCGGATCATCATTACAGAGCTTCCTTACCAAGTGAATAAGCGGATGCTGATCAAGGCTATGGCTGATCAGGTTAACGACAAGCGGCTGGAGGGTATTTCTGACATCCGTGACGAAAGTGATCGCACCGGTATGCGCATCGTCATCGAGCTGAAGCGGGATGCCAATCCGCAAATTGTGCTGAATAAGCTGTTCACACAGACCAGCCTGCAGACCACCTTTGCCATCAATATGCTGGCACTGGTAAAGAATCAAAGCCAGCCCAAGGTACTGAGTCTTCGGGAAATTTTGGATGAATATTTGATCTTCCAGGAAGAAGTGATTGTCCGCCGCACCCGTTACGATCTGAAAAAGGCGCAGGAGCGGGATCACCTACTGCAGGGTCTGCTCATTGCCCAGGATAATATCGATGAGGTTATTAAGATCATCCGTTCGTCCTACGACGACGCAAAGGAAAACTTAATGAGCCGCTTTGGTCTGTCTGAAGTCCAGGCACAGGCCATTTTGGAAATGCGTCTGAAGGCTCTGCAAGGTCTTGATCGCGAAAAACTCGAGACTGAGCATAAGGAATTGTTGGAGCGCATTGCATATTTCCAGCGCGTTCTTTCTGACCCTGAGCTGGTCAAGTCTATTTTGAAGGACGAGCTCATCGCTATTCGAGACAAGTACGGCGACGAGCGCCGTACCGAGATCCAGGATGTGGAGGATGAAATCGACATCGAGGATCTTATTGAGGAAGAAACCTGCGTCTTCACCCTGTCCAAGCAGGGCTATATCAAGCGGATGCCTGCGGATACCTACCGCACACAAAGCCGTGGCGGCCGTGGCGTCAACGCACAGAATCTGAAGGATGAGGATTATGTCAAGAGTCTGAATATCGCTTCTACTCACGATCATATCCTGTTCTTTACCGATTCCGGTCGCGTCCACCACCGCAAGGGCTACCAGGTGCCCGAATCCGGTCGCACGGCCCGGGGTACGGCTATTGTCAATGTTCTGCCCCTGGAACAGGGTGAGAGCGTCACCGCTATGGTGGTCACCCGCGAGTTCCACGAGGATGAATTCCTGATGATGGTCACCCGTCAGGGTACGGTCAAGCGCATTCCGTTCATCGCGCTGAAGACCAATCGCAAGGGCGGTATCCGCGCACTGACCTTGGATGAGGGCGACCATTTGATCAATGTGATCCGTACCAACGGAAACGATAACATTATTCTGGCCACCCGGAACGGCATGGCTATCTGCTTCAACGAAAATGACGTGCGACCCATGGGTCGTGACGCCATGGGCGTCAAGGGTATTACCCTCACCGGGGACGATACTGTCATTGGCGCTCAGAAGGCTGAGGATGGCAAGACCCTGCTGACAGTCACGGTCAACGGCTACGGCAAGCGGACTGAGCTTACGGAGTACCTGCGTACCGGCCCGGATGGGGAAAAGGTGGCGCAGAACCGCGGCGGTAAGGGCCTGAAGAACTATAACATTACTGCCAAGACCGGACCCATCGCTGGTTGCTGCCTGGTTGGCGAGAATGACGATGTCATGCTCATCGAAAGCGGCGGCGTGATCATCCGGACACCGGCATCTTCCATCAATATCTATAAGCGGGATGTGCAGGGCGTCATCGTCATGCGCATTGAGGAAGGCAAGGAGGTGGTCAGCGTGGAAGGCGTAACGCAGGACGAACAGGAAGTGCAGGAGAGCGCAGAATGAAAACCGTGACCCTTTACACCGACGGGGCCTGCTCCGGCAACCCCGGCCCCGGCGGCTGGGGTGCCATCCTTTCGTTTAACGGAATTGAAAAGGAATTGTCCGGCGGCGAGGAAAATACCACCAACAACCGCATGGAGCTCACTGCTGTGATCCGGGGTCTGCAGGCGCTGAAAGAGCCCTGCATCGTGGAGCTGTACTCTGATTCCAAGTACGTGATTGATGCCTTGGAAAAGGGATGGGCTTGGCTTTGGAAGAAAAATAATTGGAGAAAATCCGATAAAAAACCTGCGCTTAACTCGGATTTATGGGAGATTTTATTACAATTGACCATGAAACACGAGCTGCACTACCATTGGGTCAAAGGACATGCAGAGAACCCAAAAAACAACCGCTGTGATGAAATGGCAGTTGCGCAGTGGAGATTGCTTAAATAGAAATGTCATTGCGAACCAGTGCGCACAGAATTGTGGTATGATTGCCGCGTCGCCCCTTGGGGCTCCTCACAATGACAAGGTTTTGGGAGGTTTCTATGTACCTGAACATTGGCGGTGATATGGCCGTACGGGACAAGGCCATCATCGGGATTTTTGATTTGGACAACACTTCCGTTTCCCCACGTACCCGGGATTTTCTCGGGAACGCGGAAAAAGAAGGTCAGGTCGTGCCCTGTGACGATCTTCCGAAATCTTTCGTTCTGACGGCAGAATACGGCATGAACCGGCTGTATCTGACCGCACTAAACACCGCGACTCTGGAAAAGAGAATGAAATAACATCCCTAATATCACGTCATTGCGAGACACGAAGTGTCGTGGCAATCCCCTATAAGATGCTGGAAACCTAAGGGGATTCCCACGCCAGTGTGATCACGGGTTCGGAATGATGTAAAATCAATAAAAAAGCACGCCGTTTGGCGTGCTTTTTATTGTGAAAGAACCGGAGGTTATGATTGATCGTCTCTTTTGCGGCGCTCCAACACATATTTTATATAGGGAACATAATCAAAAAAGTCCTCTTCAAAAGCATTTGCATAGATCTGTTCAAGAAACTGCTCCAAACGCTGCGTGGATAGGTTATTAATATATTCCAGTACGGTGTGCCCCATGGGATATCCCTCCCCGGCTGATATATGGGGATTATATCCCCTTAATATTTTGGATTATAACCCCCATAATAAGAAATGTCAAGGGGGTATTCTTATGATTTGTTTTGACCGACTTTGGAAAACCATGGAACAAAGGCATGTCACCACCTACCAACTACGGGAGCGGTGCGGAATTGACAGTAAGACAGTACGCCGTTTAAAAGCCAACGAAAACATGGAAACGAAAACGCTCAATAAGTTATGCGCCTTTCTGAACTGTCGTCTGGAAGATATTGCGGAGTTTATCCCCAATGCCGATCAATAAAAAAGCACGCCGTTTGGCGTGCTTTTTTCTATGTAATCTTACTTGTTCTTCAGCAGATCGCGGATCTCGGTGAGCAGAACTTCCTCTGCGCTGGGTGCAGGGGGAGCCGGGGGCGCTTCCTCCACCACTTCTTCTTTCTTTTTGCCGATCTCGCTCAGTGCGTTGATGCCCTTGACAATAAAGAAAACCACAAGAGCCAAAATAAAGAAATTGATGACGGCGGAGATAAAATTACCCACAGTCAGATAGTTCTCCACAATCTGAGAAACCTCTTCGCCTGCCTCGTTGACCACCAGCTCGTAGGTGGGCTCGACCCAAGGCATCCGGGGCAGAGCTACCTTAATGTCGCTAAAATCAGCGCCGCCCAGGAAGATGTTGACCACGGGCATAATCAAGTCATTGGTCAGGCTCTTGGTAATGGTGCTGAATGCACCGCCGATGATAGTACCAACAGCCAACGCCATTGCGTTGCCCTTAATGGCAAATTCGGTGAATTCCTTCCACAGGGATTTTCCTTTTTTTATGCTCATTTTTATTTTTCCTTTCGGTTTTTTTATAATATTCCAAATAAAATGCGTGATTTTACTTGGAAATAATTACCATTACTTCTTTTCGATGACTTCCAGGCCGCCCAGATACTTACGCAGCACCTCAGGAACAAACACAGAGCCGTCGGCGCGCTGATTCTGCTCCACGATGGCCGGGAAAATACGGGAAGTGGCCAGGCCGGAACCGTTGAGGGTGTGGACAAAATCGATCTTACCGTCGGCACGGCGGTAACGAATGTTGCCGCGACGGGCTTGGTAATCCCGGGCGTTGGAGACGGAGGAAACTTCCTTGTAGCCGTTCATAGAGGGAATCAGAATTTCGATGTCGTAGGTGCGGGCCATGGATGCAGAGCAGTCGCCTGCTGCCAATTTTACGGTGCGGAAGTGCAGACCCAGACCGGCAACCAACTGCTCAGCCTTGGTCACCAGCTCGTCAAATGCTTCGTCTGAACCCTCTGCGGTGGTGAATTGGAACATCTCCACCTTGTTAAACTGGTGGCCACGAACCATGCCCCGCTCATCAGCCCGGTGAGAACCGGCTTCCCGACGGAAACAGGGGGTGTAGGCAAAGAACTTCTTGGGCAGATCGGCCTCGGTCAAAATTTCGTCACGGTAAACGGAGGCCAAAGCGGCTTCTGCGGTGGGGAGCATATAGAATACGCCGCCCTCGGTGGGATGGTTGGCGATCTTAAAGACTTCGTCTGCAAATTTGGGGAACTGACCGGCAGTCAAACCGCACTGGTACTCCAGCATGTGGGGAGGCAGGATAAAATCGTATCCGTCTGCGGTGTGGGTATCGATGAAGTAGTTCAGCAGAGCCCATTCCAGGCGCGCACCCATACCGGTGTACATCCAGTTGCCAGCGCCGGCCAGCTTAACGCCGCGCTCGTAGTCAATCAAACCCAAATCGGTACACAGATCCACATGGTGCTTGGGCTCAAAATCGAAGGAGTGCTTTTCACCGATGTAGCGTAGGGGCTCGTTATTTTCTTTGCCGCCGGGGAGCAGATCGCTGTCGGGCAGGTTGGGCAGGCTGAGCATGGCGGTGTAGAATTCATCGTCCAGGACCTTCAGCTTGGCCTTGTCGTCGGCGATGGCTTCGTCGATGGCAACGGATGCGGCCATATTAGCGCTGATCTGGGCGTCGATGGCAGAAGTGTCCTCGCCCCGCTTTTCTGCGCCCTTTTTCTGACCGAATAGTTTGCCGTTTTCCTTGGCCATCTTGTTCTTTTCGGCGGTTTTCGTCTCGGTGGAGGTCTTCAGCCCGCGAACCTGCACATCCAGCTCCAAAATGCGGTCGATTATAGCATCGCAGTCCACTTCCTTGGCTTTCAGACCAGCCTTGATTGCGTCGGGATTTTCCTTGATTTTCTTAATATCTAACATATTACCTCTCCTTATCAGGAACAATTAATCTTCTTCAATATAGCCCGGCTCGTCGGGGAAAACAATGGCGCAAATGATGTAAGCCAGCACGCCGGAGCCACCAAATACGATCAGCAGTGCCCAGGCCAGCCGCACCAAAGTGGGATCAATGTCAAAATACTTTGCAATGCCGGAGCAAACGCCGCAAAGCTTCTGATTACTGTGGTCTTTATACAGCCGTTTTTTCATAATCATAACCTCATTTTGAAATTTTCATTAAAGCATCCAGCAAGACCTGCAGATCTTCTTCACCGTAAAACTCCAGCTCAAAGCGGCCTTTGCGCTTGCCGTTCACAATTTTTACGCCACGGCCCAGGTGCTTGCTGAGGGATTTTTCGCATTCGGACACATAGTCTACCTTGAGGCTCACCGGTTTTTCCGGAGCGGGTTCTTTTGTCATGTTTTTACACAGCAGCTCCGCTTGTCGCACAGAAAGGCCCAACGCAATAATCTTCTGCATGGCCTCCAGCTGCTTCTTCTCGGATCTCATGCTTAAAAGAGCCCGGGCGTGACCGGCACTGAGACGGCCGTCACGCACTTTTTCGAGAATTGCGTCGGAAAGATTTAAGAGCCGCAAGGCGTTTGCCACCGCTGGACGGGATTTTCCCACGCGTTGGGCGGTATCTTCCTGGGTCAAGCCGAAATCCGACATCAGGGACTGATAACCCAGGGCTTCTTCCACGGGATTCAAGTCCTGCCGTTGGAGATTTTCAATCAGCGCCAACTCCATGGCTTTTTTGTCATCAGCTTCGATAACCACCACGGGAACCTCCGTCAGACCCGCCATCCGGGCGGCGCGCCAGCGGCGTTCACCGGCAATGATCTGATAATATCCGGAATCCAATTCCCGCACCGTCAACGGCTGCAGAATACCATGGGTTGCCAATGATTCTGACAAAGCTTCCAGCTCTTCTTCGTCAAAATCCTGCCGGGGCTGATTCCGATTGGGTTCTACTTTATGGATGGGCAGTACTTTATAGGGGGTGCTTTCCCGGGTTTCTTCCTCAAAATCACCGAGGAGCGCGCCCAAACCCTTACCAAGTCCTTTGTTGGATGCCATTGGATCACCTCTTATAGTTTATTTTTCAACTCCTCGGCAACAGCCCTATAGGCCAATGCGCCGCGGCTGTGCTTGTCGTAGGCAGCCACAGGGACGCCATGGCTGGGGGCTTCCGCCAAGCGTACATTCCGGGGAATGACTGTTGTGCATACCTTTCCGGGGAAATGCCGCCGAACTTCCTGTGCAACCTGGGTGGAGAAATTGGTGCGGCCGTCAAACATGGTCAAAATCACACCAAAGATCTCCAGATCAGGATTGATGCGCTTTTTAACCATGCGCATGGTGGTCATCAGATCTGACAGGCCCTCCAGGGCAAAATATTCACACTGCACCGGGATCAGAATACCATCTGCTGCAGATATGCCGTTCAGTGTTAGCATTTCCAAGGACGGTGGGCAGTCGATAAAGATCACATCGTAATCTTCTTTGATCTCGGCTAAGGCCTTTTTTAGACGGTAGTTAGGATCATCAATAGCCAAAAGCTCCACGCCCGCGCCAGCCAGGTCCGCTGAAGCAGGAAGCACATCTCCGAACTTCGTAGAAATGATGGCATCCTTTGCGGGGACATCATTGATGATCACGTCATAGACAGAGTGCTTCAGCTTTTTCTTTTCCAGACCAAGGCCGGAAGTAGCGTTAGCCTGGGGGTCAAAATCACAGAGCAGGACTTTCAGCCCCAAGTCATGCAGGCTTGCGGTTAGGTTAACGGCAGTTGTGGTTTTTCCAACACCGCCCTTCTGATTGACAACAGCAATGATTTTACCCATGGGGCACCTCCTTATTGTTTCACGTGAAACAATGATCGTATATGGGGGATGGAATGTTTCACGTGAAACATTCCATAAGTCAAATGGTCAGAAGACGGGCAATAAAATCCAGTCGTCCCTGCCAGTACAGAAGCATAAAGATCAATACAACAGAAAGCAAAAAGCCCAGAATTGCCACGATCAGCGCAAAACGAAGCCAGCGGATTTTGGACTGGAGTGCGCCAATCTCGTTTTCCATATTCCAAAAATATAGGCGGCGGCTGGGCTTTTTCTTTACTATTGGTTGGGCGGACCGATCCGGAAGCCGTACGACCGCACTTGGATTCACGGGGCACTGCGCCGCTTTCTCCAGGCATTCGTCACAAAACACCTGTGACGCGCCCAGCTTTTTGCCGCATTTTATGCAACTCATGCCACACACCCCTTTAAGTTCATAGTTTTTCTTATTATACATCATTTTTTTACCCCAGTAAAGAGAAAAATGTGGAATTGTGAGGGGAAATATTGGAATAGCTATCAAGACCCAAGGGCACCTTCGGGTATATAATTATTTACAAATAGTTCATTAATTACTATTGACAGTCAAGTGACCACATGATATTATTATCTCACCAAATAAAAAGGAGGCACCCCAATGGAGTGGAATATTCCCGGCACGGTCCTCCGTGCACCCGTAGGAGAGTCCGACCAGGCGCAAGAAAAATTTGCCGCCATGTTTTTGGGCGGCGGTATGGTGCTCAGTCAAGTGGCCGCGGTCACCGGTTTAGAGCCCTACACCATTCAAAACTGGGTCAAACGGGGCTTCTTGACGAAACCCGCGGGCAAAAAGTATACGCTGCGCCAACTCTGCCGCATCATCAACATCAATATGCTGAAGGATGCTCTATCTATGGAGAAAATCTGCAGTCTGATGACTTACATCAACGGCCATCTGGATGATGAGAGTGACGATCTCATCGATGACAGTCAGCTGTATTTTCTCTTTCTGCGTTTGGCGGCCCATCATCGCCAGATGAACGATCCGGTTGGCCGGGACAAATACATTCAAAAAGTGCTGGCCAATTATGCAGAGCCCATTCCCGGCGCCCGAGACCGGGTGGAAAAAGTGTTAAAAGTTATGCTCACAGCCTGGGCTGCATCCTTGCTTCGTCAGCAAGCTGTGGCCATGGCATCGGAGCTTGACAATCATTGACCCATTGAAAGGAGTAAACTATGATAAACGGCACATACAATTTTTCATTTAAATCCCCAAAACCAGTGAATTTCAAAAAAATCCGCAACATTGTCCTGTGGAGTCTGCTGGGCATTTTCGTCCTGGTGGGCGTGCTGACCAGTTTCTACACCGTGGATGACAAACAGCAGGCGGTAGTGACCACCCTTGGCAAGGTCACCGACATCACAGATCCCGGCCTGCACTTCAAAGCTCCCTTCGGTATCCAGCGGGCCCATAAGGTGGACGTGAATGTGTACCAGAAGATCGAACTGGGCTACATCACCAATTCCGACGGCTCTACCAAAACCGTCACCGACGAAAGCACCATGATCACCGGTGACTACAACATCGTCAACGTGGACTTTTTCGTGGAGTACAAAATCTCCGATCCGGTGCAGTATCTATTCTCTGCCAATGACCCGGCGCTGATCTTGAAAAACCTCATTCAGAGCCAAGTGCGTAACGTGGTGGGTTCGTCTACCGTGGACGCTGTGCTCACCGACGGCAAGGAAAACATTCAGTTGCAGGTCAAGGAACTGGTCTCCGGGATCCTGGCAGAATATGATGTGGGTCTGACCCTCATTGATGTGCGCATTCAGGATGCCGAACCTCCCACGCTGGCCGTTGTGGAAGCATTTAAAGCCGTGGAAACGGCCAAGCAGAACGCCGAAGCCGTGGTAAACGATGCCAAGGCATATCAGAACGCAAAACTGCCCGAAGCAGAAGCCCAGGCCGACAAGCTCCTGCAAAATGCCCAGTATCTGAAGCAAAAGCGCATCAACGAGGCTATGGAAGCTGTGGCCATGTTCAACGCCATGTACGCAGAGTACGCACAAAATCCCGATATCACCCAGTCCCGTATGTATTATGAGACCATTTCGCAGATTCTGCCCGGTGTCAAGGTGTATATCAACACCGGTGACAGCAATTCCATGAACATGCTGCTGCCACTGGAATCCATTGTAGGAGGTAACTGATATGAAAAAAACAATTTGGATCAGCGCCATTGCGTTGGTGCTGGTGATCGTTGCCTTCTCCAGCGTGTATACCGTGAAAGAGAACGAGTACGCCTGTACCTTCCGGTTCTCTGAGATCGTCAACACCGAGACAGAAGCCGGTTTGCACTTCAAGATCCCCTTTATCGACTCTGTGAAGTACTTCTCCAAGGCCACCCAGCTGTACGATATTCCGCCCTCTGCCGTCATCACCTCCGACAAGCAGAATATGACCGTTGACTGCTACATTCTGTGGAATATCCAGGATCCTCAGCAGTTTTACCGGGCATTGGGCACCACCTCTGTTGCCGAGGAGCGCTTGGACGCCATTACATATACCGCGCTGAAGATTGCTTTGGGCAATCTGAAGCAGTCCGACATCATCAACATGAACGACGGCGGAGAGCGCAATGACATTTATGAATCCATTACCACCACGGTCAATGAGCAGGCCAAGGCCTACGGTATTGAGGTGGAGGACGTGAAAATCAAGCGGTTTGACCTGCCAGATTCCAATCTGAACGCGGTGTACACCCGCATGATCTCCGAGCGGAATCAGATGGCGGAAAAGTACGCTGCCAACGGCAACTTTGAAGCCTCCAAGATCCGCAACGACGTGGATAAGCAGGTGAATATCATGGTCTCCAACGCCGAGGCACAGGCAGCCGTCCTGGAAGCTGAGGGCGAGGCCGAGTATATGCGCCTGCTGGCGGAAGCCTACAATTCCAAGGAAAAACAGGAGTTCTATGAATTTATCCTGGCCTTGGATGCATTGAAGGCAAGCCTTACAGGAAGCGATAAGACCATCATTTTGGATCAGAATTCCGATTTGGCCAAGATCCTCATGGGCGCGAGCAACTAAGCATAAGAAACCCTGCGCGAACAAGCCGCGCAGGGTTTTTGTTGACAAAATTCCAAATTTGTACCATAATATTCCGGGCTGAGAAAGAAGGGATAGTATGAAAAGACCCAATTTGTTTCAGGGAACGGCGAATTTTGTCAAGAAAAATGTGGTCATGGTGGTTGCTATGGCCGCGGCGCTGATCACCTGTTTTATCGTTGCGCCGGACGCAGCATATCTTGATTATTTCGATGTAAAAACATTAACCTGCCTGTTTTGTGTGCTGGCAGTGGTGTGCGCACTGAAAAACATCAACTTCTTTTATATTTTGGCAAGAAAAATCGTCTTACTCTGCAAAAACGCCCGTTTGAGCATCTTGGCGCTAGTTTACATAACTTTTGTCGGCTCCATGCTCATCGCCAACGATATGGCACTTTTGACCTTTTTGCCTTTGGGACTTTTCGTGCTCTCTTCCACGGGAAAAGGTAACTATATGGCCTTTACCTTCATTATGCAGAATGTTGCGGCCAATTTAGGCGGCATGCTCACGCCCTTTGGAAACCCCCAAAATTTGTATCTCTACACCAAATTTGCCATCCCCAACGGGGAGTTTATGCTGATTATGGCACCGCCGTTTTTGCTGTCGGTTGCATTGATCACCCTGTGCTGTCTGATCTTTGTTAAGCCCGAGCCATTGGAACTGCAGGACGAAAAAGTGGTGCTTCCCGTATGGCGCACAGTGATTTATTTGCTGCTGTTTACCCTAGCGATCGCCATCGTGTTCCGGGGCATCCCTTACTGGATCGGTTTGATCGTGATCCCGGCGGTGCTGCTGTTCATGGATCGGAAAGCCCTGAAAATGGTGGACTATCCGCTCCTGCTGACCTTTGTTTTTTTCTTCATTTTTTCCGGGAATATGGCACGGATCGAGGTCGTACGTAATCTGTTCTCTATGCTGTTGGAAAAGAGCACCCTGCTGTTTTCGGTGCTGTCCTGCCAGGTGATCAGCAATGTGCCGTCGGCGATTTTGCTGTCCCAATTCACGGAAAATTACAAGGAACTGCTGTTGGGTGTGAACATCGGCGGCGTGGGTACGCTGATCTCATCCCTTGCCAGTCTGATCACATTCCGGGAGTACACCAAAAACAACAAAGGCAAGACCCGGTATTATGTTCTGCTGTTTTCCGTCTTCAATTTCGCATTTTTGATCATCCTGGCGCTGTTCGAACTGGTGATTTTATAAAAAAAGCCTTCTCCTTGAGGAGAAGGTGGCAAAAATCTTTGATTTTTGGCGGATGTGGTGGTGTCGCCTGAGGCGACAAATTAAATTACTACGGCCGCTATGCGGCCTACACCACATCAGTCACCACCTTGCGGTGGCGACAGCTTCTCCTCAAGGAGAAGCCATATCCGGGGAGGCTATTGGGCCGCCCCGGGTTGTGTTTTACAATTAAATGGTAACGAATCGGGTGAGCCCAATGGCGTAGCGATTACTACCGATCTTTCAGGCTCGCGTTGCCAGCGGCGGCTCGCCGCTTACTTGAAATATCTCTCCAGCAGACCCTTCAGAGCCAGGCCATGTCGGGCCTCGTCACGAAAAGTGTTGAATTTTCAATGCTTTTCTCAATTAGCACAAGATTTAGCACAAAAGACGAAAACGCTATGAGAGAAAAGGAAGAAGTTTCTAAAACGAATTGATTTTTGCGAATGGGTGTGGTACTATTCTATCATCAAATAGGGCTATGCGTTTTTAGCGCATAGCTTTGGCTACGCACTTTTTATTTTACAGAAAGAGGCGATTACTATAAGAAAAGCGTTATCTCTGATCTTGGCAGTCATAATGTGTTTGTCCCTTTGTGCCTGTGGAGAGGATGTACCTGACGGCACCACAGGAGGTGCCGCAAATACAATCACTAGTACCAATACAAGTGTAACTGAACCTCCTGTAACCGAGCCTCTCGTAACCGAACCACCTATAACCGAACCTCTCGTAACCGAACCACCTATAACCGAACCACCCATAACCGAACCCCCTGTTGATACCCACAATCACAGTTGGCAGGATGCTACCTGTACAATCCCTAAAACATGCACTGTTTGCAAGGTGACAGAAGGTATAGCCAACGGACATTCTCCTGTTAAAGATCCTGCTGTTGCCGCCACGTGCACTACAGCGGGCAAGACTGAAGGTAGTCATTGCGGCATATGCAACACTTGTCTAATTGCGCAGACTGAAATCCCGGTCATTGGTCATGCATATACAGATGATAAATGTAGTATCTGTGGTACACTAAAGCCTAGCGAGGGACTTGTGTTTGAATTAAGTAGCGATAGAACTTACTACATAGTTTCAGATATTGGTTCTTGTGTAGATAGGGACATAGTTATTCCCAATATGCATAATGGTTTACCTGTGACTACTATTGGTGCTAATTGTTTTGAGGAATGCTATACCATCAAAAGCATTATTATTCCCCACAGTGTAACCAGTATCGGGAACAGGGCCTTCTCCAGTTGTGAAAGATTGACTAGTATCAATATTCCAGCTGGCGTAACTAGCATTGGGAGCAATGCCTTCAATGGATGCAAAAGCTTGCTTAGTATCAACGTTCCAGAGGGCGTGACTAACCTCAAGACCGGTGTCTTCAGTAAGTGCAGCAGCTTGACAACGATCAATATCCCGGATAGCGTGATTAGCATTGAGGATTATGCCTTCTCTAGTTGCGAAAGCCTGACCAGTATCGTTATTCCGGATGGTGTAACAAAATTAGGTGCTTTTGCCTTCTCTCATTGCGACAGCTTAACCAGTATCAACATTCCAAATGGTGTATCTATAATTGCGGCCTATTCTTTCTACGACTGCGACAACTTAACCAGTATCAACATTCCAAATGGTGTGACCAAAATTGGGGACCAAGCATTCTATGGCTGTGAAAGATTGATTAGCATCTCTATCCCCAATAGCGTGGCCCGCATTGGAAGCGGCGCCTTCTATGGTTGCACACACATAACCAGTATAACTTATGCGGGCTCTATGGAACAATGGAAGGATATAAGTCTTGGAGATAATAATTATCACGTTGCGTCAGCAGTAGTTTGTTTAGATGGCGAAATATCTTTTCAGAACTGACACAATAAGCAGTGAGGGACGTGAGCAGGAACCGGGAGAAAAATCTCCCGGTTCTTTAATATCAAGTGTGCATGGTTTTGAATTGCTTGATCAATTCCTTGTGATTCAATGCCAATATAGCGCTGCGTGGGTTACTGTACGACTATGCTATTGCTGGAGCAATCATCTAAAAATTCTTATCTGAAAAACAAGAAATTATAGCACTACCTAGGCTTTTCCCTCCAAAAGGGCTTTATACTTGTAGACTGTGGTTCTGCTGATGTCGCAGACCCCTGCCAATTCGCTGATGTTCAGTTGCCCGTTTTTGTGTGCTAGATAGTAGTAAGAGGACAGAACGATTGTTCTGTCCTCTTGGTTTTGTTATCTTACTTGAAATATCTTTCCAGCAGACCCTTCAGAGCCAGACCATGTCTTGCTTCGTCGCGGGCCATCTCATGGACGGTGTCGTGGATGGCATCCAGGCCGTTCTGCTTGGCGCACTTGGCCAGGTCGAACTTGCCGGCGGTTGCGCCGAACTCGCAGTCCACGCGCCATGCCAGGTTATCCTTGGTGGTAGCCTTCATGTTGGGCTCCAGGTCCTCGCCCAGCAGCTCTGCGAACTTGGCAGCATGCTCAGCCTCTTCGTAGGCGGCCTTCTCCCAGTACAGGCCGATCTCGGGGTAACCCTCACGGTGTGCGATCCGGGCCATGCACAGGTACATACCCACTTCCGCGCATTGGCCGTTGAAATTGGCCATCAGCTGCTCGAAGATGAACTTCTTGTCCTCTTCAGAGATGTCGGGGTTATTCTTGACGGTCTTGGCATAGACGCCGTACTCATGCTCAGCGGCCAGCTTGCCCTCTTCCATCACCTTAAACTTGGTGCCGGGAACCTTACAAACGGGGCAAACAAAGCCCTCGGGCATTACTTCAGCTTCGTGGACATAACCGCAAACGGGGCAAACGAA
Source organism: Faecousia sp. (assembly GCA_045606205.1). GTDB lineage: Bacteria > Bacillota > Clostridia > Oscillospirales > Oscillospiraceae > Faecousia. The sequence continues at coordinate 8,046 of JAZURL010000025.1, read as the reverse complement.
TTTTTTCATAATCTTTTCCTCCAAATATGTGTGATTTTTAACTTTTATTTCAATAAATTAAGCTTCTTCTTCAAACTGGTCGGGGCCTACGCCGCACAGAGGGCACTCGTAATCTTCGGGCAGTTCGTCGCCTTCGTAGACATAGCCGCAGACAGTGCAAACATACTTCTTCATACCGCTTCCTCCTTGTTAGATTCATTACAGTTCCGGCACATGCCGGTAAGAGTTATTTGACAGCCTGTGATCTGACTGCCCAGGTCATGCTCTGCCGCCGCCCGCAGGCTTGGCAGATTGGGCATCCCCTCAATGTCCTGCACGCATCCGCACTCGGTGCAGATGAAGTGGACATGGGAATGGGTATCCCCGTCAAAGCGCTCCACACCCTTGACTGTGCCCAGGCTTTGGATCATCCCCTGTTCCTTAAATAGGGAGAGGTTTCGATACACAGTGCCCAGCGACAGGTCGGGAATTTCCGGCTTTAACTGGTTATAGACCCAGTCAGCGGAAGGATGCACTTTGGTTTCGCGCAGGCAAGTCAGGATGGCGTCGCGCTTGCGAAAGTGTTTGGATGTTTTCTCCATGATGACCTCCTGTTCCTAAATAAGAATGATTCTTGTTTACAAGGACATCATAACACACGCTTTTCTATTTGTCAATAAGAATTATTCGCATTTAGAAAAATTTTTTATCTTTCTGTGCAAGCAATTTTTAACAAAGGCATTGACATTTTTGGAAAGTTATTGTACTATTGTATTAGTTAGGTAATACAATTTTTGAAAGGAGTGATCAGATGGATTGGATTATCGATAAGCAAAGGCCCATTTGTCCGCAGATCTCCGAGCAACTTTGCCTCAGAATTGCGGGCGGCAAGTTTGCCCCCCACGAAAAGATCCTCTCTGTACGGGAGATCGCGGTGGAGGCAGGGGTCAATCCCAACACGGTGCAGCATTCCCTGGAAGAATTGGAACGAAAGGGAATTTTGTATTCCGTACGGGGTTCCGGTTGGTATGTTGGCGAGGATATTTCCCTGGCCAAGGAGGTATTCGCTGGCATTTTGGCGCAAAAAACCGCCGATTATTTTGCATCTATGCGCATCCTGGGCATGGACGCCGCGGCGGTCAAGGAATATATAAAGGAGTGGAAAGTATGAGTGAAATTGTTCGTTGCAATGATTTGTCTAAGAATTACGGTAGTATTACCGCGCTTAACAACATCAGTTTTACCCTGGAAAGCGGTAAGATCGTGGGTCTTTTAGGCCCGAACGGTTCCGGCAAGACCACCTTGATCAAATTGCTGAACGGTCTGCTTACGCCTTCCAAGGGAGAAATTCTGATAGACGGCCAAAGCGTTGGGGTAGAAACAAAAAAACAGGTGGCGTATTTGCCGGATAACAGTTACTTAAATTCCTGGATGACGGTGAAGCAAATCGTTGCGTATTTTGCCGATTTTTATGAAGATTTCCGTCCCGAGGTGGCCTACGAAATGCTCGCCCGGCTGGATATCGCGCCGGATAAAAAACTGAAAACCCTTTCCAAGGGAAACAAGGAAAAGGTTTGCCTGATCCTTGTTATGAGCCGAAATGCGCGGCTGTATGTGCTGGACGAACCCATCGCCGGTGTAGACCCCGCCGCCCGTGACTATGTGATCTCCACCATCATCAACAACTACAATCCCCAGGCCACGGTGATCATCTCCACCCATCTGATCTCTGACATTGAGCAGGTTTTGGATGAAGTGATCTTCCTGAAAAACGGCAATATTGTACTGCAAAAGACCGTGGATGAGATCCGGACGGAACACGAAAAGAGTGTTGACGAATTGTTTAGGGAGGTGTTCAAATGGTAAAGAAACTGTTTAAGCACGAATTTATCGCCTACGCGCGGGTTATGGCCATCGTTTACAGCATTTTGCTGACCATTGCCGCAGCGACCAGAATCATTCTGATTTTTGAAAGCGACACCACTGCTTACGAAATTATCAGCACCTTTTCCCTCATTATCTACGCCTTTTCCGTTATTGCGGCATTTCTCTTTTCCTTGGCTATGGGGATCACCCGGTTTTACAAAAACCTATTTACCTCTGAGGGCTATCTGTCCTTTACTCTGCCGGTGACGGCAGGCCAGCATATTGCAGTCAAGGCAGTGACCGCAGTCAGCATTGACTGGATCACCTTGATTATGGTGGCGCTGTCTGCCTGTATTGTCATCCCCGGAGAGGCGCTGACGGAAATTTGGCGCACACTGATTGGCATTCCAGCAGAACTGTACAAAGTGATTGGAATTCACAGCGTACTGGTCGGCGGCGAGTGTGTAATCCTGCTTTTGGCGGCATCTTTTTCCAGCGTTATGCTGTACTACACCTTTATTTCCATCGGTCAGCTTTCCAAGAAAAACCGGATTCTTGCGGCAGTGGGAGCGTATTTTGTTTTCTACATCATTTCCCAGGTCGTTGCTACTGTCCTTACGATTTTACTCTCTGCAGTGGCAATGTCCGGTATTTTTGTAGACATCGCATACTGGATCTACCTGCATCCGATTGCAAGCGTCCACATTTTCATGTGGGGTGTGATCTTGCTGACAACCATATTTGTGCTGATTGAATTTCTTGTGATCCGATGGATCATCACCAAAAAACTCAATCTTGAATAAAGAATGCCTTTGTCCGCCCGAAGAAATTCGGGCCTATTTTTATGGGATAGAAATGGTGAGGGCAAAGGATATTTGTTGCATTTTCTTATAAATTGTGGTATATTTTCTTGTTGGTAAGATCATCATAAGACAGTTACGCAGCAAAGGAGCGCGAATTATGGCCGCACAAGAAAAAATCCGCAATATAGCCATCATCGCCCATGTCGACCACGGCAAGACCACCTTGGTGGACGAGCTTTTGAAGCAGGGCGGTATTTACCGTGAAAATCAGGCCACCCAGGACCGGGTCATGGACTCCGGCGACCTGGAACGGGAGCGTGGCATTACCATTTTGGCGAAAAACACTTCCGTATATTATAAGGATACAAAAATCAACATCGTGGACACCCCTGGCCACGCGGATTTTGGCGGCGAGGTGGAGCGGATCTTAAAAATGGTCAACGGCGTCATTCTCTTGGTGGACGCCGCCGAGGGTCCCATGCCCCAGACCCGTTTCGTCCTGCAGAAAGCCCTGGAACTGGGCCACAAGGTGATCGTGGCGGTGAACAAGGTGGACAAGCCCGATGCCCGGGTGCACGAAGTGATGGACGAAGTTTTGGAACTGCTGTTGGAACTGGAAGCCACCGATGAGCAGTTCAACTCCCCCACTGTTTTCTGCTCCGGCCGCCAGGGTACAGCCAGCTACTCCCCTGACGAAATGGGCACGGATCTGACCCCCCTCTTTGAGACCATCGTGCAGTATATCGATCCCCCGCAGGGCGATGCAGATGCACCCTTGCATCTGCTGGTGTCCTCCATCGACTATAATGAGTATGTGGGCCGAATCGCCGTGGGCCGTATTGAGCAAGGAACGATCAAGGTCAACCAGGAAGTGACCATTTGCGACTTCCACGACCCCGAGATTAAGCAAAAGGGCAAAGTGGTTGCCCTGTATACCTTTGACGGATTAGGCAAAGCCCCGGTGCAGAGCGCATCTGCAGGCGAAATTGTGGCGCTGAGCGGTATGGCGGACATTACCATTGGTCGCACCCTTTGTGATCCGCTGAATGTGGATCCCCTGCCCTTTGTAAAAATTTCCGACCCCACCATCGAAATGACCTTTGCGGTCAACGATTCTCCATTTGCAGGCAAGGAGGGCAAATTTGTCACCTCCCGAAACCTGCGGGATCGGCTGGAAAAGGAACTTCTGAAGGATGTTTCCCTTCATGTTACCGAGCAGGGAACGGATGCGTTCAATGTGGCCGGTCGCGGCGAGATGCACCTGTCTATCCTGATGGAGACCATGCGCCGGGAGGGCTTTGAATTCTCTGTGTCCACACCCCGCGTACTGACCAAAGAAATCGACGGCAAGACCTGCGAGCCCATTGAACGGATGGTTGCGGATGTGCCGGAAGAGTGCATGGGCGCGGTCATCGAAAAAATGGGCCGCCGCAAGGGTGTCCTGCTGGCCATGACCCCCATGGGAGGTCGCTACCGCCTGGAATTTTTAGTTCCCTCCCGTGGCCTTTTCGGCTATCGGAATGAATTCTTGACCGACACCCGTGGTGAGGGCATCATGTCCTCTGTTTTGGATTCGTACGCACCCATGAAGGGCGAGATCGAACGCCGTCAGGTGGGGTCTTTGGTGTCCTTTGAGACCGGCGAGGCTGTGACTTACGGTCTGGCCGCCGCCCAGGAGCGGGGCGCGCTGTTCATTGGCCCGGGCACACCGGTGTACGCCGGCATGGTGGTGGGCATTTGCAGCCGCAACGAAGATATGAACGTCAATGTCTGCAAGCGCAAGCAACTGACCAACATGCGTGCCTCCGGCTCGGATGAAGCCCTCCGGCTGACCACGCCCCGGGTGTTTTCCTTGGAGCAGTGTTTGGAATTTTTGGCCGACGATGAACTGCTGGAATGTACCCCCAAGAGCCTGCGTATCCGCAAGCGGATTTTAGATCATTCCGAGCGCATGCGCCAGCTGATGAAAAAGCGCAATCAGGGATAAAAAAATCACCGGCTGATGGATTCCATCAGCCGGTGTTCCCTATTCTTCTATCATTTCATCCCGCAGGTAGCCGTCCTTATCGAACTTCTTCATCACCACTACATTAATGGCGATGCAAGCGGCGGCCACCAGCACCAATTCTATGATCACGCAAATGCCTGCAGCCCAGGCCATATCCATGGGATCCATTCCCCGGAAAAAGCTGCAGACGATTGCCATGATGACCGTAAGTGCCGCACCCAAGGCCGACCACACAAGCCCGGCGATGCGCTGGGTATATTGCCATGCATCCTTGCTTGCCATACCCCACCAAAACCGGTATCCAAGGCCGTAATTAGCCTCTTTTGGGGGCGAGAGCAGATACACCAGGCCAAAGCCCAGCAGCAGGATGGGCCCTGCCATCACCGCTACCCGGAAAGCAAGCTCAATCCAGCCCATAACAGTGCCAAGATCTGGCAGAAGCGCGCCAAGATTCAATTCACTTGCAGCACTTTCCATAGATTATTTCTTCTCCAAAAACTGTTTGATCTCCTGAATAAAGCCGTTCACGTCCTGGAATCGGCGATAGACAGATGCAAAACGGATGTACGCCACCTCGTCCAGAGGTTTCAGTCGAGCCATGACCATCTCGCCAAGACGATCGGTGCTGACCTCCCGCTCCAGAGAATTCTGGATGGACTGCTCAATCTCGGTGGTGATCTTATCCAAGTCCGTCAGGTCCACCTTCCGCTTGTCGCAAGCGCGGACCATGGAATTGAGGATCTTGTTCCGGTCAAAGCTCTGACGGGTGCCGTCCCGCTTGACTACGATAATGGGCAGACTTTCAACCGTTTCGTAAGTGGTGAACCGGCGCTGGCAGGCGATGCACTCCCGGCGGCGGCGAATGCTGTCGCCATCTTCTGAGCGACGGGAATCCACCACCTTGCTTTCTAAATCACCGCAAAAGGGACATCTCATATTTTCGGGCTCCCTTCCTTTTATTATGGACTGATTATAGCAAATTTGCACCTTTCTGTCCAGTATTTTTTCTTGACAGACGCCTCATTGTAAGGCAAAATAGGGGTAGTTCCAGTAAAAAAGGAGCATTTCTATGGATAAGATGAAAAAAATATGGATCATTTGGGCGGTGGCCTACGCGGTGTGCACGGTCTGCGCGTTCTTTCCGGTTGCACCCGGGGCGCTTTCCGGGCTGTTTTTACTGCTGAGCTTAGGCTTTTTTGTGCCCCCGGGATTTTTGATCTACGAGGCGGTGCAAAATAAGCGAGCCAAAACACTGAAGAGCATTCGCAATTTGAGCATCATCAGCCTCAGCTTGACTTTGGTGATGATTCTGCTGAATTTTGTGTCCTTTCAGGCGTCCGAAGCTTGGGGCCTGGTGCTGTACTGGATGCTCATCTTGGTGTCCACCCCCATGATCTGCTCACAGGTGTGGGTGATCGGCCTTTTCGGTTGGGCAGTTCTGCTCATGATCTGTTTGCATTATTTGAAGAAAAAATAACGAAACGGCTCGCTTGGCGAGCCGTTTTTTAATCCATCATTTCCATAACTTTGCCGCAACAACGGGGGATCACCTGGCCCTCCTCCACATGGAGGATCTTGTGACAAATGGGGCAGTATACATCCCCCTCCCGGTCGGCTTTGACAACAGAAATAAGACCTTCTTTCAATTCCATGGTATCCCTCCTTTGCCAGGATTATAACATAAAAGAATATGCACAGCAAGACCCAAGAATTGTCAATCTGAGACCCAACGGACTGTGACAATCTCTGATTTTTGCAAAACGGGGCGATGTGGGCATCGCCCCAAATTATCATGAAAACAACGCCTCCACGGATGCAAACGAATAGCCCATTTGCTTCCATTTGGTCAGCAGTTCGTCCAAAATTTGGGCATTGGTCTGGCTTGTGGAGTGAAGCAGCACCACGGCACCGTTGTGGGTCCGGGGCAGGAGTTTTGAGAAAGCGTATTCCGCCGTGGGCTGGGAATCGTTATTCCAGTCCACATAGGCAAGACTCCAAAAAACCGTCTTATAGCCCAATTTCTGGGCCATTTCCAAATTCTTTTGGCTGTACACTCCCTGGGGCGGGCGGTAGAATTTGGGCAATTCTTTGCCAGTGATCTCTTTATAAAGCGCTTCCACGCCCTCTAATTCTGCCCGGAATGCATCCTCGGTGCTGATTTTGCTCATGTCCGGGTGGTGCATGGTGTGATTGCCCACAATGTGGCCCTCGTCAGCCATCCGCTTGACCAAGTCCGGATGGGTTTGCATGTAGTTGCCTACCAGGAAAAAGGCTGCCGGCACATTATGCTTTTTGAGAATATCCAAAATCTGCACGGTACAGCCATTTTCGTAGCCGGCATCGAAGGTCAGATACAGCACCTTTTGTGTAGTGTCCCCCAAATAGGTAGCATCTACGCGAGCCAATTCCCGGTTGGATGCCGGGGCAATGGGGGCGTACCCCTCCTGCCGAAAGCTCAGCCCCCAGGAACCGGCGGTGGCCGCCATGATATTTTTCGCCAGCAAATGCCCTGCCACCGCCAATGTGGTGCAAAGTGCCACAGCAATCAAAAGCAAATCCCGTTTGCGCATAACAATCCCCTCCTGGGGGAGTGTATGCATGGAAATATTGGGATATAACCGCCGTAGGCGGCTTGCCTCCCTCTGAGAAGGGAGGTGGATTCGCGGTTAGGCGAACACGGAGGGAGAGAAAATAACGATCTCTCCCCCAGTCAAAAATCAAAGATTTTTGCCAGCGATGAATCTTGGTATGCTTGTCCCGGCAAGCATTTAGATTTTGCTCTGCTGCGCAGAGCACCACCCACGTCAGAAGGGGCCAAGGCTACAACAAACCCCCGGGGGTCCCGGGGGTTGTATGTTCCTTAATTACACCATTGCGGCGGTGATGATAGCCATTTTATAGACCTCGTCGGCGTTACAGCCACGGGACAGGTCGTTGATGGGAGCGGCCAGGCCCTGCAGAATGGGGCCGTAAGCCTCAAAACCGCCCAAACGCTGTGCGATCTTGTAGCCGATGTTGCCGGCTTCAATGCAGGGGAAGATGAAGGTGTTGGCGTAGCCGGCAACGGCAGAGCCGGGGAACTTCAGCTGACCAACCTCGGGAGCGACGGCGGCGTCGAACTGCATCTCGCCGTCGATGGCCAGGTCGGGTGCCATAGCCTTGGCCTCGATGGTGGCATCGTGGCTCAGCTTCACAGTGCCGCCCTTGCCGGAGCCGTTGGTGGAGAAGCTCAGCATGGCAACCTTGGGATCAATGCCGAAGACCTTGGCGGTGTTGGCGGTTTCCACAGCCACCTCAGCCAGTTTACGGGCGGCGGAAACGGTCACATTGCCCTCCTTGTCCACGCTGTCCTCATAGCTCAGGTTGATGGCGCAGTCGCCCATAGCCAGC
>JAZURL010000024.1:0-28243 GCA_045606205.1 Faecousia sp. | reverse complement strand
GCCTTCATGGCGGCGTTGATCTCGTCCTTGGTGACGCTCTTAGCGCACACAGCGTTCAGGATGGTGGTAGAACCGGTGGGGGTGGGGATTCTCTGAGCAGCGCCGATCAGCTTGCCGTTCAGTTCGGGGATAACCAGGCCGATAGCCTTGGCAGCACCGGTAGAGTTGGGCACGATGTTGATTGCACCGGCGCGGCTACGGCGCAGGTCGCCCTTTCTCTGAGGACCGTCCAGGATCATCTGGTCGCCGGTGTAAGCGTGGATGGTGCACATGATGCCGGACTCGATGGGAGTCAGGTCGTTCAGAGCCTTAGCCATGGGAGCCAGGCAGTTGGTGGTGCAGGAAGCAGCGGAGATGATGTTGTCTTCCTTGGTCAGGGTCTCGTGGTTGACATTGTAGACGATGGTGGGCAGATCGTTGCCTGCGGGAGCAGAGATAACGACCTTCTTGGCGCCGGCGTCGATGTGAGCCTGAGCCTTAGCCTTGGAAGTGTAGAAGCCGGTGCACTCCAGCACAACGTCTACATCCAGCTCGCCCCAGGGCAGCTCAGCAGCGTTAGCCTTAGCGTAGATGGTGATCTTCTTGCCGTCAACAACGATGTTGTCCTCGCCGGCCTCGACAGTGTGCGCACCGAAGGGCTTAGCGTAAGCGCCCTGGGTGGAGTCATACTTCAGCAGGTGAGCCAGCATAGCGGGAGAAGTCAGGTCGTTGATAGCGACAACCTCGAAACCCTCAGCGCCGAACATCTGACGGAAAGCCAGACGGCCAATACGGCCAAAACCATTGATAGCAACTTTAACGGACATTGGAAATTCCTCCATTCAAAAAATTACTGCAATGCAGTATGGTATATAATGCGATAGGGACTTAGACCCCATACGATACCATTATACATTAGAAAAAACCTGTTGTAAAGTATTTGTTTTGCACAAATAAGTATCTTTTTATCGTTTGGGATTGGTTTGATTGCCCATTTCATTTCCCAGCAGGCCGTCGGCGCACAGACCGGTAATTTTCGCCCGGACAATTTCGTTGCGCCTTCCGGTGGCGGGCACATATACCTTCACATAATTGGGGGCGTGGCCGGTGTCAAAGCCCGCTTCGGTTTCTTCAAAAAGGATTTCCTGCTCTGTGCCCACAAGGGATTGCCGGTAAGCAAGATTCATTTCGTTCGCGATGGCAATAGCCCGGCGACTGCGCTCTTCCTTGGTAGCGTTGCCCAGCTGACCGGGCATTTTGTCTGCAGGCGTTCCCGGACGGCGGGAATAGGGGAAAATGTGCATATCCGCAAAGGCACATTTTTGGATAAAGGACAGGCTTTCTTCAAATTCTTCCTCTGTTTCTCCAGGGAAAGCCACGATCATATCCGTGGTGATGGCGCAACCGGGGAAGAAATTTCGCAGAAGGATAACACTTTCATAATACCGGGCAGTGTCGTACTTGCGCTTCATACGCGCCAAAACGCTGTCACAGCCGGACTGCATGGACAGGTGGAACTGGGGGCACAGGTTGGGGTAGTTCACCATTTTTTTGCAGAATGCTTCTGTGATGACCCGGGGCTCCAAACTGCCCAGGCGCACACGCATTTGGGGTACGGCTTCGCAGATCGCGCTGAGCATGTCGCTCATAGGGGGCTTGCCCGGCAGGTCGACACCCCAGCTGGCGATTTCGATGCCGGTGACGATGAGTTCTTTGTAACCTTTTTCCGCCAATTCTTTGGCTTGGGAAGTGATGACATCCAGAGGTGCGGAGCGCACTGGTCCGCGGGTGTAGGGGATAATGCAGTAGGAGCAGAAATTCACGCACCCGTCCTGGACTTTCAGCATGGCCCGGGTACGGCCCTCCAAGCCGCCGGCGGGCAGGATTTCAAAATCTCTCCGGGTCAGGGCCTTATCCAAAGATTCCAAATGCTGTTTTTCAGTGATGGAGCGAAGCATCATTTCCACAAATGCTTCCCGGTTGCCGCTTCCGCCCAAAACATCCGCGCCCAGGGCACGGACGGCATCGCTGTCGTGCTGGGTGTAACAGCCGCACACGCCAATCACCGCGTCCGGGTTTTCTTTCCGGCAACGGCGAATGACCGCCCGGTTTTTCTTGTCTGCTACTGCGGTGACAGAACAGGTGTTGACAATATAGCCGTGGCATTTTTCGTCAAAAGTGCCGATTTCGTGGCCTTTTGAAAGCAAAAGCTGCTCCATGGCTTGGGTCTCATATTGATTTGTCTTGCATCCTAAAGTATAAAAACCAATTTTCATTTTGTTATTTTCACCAATTTCCAAGGCTAGTTTTTAATAATATCCTCTAAATATGCGAATTGAAAACAGAAAAGATTTCTGCTATACTTTTTACGGTCATTATACACCACCGCTTGCGTTTTGTACAGGAGGAAAGAAGATGCAGAAATTTCATATCTCCCTTCGTTCCTTCCAGGAAGTACAGGAGTTCGTTTCGTTGGCAACCGTTCAGCCCTTCCCCATTTTGGTGGGCAACGATGCACAGCAGGTCAACGGCAAGAGCTTTATCGGCATGGTGAGTCTGGATCACACCCGACCTCTGCAGGTGCAGGCAGATTGTGACTGCCAGGCGTGGCAGACCTTTCGGAACGTAGTCAACAAGTTTCTTACAGAATAAAGCTTTTATCCGTTTCGGGAATACTCGGGGCGGCTTTGAAAGAAGGCCCGCGGCTTATGCCGCGGTCCCTTTTTCATTATTTCTCCAGGGTCATGACCTTGTCGATGCGCCGCTGATGGCGCTCATCCCCGGAAAAGGCGGTGCCCAGCCAGGTTTCGGTGATCTCGATGGCCAGCTTTTCACCAACGATGCCGGCACCCATGGCCATCACGTTGGTGTCGTTGTGCTCCCGGGTCATACGGGCGCTCATGACATCACTCAGCAGAGCACAGCGAACGCCCTTCACTTTATTGGCGGTGATGGAAACACCGATGCCGGTGGTGCAAAGCACGATGCCTTTTTCACAGCTTCCGTCTGCCACAGCCTGGGCGGCCCTGGCGGCAAAATCCGGGTAGTCACAGGACTCCAGAGAGTCTGTGCCAAAATTCACGACATCATGCCCCTGTTTGGTCAGGTGGGCGATGAGGGTATTTTTCAGCGCCAATGCGCCGTGATCGCAAGCGATAGAAATTTTCATAATTTTTTCTCCTTAAACATTCACGTCATTGCGAAGGAGCACAGCGACTGTGGCAATCCTCCTCAGGTTTCCGAATCTTCACGGGATTGCCACGGCACTTTCGTGCCTCGCAATGACGCATTTTAGATCACATAACCGCCGTTAACGGGCAGTACTTGTCCCGTGACAAATTCCGCATTTGCCAGGTATTCCATGGCTTTTGCCACATCCATGGGTGTGCCGTTTCTTCCTACAGGGGTGTCAGCGGCCATGCTTTCCAAAATTTCCGGAGCTACATTGGTGCACATATCGGTCAAAATCACGCCGGGTGCCACACAGTTGACCCGGATGCCGCTGGGGCCAAGCTCCTTGGCAAGGGCTTGGGTTAGCGCGATCACCGCACCCTTGGTGGCGGAGTAGGCGGCCTCGCAGGATGCCCCTGTCTGCCCCCACATGGAGGACACAGTGACGACAGAACCTGCATGCTTGCGCAGAAACGCTGGCATGGCAGCATTGACACAGTTATAAATGCCCTTGACGTTCACATCGAAAATGCGATCCCAGTTTTCTTCCGGCAGACTGCTCATCAGGCCGGAGTAGCAGATGCCGGTATTGCAGATGAGAATGTCCACATCGCCGATGGCTTCAAAGGCTTTTTTTACAGCAGAGCTGTCGGCTACATCACAGCAGAGGGCTGTGGCACCGGTCTTTGTTGCCACTTGTTCGGCGGCGGCATGGTTCTTTTCATAGAGGAAGTACACCCGGTGACCCTGCTGGGCAAATAGCTCCACCGCCGCCGCGCCGATACCCCGGCTTCCTCCGGTAATAACCACAGTTTTCATATCACAGCTCCCGCAGCGCATCCACCAGGGCAGTCTTGCCGGTGGTCTTTTCGTCCTTCATCTTAATGACCCGGGCAGGGCATCCGGCCACTACCGCATTGGCGGGTACGTCGGACACCACCACCGCGCCGGCAGCCACCACGGCGTTTTCGCCGATCCGACAGCCCTCGATGACCACGGCATTGGCGCCGATGAGCACGTTGTCTTCTACGATAACGGGAGTTGCGGAGGCAGGCTCAATAACGCCGGCCAACACTGCACCGGCACCGACGTGGCAGTTCTTGCCCACAGTTGCCCGACCACCCAGGATGGCACCCATGTCGATCATGGTGCCGTCACCGATGATGGCGCCGATGTTGATGATGGCACCCATCATAATCACAGCGTTCTTGCCGATTTCCACCTGCTCCCGGATGATAGCACCCGGCTCGATGCGGGCGTGGATGTTCTTCATATCCAGCATGGGGATAGCGGAATTGCGGCAGTTGTTTTCAATCTCCACATGGGCAAATTCGTTGTTTTCCAATACGGGTGCAACGTCCTTCCAATCGCCGAAGACGATCTTACATCCTTCCCCGGCAGGAAATTCCTTGCAACCCGGGAAAGGGACAGAGCTCTTCTCCCAAACATAGACCTTAACGGGGGTCTTTTTCTCGGAAGTGCGGATATATTCAATGATGCTTTGTGCGTCCATAAAAAGCGCTCCTTTAGCCTTTTTCTTCATTGTACCATTTTTTGCGGAAAAGACAAGAGAAAAAACCGGAGCCGCTGGGCTCCGGTAACAGATTATCTTCTGCGGCTTTTGGTGCGGTGCTCGGCGCGGATGCCGGAAATTTTGCTGTCGGATTCAGACATGAAAGCCTTCAGCTTCTCTTCAAACAGCTGATCTGCCGTCTTGGGAGCGGGAGGAGGCGTGGGCGCGGCGGCCCGGACAGGCCGACGGGGTGTGGTGCTGTTGTTGCGGAAAGCGGGATTCTCCTGCTGAGGCTTGGCCTCCAGTCGTTTGATGGACAGGTTGACCTTGCCGTTCTCCAAACCAATGACCATGACCTTTACGTCCTGACCCTCCGTCAAATGCTGACGGATGTCACTGACGTAGGCGTTTGCCACCTCGGAAATATGTATCATGCCGGTTCTGCCCTCCGGCAGAGCTACAAAGGCACCGAAATTTGTGATCGTTTTGATTTTACCCTCTAAAATTGCGCCGACGGTTAACTCCATAGTTTGCTTTGCTTCCTCCAATGAATCAATTTTCCGGTTGAATGACAACGGTATCCGGGTCAGTCAGTCCCAGCAGATTTTCTGCAATATCCTTGATACCCTCTAAAGTGCCCAAATTACCAAACAGTTTTTCCAGATAGCTTTTCTCCTGCTCCTGCACTTGAGCCTCGTTGCGCCATGCGTCTGCTTCTGCTTGGGCGTCCAGCGTGGCGGAGCGGAGCACCAGGATCGCCACGACGGCCAGCACGATGGCCACGCAGACGGCGATTTTGGTCAGCCGGGAACTGCGCTTGGGCACCAGCCGGAATTGGCTCAGCATTTTGCGGATGCTCATGGGGGCTTCCTCCTGTGTGAACACTTTTTCTCCATTTTATTGTACTCGATTTTTTTCCAGATGCAAATGGTTTTTTCAAAAATACGTTTATTTTTTTGAAAAATTTACGCACAAACCGGGAAAGTGCCCATATCGGCGCCCAAACCTTAGACCAAACCGGGCGTAAAAGCTGTCCGATGGTGCTGTCAAACAGGAATCCGCCCACAAAAAGACTGGCCAGATACCCAATGCCCAAATCCCCCTGGCATACGGCAAAACTGAAATACAGCCATATTGGGAATACGCCGATGACAAACAAAAAGTCCGCTAATATCCGCCTGCGGCGGCCTAACGGGCGCAAAAAACCGTACCACGCTCCAAGCATTAAACCCAGCACCAGCCCCTGCAGAAACCGCCCGGCGGCAATACCTGGGGTCGTCATCCCATAAGCCGGCGCAGCCAACCGCCGGCGGGGCGGGCTTCCTCATAATGTAATGCCGCCACGGACCCTTCCACTACCACTTGGCCGCCCTCCAGGGAGAGGGTCTTCAGCTGTAGCTCCTTGCCTTGAATCATCAAGGTGCCCAGCTCCGTGCGAAGCACCACGGCATTTTCGTCAAAACTGACCACTTCCGACACGCCGGTCATGGAAAGCTGCCGCCGCTCATTGAGGGTAAGGCGGTGCGGCAGATGCATTTGATTCTCCCCCATAATAATCACCTCGCAGTAGCCTATGCGTGCATCTTCCGAGATATGCCTGCGATTGACACCAATGGGAAAATGAAGTACAATGATAAAAAAGTATTTGGAGGGAAAACTATGCAGATCATCAATGACCGCCGGGACCTGCACCGGATTCCGGAGCTGGATCGGGAATTGCCCAAAACAATGGCCTATTTGCAGTCCGGTTTGGAACAACTGAACTGCCGTGTCTTTTCTCCCATGGATGGTGCGTTGTGCGCTTATTTTGATTTTGGCGCAAAGAATACGATTGCATTTCGTTCTGATGCGGATGCTCTGCCCATCCGGGAAAACACCGGGGCGTCGTTTGCATCCACCCATCCGGGGAAAATGCACGCCTGCGGTCACGATGGCCACATGGCTATTTTGCTGGAGCTGGCTCGGCGTCTGAATGAAAAAGAAAAGCTTCCCAACAACGTCTTGCTGGTGTTTCAGCCGGCGGAAGAGACCACCGGTGGTGCCAAGGATCTGTGTGCCACGGGCGTTTTTAAGGAATACAGGGCCAAGGCGATTTTCGGCCTGCATCTGTGGCCGGGTCTGACGGCGGGAGAGATTTTCAGCCGCCGGCAGGAGATGATGAGCCGTTCCTGCGAGGTGACGGTGGATATTTACGGAAAATCCGCCCACATTGCCAAGGCAGGCGAGGGCAACGATGCCATGGCTGCCGGCGTGAGCTTTTACAGCCGGGTTATGGCGCTGGAAGCGGCTCTGCCTAAAAAGGTATTCCGTCTGTTGAAACTTGGAAAAATGGAAAGCGGCACGGTACGCAATGCCATTTCTGACCATACCAAGCTGGAAGGAAGCTTGCGAGCGTTCCAGGACGATGTGTTCTACTCTCTGCGGGCGGGTATCGTTTCCATCGGCAAGGATGTGGAGCGGAGCACCGGCTGTACGGTAAATATCTATATGAATGACGGGTATCCCGCGGTGATGAACCCCGGGGATCTGTATGACCGGGTGCGAAAGCTGGTGGATTTCAAGGAGCTGGAAACGCCCAGCATGATCACCGAGGATTTCTCTTGGTATCAGAAGACCCTGCCGGGCCTGTTCTTTTTCCTGGGTCTTGGAAACACCCCAGCGCTCCACGCGGATGATTTTAACTTTGATGAGAAAATCCTCATCAAGGGAGCGGACTTTTTCGAACAGCTGGCAGAGAAATTCCAGTAACTGCGTTGCACCTTTTTGCTGCCACGGAATACCATGGAATGAGCCGAGTGCTCACAACATTGAATTTCGGAGGTAACGATTATGTGTAACGGCAATGGCTTCTGCGGCAATGGCATTTGGTGGATCATCATCCTGGCAGTTCTGTTCTGCTGCTGCGGCAACGGCAACTCCCTGTGCGGCAACAACTGCGAGCGCACCTGCTGCTAAATGAAAAGAGGCACCCCAATCGGGGTGCCTTTTTTATGCCTTCTTCAGCAGAAGCCTTTTCGGCTTTGTGCTATTGCGTAATTTTGGCGTCCGCCATGGTTTTTCCCAAAGAGTAGTAGAAAATATTATCCCGGGCGGGAGACAATCCGGGGAACGTTCCACGGCGGCCATAGACTGCGTCACTGCGCACCAAAATCGGGCACAGCCGTCCGTCATCCATCACCAGCTTGTGCAGGCTTTGGTAATTGCCGCTGTCCGCCAGGGCTTCCAGGCTCATGGCGTTTGCAGCCACATCGGTAAGAGAACCATAATTCAGTGCGCCCTTTTCCGAGAAGAATGCCGTCAGATCCATGTTGGGTGACAGCTTGGTTTGCCCCAGAAACAGATCAAATTCGCCCCACTTCAGATAGTTGAGGTAATCCTGTCCGGTGACTTCGGGAATGGTCACGGTCAAACCGCCGGCTGTGAGCATTTCCGCGATGGCTTGAGCGGTGCGCAAACGCAGGGGATCTTCCCGGTTTACAAGCAGTACGATGGCCTTGCCCGTCATCTGGGCATCCGTCACAGCCTGGGCAAATTTTTCCGGTGCATAGCTGTATTTTTCTGCCAGTGCGGTACTGTAATGGGGAAAATATGGGGATGCCGGGAGGGTTGCACTGTGGGCAAAGCCCCGGAAATATTTTTTCACCAACAGATCCCGATCAATGGCGTGGGTCAGTGCACTGCGTACCGTTTTGTTGGAAAATACCGGGCTTTTCGTGTTGCAGGTCAGATACAAAAATTGTCCGTTTTCGCTTTCCCACAGCTCGTAATCTCCCCGGAAGTCCACATATGCATCGGTGGCCACCATGCTCAGCCCGGAGAATTTATATAGATCCCACAATTCACTTTGCGTAGTGCCGTGGTGGAGGGGGATGATTTGGGTGCTAATGGGAAGGTCGGCACTACACCACCATGCCGGCTGCCGCCGCAGCTGTTTTCCGTCGGCAGTGTCCTCCAGGATATAAGGGCCTGTACCCAAGGGAATGGCGGCATTTACCTGAGATGCCTTTACGATGGGGACATCCAAAAGCAGCGGCAGGTTATTCATGGGGGTGGTCAGGGTGATGACCACACTGCCGTCGGATACATCAATGCTTTTTACGTGGCGAAAACGGCCTGCATAAAAGCCTTTGGCATTTGCGGTTTTCAGGCTTGCCGCTACATCGTAGGCCGTCAACGCCTGCCCGTCGGAAAATGTGGCATTTTCCAGGTAGAACGTCCACTGCCGCATATCGGCGGATACCTTATAACTGCGGCACAAAATGGGGGTTACTTCATAGTCATCATCCATGGCAAACAGCCCCTGATAGATCAAGGAGAGCAAACTGCGATTGTTCAAATCGGTGGCGGTATAGGGATGAAAACTTCCGTTTTGATTAAAGGACAAGCGTAATTCTCCCTGGGTTTGGGTTTGAGTTTGAGAGGAGGGTGTGTTGCTGTCCTCCTGAAAGCCGCCCCCGGTGGGGATATAGGCGCCCTGTTCCGTACAGCCGGCCAAAAGGAAGGCCAGGAGCAGTACTGCAAGCAAACGCTTCATGTTTTTCTCTCCTTGCACACGATGATAGCACCCTGAGAGCCCCGCAGGCCATGGGTGATCCGGTGAGACCAAAACCGCCGATGATCGCAGGCGGTGCACGCATCGCTGATCTCGATGTGTTCCACACCTGCGCGGGATAATGCATAGCGGTTCATTTCTTTTAGGTTTACATAATACTTTTCGCCCACAGGGCGGATATACTTTTCCACAGCCGTGCCGAACGTTTTCACCATGGCTGTGGGAACTTCTGCATCGGTTTCGAAGCAGCACCCGCCAAGATTCGGCCCGATGGCCGCCCGGATATTTTTGGGCGCACAGCCGAAGGCGGTCTCCATGGCCCGGACGGCCTTTCCGGCAATGTCCATGGCCGTTCCACGCCAGCCTGCGTGGACAGCACCCACTGCCCCAGTGACGACGTCGTGGAGCAAAATCGGCGTACAGTCAGCGGTGAATACCACCAGGGCAAGACCCGGGGTGATGGTCACAAGGCCATCGCATTCCGGGCATTGATGGTGGTCAAGCCCCAGGCAGTCCGCGTCTGTCACCACCCGGACGATATCCGTGTGTACCTGGTGGGACATAACCGTCTTTTTTACATCATATTCCAGGGCGTTTGCCAGGATTTCGTGGTTTTTCGCCACGTTTTCCGGGTCGTCCCCCCGATGCATGCCGATGTTCAGACTGCTTACATGCCCGGTGCTCACACCGCCCAAACGGGTGGTAAAACAATGGGGCACGGAGATGCCCTCCGCGGTCAGATATTCCAATGTTCCGAGTTTTTGGGTAATGATGGACATATTACTCCGCTTTATCCTTTTGCATGCAGCATTTTTTGTACTTCTTGCCACTACCGCAGGGACAGGGGTCGTTAGGGCCGACCTTTTTATCCTTATTGCGGATGGGCTGCTTCTTAACTTCGGAATTAGTTGCTGCGCCTGTGCCGGTCTCCTTGGCCACCTTTTCACGCTTTACTTCCTGCTGGGCGCGCAGCTGCACCAAAAACAGTCGGCGAACGGTTTCCTCACGGATGGCTTCCACCATGACTTCAAACATAGAGAAGCCTTCTTCTTTGTAGGCAATCACGGGATCGTGCTGGCCGTAAGCCCGCAGGCCGATGCCCTGCTTCAGATCGTCCATGGCATCAATGTGATCCATCCAGTATTCGTCCACCACCCGGAGCATGACCACACGCTCCAGCTCCCGCATGACTTCTGCGCCGTAGCGTGCTTCTTTTTGTGCGTATGCGGCTTCTGCGGCGGCATAAACGCTGTCGGCCAGGTCGCTTTCTTTATCGGTGATCTGCAAGCCAGCCGGAAGGCAGAAGCCCAAAGCGGTTGCAATGGTGGTGACAGTACCCTCGTTGACGCCGCCGTTTTCGGCGATAGCATCGGCTACTGCGCTGTCCACAGTGCTGCGGAGCATGGACAGAATATTCTCTCGCAGATCCTCACCGTCCAGCACTTTTTGCCGCTGGGCGTAGATGATCTGCCGCTGGGTGTTCATTACATTATCGTATTCCAGCACATTTTTACGGGAACGGAAGTGCCGGCCCTCCACGCTCTTTTGGGCATTTTCCACCGCACCGGAGAGGATTTTTGCATCGATGGGGGTGTCTTCGTCCAGGCCCATGGCATCCATCATGGCCATCACCCGATCGGAAGAGAACAGGCGCATCAGATCATCCTGCAGGCTCAGATAGAACCGGCTTTCGCCCGGGTCGCCCTGACGGCCGGAACGGCCCCGCAACTGATTGTCGATACGGCGGGATTCGTGACGCTCGGTGCCGATGATAAACAGGCCGCCGGCGGCTTTGACCTTTTCGGATTCGTCGGCAATTTCTTCCTTGAACTTGGAAAGCAGTTCCCGATATTTGGCGCGAACCGCTAAAATTTCCGGATTGTTGGTCTCTGCGTGGGAATCCATTTCTGCCAGCAGTTCTTCCGGCAGATCGGTCTTGCGCAGTTCGTTCTTGGCCAAAAATTCCGGGTTGCCGCCCAGCATGATGTCCGTGCCACGGCCTGCCATGTTGGTGGCAATGGTGACTGCACCGAATTTGCCGGCCTGGGCCACGATCTGGGCTTCCTGCTCGTGGTATTTTGCATTCAAAACATGGTGGGGGATGCCCTCGCGCTTGAGAAGTTTACTTAAAATTTCGCTCTTTTCAATGGAAACGGTACCCACAAGCACCGGCTGACCCTTGGCGTGGCAGGCCTTGACCTGCTGTACGATGGCCCGATACTTGCCCACTTCGGTCTTGTACACCACATCGGTATGATCCTTGCGGATCACCGGACGGTTGGTGGGGATCTCCACCACATCCAACTGATAAATGGTGGCAAATTCCGCTTCTTCCGTCAAAGCTGTACCGGTCATACCGGAGAGTTTGCTGTACAGGCGGAAGAAATTCTGGAAAGTGATGGTTGCCAGGGTCTTGCTTTCCCCGGCCACTTTCACCTTTTCCTTGGCTTCAATGGCCTGGTGCAGGCCCTCGTTGTAACGGCGTCCGTACATCAGACGGCCGGTGAATTCGTCAACAATGATGATCTCCCCATCCTTGATCACATAGTCGATGTCCTTTTTCATCAGACCCCGGGCTTTCATGGCCTGGTTGATGTGGTGGGAGATGGTGGTGTTTTCCGCATCGGACAGGTTCTCAATGTGAAAGAACTTTTCTGCCTTGGCGATGCCCTCGGCGGTCAAAGAGACGGTACGGCTCTTTTCGTCCACAAAATAGTCGCAGTCGTAGTTGTCGTGAACTTCCTTGTCCTCGGTTTTGGCAAAGACCTTACGGCGCAAAGTGGCAACAAAGGAGTCTGCCATTTCATAGAGCTTGCTGGAATCCTCGCCCTTGCCGGAGATGATCAGGGGGGTACGGGCTTCGTCGATGAGGATGGAGTCCACCTCATCCACGATAGCAAAGGCATGGCCTCGCTGTACCAGTTCCTGTTTGTAGATGGCCATGTTGTCGCGAAGATAGTCGAAGCCCAGTTCGTTGTTGGTGCAGTAGGTGATGTCGGCGGCATAGCTGACCCGGCGCTCCGCAGGACTCATGCCGGGGATCACCAGGCCCACAGTCAGACCCATGTATTTGTAGACCTTGCCCATCCATTCGGACTGGTACTTGGAAAGATAATCGTTAACAGTGACCACATGGACACCCTGTCCGTTCAGGGCGTTCAGATAGCAGGGCAGGATGGCGACCAGGGTCTTGCCCTCGCCGGTCTTCATTTCCGCAATGCGGCCCTGATGCAGCACAATACCGCCGATGATCTGCACGGGATAGGGCTTCATGCCCAGCACGCGCCATGCGGCCTCCCGAATGGCGGCAAAAGCTTCGGGGAGCAGATCATCCAGTGTTTCACCCTCAGCTAGACGCGCCTTGAACTGGGCAGTTTTGCCCCGGAGTTCTTCTTCGGAAATTTTGGAATAGGGCTCTTCCAGCGCAAGCACCTTGTCCACCAGTGGCTGAATTCTCTTCAGCTCCCGGGCAGAACGTGTGCCGAAAATTTTCGTAAACAAACCCATGTTATCGCACCTCATTTGTGATTATGGTGATTTTAGATTAATTTTACCCATTATACCACAAGTTTTCAAAAATTCATAGACTGTTTGTAAAGAAAGCATAGTTTTCCGAATTTGAGGAAATCTACCCATATACTGTCATGCAGGAGGAAACCATGCTCTTATCATACATCCGTACCATTATTCTGTATCTGATCCTCATTGCCGTGGTCCGGCTCATGGGAAAACGACAGATCGGGCAAATGGAGCCGGCGGAATTTGTAGTCACCATGCTGGTGGCAAATTTGGCGTCCATTCCCATGCAGGACGGAGGCATCCCCCTGTTTTCCGGCATCGTGCCTATTTTGACGGTACTGGGCATGGAACTGGTGCTGGCGGCAGCATCTCTGGCAAATGTTTGGGTGCGCCGGGCGTTGTGCGGCAAGCCGGTGATCCTCATCGAAAACGGAAAAATCAATCAATCTGCACTGCGCGCCACCCGGGTGACTCTGGACGAGCTGACCGGGCATCTTCGGGAAAAGGATGTTTTGGACATCCAAGCCGTCCAGTACGCCATTTTAGAGACAAACGGTAATTTGTCCGTGTTTCCCTGGCCCAAGGAAATGCCTGCCTCGGCAAAGGAAGCAGGCGTGCAGGTAAAGGGTCAGTATCTGCCCGTCTCCATCATTGAGGACGGGTATTTATACGAAGAAAACCTGGCTGTGGCGAAAAAGGACAAAAAATGGGTGCAACGGGTTTTGGACGAGCACCGCACCAGTCTGAAACAGACCTGGCTATTGACGGTGGACGAAAAGGGGCATGTATTGTGGTTGCCCAAGGAGGACAGCTGATGGGCAGACTTTGGATCGGGATCGGTATTTTGGTCGCCCTCTTGGCCATAGGCATCGGCCTGCTTTGGGGCAGCGGCGTATATTTTGAAGAATTGTCGCAGGATTTAGAACAGGCGGGGGAACTGGCCTTGGCAGGAAATTGGCAGGCCGCCGGGGAAAAAGCGGAACAAGGTCGGGAAAAATGGGAACAATACCGGCGATTTTGGGCATCCTTTACCGACCATGAGCCCGTGGAGGAAATGCAAAACCTGTTTTCTATGTTGGATGTGTACCGGGCCAGGCAACTGGAGGTGGATTTTGCCACAGTCTGCCGGAATTTGTCCCATGTAGCGGCGGCCATTCAGGAATCTCACGGATTAAAGTGGTGGAGCATTCTGTAAATTGACCCCTTGGGCCATGACCAAAATGGCCGCGCCCAATGCCCGAACTGCAGTGACGGCTTCCTGGTGGGTGTTGCCGTTGGCCCCCACTTCCACCAAAAGACTGCCTGGGGTCATATCCAAATTAAACCGCTGTGGGCGCAGTTGGATGGGCCGGGTGATGCCGGGATACATTTTTTCCAGTACCGCCGTTAGTTTCACTCCCATGGCAAGATTGGTTTCCCAATGGGAATAGGAAACGTTGTGGTCCGTGCCTGCCACCAGCATCAGCTGGGCACTGCGCTGGCCGCCAACGGTTGCCAAGGTGGTCAGCTGGGGGTCTTGCTCAAAGTCCATGGCATCCCGGTGCAGGTCGATGACCATGGTGATGGATGGAAATGCTTCCAAATAGGCGCGGATGGTCTGCCGGGCGTGGTCATAAGAGCCACTGAACGAGGGATAATCGTGAAGTGTCCGGTCGTGTAGCACTGAGATACCTCCATCGGTGAGCACTTGGGTCAGCTCCTCGCCGATGGAGAGCATGTTATAGGATGCATTAAAGGTGCGGTAATCGCTATCCTCTTCGTAGATCTCCCCCGGTTGCTTGGTGTAGCTTTCCGTGGCATGGGTGTGGAGGATCAGCACCTTGGGGGCATCTCCGGTCAGATCCCAGTCAAGGGGCGAAAGGAGCAGCTGTTCAATATCCGGCTGATAATCGACAAGGTCATTCACGACCACCGCCGCCGTATCCTCAGCCGTTAATATCAGTCCCGCCGGTCGCGGTGGCGGGGGCTCAGTAGGAGTGGGAGCAGAGGAAGGGGGCGTTTGCGGCGCGGGAACAGACGCATAGCGTACCACCCGACCGGTTTGCAGATACACAAGCAGGGAAAGCATATCTCCGTTTTGCAGGGGCAAGACCCCCACAGAGCCTGCCATGCGCAAAATCAGCGCCAGCACCAGGGCGCAGATGCCGATGGAAAGCACTTCTTTTCGTTGGAACATGGCAACCTCCTTCATAATCTGTGGCAATCCGTTCTTCTCTTGCCCCCTCTCAAGGGGAGCCAAGGCGGCTTCACCGCAATGGGAAATAAAAAACAGCCTGTTGCATATTGCAACAGGCCTTTTGTTTGTCTTCATTGGGGGCGGCGCCACTTGGGCCGTTCCCGCAATTCCAGCCGTAGATTCCGGAAAAAATCTGCAAGCAGAGCAGAGGCTTCCTCTTCCATGAGTCCACGCTCCACTTGAGGATGGTGGTTGAAATCCATGGAAAAAATATCGCAAACCGAGCCGCAGGCGCCGCATTTTTTATCCGATGCGCCGAACACCACCCGAGGAATTCGGGCATTTACGATTGCCCCGGCGCACATGGGGCAGGGCTCTAAGGTGACATACAGGGTACACTCCCACAGTCGCCAGCCACCTAAATTCCGGCAGGCATCGTTGATGGCGTCAATCTCCGCGTGGGCGAGGGCGTTTTTTTCTGTTTCCCGGCGATTACGGCCACGGCCGACGATTTCACCGTTTCGTGCGATGACACAACCCACGGGCACCTCGCCGTCTGCCGCCGCTTCGTGCGCCAGAGCCATTGCGGCAGCCATCAATTCCAAGTCCTCCACAGTGCGTGTTCCTCCTTGACGTTTTTTCTATCATATCCCAGATGAGAAAGCACGTCAAGAAAAACCTATGCATCCATCAGCAGGGCGGCAAAAAGAACCGCCACCTCTTCCCGAGACAAGAGGCGTTTTGTCCGCTTGTCCAGCTGGGCTTGCGTATCAGACAATACCGATTCCATGGCCTGTGTTACCATCTCTTGCTCCTGCTTTGATGCCTGCCCGGTGAGCAGATAATCCACCGTCACTCCAAAAATTCGGGAAAGTGCCACTAAAATCTCCGCAGAAGGCTCCCGCCGGCCCTGTTCATACATGCCGATGGCACTGGCACTGACCTGCAAACGTCGGGCCAACGCACCTTGACTTAAGTTCGCCGCCCGGCGCAGTGTGGCAATGCGCGCTCCTAACATTTTCCTCCACCTCGTTTGTGTCCGTTTGACACCAGTATACTATACTGCTGTGGAAAAAAATGGGGGAAGTTGGCATATACACGTTTCGACGGATATCACACGCTATGTGTATTACAATAGGTACATAACCCATTTTTGTTTCATCCGCACCAAAGAGGAGGAAAGTTATGTTAACTAAAATAGAGTCAGTTTTATACATAGATATCCAAAACCAAAAGCCTGCTGCCCGGTGCGCCCATTGCGGTCGCGAACTGTACGCGCCCAGCCTTGTTTGCCTGCGGTGCGAAAGGAGGGGGCTATGACCCTCCGGGAAATGAGCCGGGACTATGAAGCATCCGCCAAACTGCTTCGGACACGGCTCAAACAGTTACGGCAGGAATTGGCGGCGGCAGAAGACCCGGAGGATATTTGGCATCTGAAGCGGCGTATCGCTGAGCTGAGCCCCATGCTCACGCAAATGAATGAACTGGCGGACTTGACCGCACATTACTATGAAAGGGGGTACTGGCGCAGTGAGAAATACACTCTTTGACGGTTATCAAGGGCCGCGTCTGCCCCGGCAGATGCAGCTGAAACGGGTGAAAAATGTTATCGAGCAGGAGCTGACGCCCCTACAAAAAGAAACAGTGTTGGCCTACTATTTCGGTGGACAGAACATTTGCCGCATTGCAGAAGAACGGGGCGTGAACAAGAGCACTGTTTGTCGTACATTACATAGGGCGGAAAAGCGCCTGCAGCGCTGTTTGCGGTATTAAAATTTAATATTTCGTAAACAATGGGAATTGGCGGTTGCAAGAAAGAAAAGATTGGCCTATAATAAGGCCAAGAAAAAATTGCAAGGGTGATTTTCTTTGATGAACCGAATCAAACAGGCGCTGCAGCGCTTTATGATTGGCCGTTACGGCACGGACAAACTGAATATGTGGATCCTGGGCGGCGGTCTGGTGTTGTGCCTCGTTTCTGTGTTTATTCCGTTTCCGCCTGCGAATTTGTTGCTGACGGCGGGATCTTACGGCTTGATGATTTGGGCCATATTCCGCACCTTTTCCCGGAATACCTACAAACGGTATCGGGAAAACCGGCGGTTTTTGATGCTGCTGGATCGGATCAAGGATCGGGAGCATCGGTATTTTGATTGCCCTAAATGCCGTCAGCCGGTGCGCGTACCCCGAGGCAAGGGCAAGATCATGATCACCTGCCCCAAATGCAAGGAAAGATTCCAAAGAAAGACATAAAATAAGCCTGCACGAAATTTTCGTGCAGTCTTATTTTATCGTTCTTCTTCGGGAATAAAACTCAGGGACAGCTCCGTTACATTGGTCTGCAGTTTGGTGAATTTCACCCCGGCGGCGGAGAGCATCCGTTTGGAGGCCAAATTGGTCATGCTGTCCTTATACTTATCGGACAGGTACACGACCTCTTTCACACCGCTTTGGATGATGGCCTTGGCGCACTCGTTGCAGGGGAACAGCGCCACGTACACCCGGCTGCCTCGCAGGTCGCGGCCGTTGGCGTTGAGGATGGCATTCAGCTCCGCGTGGACAACATAGGGATACTTGGCGTCATCTCCATCCCTTCCCCAGGGAAATTCGTCGTCAGAACAGCCCTTGGGCATGCCATTGTAGCCGGTGGAGATGATGATATTGTCCGGGGAAACGATGCAGGCACCCACCTGGGTATTGGGGTCTTTGCTTCGCTTGGCTGCCAGCATGGCGATGCCCATAAAATATTCATCCCAGCTGATGTAATCGGTGCGTTTCATAGCGTCCCTCCAAAGTTTTTCTTTCAGTATAGCAAAGAAGTCAATAAATGTAAAGTAGGGAACGGCCTTAGACTGCTCCCTACTTTGTTGTCAATCGAAAAGGTCCTTGATGGTATCAAAGAACTTCTTCCGCTTGGAGGATTCCTCCAATGTGCCGTCCAGCTGCCGCAGAAGTTCCTTTTGCTCCCGGGTCAGTTTGGTGGGGGTCTCCACCACAACAGTGAAGCGCTGGTCGCCCCGGCGACGAGGATTATTTACCACCGGGATGCCCTTTTCCCGGAGGGTAAAGGTGGTGCCGGTCTGAGTTCCCTCAGGAATGTCGAAGGCCACCTTGCCATCCAGGGTGGGCACTTGAATTTCTGCGCCTAGCGCCGCCTGGGTAAAGGAAATGGGCACTTCGCAGTAAACAGTGTAGTCATCCCGGATGAAAATGGGATGGCGGCGGATCAGAATTTCCACCAACAAATCGCCGTTAGGGCCGCCGTTTGCGCCCACACAGCCCTCTCCCCGGACACGAACGCTCTGACCGTGGTCGATACCTGCCGGGATCTTGACCTTGATTTTTTGTGTACGACGCACTTTGCCCTTGCCACGGCATGTACTGCAGGGATTTTTCACCAGCTTGCCCCGGCCGTTACACTGGGGACACACAGAAGTGGACTGCATGCTCATGCCCATAAAATTCTGGGTGGTACGCACCTGGCCTGCGCCCTTACAGTAGGAGCAGGTTTCTGTTGCCCCATCACTCGATCCTGTGCCGTTACAGGATGTGCAATTTTCGATTCTCTGGGCGGAAACTTCCTTGTCACAGCCGAAGGCGGCTTCTTCAAAGGTAAGATCCAGCCGAACGCCCACGTTTTCGCCCCGGCGCGGGCCATTTTGACGGGCGCTGCGGGATGTACCGCCCCCAAAGAAAGAGCCGAAAATGTCACCCAAATCTCCGAAATCACCAAAGCCCCCAAAACCGCCGTAGCCGCCCTGGCCACCGCCAAAGTTGGGATCAACGCCTGCGTGACCGAACTGGTCATACCGGGCGCGCTTGTCGTCATCCGAAAGAATTTCATATGCTTCCGACGCTTCCTTAAACTTTTCCTCGGCTTCTTTGTTGTCCGGGTTGCGGTCGGGGTGATATTTCAGAGCCTGCTTACGGTAGGCTTTTTTGATTTCCTCGGCACTTGCGCCCTTTTGAACGCCCAGTACCTCATAATAATCTCGTTTGTCTGACATGTAATCACCTCTTAGTGAGATACAAGATAGAAGATATAAGATACAAGATATGGATATGCAGTTTATTATCTTATATCTCATATCTTGATATATGCGCCAACAAGGGGCGGCACTTGCCGCCCCTTTGTGGGGTTACTTAGTCAACAGTCTCGTAGTCAGCATCCACAACGCCGTCGTCGCCGGGTTGGGCACCATTCTGACCCTGGGGGTTAGCCTGCTGATACAGTTTCTCAGACACTGCGTAGAAAGCCTTCTGCACTTCCTCGGTTGCGGCCTTGATGGCGGCAATGTCATTGCCCTTGTTTACTTCCTTCAGCTTGTCAACAGCATCCTGAATGGAGGCCTTTTCGTCGGCGGAGATCTTGTCGCCCAACTCGTTCAGGGTCTTCTCAGTCTGGTAAACAGTCTGATCAGCCATGTTGTGGGTGTCCACTTCTTCCTTTTTAGCCTTATCCTCGGCAGCGAACTGCTCAGCCTCGCGAACAGCCTTGTCGATGTCTTCCTGGCTCAGGTTGGTGGAAGCGGTGATGGAGATGTTCTGCTCCTTGCCGGTGCCCAGGTCCTTTGCAGAGACCTTTACGATGCCGTTGGCGTCAATGTCAAAGGTAACCTCGATCTGGGGAACGCCGCGGGGAGCCGGAGCAATGCCGTCCAGGTGGAAGCGACCCAGAGTCTTATTGTAGGCAGCCATCTCGCGTTCGCCCTGAAGCACATGAACTTCCACGGAAGTCTGGCCGTCAGCAGCGGTGGAGAAGATCTGGCTCTTACGGGTGGGGATGGTGGTGTTGCGGTCAATCAGTCGGGTGAACACGCCGCCCATGGTCTCAATACCCAGGGACAGGGGGGTGACATCCAGCAGCAGGATATCCTGCACATCGCCGGTGAGCACGCCGCCCTGGATGGCAGCGCCAACAGCAACGCATTCGTCGGGGTTGATGCCCTTGAAGCCTTCCTTGCCGGTGATGCCCTTAACAGCATCCTGGACGGCAGGAATACGGGTAGAACCACCAACCAGCAGGACCTTATCCAGGTCACTGGGCTTCAGGCCGGCATCGCTCATAGCCTGGTTAACGGGCTTCAGAGTGCGCTCTACCAGATCGGCAGTCAGTTCGTTGAACTTGGCGCGGCTGATGGTCACATCCAGGTGCTTGGGACCCTCT
Source organism: Faecousia sp. (assembly GCA_045606205.1). Taxonomy (GTDB): domain Bacteria; phylum Bacillota; class Clostridia; order Oscillospirales; family Oscillospiraceae; genus Faecousia. The sequence goes on along the minus strand of JAZURL010000024.1, from coordinate 8,166 downwards.
GCGTTAGCAGTGATATAGGGCAGGTTCACAACGGTAGTGGTCACGCCGGACAGTTCGATCTTTGCCTTTTCTGCGGCTTCTTTCAATCGCTGCATAGCGGCGCGGTCATTAGACAGGTCAATGCCCTCGTCCTTCTTGAACTCGGCAACCAGGTAATCCATGATTCTCTGGTCGAAGTCGTCACCGCCCAGACGGGTGTCGCCTGCGGTAGCCTTTACTTCCACCAGGCCGTCGCCGATCTCCAGGATGGACACGTCAAACGTACCGCCGCCCAGGTCGTAGACCATGATGGTCTGCTCGTTTTCTTTGTCCAGGCCGTAGGCCAGTGCGGCTGCGGTGGGCTCGTTAACGATACGCTTTACATCCAAACCGGCGATCTTGCCGGCGTCCTTGGTAGCCTGACGCTGTGCGTCGGAGAAGTAAGCAGGAACGGTGATAACAGCCTCGGTGACCGGCTGACCCAGGTAGGCTTCTGCATCTGCCTTCAGCTTCTGCAGCACCATTGCGGAGATCTCCTGGGGGGTGTAGCCCTTACCGTCGATATCTACCTTGTAATTTTCGCCCATGTGACGCTTAATGGAAGCGACGGTGCGACTTGCGTTGGTAACAGCCTGGCGCTTTGCAACCTGGCCTACCAGACGCTCGCCGGTCTTGGAGAAACCGACGACAGAGGGAGTGGTTCTGCCGCCCTCAGCATTGGCGATAACAACAGGCTCGCCGCCTTCCAGAACAGCCACGCAAGAGTTGGTGGTGCCCAAATCGATACCAATAATTTTACCCATAATAATTTCCTCCTAAAGAATGAAAATGATATACAATAATTGTTTATAAAAGATATAAGATAGAAGATATGAGATATAAGATACTATTACTATCATATCTTTTATCTTGTATCTTATCGTTTATATCTTAGTTAGCCACTTGCACCATGGCGAAGCGGACGATCTTCTCACCCATTTTAAAGCCTTGCTGGAACACCTGAGTGATGGTGTTTTCGGCTACGGATTCGTCTTCGGTGTGCAGAATTGCGTTGTGCAGGTTGGGGTCAAAGGCGTCGCCCACCTGTCCGATGATCTCCACGCCCATGGCGTTTAGAATCTTGACCAGTTCGTTCATGGTCATCTCCACGCCCTTTTTGTAGGCGGCATCGGTGGTTTCCTGGACCATGGCCCGAGATAGATTGTCATACACCGGCAAAAGTTTTTCAATGGCATCAGCCTTGCCGTTTGCGTAGGAACTCTCCTTTTCTACGGCGGTGCGCTTGCGGAAATTGGCGTATTCCGCGGCCAGGCGCAGGTGCGCTTCGTGCTCGGCGTTATATTTTTCCTCAAAAGGGTTGACTTCCACAGCTTCCTCTACAGTTACCTCTTCTGCAACCTCTTCTACGGGAGTCTCTTTCTTTTCTTTTTCCTTCTTTGCCACAGTTGTTCCTCCTGGCATCATATTTTATGTCATTGCGCACCAGTGACCGTGGTGCTCTGCGCAGCAGATCAGAATGATAATGCTTGCCGGTGGCAATCATACCATGATTTCGTGCGCACTGGCTCGGAATGACAGTGTTCTGTTATTCTTCCTTTGCTTCCGGCAGTCCCGGCTGCTCAGGTTTACCAAACATCTTGCTCAGGCTCTCCGCGAAGTAACTAAGCCGGGCGGTGACCTTTGCGTAGTCCATACGGGTGGGGCCAACCACGCCGATCATACCCTGCAAGCCGTCGCCGATGTCGAATTTCGTCATGACAACGGAAGTGTCTTTCAGTTCCTCGGCCACATTTTCCGGGCCCACCAGCACCTTTGTACCGTTGGCGCCCTGCATCACCGCGGGAAGAGTGGAAAGGGTGTCCTCGTCCAAGGTGGTGAGCATTCGGTGTGCTTTGTGAATGTCGTGATACTCGGGTTGCTGCAACAGCCGTGCCTGTCCGGTAACGGTCATGCTGGTGCTTGACTGATTGCGCAATGTCTCAGCGGTGAAATCCACGATCACCGGGACCAAACTTGCGGCTGCGCCTGCGGAATTCATCAGCCGTTCCATAAGAGCAGGAGTGAATTCTTCGGCAGGAAGTTCCGTCATGGCGGCGTTGAGAACCGCGGACAGAAGCTTTAGCTCGGTTTCTCCCACCTGCAGGGGCAGCTTGATGAGTTTGTTTACCACCTGGTCATTGCTGAGCATCACCACAAGGATGAAACTGCCGCTTCCTGCCAAAATCAGATCAAACCGCTTGACTACCGCGCCACCGGCGCGTTCTGCCACGGAAATGGCGGGCAGGTCGGTGGCCTGGGACACCAGCTTTGCAACCTTTTCCATCAGCTTATCCACACGCTGCATCTTTTCCTCAATGGCGGTGTTGATAGAGTGGGTCTCGTCCAGACTCAGCCGGTAATCGGCCATCAATTCGTCCACGTACAGCCGGTAACCTGCAGCCGAGGGAACCCGGCCTGCGGAGGTGTGGGGCTGTTCCAAATAACCCATGGCAGTGAGGTCTGCCATCTCGCTGCGGATGGTGGCGGAGGAGTAGTTCATGTCCTGCATCTCAGCGATGGCTTTCGAGCCAACGGGTTCTGCGGTGCGGATGTACATATCCACAATGGTGCGAAGCACTTTTTTCTTTCTCTCGGTCAGTTCCATGGACATCCTCCTTTCGTTTTAGCACTCTTTTGTCTTGAGTGCTAAGCACACTATACACTAGAGTGCTAAAATTGTCAAGGGGTGGTTTTTGAAATATTTTTGAACTTTTTGAAATTATTGTTTGCACAGGGGATTTTTCTATGCACTACACAAGAATGTCATTCCGAGCCAGTGCGCACGAAATCATGGTATGATTGCCACCGGCAAGCATTATCATTCTGATCTGCTGCGCAGAGCACCACAGTCACTGGTTCGCAATGACATGCAAAGGACGATAAGGTGTGCAAAAAAGTACCGGGGGAAACCCCGGGAGTTTGCTCAGTTTTCTTTTACAATGACGTAGCCGGCCACCAGATTGGCCGAGACCAGCTGGCCCTCGATGGCAACGGTGCGTTCCATCAGGTCGGTAAGGATCACGCAGCCATCCTTGCATTCAATGCTCATCACATTGCGCATCACAACGGCATCTTCCGTCTTGGTGTTCTTATAAACAGTAGAAAGACACATATTGCACCTCTTATTGCAGGCTCTGCAGAACCACGCTCAGGCGCATGTTGCCCTTTTCAAAGTCGGAAACACCGGCCATGACTTGCTCGTAGGCAGCCTTGTTGCCGGCCTTTTCCAACTGAGCGGCCAAGTCGGCCAGTTCCTTGGCGTGGGCGGCGTTGTGGGAAACCATGTACTTCATCAGCGCGGTCAGCTCTTCCATGGGGGTGTGCTCGCACTTGCCTGCACAATCGTGGCAATGACCGCCGCAGTCATGGGAATGGGTGTGTGCGTCACCTTCATGGTGCAGGTGGTCATGCTCATGGGGGTGTGCATGATCGTGCTCATGGCTGTGTTCGTGGGGATGGGAATGGGCAACACCGTCGTGGGTGTGCTCATGGGTGTGGGTATGGCAGTGTTCGTGGTGGTGATGACCGCCCACATGATCGTGATCAATATGCATAGCAATGCTCCTTTGGGATTTTTCGTTTATTATATAAGGAAAAGTGTGGGTTGTCAATTCAAGGCGTTGCGGATGTCGCCGATGGTATACAGCGATCCGAAGCACAGCACAACGCCGTCCTTGCCCGCCTTCTCTATCGCCAGCTTTACACCTGCGGCGATGGTCTCACAGGGGGTAGCCGTTGCGCCCACCCGGCGCAGATGCTCCGCAAGCTCCGTTGCCTCCAATTTCCGGGGATTAGGGGGCGTGATGCACACGAACTCCTGAATGTAGGGCATCATAGGCCGGTACATTTCGCCGTAATCCTTGTCCGCCAGCACGCCGGTCAGGGCGACGATCTTCCGTCCGGCCAAATAATCCCGGATGTTGATCACCAAGGCGTCAATGCACTGGGGATTGTGGCCGCCATCGATGATGAACAGGGGATCTCTGCCAACAATGTCAAACCGGCCGGGCCAGGATACATCCCGGATACCGTCACGGATGTTCTGTTCGGTGATGTTCCAGCCGTTTTCAATGAGGGTATCGGCAATGGACAAAACGACCGAGGCGTTGTGCAGTTGGTGGTCGCCCAGCAGGGGCAGGAAGAGTTCCTTGCGGTTGCCGCAGTCGAAAATCTGGCCCTCTAAAGAATGAGAGTGCAGTTTAAGACTGTCGAAATCTGCCTTTTTTAAGGTGACATTTCGTTCTGCACAGATGCGCTCGAACACTTCTTCCACACCGGGAGTACCCCGGTAGACCACAGCGTGGCCATTCTCCTTGAAGATGCCGGCCTTGGTTTCGGCAATTTTCTCCACGGTATCACCCAAATAATCCGTGTGATCCAGGCCAATGTTGGTGATCACGGCCACCTCGGGGGTTTCGATGACATTGGTGGAATCCAGCGCACCGCCCATGCCCACTTCCAGCACCACGATGTCGCAGTTCTGTCGGGCAAAATACTCAAAACCGATGGCGGTGACCAGTTCAAATTCCGTGGGCTTTTCTTCCATGGCCTCGGCGTACTGTTTGACATGTTCCGTAACGCCGGCTACATCTTCATCGGCGATCTGCTCGCCGTTTACCTGAATGCGCTCATTAAAGCGGTAAATATAAGGGGAAGTGTAAAGACCCACCCGATAGCCAGCCTTTTGCAGGATGGATGCGGTCATGGCGGCGGTACTACCCTTGCCGTTTGTGCCGGCAATGTGGACAAATTTCAGCTTTTTTTCCGGATTGCCCAGTCGGCGCAATAGCTCCTGGGTGCGGCTCAGGCCGGGAATACTGCCTTTCCAAAAAAACGAGTGGATATATTCGATAGCTTGTTGTGCGTTCATTTATGTTTCGTCCTTTCCGGGATTCCACAGACCCATGCGGGTAAAAATTCTTGTTTTCAGCAGGACAAAGAGGATGGTAACTTCCGCAACCAGCATAATAGAGAACTGGAAGGTGCGTGTACCCAGATAATACAGGAAGCCGGCCCACCATGTACCGTCAAAATAGAAATAGGACAGCATGGCGCTTTGGTACAAAATCGAGCCCAGAACCACCGGCAGCAGATAACTCAGACCCAGCCGGAGAATATTGGGGTTTTTGCGGATAAAGTGGCGCATCAAGCCGCCAAATACACCGTACAAAATGGCAGGGGGGCACAGCATGGGGTTGAAGCCGAACTGCATGATACTGCCCAAAAAGTCTGCGGTGAAACCAGTCAGGCCGCCCAGCACCGGGCCAAAGAGCATACCTGCCAAAAACAGGGGAAACTTATCTCCCGACCAACGGACACCGTCGGGGGTGGCAAAGCACAAAACGCGGGCCATGACCACGCTCAGTGCCGCCAAAAGGGCACAGCATACCAGATTTCTTGTGGATAATGTGTTTCTTTTTTGCATAAAAAATCCTCCTTAATGGGAGCAATGGCGGCAACTGTTCTTCGGCAATAAAAAATCCCCACAAATGTGGGGGAGTGCATGTACCGAAGAACCCGGCCGACTGATTGCCCGACCGAGTATCGCTCTCATAAAGGAGAATATCCATTATGGGCAGCGGGTGCGAGATCCTCATCGCGGCAAATTTGCCTTCGTCCGCCAGACAACTCCCCATTTTGGCGGCACTTCACGCGAGGGCCTCTACTCTGTTCGGGCATATCATACACCATGGGAAGAAAAAAGTAAATACCTTTTTGAAAATTATTGATAATTTTTTATCGAAAAGAAAACCCTCCCCTAGGGGAGGGTTTATTTATTTCCATCTAGCAATGGGGCGTGTTTTTTCCTGAATCAGCATCAGATCGGTGATGATGGAATTGGACAGCAGGAAGCCCTCGGCGGTCAGATGCCAACGGCCGTCAATACCTCGGAGGGCGTGACCTCGTTGTCGGCATTGCTCCAGCGCTTTTTCGATGGGGGCAAAGGGGAGCAGGAATTTCTTTTCGTATTCCTCGCCGCTGATGCCGTAAGTGGTGCGCAGGTGCATCATTAAGTATTCCCCGGCCCGTTCTCTTTGGGGAACAGTCTGAATATCCCGCAGAACCTGTCCGCCGGAACGAATGCCGGTGATATAGCCGTGCAGATCCCGTACCACGGCAAACCGCTTCCCTGCAAAATCCGAGCTGGCGTCCGGGCCAAAGCCAAGATATTCACCGCCGGTCCAGTATTTCATATTGTGCCGGGATTCCCGGTTTCGCTTGCAGAAATTGGAGATTTCATACTGCTTATAGCCGTGGCTTCGCAGAATTTCCACGGTTGCAAGGTACATATCTGCCTGCATGTCGTCGTCCGCCAGCCACAGCTGGTCTTGATGTCGGCACAGGGGTGTGCCCTCTTCCAATTTCAGCCCATAACAACTGATATGCTCCGGCTTTAATTCCAAAACCTTCAGCAGAGTCCTCTGCCAGTGCTCCAGATTCTGATCCGGCAGGCCGTAGATCAGATCCAGGGACAGATTTTTGAAGCCGGCCTTGCGAATCATTTTCACCGCTTCCACCGCTTCTTCATAGTCATGGGGGCGGCCGATGGCTTCCAAAATAGCATCATCACTGCATTGCACGCCCAGACTTACCCGATTAAAGCCCTCGCCACGAAGACGGCGCAACAGCTTGAGGTTGATGGAATCCGGATTGGCCTCAAAGGTGATCTCCGCGTCACTGGCAACGTCAAAGCTGCGGCGGATGACGGACAGAATTGCCGACATACCCTCTGCACCAAAATAGCTGGGTGTGCCGCCGCCAAAATAGACGGTATCCACCCGGTAGCCAGGGGCCAGAGGACCGGTCTCCCGGATGTGGTCGCACACCGCGTCCAGGTAGCCGTCGCTGAGCTGATCGTCCATGTCCGTCACGGAGTAGAAGTCGCAGTAATGGCACTTACTGCGACAGAAGGGGACATGGACATAAATGCCCAAAGGTGTTTTTACTTGAGTGGAGAATAGGGACATAATGGGCCTCCGTTGGTTTGGTTGCGAGATATAAGATAAAGGATACAAGATATAAGATATTTTTGGTTATGCGTGTATCTTATATCTCATCTGATATCTTGTATCTTATATTAATCCTCATCCAGTTTGAGAACGGCCATAAAGGCTTCGCTGGGAACGGACACCGTACCAAATGTACGCATCCGCTTTTTGCCCTCTTTCTGCTTTTCCAGCAGTTTCTTTTTCCGGGTGATGTCGCCGCCATAGCACTTGGCCAAAACGTCCTTGCGCAGAGCCTTGATGGTCTCCCGGGCGATAATCTTGCCGCCAATAGCCGCCTGGATGGGAATCTCAAACTGAGCCCGGGGGATGTTGTCTTTTAGTTTTTCGCAGATCTTTCGTGCCCGGGGGTAGGCGTTGTCTGCAAAGAGGATGAAGCTCAGGGCATCCACGATGTCGCCGTTGAGCAGGATATCCAGTTTTACCAGCCGACTGGGACGAAAGCCGATGAGTTCATAGTCAAGGCTGCCGTAACCCCGGGTGCGGGATTTCAGCGCGTCGAAAAAGTCGTAAATGATCTCGTTCAAGGGCATCTCGTAGTGCAATTCCACCCGGTTGGCATCCAGGTAGACCATATCCTTGAATTCCCCCCGACGGGAAGTGGCAAGATCCATGATATTTCCCACATATTCCTGAGGGGCCATGAGATTGACCTTGACGAAGGGTTCTTCCGCCAGTTGAATTTCCATGGGGTCGGGATAGTCCAGGGGATTATCCACCATCAGCACCTCGCCGGTGTTTTTGGTCACCCGGTACACAACATTGGGTGCGGTGGTAATGAGGTCCAGATTGTATTCCCGTTCCAGTCGCTCCTGGATGATTTCCATGTGCAGAAGCCCCAGGAAACCGCAACGGAAACCAAAGCCCAAAGCGATGGAGCTTTCCAGCTCGTAGACGAAGGAAGCGTCGTTCAGCTTCAGCTTTTCCAAAGCTTCCCGCAGGTCTTGATATTTTGCGCCGTCGGCAGGGTACACGCCGGAATACACCATAGGCTGTACCGGGCGGTAGCCGGGCAGGGGGATGGATGCGCCGTTTTCAATGGTGGTGATGGTATCGCCCACCTGGGTGTCGGACACATTTTTAATGGAAGCGGTGATGTAGCCGACTTCGCCTGAAGTCGGATCGTAGCCATGTCGTTCTG
>JAZURL010000023.1:0-4118 GCA_045606205.1 Faecousia sp. | reverse complement strand
GGACAGAGGACGTAGAAATTACGTGGTACCACCTCTGGTTCAGTATGACCTCACAGCCATACCCTCACGGCGTCCAACAACGCCTCTCGCTGTTTCGGGCGACCCCGTCTTTTCCTACTTCATTCAGAAAAGCCACTCCGGGAGGTATTTCAGCGGTCTTTCCCACTGCCTTGCACCCACCGGCAGCTCTCTGGCGGAAAGATGGTCACTTACTTCATCCCATCACTATGTTATAGGTATCCTAACAAAAAGTTGTGATTTTGTCAAGGAAATTGTTAAAGATCAGCCTCTTGGCAGGTCTTTCAGAAAGGTGGGATCCAGCAAATCGCTTCTTCGCACATAGTACCTGGCGTCATCCACATACTTGTATGTACGGTTACCGGATTGGGTGAGCATACCCGCTTCGTCACCAAGGTAGACCTCCATGTGGAGCATCTCGGTTCCACCGTCGGCTCGCATGATGGTGCCAATGATGTCACCCTGCTGCACATAATCTCCAACCTTCAGCTCCGTTGCAATCTCACAGTAACGCAGGATTGACCCATCGTCATTAACGACTTCCACGGCCCATGTTGACTGATAGAACACCGCCACACGCTGCACTGTCCCGGATGTAATAGCATAGACCTTGGTTCCATGGGGCGCGACAAAATCAAGACCCGCATGGGCACGCTTGCCGCCGCCACGGGAGGTGGCAAATTTCCGGCTGCCGGTCACCTCACCAAAGGCATCCTTTACCGGGCAAATCCAGGTCTTCATCCGTTCCTCCACAAAGGCCGCAACCTTGGGATCAGTATAGTTTGGGTTTGTTTCCTGCGGTTTTGTGGCAGGCGGTTGCGTAACCGGTGGCTGTGTTGCAGGAGGCTTCGTCGTAGTCGGCTGGGTCGTCGTTGGTTGAGTAGTCGGCTGCACAATTGCTTGAGTAGATGGTTGGGTAATAATCTCAGAGGAAAACGGAACAGATGAAGACATCATACTGCCGGATGTACTGGGCATAGTCGGGACACTCATGTTTTCAATAACTGGCACTAACGCCAGCAGGCACACAAGTATTACTGACAAAACCACAATCAGTACTTTCAAATTCACCGTCTCTCTCCTTCTATGCAATCATTATTACCTGAGCATTTCCTCTGCGCTCTTCAATGTTGTTTCTGTAATATTCGCACCACCAATGATGCGGGCCAGTTCACGCTTTCTACCCTCAATGTCCAGGGGTGTCACGGTTGTATAGGTGCGGCCGCCACGCTCTTCCTTGGCGATCAGCAGATGATTCTGCGCCAATGCCGCCAGCTGGGGCAAGTGAGTCACGCACAGGACTTGCTTATGCTCTGCCACACTTCGCAGCTTCTCGGCAACTTTTTGTGCCGCGCGCCCGGACACACCGGTGTCCACTTCATCGAAAATCAAGGTAGCGACTTGATCCTTTTCCGCCAGCACATTTTTCATTGCCAGCATGATTCGGGCCAATTCGCCGCCGGAAGCTACCTTGCTCAAAGGTTTCAGATCCTCACCAGCGTTGGCAGACATATAAAACGCTACGCTGTCCGCACCATTAGATGCCAACTCCTCTTCTGTGAAACGGCATTCGAACTGCACCCGGGGCATATCCAACTGAACAAGCTCCGTCAAAATCCGACCGGACATGGCATTGGCGGTATCCCTCCGCGCCTTTCGCAGAGAAACAGCCGCATCCCAGGCTTCTTTTTCCGCCGTTTGTAGCTTACCTTTCAGCCGCTCCAAATGGTCATCGGCAAACTCGATCTCGTCCAGTTCCTGCTTTGCTTTTTCAAGATATTCCAAAATGTCGGCACAGGTCGCGCCGTATTTCCGGCGGAGCTTATGGATCACATCCAGTCGGGATTCAATTCTGTCCAGGTCCTCTTCTGAGTAGCTCAGCTCATCCCGGGCATCCAGTACAAGCCGAGCAGCGTCCTCTACCTGGTACATGAGATCGGCTATTTTCTCATGGATTTCCGATATGGAATCACTATACTTTGAGATCCGCGCCAGGGCACGCTCTGCCATGGAAAGCATTGCAGAAGCGCCATCGGAATCCTCGCCACCGTAGAGATTTTCCACGGCATCATTCATGCCATCCGCGATTTTCTCCGCACTCTGCAGGAGCTTGCGGCGCTCCTCAAGAGTTTCATCCTCCCCTACTTCCAGCTTCGCCTTTTCGATCTCAGCGATCTGATAGCGCAGGGTCTCCATGCGGCGCAATTTTTCACTTTCGTCCATGGTAAGGCTGTCGATCTCCCGGCGGAGCGCCAAAACCGCCGAATATTTTTCTTTGTATGTATCGATCAGAGCATTGTGCTCTCCAAATGCATCCAAAAAGGCAAGGTGGTTCTCTTCATCAAAAAGCGATGCAGAATCATGCTGTCCATGAATGTTGATCAGCTGGATGCCCAACTTGCGCAGGATGGAAACGGAAACCAAGCTGCCGTTTACCCGGCAGACGTTTTTTCCGTCTAGATAGATCTCTCGCTGAATGACCGTTTCCTTGTCGTACTCCACACCGTTGTCCGCGAACCAAGGAAACTCCGGCACATCGGTAAACACAGCACGGACAGAAGCCTTTTCCGTTCCAGTGCGGATCATATCCCGGTATGCCCGTTCGCCGAGAATGGCGGAAATGGCATCAATGACAATGGATTTACCAGCGCCAGTCTCACCGGTGAGCACATTGAAGCCAGCCTGGAAGGAAATTTCCGAGCGCTCAATGACCGCAATATTCTCAATATGCAGAAGGCTCAGCATGGAAATTCCTCCTTGTGGTTAATTCAGCAGGCTCTTGATCTCTCCGCAGAATGCTGCGGCAGCATTATTGTCGCGCATGACCACAAACACGGTATCATCACCGGCCAGAGTGCCCAGCACCACGCTCAGGCTCATGGCATCGATGGCAGAAGCCGCTGCCGAGGCGAGCCCCGGCAAGGTGTGGATCACAAGAATGTTCTGCGCATAGTCAAATTTGGTGATGCACTCCCGGAAAATGGTATTCAGCTTTCCGGAGAAGGTATTGCTCACCTCATTGGTGGAAACAGCATAACGGTAAGTACCGAAACTTGTTAGTTCCTTGATCACACGCAGTTCCTTAATATCTCTGGAAATGGTAGCCTGTGTGCTGCGGAAGCCCGCCTTCTGCAGCTCCACCAGCAGCTGCTCCTGGGTCTCCACATTTTTATTGGAGATGATCTCCATAATTTTCGCTTGTCTTTTCGCTTTCATATGAATCCCCTTATCTGTTATCCCTGAATTTCTGATTCACAACGTCATAGAAACTGCGGTCCTTCAGACGAACCAGGCTGGTTTCCAGATTAGACTTCTTAATGGTCGTTACATCACCCATATTCAGCCGTACGGACTTGCCGCCATCCACAGAAAGATAGGCGTTCCGTCTTGCATTACGGGTCAGCTTTACGGTGATGACCCGCTTGTCAGATGTCACCATACAGCGGCTGCCCACATCATGGGCGCAAATGGGCGTGACCAAAATGCTGTGGGCTGCCGGCTCTACAATAGGACCACCGGCAGACAGGCTGTAGGCCGTAGAACCGGTAGGCGTGGCAACGATCACGCCGTCACCCCCGCATTCCATTGCTTCCACACCGTCGCATTCTACTGCCAGATGCACAATCCGCGCAACAGCACCCTTGGTGATTACCACGTCATTGAGGCAAATATCATGGAAAATAATATCCCGATCCCGGAACACTGTCACGTCCAACATCATCCGCTTGTCGATACTGTAATCCCCGGCAGCAAGGCGTTTGAGCTGCTCCAGCTCCGTGCTTTCCAGTTCTGCCATGAAGCCCATAGTGCCGATATTTACGCCCAAAATGGGAATGCCGGCACGGGTGGCAGTTTTGGACATATGGAGGATTGTGCCATCACCGCCGAAGCAAATGATCAGATCCGCACCGGGTAGTTCTCTGTCCAGTCGCGAAAACTTCAGATCTTTTGGCAGATCGTAGGATCTGTCCACTTCAAAAGGCAGGCAGAGCCGCACCTCAATTCCAGCCTCTGTCAGAATTTGAGAGGCCCGGCGAACTGTCTGAAAGTCCTTATCCCGATAGGGATTGGGCGTCATGATTATTTTCTTCACCGAATCA
>JAZURL010000022.1:0-28760 GCA_045606205.1 Faecousia sp. | reverse complement strand
TCACCTCAAAAGGATAAGACAGAATATCTTCGGTAGCAATCCCGCTTCCAGCGGCGTTAAAATTGCCGGTAGAACCAACCGCACCTAGAACAAAGCCCATATCCCACTTCAAATTATGAGGAATACCCTCGATAATTTTAGACGTTGCCTTTTGGCTCATTACTACCACTTCGCTGTCGCCTGTGGTTTGGGAAACATCGCTCTTTGCAAAGGCTCCGATGTTCTCCCTAGCCTGGGCTTGCTGTTCCGGATTCAGCTCTTGGGGAAGGTACGATACCGGAGCTATGTCGGTTTCCACTTTTTCAACAGCCTGCTTCACCAACTCGAAACTGAAAGAGGTTTCGTAGCTTACATATCCCCGGTCATTGATCTCGATGTTGAAAATATCAAATTCCGTTGGGTATCCTGGTTTTGAAAAAACAGCCACGCTCGGAGTTGATAATCTTATCGGTATGAGTTCGGGTGGCTCTGCTCTAGGACACCAACGATAAACAACAGTTTTATGGTTCTGAATGGCGTTGTAGATTTCTGTCGCGGTATGCGTTGCCACATCACCTTCATCAATGGCAACTGTGATAGAAGCACCAACACCGGCCTCCGCACGGGCGGCGGCTGCCTCAGAACGATCCGCCGCCGCTTCGGCCTTCGCCTGGGCCTGCAGAGCGGCAATGGTAGATGCGTCCGCATCACCCGCGGCATCTTCTGCGCGACCCGCTGCATTTTCCGCTTTTTGTTGTGCTTCTTCAGCGTAATGGCGTGCATTGATTGCAGCGTTTTTAATTTCGTTTAACAGATATTCGGTATTTTCCGCATATCCTCCCAACTCGCTTGCAATTTTTGCACTGTCTTCTGCCAATTTGGCCGCATTCTCGGCGCGCCCCGCCGCTCCTTCAGCCCGATCAGTAATCGCCTCTGCATCCACAGCCTTGACACGTGTCACTCGGCCGTAGGCATCCACATCTGCCACACAAAGATACTGGTCAATCTCGGCAAATTCCGGCCCCGGCATCACCCGGGTCATGTAAAAATAGTCCTCCGCTTTGCCATGTTCATTTTTCTGGTCATCGCCTGTTGATCGCACACGAATATCTACACCAAAGGTATTCAGTATCCGGTCCTCCCGATGGATGCTGGCATACAGCGCGACCTTTCCTTCAGTTGCCAAAACCTGAGGTGCCAGTGCAACGGTTAGTGTGTTCCCGCTGGCCTCCCAGGCTATCGTACCGTCTGGGAGTGTATCATATTCTCCTCCTGTTCCATCCGACTTGTGATAACGAATCAGCACCACCGCATCTTCGGGCATCATCCACGGCACTTGATTGGCATTCAGCAAAAACCGTATCTTCCGTGTGTTTACATCCCCCATAGGAAGCTCCAAGCATTGCGTCGGCGCTTTAATTTCCAAATCCATCTCCAGCTTGTGCGTTATCTCCACATCTGTAACCTCCTTCTTAATTGTTGGTTTTGAAAGACGACGCCTTTCACCTGTATGGGCAGATCGCGGAAGGTTGCACGCTTTTATACAACAAATCACCGAATTTTCATTGAAATCCGGCGATTCTTTCCTGTTTCGCTCCCCTGATGCGACCTACATTGCTGCATTTTAATAATATCTGCAGCCTTCTTCTTAAGAAATTCTTAATTTGTCTTTCCTTGGATGATTGGTATAATAAAATCAAAAAATGACAAATTTTGTACGATTTGGAGGCATTGGGTTATGGAACTTTGGTCTTCCGCGCATATTCAGACGCTTCTCCCCGCCTTGGTCGTTATGATTCTATTGAGCATCGCTTTGCGTATCTGGCTGGGCAAAAAGGATATAAAAATTCGCATAATCCCTGTGCAGATCATCGCCGTACTTTTACTAGCTTTAGAGGTTGGCAAGCAGGTGGTTTCGTACTCCCGGGGATATGACCTTTATCACATTCCCCTGCACTTCTGCTCCCTGCTTCTGTTCACCCTGCCGGCCATGGCATTTTACAAGGGCAAATACGCCCAGCAGGCGCGCGCCATTGGCACTGCAATCTGTGGCGCAATTTTTTGGCTTACAGCCATCTACCCCTGCCTAATTTACAGCGCCGGAAATATCGAGGGCTTTTTCGCGGATTATTTAGATTTCCACACAGTGGCATTCCATAACTTGGCTATGCTGGCATTTCTTCTGATCGTGGCGCTGGATCTTCATACGCCGGCAGCCAAGGGCGAGCACAAGAACATCGTCCTGTTTTTGACCGTTTTCTGCGTCATCGCCGCCGTCATGTCCCAGTTGCTGGAGACCAATTACGCCGGCTTCTATCACTGCAACGTTCCTCCCGTGGAAAATATTCGGTTAATGCTACGACCCATCATTGGCTATTGGCCCACTCAGCTGATCTACATCGTTGGCTTGACCGCTGTTCATTACGGCTTCGTCATCGGCTTCTATTGTATTTATAAAGTCATCCGTCGTCTGCTCACAAAGAAAACACCTGCCACAGTTTGATCTTATTAAAAAGCACCGCCAAATCGGCGGTGCTTTTTGTCTTGTATTGCGATGAAAACGATGCTATAATAAGTCGAGAAACGGGGTGATTTTATGCTTGCAGTATTCGTCAATGCCTTGACTGTTATTTTGGGCAGTATATTGGGTATGCTCCTCCGGAAGTGGCTGAAGGAAGAATACACCAAGACCATTATCTTCTGCATGGGAATCTGTGTTATGGTCATCGGCATCACCGGCGCCATTGCCACTTCCAATATCGTTATCGTCATCGTCTGCTTGGTGCTGGGTACCATTCTGGGCGAGCTTTTGAAGCTGGAAAATCGGCTGGACGGTGCTGGCAACTGGCTGAAGCAGAAACTTCCCCAAAGCGGCAACCGTTTTACGGAAGGCTTTGTTTCTGCAAGCCTGCTGTTTTGCATCGGCTCCATGTCTATTATGGGAAGCTTTGATGCCGGTCTGCGTGGCGACTACAGTATCACCTTTGCAAAATCTGCAATCGACGGCATCATGGCCATCACTCTGTCCGCCACCATGGGCGTTGGAGTGACATTTTCCGCTCTCACCGTTATCATCTATCAAGGCATGCTGACCTTGCTCGCAGGTGTCATCGCCCCGGTATTATCCGACCCGGTGGTCACAGAAATGAGCGCTGTGGGCGGTGTGATGCTCATTGCCACGGGCATGAATATTGTTGGCTTAACGAAAGAGCGCATCCGTGTGGGCAATATGCTCCCGGCGCTGCTCTTCCCGGTCATTTGGTTCGCCATTGCCGGACTGTTCTGAGGAGGAAATTATGGCTATCATCAATTTTGATCCCAACGCCGATCTGCAGGCGCAAAAGGCCGCTCTGTTGGCGCAAATTGCCGAATTGGATGCCCGGGAGCCCGAGGATATGGACAGCGAACTGTACGAAGCCTGGGCAGATGAGCACGAAGAACTGGAAGACCTGCTGGATGAGATCCAGGATCTTTTAGATGAGGTATAAACAGTGGCAAACTATGAACTTATATTGGCGCAGACGGAGGATTTCCGCCGGTGCATGGATATTTTGAACGCAGGCCGGGAGTTTCAGCGGGAACAGGGCTTCATCCAGTGGCCGGACGGCTACCCGGATGAGGAAAGCGTCCGGGGCGATCTCCGGGACGGCCTGGGCTATGTACTGAAGGTGGATGGTGTGATCGCCGCTTATATGTACATCGGCTTTGACGGCGACCCCTCCTACCCCAAGATCAAGGGCGCATGGAAGCACGACGGCCCTTACGCAGTGGTACACCGCATTGCCATCGCCCCGGAGTTCCGTGGCTTAGGCCTGGGCAGTGTCACCTTCCGGCTGGTGGAAGACTTCTGCAAATCCAAAGGATTTGACCTTCTTCGCATCGACACCGATGGCGAGAATAAGCGGATGCAGCACGTCCTTGAGAAAAACGGCTTCGTCTACTGTGGCACTGTCATTCAAGGCGGCGGTGACCGCTTCGCCTACGAGAAGAAAATATAACAACAAACAGGGAGCCGGAAAGCTCCCTGTTTTGCATAAATTTCTATTACCGTTAGGCCTTTCCCCATGGGAAGGCTTTTATTGCTTGCTTACAGTTGAGCCAGCAACTCCTGCATAAATTCTTCGCAGGTTGCGCCATTTGCATCGCCTGCCACAGTGACCTTACAGGCATCCAATGCTTTTTCCAGTCTCAGCGCTGCATCCTGCATACAGATATGCCGCAGGAGCATGACTGTCGCCCGGAGGATGCTCGTCGGGTTTACATAATCTTGTAATCCCTCAGCCAGCATCCGGGGTGCAGAGCCGTGGATGGCCTCAAACATGGCAAAGCGGTCGCCTATATTGGCGCTGCCTGCGCTGCCCACACCGCCTTGCAACTGCGCCGCCTCATCTGTAATGATATCGCCATACAGATTGGGCAGCACCACCACCTGAAAACCGCTACGGATAGCAGGATTTACAAGGTTTGCGGTCATGATATCGATGTACCAATCATCGGCGGTGATGCCGGGGTAATCTTCCGCCACCTGGTGACAAATTTCCGTGAATTTGCCGTCGGTCTTTTTCATGATGTTGGCCTTGGTAACGATGCTCACCCGGGTCTTACCGTTCTGCTTGGCGTAGTCAAAGGCAGCTTTGGCAATACGGCGCGTGCCGAAATCGGTAGTCACCTTGAAATCCACCGCCATACCGGGCAGATTTACACCCCGACTGCCCAACACATACTCGCCCTCGGTATTCTCCCGGTAGAAGATCCAGTCGATCCCCTCCTCCGGAATGGACACCGGGCGTACATTGGCATACAGGTCAAGTTCCCGACGGAGCGTCACATTGGCGCTTTCCATCGTACCGCCCATAGGCGTGGTGGTCGGACCTTTGAGCAAAACATCACAGGACTTGATCCCAGTCAACACATCTTCTGGCACAGATTTCCCTAAAGCAAGTCGGTTCTCAATGGTCAGACCTTCGATTTTCTTGAGAACGATCTTACCGCCGGCAATTTCATCCGTAAGGAGCATTTTCAGCACCTGTACTGCCCGATCCATGATCAGCGGGCCAATGCCGTCGCCGTCGATGATGCCCACAGTGATGGTTTCCATCTTGGAAAAATCCTTCTTTTCTTCATTGGCGTTGGCAATACGCGCCTGCTGCTCTTCCAGCAATACACGGAACGCCTCACAAGCCTGTTCGATGGCACTCATAGTCCGCCCTCCCCAATGTAGCGCAGTAAGCCGCCGGCTAAGAGAATGCTTCTCTGCCTAGCTGTCAGATCGCAACGCAGGGTAATTTCCTTATCCCCTGCCATTGCGGTCAACGTACCGTTTTCCATACCGTCGTGGATATTTCCAAGAGATAGGCTGCACCCCTGCTCCAAAGTGTCATAATCTGCGGCATCTGCCAGGGTTAAAGGCAGAATGCCTGCATTGATGAGGTTTGCCACGTGGATGCGGGCAAAACTCTTGGCAATAACGCACCGTACCCCCAAATACATGGGCACCAGCGCCGCATGCTCCCGAGAGGAACCTTGTCCGTAGTTCTCACCGCCCAGGATGATGCCATTTTCTGTGGCTTTTGCCCGCTCCGGGAATGCAGGATCGCAGACTTCAAAGCAGAACTTGGACAAAAACGGAATGTTGGAGCGGTACGGCAAAATCTTTGCGCCCGCCGGCATGATATGGTCGGTGGTGATGTTGTCACCCACCTTCAGCACCACGGTGCCGGAAATGGTGTCTTCCATTGCCTTTCCAACGGGAAATTCCTTGATGTTCGGGCCGCGAAGCACCTTTGCATTCTTTGCCGCCTCTTCGTCCAGGGGCATGAGCACGCCGGAATCGTCAATCGTGAACTGCTCAGGCATGGTGATGGCAGGTTGCACATCTAATGTCATGGGATCTGTGATAAAACCCCTTAAAGCCGATGCCGCTGCAGTTTCCGGAGAAACCAGGTACACCTGTCCATCCCGGGTGCCGGAACGGCCGAGGAAATTGCGGTTAAACGTACGCAGGCTGACACCGCCGGAATTGGGTGAGAAGCCCATGCCGATGCAAGGGCCGCAGGCGCATTCCAACAGGCGGGCACCGCTTGCCAAAATATCTTCCAGCGCACCGCATTTTGCCAACATGGACAGCACCTGGCGGGAGCCGGGAGAAATGGACAGGCTCACGTGGGGGGCAATTTTCTTCCCCTTCAGAATAGCCGCCACCTTCAGCAGATCTGCCAAAGACGAATTGGTACACGAACCGATGCACACCTGATCCACTTTAATTTCATGGAGCTCCGCCACAGTTTTTACATTATCGGGGCTGTGGGGGCAGGCGATGCGAGGGGTCAATGCAGAAAGATCAATGTCAATGATCCGATCATATACCGCATCTTGATCCGCAAAAACAGGCGTAAAATCTGCTTCTCTGCCCTGGGCCGCAAGGAATGCCTTCGTCACATCGTCGGCCGGGAAAACGGAAGTGGTCGCACCCAGTTCTGCGCCCATGTTGGTGATGGTGGCACGCTCGGGAACGGACAAGGCCCCAACACCCGGTCCGCCCCATTCAATAATGGCACCCACGCCGCCCTTGACACTCAAAATCCGCAGGATTTCCAGGCTAATGTCCTTAGCAGTGACACCGGGGCGCAATGCACCTGTCAGATTCACCCGAAACATCTTGGGCATGGTGATATAGTACGCACCGCCACCCATAGCTGCCGCCACATCCATGCCGCCTGCGCCAAAGGCCAGCATGCCCAAACCGCCTGCAGTGGGGGTATGGCTGTCAGAGCCAATGAGGGTCTTGCCGGGCTTACCAAAGCGCTCTAAATGTACTTGATGGCAAATGCCGTTACCGGGACGGGAGAACCGCACACCGTACTTGGCTGCCACAGTCTGTAAGTACTGATGATCGTCTGCATTTTCGAAGCCACACTGCAAGGTATTGTGGTCTACATAGGCAATGCTCAGCTCCGTTTTGACACGGGGAATACCCATGCCTTCCAAAGCAAGATAGGCCATCGTACCTGTGGCATCCTGGGTCAGTGTTTGGTCGATACGCAGTGCCACCTCGCTACCCGGGGTCATATTGCCGGACAACAGATGTGCCTGAATGATTTTCTGCGCAATGGTCTTACCCATTTTGATAGCACCTCTCGATCATGTTCTTTTTTGCACGCTCAATATGCGCTGTGATCAGCTCTGCCGCCAGTTCCGCATCACCGGAAATGATGGCATTGTAGATTGCCTTGTGCTCTTGAATGGAATGCCCCAGCCGGTTTTTATCCTCAATGGAGATTTTGCGGTAACGCTGAGACTTGCGGTGCAGAGGGATCAATGTATCCCGAAGCACCGGACGGTCGGACAGCTGATAGATGGCGTCGTGAAATTTATCGTCCATCTTTCGCAAATTCTCAACGTCCTGCTTTTCAAAGTAGAAGTCCTGCAGTTCACTGATCTGCCGCAGTTCCTCCCTGCCCGAAGCGGTCAGGTTTTTTGTAGCATAGTAGGCCGCCAGACCCTCAGTGCGCTGGCGAATGTCCATGATGTCCACCAGGTCTTCCATGGTAATACCCAAAACCACAGAGCCTTTTCCGCTTTCAGTGATCAGCCGTTCCTGCTCCAGGCGGCGCAGTGCCTCGCGAATGGGGGTGCGACTCACGCCCAGCTGCTCCACCAGCTTCAGCTCTGTCAAAATTTCACCACGGGGGTAAACACCGGTAATAATATCTTCTTCCAGTTTTTCAAACACCTGGGTTGCCAGGGAAATGGATTTGAATTCTTTCATAGCTTGCTCCTTTTAGATGTGGAAGCGGCCCGGGGCCAGCTGTTCGATCTTTTCTTCCAATTCCTTTGCAGACATCATGGTCTGCCGTTCTTGCTCGTACTGCTCATCCACCCATGCCTTCAAGGCAACCACCAGCGGATCGTTTTTCTTCAGCTCTGCGTCACCGCTGAGGTGATAGTGACCGTTGATCCAATAGGCGATACCGGCAAGGCCCGAAGTCTTGCTGATCTCCACAGTAGCCTTACGATTCAGTAACTTTTCCGTATCAAAAATGGTATAAATTTCTGCATCCTTCAACAATCCGTCCGCGTGGATGCCCGCCCGCGTGGAGTTGAAATTCTGACCCACAAAGGGCGTCATCACCGGAATGTTGTAGCCGATGTCCTTTTGGAAGTAGTCGGCGATCTCCGTGATCACTGTGGGATCCATGCCGTCCATAGAACCCCGCAGGGATGCATACTCAAAGACCATTGCTTCCAGCGGGATATTGCCGGTGCGTTCACCGATGCCGAGCAAGGAACAGTTGACGGCGCAGGCGCCGTACAGCCATGCAGTAGATGCGTTGGCAACGGCCTTGTAGAAATCGTTGTGTCCGTGCCACTCCAGGCACTCGCTGGGCACATCGGAGTAGTGTTGCAAACCGTAGATGATACCGGCAACGCTTCGGGGCATAGCCGCCTCGGTATAGGGAACACCGTAGCCCATGGTATCGCAGGCCCGGATCTTCACGGGAATACCGGCTTCCTTGGAAAGATTCTGCAGCTCATTGACGAAGGGTACTACGAAGCCATAGAAATCGGCCCGGGTAATGTCCTCCAAATGACACCGGGGCACGACACCTGCTTCAAAAGCGTCCTTGATCGTTCCCAGGTAATGGTCCAGCACCTGCTGACGGGTCATTTTCATTTTCTTGAAAATGTGATAGTCACTGCAACTGACCAAAATACCGGTTTCCTTGATGCCCAGGTCGCGCACCAGACGGAAATCTTCTTTGCTGGCGCGGATCCAACTGGTGATCTCCGGGAATTTCAGATCCAGCTCCATGCACTTTTCCACTGCCTGCCGGTCTTTCTTGCTGTAAATGAAGAATTCCGTCTGACGAATGATGCCGTATGGGCCGCCCAGTTTGGACAAGAGCTTATAGATATTTACAATCTGCTCCACGGAGTAAGGCTCAACGGACTGCTGACCGTCCCGTAAGGATGTATCGGTGATCCAAATTTCCTCGGGCATATTCATAGGCACACGGGGGTGGTTGAATGCCACCTTGGGGGCTGCGCCGTAGGAATAGATGTCCCGATGCAGATTGGGCTCTGCAACATCCTGCAGGGAATACTTATAGGATTTCTGTTCCAATAGGTTGGTCTTTCCGGAAATTTCAAGCATGAGGATGCCCTCCTTTATGGGTTTTCGTATAATTGTATACAATTATACATCTATCGATTTATTTGTCAATCCCCCATTGAGAATTTTATTGTAATTTATATTGCAAGGTTCCAGAGCCTTTCTCAGGGGGTAAAAAAGCACCGCATCAGCGGTGCTTTTTATTTATCAATTTTGCAAACAAACGACGAATTTTTGCGTTATTACCCTTGATGTCTCCAAAATACAGGGAGATCAGCACGCCCACGACTGCATAGCCAACAGCCTCCAAGCCTCTGGGTACGGAAGTAATGGCGCAGCTTTCCTGCATCACCACAGTGGGGATCACGGCCAGGAACAGTCCGAAGATGGTGGAAAATATACCGGTATAGGCTCGCTTGATCAGCAGGTTCATGATCATGGAGATCACCAGCGCACCAATTGCCAGTCCCCCCGCCGCAGGAATCAGTATCTGTATGTTCAAATCTGCCAGAGAACTGACATACAATTCATACAGACCGAATGCAGACATGATTGCCGCGCTGTCAACGCCGGGCACGATGGAGGAACCCGCCACCGCCACGCCCAGCAGCACGGACTGCCACAGGTTGGGCTCTGTAACCGTGGGGAACAAATGCCGGTTAAATCCAAACAGGAAAAATCCTGCCGCTGCAGCCACCACAATGACAAAATAATACCGCTTGCGGAAGCCATTTTTCCGCACCTCCCGGTAAAATAACGGAATTGTTCCCACAATCAGGCCCAAGAAGGCATACCGCGTCTGAAAGGTAAAGGTCTCCAGCAAAAAATCCACGATCTTGCTGAACAGCAAAACGCCTACACCCATGCCAAGCAGCAACGGGATCAGGAATTTGATATTCTTTTTAAAATTCCGGAACAAGGTACCGATGGCATTCACCATCTGCTCATAAAGTCCCAAAATAACCAAAAGCACACTTCCGCTGAGACCCGGTGCAATGCCGCCGATGCCCGCAACAACGCCCTTACAAAAGTTTTTAATGAAAGCCATACCGTGACCCAGCCCTCCTGTCATGTTTACCGAAGCATATAATTGCAATATGGTATATTTTATCACGAAAACCTGTCAATGTCTACCATTTTACAATGATAATAATGATTTGTCTCTTCCAGTTATAGGAAAGTGTTTACAAAACCGGGAATTTGGTGTATATTATTTAATCTAACAGGGAAAATCTCCTTCATTTGATTTTCCATTGTCAATGTATCCAAAATGAAAGGAATCTAAAATGAAGCATTATCTCGAAACCGTTGAAGCGGTATTCAAGGAAGTGCAATCCAGCGAAGCCGGTCTTACCTCTCAGGAAGCCGCCGCCCGACTGGAACGCAACGGCAAGAACAAGCTGGCCGAAGCCAAAAAGGAGTCCATGCTAAGTCGATTCTTCAACCAAATGAAGGATCCCATGATCATTATTCTTTTGGTGGCCGCTGTGATCTCCGCTGTGACAGAAATCATTGAAGCCGGTCATTTCGTGACCCCCACTGACTCCATTATTATTTTGGCAGTGGTGCTGATTAACGCCATTTTGGGTGTTGTTCAGGAAAGCAAGGCCGAAAAGGCTGTGGAGGCATTGCAGAAAATGTCTGCCGCCACCACAAAAACATTGCGTGACGGCAAGATCGTACACATTAAGAGTGAAGATCTTGTAGTTGGCGATGTGATCATCTTGGATGCAGGCGATGCCATCCCCGCAGACTGCCGCATCATCGAATGCGCCAGCATGAAGATCGAGGAAGCCGCCCTGACCGGTGAGTCCGTCCCCGTCAACAAACTGATCCAGGCGCTGACCCTGGGACAGAACCAGGGCATGGAAGTTTCCCTGGGTGACCGGAAGAACATGGCCTACATGGGCTCTACGCTGGTCTATGGCCGTGGCAAGGCCGTTGTAGTCGCCACCGGTATGGACACCGAAATGGGTAAGATCGCCGACGCCATCTCCCAGGCCGAAGACGGCAAGACTCCTCTGGAAATCAAGTTGGAAGAACTTTCCCGGGTGCTGACCAAGTTGGTCATCGGCGTATGCGTCATCATCTTTGGCTACAACATCGTGACCCAGTACTTCCTGGGCGGCGAGGGTGTGCAGTTCTTTGATGTCGCCCTCCACTCTTTCATTACCGCCATCGCATTGGCAGTTGCCGCCATCCCGGAAGGCCTGGTCGCCGTTATGACCATCGTGCTTTCCATCGGTGTGACCAACATGTCCAAAAAGAACGCCATTATCCGCCGGATGACAGCAGTAGAAACTTTGGGCTGTACCCAAATCATCTGCTCCGACAAGACCGGCACACTGACTCAAAACGTAATGACCGTCGTGGATCATTACGCTCCCGATGAAATCAAACTGGCAACCGCCATGGCGCTTTGCACCAACGCCGAAGTGGATGAGGACGGCAAAGGCACCGGTGAGCCGGACGAAGTGGCGCTGATCAACTACGCCGCATCTCTGGGCCTTTCCAAGGCCGATCTCACCGCCGCCAATCCCCGGGTGGGCGAAGTTCCCTTTGACTCCGGCCGAAAGATGATGTCCACCGTTCACAAAGTAGACGGCAAGTTCATCCAGTTCACCAAGGGTGCACCCGATGAAATTCTGAAGAAGTGCACACACGCTTATGTGGACGGCCAGGTCGTGGCTTTGACCGAGGAGCTGCTGAACAAGGCCGCCGAGGAAAATACCCGCATGGGCAACAAGGCTCTGCGCGTCTTTGCCGCAGCTTATAAGGAATACGATGCCGCTCCCACGATTTACGAATCTGAGGCTTTGGAGAACAACATGATCTTCATCGGCCTCACCGGCATGATCGACCCGGTTCGTCCCGAGGTCAAGGATGCCATCATCCAGTGCCGCAGCGCAGGCATCAAGCCCATTATGATCACCGGCGACCACATCAACACCGCCAAGGCCATTGCCCGGGAGCTGGGCATTCTGACAGATGACTCCCAGGCCATGATGGGCAGCGACATTGACAAGTACACCGACGAAGAGTTTGCCGCCATTGTGGAAAACATCTCCGTCTACGCCCGGGTGCAGCGCGAGCATAAGACGAGAATCGTCAACTGCTGGCGCGAAAAGGGCTATATCACCGCCATGACCGGCGACGGTGTCAACGATGCTCCCTCCATCAAGTCCGCAGACATTGGCGTGGGAATGGGTATCACCGGCACGGATGTTACCAAGAATGTTGCCGACATGGTGCTGGCAGACGACAACTTTACCACCATCGTTTCCGCTGTGGGCGAGGGCCGTCGGATCTACGACAACATCCGTAAGGCCATCCAGTTCCTGCTGGGCTCTAACCTTTCCGAGGTGCTGTCCATCTTCTATGCAACCATTATGGGCTTTACCATTTTGGAAGCTCCCCACCTGCTGTTTATCAACCTGGTCACTGACTCCATTCCTGCGTTGGCGCTGGGTCTGGAAAAGCCGGAACGGAACATCATGAACCGAAAGCCCAGAGGTAAAAACGACGGCATTTTCGCCGGCGGCTTGGGCGTGGATGTGGCATACCAGGGCTTCCTGGTCACACTGTTGACCGTCATCGCGTTCTATATTGGCGAGTACCTGGAAACCGGCCACCTGCTTCTGAGCAACATTCCCAACAGTGAGGAAGGCATGACCATGGCTTTCTTCACCATGGCAATGTGCGAGATTTTCCACTCTTTCAACATGCGTTCTCAGCGCCACAGCGCTGTGGGTATGCTCTTCAAGGGTCATCACAACTGGGCTCTGTACGGCGCCATGCTGGGTTCCTTCCTGCTGACCACCGCTGTGGTCGAGATCGACTTCTTGTCCAAGCTCTTCGGCTTCACCCACTTGGGCCTGCAGGAGTACCTGATCTCTTTGGGTTTGGCATTTTTGATCATCCCTCTGGTGGAGATCATCAAGCTGTTCCAGAAGAAATTCGGCAAACCCCACGATTAATAGTAAAAGCCTCGCCAAACGGCGAGGCTTTTGCCTTCCCCTGGGGGAAGGCTTTATTTCTTCGACACAAAATACTTGCATATTTTTCTAGGGCATGATAAGATATTTATGCCACACAAGTGAATGAGAACTACTCTTGGGAGAAGTGTTTTTATTTCGGTAAAAACGCATCTCCTTATTTGGCATTTCTCCTATGAGTAGTCAAACTTGTGTGGCGCAAGCAGGAGTTGTGTTTTTCGTGCGCAGCTTCGGCTGCGCACTTTTTATTATAAAGGAGAGAAAGAAAATGGCAGATTCTATTATTTTAGCAGACGCAGCGACTTCCTCATTTAATGGTACGAGCACACTACCGTCCATAATCATTGCGATTCTAATAGGCGGGTCCATCGCACTGACACTTTATTTTATTCCTACCATTGTAGCATTTAAGCGTCGCCATCTGAACCGTGTACCCATTCTTTTGCTAGATCTGTTTTTAGGATGGTCTTTCATTGGATGGATCATTGCTCTTATTTGGAGTACCACCCAAAATACTGAGAAGAATCAGTAAATCTGAGGCCTACTATGCCGACTTATACGGCATTAGGGTCGAGCGTTTAAAAGCCTCGCCAAACGGCGAGGCTTTTGCTTATTCACATTCTTTGACGATGCGCTTCATGTCTTCCCACTTGGACTCCATATCGGCAACCAGCTTGAACTGAGTGCGGCAGCGGTCCAGGTTCTGACCCTCGTAGTGGGTGCGGAAGTATGTATCGCCGCTGAGGTAGTCCGTCAGGAAGCGGACACCGCATTCCAGGGTCATCAGCTTTGCGCCCATGGGGAGCATATCCCGTTCGTTTTGGGTCAAGCCCGGGCAGGCGGACAGGAATCCCTTAGTGTAGGTTTCAAACAAGTTAATATCCATGACCATCTTGCTGAGGTCTTTTTCATCTTCGGCTGCGGTAGCCGCGCCGAACCGGATGGAATCACCGAAATCATACAGGCTCAGGCCGGGCATGGTGGTGTCCAAATCAATGACGCACAGAGGTTTCCGGGTAGCCTCATCCAGCATAACATTGTTGAGTTTCGTATCGTTATGGGTCACTCGCAGAGGCAGCTTGCCCTCGGCCAGCATGTTCACCAAAGTACCAGCTTCCTGCTCACGGGCCAGGGCAAAGTCGATCTCTGCCTTGACGCTTGCTGCACGGCCGCAAACATCGGCCGCCAGGGCTTCTTTGAAAATGCGGTAGCGATCCACAGTATTGTGGAAGTTGGGAATGACCTCGCACAAAGTCTCGGCAGGGAAATCCTTCAGTTGCTGCTGGAAGTTGCCAAAGGCCACAGCGCTTTGATAAAAATCATTCGCGCTCTCCGGTGCCTGCAGACAAATAGATTGCTCTACGAAGTCATAGACCCGCCAGAAACTGCCGTCTTCATGCTCCAGGTATTGCGCGCCATCGACGGTGGAAACCAGCGTCAGCACGCCTCTGGGGTCTGTGACGATCTTCCGCAGATATTCGGTCACAGCGGCAATGTTGCCCATCAGACCGGGAACATCCTTAAAAATATTGTTGTTGATCTTCTGCAGAATGTACCGGCGGCCGCTTTCTGTCACCACCAAGTAGGTCACATTTATGTGGCCAAAGCCGTATCTTTCGCAGAGAACAGGTGCGGCATCCAGAGAAAACGCCTGCAAAACTTGTTCTGTCATCCCATTTTCTCCTTAACATTTTCTCCTAAAATAGCATACCGGTGGCAGTTTCCCATCACCGGTACGATTATAGCATTAACAAAACACAGAATGCAAGGGCTCTTTCCAACATCGCCAAAGGCGATACCCTTTCCGTTCAAGTATGCACCTATTGATGGGCCTGATTATAAAGCAATAACGTCGTGAGCATCAAAGCAATGCCCACCATCATCAGTCCAAGACCCAAAAGTTTTCCCGTCATACTCCAGCCGATTAGCACCATGGCTAGTCCTGCCACAAAAAACAGAATCATCAGCAACGTTCGCAGGGCCAAATGCTTTTTCCAAAAGTTCATCCCTTCAGCCCTCCAACCGTCATTCCTTTGGTCAGATTCTTCTGCACACAGATATAAAGCACCAGCACCGGCGCCATCACCAACACCAGTCCGGCATACATAGAGCCATACTCCGCCGCGGACTGCTGTGCCTGCATCAGATTTAAGAGACCTGCCGGAAGTGTCCACCCATCCCGGTCAGTAACCAGGGTCTTGATGATGATATACTCGTTCCAAAAGGACAGAAAATTAAAAAGGATCACTGTAATGATGGCGGGTCTTGCCATAGGGAGCATGATCTGCACCATGGTACGTCCGTAACCTGCCCCGTCGATATACGCCGCCTCCTCAAAATCATGGGGTAATGTGGAAAAATAACTGCTCAGCAGGTAAATGGTGAAGGGCAGTGCCGTGGCCGCATAGACCACTGCCACCACAATGTGATTGTTCAGTAAAACGCCATGTCCCAAGGTCGATCTGAGCCACTTATCACCGTCGCTGAGCATCAGATAAATGGGCACTACAATATAGTTGACATTGATAAACAGACCTGCCGTAAAGCAGGTGTTCAGAAATTTTCTACTGGCAAAATGGAATCTCGCAAGGCAGTAGGATGCCGGCAATGCAATCACCAAAAGAATTGCCAACGCAAGGCCGGTGACGGTGACGGAATGGAGCATATAGCCACCCATGTTGGCCTTTGTCCAGGCGTTCACAAAGTTCTGCCAGTGGATATGGGTAGGCAATGCCCAGGGGCTTCCGTAATGCTCGGAAGTTTCCTTCACGGATGCCATGATCACCCACAGCACGGGCACCAAAATCAGAATGGACAGCACACCCAACACCAAATAGATAAACGTCTTGTAAATGCGCTCCCCTGTCCCTATTTCTTTTCTCATCGCTCCACCTCCTCAATATTCCAAGGTTTCTCGCTGTGTGACCCGATTCACCAAAGCGGACAGACCGAAGCTCACCAAAAACAGCGCCACACCGATGGCCATGGCATAGCCATAACCCCCACCTAAATTTTTTTGGTTATACATATACAGAAGCGTTACATTGGATGCATTATTCGGTCCGCCGCCGGTCATAGCGCTGACAAATAAGAAGGCCATGTTAATAGTAGAAATGATAAAAAAGGTCAATGTGGTGCGGATATTTGTCCAGATCAGCGGAATGCTGATCTGAAAAAACTGGGTGAAGCGACCTGCTCCATCCAAGCCGGCACTCTCGTACATAGAATGGGGCACGGCGGACATTGCGGCCATGTACATGACCATATAATATCCGATCGCCTGCCAAACCATGGCGATGATGATGCTGAGAATGACGTGCTGTTCCCCTTTCCACAGGATACCGTCCTGTCCGAAAAGGTTCAGAAAGCTATTCAGCAGTCCCCTATCCACGTCGTAAATGGCAGAGAAAATACCGGAAATGACCACCACGGATAAAATGTTGGGAATGTAGAAAACCACCCGGAAGAAATTCTGCCCTTTTAGCTTCTCCCGGGTAAGGATGCCGGCAAAAACCAAAGCAGATGACATGGTAAAGAGGGTCACCATCACGATCAGCAAAAGGGTATTTTGCATGGAGCGGATAAACGTAGCATCCTTTAGTAACATCTTGAAGTTGTCAAGCCCCACGAAGGTTTCATTTGGGTTGAAGGTGCTGCGCTGAAACAGAGACAGGCGAAAAACATTGAACGTGGGCACCGCCATGAATACCGTGAACAAAAGCACCGCCGGGGCTACGCTCAACCACAAAAAAGCAGTGCGCTTTGGATTCTTTCTCACAGAAATCATCTCCTTATGGTAAAAGAGGCAGCAGCGACGCTGTCGCTGCCGCCCGATGATTAACTCAACAGATTGGCTCGCATCTGCTCGGAAGCCTTTTTGATATTGGCCACATATTCCTCGATGGTCAGCGTGCCCGCCACCAGCGAGTCAATGGGCTGGAAAAATACGGAACTGACATCAATGCCGGGAATCTCCTTAAAGGCCGCGAAGCCGCCCATGGCCGCTTTCGCGCCATTGTCGTAGATGGAGAAAAACAGCTTGTTCTCCCCTTCCAGCTTGTCGGCAACACCCAGCACGGGCTGAATGGCATTGCTCTTCTTGGTTGTACCATCCTCGCTTACGATTTCCGTGTTTGCGAAGATGTCGCAAGCCTTATCTGAATACAGAAATGCAACGAACTGCTCCGCCGCTTCCTTGTTTTCCGCCCCAGCGGGGATCCAGGCCTGCTCGAACCAACAGAAAGAGTAACCATCGCCACCCACTTTCACAGCAGGCAAAGCGGTCATGCCCCAAGCAAAGTCATTGGTCAGCGCTGCTTCTGCATTGGCCATCTCTCCGGTAATCCAAGTGCCGTTGGGCATAAAGAGGGCCTCATTCTGCATAACCATCAGCTGATTCTTGGTAAAGTCCTGATTGTTGGCCTGCGCCGGAGTCTTTTCGTGGGTGTAATCCGCCAATTTGTCCAGAATGGAGAACAACGTCTTGGCCTCGGCAGAATCCCAAATGCCTGCTTCATAATGGGTGGCCTTGTCGAAAAATTCCGCGCCACCGACGGAGTACATCAGTGCAAACATAAAGGCATCATAATAGCCCGCAGTGGGATAAGTGAACAGGGCGATTCCCTCAGCCTTGGCTTTATCTCCCAAAGCCCACATTTCGTCCCAGGTAGCGGGAACTTTCCAGCCTTTGGCATCAAACAGCTTTTGGTTGTAGAACAGGCCGCAGGGAGAATAGAACATAGGTGCAAGGTAGGTCTTGCCATCGCCGTAAGGGTTGGTCAGAGAGGTATCAGTGAAACCACCGGCAATCTTCTCGGAGACCTTCTTGTCTTCACCGGGAACGGTCATGTTCAGCACATTCTCCAGAGAGTGCAGACCGTTCTGCTTGATCATCTGTTCGGTCAGGCCCGCAGGACGGCCGGTGGCTAAATGCACCACATCGGGATATTCACCGCTTTGCATAGGGCCGGAGATTACATCCTCCAGGTTCTTGACGGTGATCAGCTCCACCTGGATACCGGTCTGCTCCGTAAAGGCATCGCAGACCTTTTTCCACATTTCAGAGCCATAGGCAGTCTCGATGGCCGCGACTTTCAAAACCCCTTCGCTGTCGTTATTGACAGGAGCACAGCCCACCGCCAAACCCAGGAGCATCGCCATAGCCAAAGCAATGGTTATGATCTTTTTCATAAATATTTCCTCCTCATCATTTCATGCACTGGTATTTTGTCCAGCGCAGGTGATTATAGTATACAGATGAGGAAGTAATCATTGTGTCGAAATTTCGTATTCCTGTAAAAATTAAAAGGAAGAGGTCTGCCGCAGCAGACCTCTTTTCTTACAATATCACGAAATGCATCAAAAGCGCATTGCCAATGCCGATGAGAATACCGGCAAATACCTGCAGGGGCGTATGCCCAACCAGCTCCTTTAGATCCACAGGCTCACCGGTTTCCAACGACTTCACCAGCTGGTTCAGTATCTCTGCATGCCTGCCAGTCTCCCGACGAACGCCGGTTGCATCGTGGCAAACGATGATTGCCAAAACGGAGCTGATAGCAAACTCCACGCTGTTGAAACCACAGCTCAAGCCGCATATTGTAGCCAAAGAAGACACCGTCGCAGAATGGCCACTGGGCATGCCGCCGTCGCCGTAGAGACGCTCAAAATCCAATTTTTTATAAATAATGCAGTGGAGAATCGTTTTCAGAACCTGGGCAATGAACCAGGAGCCCACACCCGTCAACAAAAAAGGGTTGGTAAACAAATCTTTCAGCCAATCCATATACTATCTTTCCTTACGCTTTTATTGATAAGATAACTATAACAGATAATATTATGCAAGGCAAGGATAATTTCCATTTGTATACTGTTCATAACCATGTCTCCTTGTGCTTGATTTATGGTCCTGTTCTAGCACCGGGAATTTTCCACAATGCATATAAAATGTTTCTGAAAAACAAAAAACAGCCCGTATGGTGTTTGCCATGCGGGCTGTCCTCCGTCAGGTGACGACGGCTTCATACACATCTTCAATTTGCTCTGCGAAATGGCTCTTGTCGTAAACCGCCGCGATCTGCTCGCTTTGGTGGCCGGCCACCTGGCACCATTCCGGATGCGCCAGAATCGTGTCAATGATCTCGCAAAATTCCTCTTCTGCCTCATATTCGTAGCCATTGCGACCTTCCACAATAACGCCATCTAAACAAGGGTCGCGCCTGCACAGCAGCGGTAGACCGTTGGCCGCGGCCTCTACATAGGTAAGTCCCTGCGTCTCACTGGTAGAAGCACTGACGAACAGATCTCCCAGCTGATAATATTTATGTACCTCTTCGGGAGTAACCATGCCGTTAAAGATCACGTGCTCCGCAACGCCCCTCCGGTGAGCCGCTTCCTCCAGCTCTTGTTTTGCCGGGCCGTCACCCACAAGCAGCAGCTTCAGCTTGCTGTGGTGTGTGCGCGCCACGGCGAACAGTTCCACCAGTTCCGACAGATTCTTCTCCGTGCCCAGTCTTCCCAAATTCAAAAGCACCATATGATCATCCGGAATTCCCAAAGCTCTGCGCTTTTCCAACCGCTCTTCCTCCGTGATCCGCTGCTTATGCTGCTCCAGCGCAATGCCACTGGGAATCACATGGATGGGATTGTGCAAACCGTAGTTTTTCAGCACTTTTTCTACCTTCTGCGTCGGCGCAACGATTGCCTCTGCCTTGCGCAAACGAAGCTTGGACAACTTACCAACAAAATATGCACCGATACGCTGACTGGGAAATACATAGGTCACATACTGCTCATAAAGTGCATGGTAAGTGTGGACAATGGGCGCACCGGTCTTTCGGGAAATATAACCGGCAAACTGATAAGTAAAAAATTCACACTGACTGTGGATCACATCCGGCTTCCATTGGATGATCTCCCGCAGGTAATGATGGCGATAAGAAACAGGCATGCGCACATTGGGATAAACCGCCTCCAAGGACACCGAATTGATATAGTAGATATTTTCATCCCTGTGGCTTCTGAGTTTTTCCGATACGGTCAGAACCCGAATCTCATGACCCTTTTTCGTCAGTTCCTCCATTAGATTGCGCACGGATGTCACAACGCCGTTGGTTGCAGTAGTATACAGGTCAGTTGTGATCAGAACCTTCATATATTTCCCCTTCTGTCTGTTATTTGATAAACGCTGCCGTTGTTTTTACTTCTTGAAAAAGGCTACAGCCACAGCACCGGGGCCTGCATGTGTGCCGATGACACTACCGATGGTGGTATAGCGGACTTCATCCAGGTTTCCTTCCCACAGGTGCTTGCTGTCTTCAATATATTTGCGCAGCAGGATATCGGACATACCGGTATATCCCAGCAGCACAGGCTTTGTGAAATCCACGCCGCCGGCTTTATCAATTTCCTGCACCAAAAGGTTATTGCCCTGCTTAGAGCCTCTTGCCTTGCCCAGCATTTGGATTTCGCCGCAGGCCACAGCAAGCACCGGTTTGATGTTCAGAAGCGTTCCGGCGAAAGCTACCGTCTTGGAGATCCGGCCTCCCCGCTTCAAATACTCCAGAGTATCCACCAATGCAACGATGACGATCTTTTCCTTTTCCGTCTCCAGTTTTTGGGCAATTTCTTGAGCAGACAACCCCTCATTGATCAGTCGCAAAGCCAGTTCCACCAAAATGCCGTTGCCAATGGCCGCACTTCCACTCTCCACCACGCAGATATTGTCATAACCCTGGGCTGCGATTACGGCACTTTGGTATGTTCCGGATAGCTTAGAGGACAAGGTGATCACCACCGCAGCCTCTCCGGCCTGCTTTGCCTTTTCGTACTCCACTTCAAAAGCCGCAGGCGTAGCCTGGCTGGTAGTGGGATGCACATCCGTCTCCACCAGTTTTTCATAAAACGCGTTATGATCGATGGTGACACCATCGATATATTCTTCCTCTCCGAAATGAACCGTCAGCGGAACTACATGGACCTGTTCTTTCATTTGGGGTAGCAGATCTGCTGTGGAATCTACAATGAGTCTCGTTTTCATATTATGTCTCCTTATTTATCGTTGGGGCAAGCCATTTTTGCTGAGCATCTGCAGATTCTCAGTGATTCGTTCCAATGCCGCGTAGAACACGCCCCGATACAGTTCCGACAAGCCTGCGCCTGCCAGCTCCACCGCCAAAGCGGCACGCTCCTGCACATGTCTTGCGGCGGCTTTGCCCTGCTCCGTCAGCCTCAACAGCGCGCGGTACATATTCCCGCCCACGGCCTCTTTCAGCAGAAGCCCCTTTTGTTCCAAAATGGATACCATACGGGATACATCCGCCTTGTTCTTACAACACAATTCCCCCAGTTTGGCGGCAGTGATACCACCCTCATGCTGATGCAGCACGTTCAGATAAACAGCATGGGCGCTGTTTAAGTCATATTTTGCCATTTCCTCTGCCGCCAGCTTGTGCCAGCACCGGTCAATTTCTGAAATTGCAAGAGAAAACCGTTCAAATCGATCCAGCATAGTTGCCTCCAGGAAAATAAAAGTTGAAATGTCAACTTCTGGATTATACACCATACTCGTTGCGTTGTCAACTTCTATTTATGGCCATTGTTGACACTTTCGACATACTATGATAGAATAAGCGCAACGGCACGACTTTGCCGTTTTTTTACTACGGAAGGAGATGATACCGTGGACACGCTGGGTAGACCATCCTATCTTCGTGCGTTTGATGATTTCCTTTATAAACCCACTTACTTTCTCCTCTGCGGCGGATTGACCTTGCTGGCCAATGTCTGCGGCGCAGAACTTTTCACATATACCTGTTTCATCCTTATCGCCTTGTATCTGTGCCTGTTTGGCCGGGATCTGCTTCCTATCATGCCCCTGGCCATCTGCTCCTATATTGCCCCGTCCCGGAGTAACAATCCGGGTCTGAGCAGCAATTCGGTCTTTTCACCTGCGAGGGGTGGCATCTATCTGATCATTTTAGCTACACTGTTGATCATTGCCCTGATCTACCGGCTGATCCGGGATCCGGAACTGGGCCGAATGGCCTTTTTTAAATGCAAACGGGCACTTTTGCCCGGCATGCTGGCTCTTGGCATTGGATATCTGCTGTCTGGTATTGGCAGTGAACAACTGCGTGAGGTGGGTTGGCAAAATCTGCTGTTTGCTGTCATTCAAGCCGCGTCCATCATTGTGTTATACGTTCTTCTCACCGGCACCGTCAAATGGGATCAGGCTCCCACCGGCTATCTTGCATGGACAGGTATGTGCGTAGGCTACGTCTTGATGGCTGAATTGGTATTCATATATTTGCGGTATCACGTCATCCAAAACGGCGTGATTGAACGCACGCTCATCTACTCTGGCTGGGGACATTACAACAA
The DNA here is from genome assembly GCA_045606205.1 of Faecousia sp. GTDB lineage: Bacteria > Bacillota > Clostridia > Oscillospirales > Oscillospiraceae > Faecousia. The sequence goes on along the minus strand of JAZURL010000022.1, from coordinate 6,293 downwards.
TATGGGTGCACTCCTTGCCATAATGATCCCATTCCCTTTCTTTTTGACCGGCAAGGGAAAATATACCGGTATTTTTTATATTTCCGGTCTGTTATTCTTGGGCGGTGTGCTGTTTACCTGTTCCCGGGGATCTATTATCTGCGGTGTGATTACCTATTTGGCATCCTATACCGTCTCGCTGCTTCACAGCCGCCGGGCCCGGGCTAACGCGGCCATTCATATCTTCACTGCCGTGGTATTTCTGATCATTTTCCTGCTGTTCGCGGACGATCTGATGCGGCTATTCCGTACCTTGCTGGGCTTTGGCCTGGATCCTTTTAAACGCGACATCGGCTACATGGCCGGCTGGAAACAGTTTTTGGCGCACCCCATTTTTGGCGGTACTTTCTATCCTGTAGAGTATCCTTTGTTCTCCTGGTCAACCTCTGCCGAATTTGTAGCATTTTTCCCACCCAGATGGCACAATACACTGATACAGATCGTTGCGTCCTGCGGTATTGTTGGCTTTGCTGCTTACAGCTTCCACCGCATACAAACCCTGTGGTTGTTTCTGCATCGTTTCTCTGGAAAGAAAATGTTTGCCTTGATCTCCATGACAACCCTACTGGCCACCAGTATGGTGGACTGCCATTTCTTTAATGTGGGACCGGTACTCTTCTATTCCATGATGCTTGCCTTTGTGGAAAAGCGATTGGATCAATAAAAAAATGGGTCTGCTGCAATTTGCAGCAGACCCATTTTTTATTTGGTAGTACCCACGGATTTACGCACCAATGCCCGGCGCAGTCTGGCCTTCGCCAGCAGGATATCCGTATCTGTAGCTTGCTTGCTGTTCAGTACCATTTGTGCCCGTTCATAGGATCGCTCCGCCCGGGCAACATCAATGCTATCCGCCCACTCGAAGGTGGTCGGAACCAGAAAGACCGTTCCATCGATCACAGACACCATGCCGCCGATGCAGGCACCATAGCGCTTTACGCCGTCCACGATCACCGTGGCCCGTCCCATACCTAACGGTGCAACGCAATTGGTATGACCCGCCAAAAAGCCCATGTCGCCGGTGGTGGTTCGAACAATCAGCTCTTCCGCCTGTCCATCAAAACGGATACCGTCCGGGGTGACGATCTTTAAAGAAAAGGGTTTCATTTCTGCTCACCGCCCCGGAATTTGGCCACCACATCATCAATGGTGCCGGCGAAGAGGAAGCAGGATTCGGGAATCTCGTCGTGTTTGCCGTCGATAATTTCCCGGAAACCGCGAATCGTCTCCTTCAGGGGCACATATTTGCCCTCCATACCCGTAAACTGCTCTGCCACAGAGAAGGGCTGCGACAGGAAGCGCTGTACCTTGCGGGCGCGGTTGACGGTAAGCTTGTCCTCATCGCTCAGCTCGTCCATACCCATAATGGCGATGATGTCCTGCAATTCCTTGTAACGCTGAAGCATCTGCTGAACATCCCGGGCAGTCTGATAATGCTCCTGCCCCACGATATCCGCAGACAGGATTCGAGAACTGGAGTTCAGGGGATCCACCGCAGGATAAATGCCCAAAGATGCGATGCCGCGATCCAAAGCGGTGGTGGCATCCAGGTGGGCAAAGGTAGTGGCAGGTGCCGGGTCAGTGTAGTCGTCCGCAGGGACATAGACCGCCTGGACGGACGTAATAGAGCCGTTCTTTGTAGAAGTAATACGTTCCTGTAATGCACCCATTTCCGTTGCAAGGGTGGGCTGATAGCCAACCGCAGAAGGCATACGACCCAGCAGTGCAGAAACCTCACTGCCTGCCTGGGTGAAACGGAAAATATTGTCGATAAACAGCAGGACGTCCTGGTGTTTCACATCCCGGAAGTATTCTGCCATGGTCAAACCGCTGAGGCCCACGCGCATACGTGCCCCGGGGGGCTCATTCATCTGACCAAATACCATGGCTGTCTTGTTGATAACGCCGGACTCGGTCATTTCGTTGTACAGGTCGTTACCCTCACGGGTACGCTCCCCAACACCAGTAAACACGGAGTAGCCGTTATGGGCGGTGGCAATGTTGTAGATCAGTTCCTGGATCAAAACGGTCTTGCCCACGCCTGCACCGCCGAACAGGCCGATCTTACCGCCCTTGGCGTAGGGGCAGATCAGGTCGACCACCTTGATACCGGTTTCCAGGATCTCGGTGGCAGGCTCTTGCTCCTCATAAGCCGGAGCAGGACGGTGGATGGGCCATCTTTCATCGCCCTTTACTTCTTCCTTTTCGTCAATAGGCTGTCCCAGCAGGTTGAATACCCGCCCAAGGCAGTCTTCGCCCACGGGAACCGTGATGGGCGCACCGGTGTCGACGGCTTCCACACCCCGCTGCATACCATCGGTGGAAGACATGGCAATGCAGCGCACCACATTGTCACCAATGTGCTGGGCGACTTCCGCCACCACAGTATTTTCCCCATTGGGAACATGGATGGCATTGAGCAGTTGAGGGAGCTGTCCCTCTTCAAATCGAATATCCAGAACAGGGCCCATGATCTGGACCACAGTTCCGCAATTTTTGGCCATTGGATTCAACTCCTTTTTCATGTCATTGCGAGGAGCCGTCATAAGACGGTGACGTGGCAATCTCCTGGAAGGTTCAGGGGGTCGCCACACCAGTGTGCGCTACTCTTCGCGATGACAGCATATTTGTAAATTAATGATCCGATCCTGCAACGATCTCGGTGATCTCCTGTGTAATCGCAGCCTGTCGTGCCTGATTGAATTTCAGGCTCAGGTCCGCAATCATTTCCTCGGCATTTTGGGTGGCTGCATTCATGGCAGTCCGCCGGGCTGCCTGTTCAGAAGCGCGGCTTTCACACAGCGCGCCATAGAGGACACCGCCCAAATACTCCGGAATGATAGCCTGCAAAACCTCTTCGCAATTTGGTTCGTAGAGCATATCTGCTTTGGATTCTTCCCCGGCATCTGCCGTTAACGGCAGCAGCGGTAAAGTTTCCGGCACTTGGGAGAGCACGGAAACAAATTTCGTGTAAACAACGACGATCTCGTCAATCTCGCCCCGCAGGTAGGCCTTGCACAGCTGTTTGGCCATGGAGAAGCAGTCGCCCACGGACACATCCGCAGCATTCGTTCCCTCTCCTGTCAGCATCGGAATCTGCCGGGTACGGAAAAAGTCCACCATTTTTTTACCCACAGGTAAAACCACAGCCTCTTTGTCAGCCATGACATCCATGGCCGTCTTAAGGAGGTTGCTGTTGTAGCCACCGGCTAGGCCTCGGTCACCGGCCATCACCACAAACGCGGTGCGCTTCACCGGGTGCTGGGTCAAATACGGGGATTCTCCGCCGTGTCCGGAACGGACGATATCCCGGATGGTATCCAGCAAGATCTCAAAATAAGGACGGGCATCAGACACTTGAGTCTGGGCATGGCGCAGCTTGGATGATGCTACCATCTCCATGGCGCGGGTGATCTGCTTGGTAGATTCCATACTACGAATCCGATTTTTGATTTCCTTTGTGGAGACGGCCGCCATATGCTCCCTCCTTTCTTATTTTCCTGCTGTAAAATCCTTTACAAGCTCTGTCAGCGAAGTTTTCAACGCTTCTTCTGTGTCGGCTTCCAGCTTGCCGGTGGTGCGGATAGCATCCAGCACGACGCTGTACCGATTGTCCATAAATTCCCGCAGCCGCAGTTCAAACTCCGGCACTTGGGTAACAGGAATATCCTTCAAATAGCCCTTGGTGACGGCATACAGGATGCACACCTGATGTTCCACCTCCGCAGGGGCATTGTTTTTCTGCTTCAGCACTGCCACGATGCGCTCACCTAGAGAAAGTCGCGCTTTGGTATCTGCATCTAGGTCAGAATCGAACTGAGCGAAACTCTGCAACTCCCGGTACTGGGAGTACAGCAGTTTCAGACTGCCTGCCACCTTTTTCATGGCCTTGATCTGGGCATCGCCACCCACACGGGACACGGAAATACCCGGGTTTACTGCAGGCATGATGCCGGCATTGAACAGCTCGGATTCCAAAAAGATCTGTCCATCGGTGATGGAAATCACATTGGTGGGAATGTAGGCAGATACGTCACCGGCCTGGGTCTCGATAATGGGCAGTGCCGTCAAACTGCCGCCACCCAGCTTATCGGACAGCTGTGCCGCCCGTTCCAGCAGACGGGAATGGAGATAAAACACATCGCCGGGATAGGCTTCCCGTCCGGGCGGACGACGAATCAGCAAAGAGATGGCACGGTAGGCCACCGCGTGCTTGCTCAGATCGTCATAAATCACCAGTACATCCTTGCCCTGGTGCATGAAATGCTCGCCCATGGTGCAGCCGGTGTAGGGAGCGATATACTGCATGGGTGCCAGCTCCGATGCAGTGGCAGAGACCACGATGGTGTAGTCCATAGCGCCGCCTGCCGTCAGGTTTTCCACCATCTGTGCAACAGTAGACCGCTTTTGACCGATGGCCACATAAATACAGATCACATTCTTGCCCTTTTGGTTCAGAATGGTATCAGTGGCGATGGTGGTCTTGCCGGTCTGCCGGTCGCCGATGATCAGCTCACGCTGACCCCGGCCAATGGGGATCATGGCGTCAATGGCCTTGATACCGGTCTGCAACGGACGGCTGACGTGCTGACGGTCAATGATGCCTGGGGCCGGCATTTCGATGGGTCGGTAGGCATCAAACTCGATGTTTCCCTTGCCGTCGATGGGCTCACCCAGAGCATTGACCACACGACCAATAAGATCCTTGCCCACGGGCACGGAAACCACCTTGCCGGTGCGTTTAACGGTGTCACCTTCCTTGATGCCACCGTCAGAACCGAGAATGACGACGGAAACCGTGTCTTCCTCCAAATTCTGCGCCATGCCGAATGCACCATTGGGGAGTTCCAGCAGTTCACCGGCCATGCAGTTCGACAGGCCGGAAACCTTCGCAATGCCGTCACCCACCAGGATGACAACACCGGTCTCACTCTCTTCCAATCGGCTCTCATAATTTTTAATTTGCGCACGAATGATTTTCGTGATTTCTTCGGGTCTTAATTCCATACTGTTCCTGCTTTCTACCATCAGAGTATGGTGTTATTCAGCAAATTCCGAACGGACTCCAGCCGATGGGCTAAAGTATCGTCCACGCTCTTGCCGTCAAAATCCAGGCGTATGCCGCCCAGAACCTCCGGGTCCACCCGGTTGGTAAGCTCTATTTTTTTGCCGGTTCTCTCTTCCAGTTTTGCTGTCAGCCGGTCAACCTGTGCGTCGCCCAGTGCCACCGCCGACACCGCCGTTACCGGCAGGATGTTGTGATCGGCATTGTAGCGCATCTGATAAGCAGTGCAACAGTCCGCAAAATGGCGCACATATCCCTTTTCTGTGAGCAATTTCAGAAAATTCAGCACATAGGGATGTACCTTATCTGCAAAGCTGTCGTCAATGATCTTACACCGCTCTGCCTTGGACAAGGAATGGGCGCAAAGCAACTTCACAAACGCCGGCTCATCTCCAAAACTTTTGGATAAGACCTGCAACTGCCCAAGAAGCGCTTCGGACAGTTCTTCCCCGGCGGCCAAATCATACAGCGCGCAGCCGTAAATCGTTCCAACTTCTGTCATATCATTCACCCAACCGGTCGATGAAGCCATCCACCAAGTCCGAATGATCTGCGCCGCTGAGTTCCCGGCCAACAACCTTTTCGGCAATGGCCATGGCGATGTCGGAGATCTGGTCCTTGGCGTCGTTCAGGGCCTTCTTCTTTTCCCGGTCGATATCCGCAGAGGCCTTTGCCATAATGGCGGAAGCCTCTAGATTAGCCTGCCGGAGGATCTCCTCTTCACGGCTGTGTCCTCGCTCCATGGCCTCTTTTACCATGCGCTCGCCGGTAAGTGTGGCCTGAGAAAGCTTCTGCTTATACTCTGCTTCCAACGCCAAAGCGCCTTGCTTGGCATTGTCCGCTTCCAGGTACATGGTATCGATCTCTTCCTGACGGGCTTTGATCATATTCATCACCGGAACAAAGAGGAATTTCTTTGCCACAAAGAAAATTGCCAGTGTGTTGAGCAAGATAAACAGGGCTGTCCAGAAGTTGACGCCGATAAAACTTTCAAACACGTTTACGACTCCTTTCTATCAAAATGCTGAGAAAGGGGTGTTATTACAGCGCAAACAGGATCAGGATCGCGATCAGCAGAGAGTAAATACCGGTGGTTTCGGTAACTGCACAGCCAACGATCATATTGGTCCGCAAAGTATCTGCAGACTCAGGCTGACGCGCCATACCCTCCAGGGCGTGGCTGACTGCA
>JAZURL010000021.1:0-82722 GCA_045606205.1 Faecousia sp. | reverse complement strand
AGTTTGCCCATAAAGTGGTCTTCCAGGCCGGCGCGGGTCACCTGCCGGGCATCGTACAGATACTCCGGGCCGATGGAGCCAACCACGGTATTAAGTCGGATCGTAGCCATGTCGTTCTGTGAGCCAAGGAGTTGGCACAATAATTTGTCTTCCTAAGACCGCTTGGCCTCCGACTTAGTTTGCCCATAAAGTGGTCTTCCAGGCCGGCGCGGGTCACCTGCCGGGCATCGTACAGATACTCCGGGCCGATGAAGCCAACCACGGTATTCACCAGGAAAGGCTGGAATCGCTTGGCAAAGCCATAGCAACGGGCTTCCATGGTCACCTGGTCGGTGCCGTGGTGGGCGTTACTGCTTAGCTCCGAGCCCTGGCCGGTCTCAAAATACATCACATTGGGGCCCTCTGCTGTGCCATCCCGGAGAAGAAGATCTCTTGCTTCTGCAATGGTGGCCGCATTGAAACCAAAGGCGGCGTTGCCCTTCTCTGAGCCTGCAATGGATTGGAAGATCAGATCACAGGGCGCACCGGCGCGAACGGCTTTCATCTGGGCGGTCACATGAGCCAGCACGCAGATTTGGGTAGGGATGTTCCAATGTTCCTTGATTTCCTGAAAACGGCGGAGAACTTTCCCCACCTGTTCCGGGGAATCCGTAACGGGATTCAGTCCGATCACTGCATCGCCTGCGCCAAAACTCAGACCCTCCAGCACCGATGCGGTGATACCCTCCGGGTCGTCAGTGGTGTGATTAGGCTGCAATCGGCAGGACAGCGTCCCCGGTAGACCGATGGTGGTGTTGCAGTGGGCGGTGACGGTGATTTTATTGGCGGCATAAATCAGGTCGAGATTGCTCATGAGTTTGGCAACCGCCGCCACCATTTCCGAGGTCAGACCCCGGCTGATTTTCTGGATATCTGCCCCGGTGGTAGTCTCGGACAAGATCCACTCCCGGAATTCGGCAACCGTCCAATTTCGGATGCGGTTGTAGACATACTCGTTCACATCGTCCTGGATGATCCGGGTGACCTCGTCTTCTTCGTAGGGCACAGCCGGATTTTCCCGGAGGTCTGCCAAGGTTAGCGCAGACAGTACCACCTTGGCCGCAATGCGCTCCTGAGCGGTTTCTGCAGCAAGGCCTGCCAGTTTGTCGCCGGTCTTTTCCTCGTTGGCCTTGGCGAGCACATCTTTGATATCCCGGAATGCATAGGTTTTCCCGGATAAAGTCGTTTTGAGAATCATACTTTCTCCTTTCTTGAGAGTACTGGTTTATATTGAAAATCTATCGTACCTCCATGTCACTGGTGTGGCAATCCACATCTCTTGCGGCTCTATGAGCCGCAGGAAAAACGGATTCCCACGCCAGTGTTGCAGAGCGCAGCGAATCATGCAATCAGTATGATTGCCGGTGGCAATCATACCATGATTTCGTGCGCACTGGCTCGGAATGACATAACTAAGGTAGATATCCATTTATTCCGCACTCTTTCTTGTCAGCAAAAGGGCACCGGCCACGGCAGTAATGCCGCCGGCGAGTTTTCCAACGATCACGGCCGGGAGCATTTCCGGGGCGAAGCCTGCGGTGAAGCCCATGTGGTCACCGAATACGAATGCGGCACTTACCGCAAAGGCTACATTGACCACCTTGCCCCGGTTGTCCATGTTTTTCATCATTTCAAAGGTAGCAATGGAGTTGGCAAGACTGGCGATGAGACCCGCGGCGGCGGTGTCGTTGACACCCAGCACCTTACCCAGCATCAAAAGGGGCTTTTTCAGTAGTTTGGTGATGGCATATACCAGGGGGAACGCACCTGCCAGTACGATGGCTATCTTGCCCACGGTTTCAAAACCCTCGCTGATGGGGGCAAGCCCGGGGATGATAATAAAGCCGGTCAAGCTTTCTACAATGGCGGCAACCAGGCCTACTGTAATCAAGGCGATGATGCCCTTGCCGAAGATACCAAAGCCCTTGATCATCCCTTTTTCCCATTTCCACAATCCCAGTACGATCAGCAGGGCGATGAGAACAATGGGGATCAGGTTGCGCAGCACCATCGGCAAATCGAAACCTGCCACCAAGCCACCCACCAGCACGCCGATGGGGATGGTCACCACGCCGCAGAGGATGCCCTTGGCAAGAAAGGGGCGGTCTTCCTCATGCAAGATGCCCATGGCCACCGGGATGGTGAACACCACCGTTGCACCCAGCATGGAGCCGGTGATGACGCCGCCCAGCAGGGCCGCTTGGGAATCAGTGGTCAATTCCTGTGCTAAAGAGCCGCCGCCCATGTCGCAGGCGAGGATCGTTCCGGCGAACATCGCACCGTCCGCGCCTAAAAAGTTGTAAACCGGAACGACCACCGGTTTTAAAATCGAGGCCAGTACCGGGGCGAGGCAAATAATACCGATCATAGCCATGGCAAGGCTGCCCATGGCTAAAATGCCGTTTTCAAATTCCTGCCCCAGGCCAAATTTGTTGCCAAAAATCCGGTCCAGCGCACCCAAAACGGCAAAAACAGCCATCATTGCAATTAAAATTTCATGGGCGCTCATATTTTCCCTCCGGGTCTAAAATGGCCACTACCGCCGCATCCACCGGGGCATCCATGCAGTAGCGGGATGCCACCGTTCCGGTGATCAGCAGAACATGGTCACCCTTGCCTGCCCCCACCTGGTCTGCGGCAACCATCTGTTCGTCGCCTACTTTGACCACCAAAAATGTCTGGCCCTGCAGGCAGGCGGCCTTTCTTGTGGCCCATACAGAGCCGGAAACAATGCCGATTTTCATTCTGTTCCCTCCAAAATTTCCTTAGCCAGGGGTGTTAATACTGCACCTGGCCCGGGTCTGCGCCCGGTGCGTCGCATGACTCTGGCTTCTTCGGCTGTGATCAGCCGTTTTTGACCGCCATCGGTGAAGATGACGCCCCAGTTTTTCAGTTCCCGTTGGGATGCCGCCAAACTTGCCGCCAGAGAGCGATTTCTGGGTGCTTGGGGCAGGCCGGGGGTGTACAAGAATACGGGAATGCCCTCTGCCAAGGCAGAAAGCACCGTTTCATCCCGAAAACGCAGTAATTGTGGGAGCGTTAGCGAGCCGATGACCACAGCATCATAAGGGGCGGTGTCGGAGTATTCATAGCCCAAGGGCAAGGGCGGCGCTTTGCCCACCAAATACGCACGATTCATGGCAAGATCCTCCCCAAATCCCCGTTTTTGAACCCACAGGCGTTGGCTTCGTCATAGTCCAGATGCACCGCGGAGGCAAAATCCTTGTGGATCCGCACTACCACATCGTCAAAAATGCAGGGCCGACAAGTGAACGTCTGCAGTTTTACCACCTGCCCATCGGTGACATGGAACTTTTTTCCGCCTTCCGGGGTCAGATGGATGTGCCGCCGGGCGGCGATCAGCCCTCTGGGCAAATCCACCCGGCCTTTCGGGCCTAACAGAGAGATGGGCGGTGTATCTTTTACATCCCCGGATAGACGGATGGGAGGCTCAACACCCAAAACCCGCCCATCGGTGAGGGAAATTTCCACTTGTCCCTCTTTACGCTCCGGGCCGAGAACGGCCACATTCTGAAATTCTCCTTTAGGGCCGAGAACGGTGACCCGTTCATTGGACAAATACTGCCCCGGCTGAGACAGGGGGCGTTTTGGGGTCAGCGCGTGACCGAACAAAGCCATAGCCTGTGCTTCGGTCACATGAACATGCCGCCCGGAAGCCTCCAATTCTATGAATAACTGAGAAAAAACCGCATCAGTCAGAGTCTGTAATGCTTTATCATCCAAAAGAATCACTCCTTCTACTGTTCCAAAATCAGCGTTTTTACCACCACCGGTAGGGCGGGGCCGATGGGGTTTCCTACATCCAGATAATCCCCATCTTTCAGCCGTACTCGGTCGATGCAGAGAATGCTTTCTCCTGCCGGACGGAGTAGTGCAATGGCCTGCCCCAGAGCCTTAGCCATATCCCGCTCCACCGTCACCAAAACAGGTGACGGCATGGCGCTTGCAATGATAGCCGCCAGGGATTTGATTTTTTCGTAATCCGGCACATCAAACTCCGGCAAGGCCAACACTGACAATGTATCCTGCCCGGCAAGCTTTTGCCGCAGAGCATCTGCTGAAAGATCCTCTTCCAGTACTGCCACCACCGGGCGGTTTTTGAGGGGGAGGGTCATATTTTGGCAGAATACGGTACTTCCCGATAGTTGCGCGCTGTGGCACCCAGCACCGATGACGGTGGCCCGGATGGTTTCTTCCCCCAAGCGGTAAGCCCCTTGGCACAGGCGGCTTTTGCGGATGGCTTGGCCCAGGATGGGCCCCATATCCCCAAAGGCAAAGGCTGGGTGCTGGGTTTCAATGCAGTCTGCCACGCCCCCGGAAAAGGAAATGACGGCATTTTGTACATTGCAACCGGGGTGTTCTCCTAATTCTGCGGTGCGCAGACGGGTGAGTAGCTCTGTAGGCTGGCGAAGCCCTGCGGCCATTTCCAGAGCCTCAGTCAGCATTTCTGCTACCGGCTCTAAATCAGATGTCGTGACCGCATCCCCCACAGAAAACCGGCACAGCCCCTCCAAAACCGGGGAGATGTAGCAGATGTGCCCGTTTTCTACTTTGATCAGCCGCCCCCCCACATTGAGACAGTCGGTACAGGTGATGTGTCCGTTTTCGATCAATGCAAGGTTGGACGTGCCGCCGCCGATGTCCATGTGAAACACGGTTTTGCCGGTCTCCCGGGAGTAGGCCACAGCCCCCGCGCCCCGGGCGGCTAGCACGCTTTCGAGGGCCGGCCCAGCGGTGGCGACCACGAAATCTCCGGCGTGTTCCGAAAGGGCGTCCAGCACTGCTTTGGCGTTTTCCCGCCGGGAAGTCTCTCCGGTGATGATCACTGCGCCGGTATCCACTTGTTCCCGGGTTATCCCGGCATTTTGATATTCCTCCTCCACAAGAGTGCGGATTTTGTTTCCGTTAACCAAATTCCCCTCCAAGAGGGGCGTAAAATGCACAGGGCTTCGGTAGAGGATATTTCTCTCAGCAATCTCCATTTCCGGCACGGCAAAGGCCGACGCACGATTAGAAATCGTGAGGCGCGACACGATGAGCTGGGTGGAAGTCGTGCCCACATCCAGTCCGATGCTCAGAAGGGATTCATCCACGTCCTGCGACCTCCCGGAGCACGGCGCGTACCATATTTTCCGTCACCGGTACGGGGTTTGTGGCACAGCAGGGGTCAGCCAAAGCCGCGGCAACAAGCTGCTCCGTCTTTGCCCGAAGCGCTCCCAATTCCACTCCGGCTTGAACCAGTGTGGCGGGAAGCTTCAGTGCAGTACGCAGGCGCGTGAGGGCGTTTTTCAGATTCCGTACTGCCATGACATCGCTGGTGCTTCCCAAGCCTGCCCGCCGGGCTAATTCTGCATATTTTGCACCGGCCAATTCCGCGTTACAGGAAATCACCGCTGGGAGCAGGATGGCATTCAGACGACCGTGAGGCACATGGAACTGGCCGCCCAGGGTGTGGGATATGGCGTGGCACAGCCCCAAGCCTGCTTGCGTAAAAGCAAGACCCGCCATGGTGGAGGCAATGTGCACATCCAGTCGCACGCTTTTATCCCCCTCGAAGGATGGGTGCAGGAGAGAACACGCGGTGCGAAAAGCATCCATTGCCAGCGCGTCGGTGACGGGATTGGCATTTTTACCCACCCATGCTTCCAACGCGTGGGCTAAAATGTCAAAGCCGCTGTCGGCAATAAGGGATGCGGGCATCCCGGCCAGTAATTCTGCTTCCAAAATAGCCATTTTGGGGCGTAATCTTTTATCTACAAGAGGGTGCTTGACCCCGTCGTGGGTCAAAATCGCGAAATCCGTCACCTCTGACCCGGAGCCAGAGGTGGTGGGTACGGCGATGAGGGGAATGTCAAGTCCGCTAAAATAGGCCATGGCCTTGGTGCAATCCATGGCGCTGCCGCCGCCGAGAGCTACCATGCCATCGGGCTGGAATTGCTGAACCAGGGCAGTGCCCTCAGCAACCAAGTCAACGGAGGGGTCAGGGGAAACATGGTCGAAAACTTCATAATGCTCTGCCAATTTTCCAAGACGGTCTGCCCAACCGTTTTTGGAGAAAAAGGGGTCGGATACTACCATCAGCCGCCGAAATTTCTGTTCAGCAATCGCCGAGACCACCCCGGTACCCATGATGATTTTGGTTTCGCAGGAAAATTCCTTCATTGTAACACCACCTGTTGATTCATACCTTTCCACGGGGGAGGGCATGGTGCGTTCCCACGCAATGATATCTAAAATCTTTTCCTCCCTATTCTTTCCCATTTCTTCCGGTATTATTTATGAAAAATTCAAAGTACATACTAGAAGTTAGGCGCAGAATATGGTATAATGCAAAATAAGTATACCTTAGGGAGAATTTTCTTATGTTGGAACTTTTGGCGCCTGCCGGCTCTATGGAAGCGCTGTACGCCGCCGTTCAGAACGGCGCGAACGCGGTCTACCTGGGAAGCGGCATCTTCAACGCCCGTCAGGGTGCGAAAAATTTCACAGCCCAAACCCTTACGGAAGCGGTGAAGTACTGCCATATCCGGGGTGTTGCGGTGCATCTGACCTTGAACACCCTGGTTTCTGACCGGGAGATGGAGGAAGTCTGTGCCCTGATCCGCAGTGCGGCAATGAGCGGTGTGGATGCATTCATCGTGCAGGATCTTGCTGTTGTACAGCTGTGCCGCCAGATTGCGCCCCATATTCCCATCCACGGCTCAACCCAAATGAGCATCCACTCTCTGCCCGGTGTACTGTTCTGCGCCGCTATGGGACTTTCCCGCGTGGTGCTGAGCCGGGAGCTGAGTCGGGATGACATCCACTACATTACCCAAAATTCCCCCATTGAGATCGAAGTATTCGCCCACGGCGCGCTGTGCATGTGCTATTCCGGTCAGTGCTATCTCTCCGCCGCCATCGGCGGCCGTTCGGGCAACCGTGGGCGTTGTGCCCAGCCCTGCAGACAAAGTTACGGCTACGGACGGTGGGAGAACAAGCATCCTCTGAGTCTGAAAGACAACTGCCTGCTTCCTTATTTGGAGGAGCTGGAGAAGATGGGCGTTGCTTCCATCAAGCTGGAGGGCAGGATGAAGAGGCCGGAGTATGTGGCCACAGTCACCAATGTCTATCGCCGGGTGCTGGATGGAGAAGCGGTTACGCAGGAGATGATGAGCGCCCTTTCTGCGGCTTTCAACCGTCAGGGCTTTACCGATGGATATTTCACCGGTCAGACCGGGCAGAATATGTTCGGTGTCCGGGAAGACAAATATGACGATGCCAAGTGGCTTTCTGCCGCCCGGGCAACTTATGAGGCCAAGGAAAATCCGTTAGTGTCCATTACCGCGCATGCGGTCATCACCCGGGAGGAGACCTCTTTGACGGTAACCGATCCCGACGGACGCAGCTGTCGGGTATTAGGCCCCGCAGCGGAAATGGCGCGCAACTTCCCCTTAACAGAGGATGCCCTTCGGGAGCGACTTTCCAAAACTGGCGGCACTCCCTACTATTGTCAGGAGGTCACTGCGGTGATTGATCCTGGCCTGACCCTGTCTGCGGCTAGCATCAATGCCCTACGGCGGGATGCTCTGAACCGCATGACGGCTGTGCGGGCGCGGCGAGATATGCCGGCGCTCCATCGTCCCCAAAAGGCGGCAGCGTTCGCCGGGCTGAAGGAAGCACCTGCCCCGGTGGTGCAGGTGACCACCAAGGAGCAGATCACCGAAAAATTACTGAAAATGAAGCCTGCGGCACTGTATGTGCCGGTGCACATTTTGGCCCAGGACCCCATTTACTGCCATGAGCTGAACCGCAAGGTTCGCGTGGCCGCAGTGCTGCCCCGTATTGTAACTGACCATGAAATGGAGCTGCTCAAGCGGGATCTGCGCACTGTCCGGGATATGGGCGTGCGGGATGCGCTGGTGGGCAATTTGGGATTGCTATTGCCTGTCCGGGAAATGGGTTTCCGCATCCGCGGAGACTATGGCTTAAACCTTTACAATTCCCGGTCTGTGAATCTGATGCGGGAGCTGGAGCTTAAGAGTGCAACGTTGAGCTTTGAAATGACCATGCCGCAGATCCGGGATATTTCAAAGGCAGTACCCTGTGAGATTTTGGTCTACGGCCGTCTGCCGTTGATGGTGACGGAAAACTGCCTCACCAGGGGCAGAAACGGCAGATGCACCTGTAATCTGTCCATGAGCAAGCTGGTGGATAAGACCGGTGCGGAATTTCCCGTTATCAAGGATGGAGACAAGTGCAGGAGCATTCTGCTCAACGGCAAAAAGCTCAGCTGGCTGGATCGGCAGAAGGATTTGAACCGGCTGGGTCTGTGGGGCATTCGCATGTATTTCACCACAGAAAGCCCCCGGGAAGTGGATCATGTGTTGGAAAATTACTTAAATCCCACGCCTTTTGATCCCGGTGCCTGTACAAGAGGCTTGTATTTGCGAGGTTTGGAATAATGGAACTGATACTTGCATCCCAGTCGCCCCGACGCAAGGAATTGCTGGGATTATTCAGGCTGCCATTTGTGATCCGGGTGGCGGATATTGACGAAACCATGGATGAAACGGCCGCACCCTATGATGAAGTAGCCCGGGTCAGCCGGGAAAAGGCAATGGCGGTGGAAAGAGCCCGGGGTGACATCGTGGTAGCCGCCGATACCATAGTGGTGTGCGAGAATAAAGTGCTGGGGAAGCCTCACTCCCCGGAGGAAGCGGTGCAGATGCTCAGCCTGCTTTCCGGTCGGGATCACCAGGTAATGACCGGCATGACGGTGCTGAGGGATGATGTGTGCCTTTGCTGCACCGAGATTACGGACATCCACTTCCGCGAACTCTCTCAAAGAGAAATCACCGCCTATGTTGCCACGGGGGAGCCCATGGACAAGGCGGGAGCGTACGGCATCCAGGGCGGCGCAGCCCTGTTTGCAGAAAAAATGGTGGGAGATTACTACAATGTAATGGGTCTGCCGGTTTGCAAGCTGCGGCAGATGTTAAGTGAATTAGCCCCGGAGTTGTTTTGAACTATTACTGCGATGCAGCAAAGCCTTCCCCTTGAGGGGAAGGTGTCAAAAATCTTTGATTTTTGACGGATGAGGTGGTGTCGCGAAGCGACCATTTTAAATATTAACGGCTGTTTCACAGCCTACACCACATCAGTCACCTGCGGTGACAGCTTCTCCTCAAGGAGAAGCCTTAGGAGAACGGATTGCCACGTCGCCGCGTTTAGCGGCTCCTCGCAATGACATACCGGTAAGTTTAAGGAGTAATTATGAGATATTTGTTCACCAAAAAAGTGAAGATTGTGCTGATTGTAGCCCTGTTGGTCGCGGCCGGTCTGGCAGTGGTCTCCAATCTGCTGGGAACAACGGTGGGAGACTTGGTGGTGCAGGCGGTACTCACCCCTCTGCGGGCCGGCGCCAGTGCGCTGACGGAGCAGGCGGAGAATATCTATGACTACATTTTCAAATACGAGCAGATGGCGGCGGAAAATGCCGCACTGCGGGACGAATTGTCTCAAATCCAGGAAGACAACCGGGATGCAGCTTCGATCAAGCGGGAAAATGACCGTCTGCGGGAACTGTTGGAGCTGACCAAGGAAAATCCGGACTATGAACTGGTGGACGGGTATATTATTTCCTGGGACTCCACCGACTGGTCGTATTCCTTTACCGTCAACCGGGGCACCGGTGCCGGCATTAAGACAGGCATGTGTGCCATTACGGAAAGTGGCGCGGTGGTGGGTGTGGTCTCCCAGGTGGGAAGCAACTACTGCGTGGTTACCTCGGTACTGGATTCTTCCTTGGATATCAGCGCCACCATTGCATCTTCCGGCTATTCCGGCATCGTTCGCGGCAGCTATGCCACCGGCCAAATCGGTATGCTGCGAATGGACTATCTACCCTCTGCTGCTGTGGTACGGAACAATGACCAGGTGGTCACCGCCGGTTCGACGGTATATCCCCGGAATTTGATTTTGGGTAATATCGTGGACTGGGACGTGACGGACAACGGTATGGCTAAGTATGCTATTTTGAAGCCAGCCGCAGATTTTGATTCTTTGGAACAGGTATTCATTCTCACTAACTTCGACACGGAGTGAGTTGTCATTGCAAGTTGCGGCGTAGCCACCTTGGCCCCTTCGTCAGAGAGGGCCAAGGGTGTGACATAAAAATTTTACGGAGAAAACTATGCTTTTTAAAC
The DNA here is from genome assembly GCA_045606205.1 of Faecousia sp. Lineage (GTDB taxonomy): Bacteria > Bacillota > Clostridia > Oscillospirales > Oscillospiraceae > Faecousia. The sequence goes on along the minus strand of JAZURL010000021.1, from coordinate 72,475 downwards.
GCAAATACGACTTTAAGCCCGACCGCACCGATGGCGGCACACTGAAAAAGCTGTATCTGACCCCTCTTCAGCGCAAGAAACTGCTGAAATGGACGCTTGTTAGCGCAGTTTTGGTATTGCTGTCGCTTGTGCAGGATGTGGTGCTGTCTCAAATCAGCATCTATGCAGCCACCTTTTGCCTGGTGCCCTGTGGCATTTTGCTGTGCGCGATGTTCTTTGACCCCGAGACTGCGGCGGTGTTCACCCTGGTTAGCTCTACCGTATATTATTTTTCGGGATCGGCAGCAGGAACGTATTCCATAGCCCTGCTCACAGGCCTTGGAACATTGCTGTGTATTTTTCGCAGAGGCTATCTTCAGCGGTGTTTTAGTGCATTATTTTTATGCGCCGCAGTGGGGATGATGGTCTATGTACTGCTGATTTTTGCCATCGGCTGTTTTGTGGGAAGCACTTTTCCAGCCCGATTCGGTGTATTTATGCTTACCGGGGGCCTGTCTGTGGCGGTGATGCCCCTTTTGTACCCCATCTTTTTGTCCATTAGCAACATCGGAGGAGAAACATGGAAAGAATAACCCGGTTGCGTGTAACCGTATTGATGACGCTGTTTTTCTTGCTCATCGGTTTTTTTGCTTTGAAGCTTTATGACCTTCAAATCATCCAAACCGGAGGCGACACCGACAACGTCAAAAAATTCTATACCGTTACCCGGGTCAAAGCCGCCCGAGGTGACATTCTGGATCGCAACGGCAATGTGCTGGTGACCAATCGGGCGACCTATGATATGGTATTCAACCATTTCGTGATTCTCAGCAACGGCAATGCCAACGAGCACCTGTTGAGCTTGGTGAGGCTGTGCCGGGAGATGGGCATCAGCTACAACGAGCATTTCCCCATTACCATGGATGCCCCCTTCCAGTATACTCTGAGCGAGGTGGGATCTGCGGGCAAGAGCCATTTTCAGGCGTATTTGCCCGTGGTGGCTGGTGGCCTGGACTCGGACATTACAGCGCCGTTGCTGATGCGCACCCTGCGGGATTACTATGACATTCCCTCCTACTGGTCGGATGCGGATGCCCGGGCGGTGATCGGCCTGCGCTATGAGCTGCGTCTGCGCCAGGGCATCACCAACCTTCCCAACTATGTCTTTATCGACGACGTAAACAACGAAGCCTTGGCGGCCATTTTGGAATTGGGCGTTCCGGGACTGAACACGGAAGAATCCATGGTGCGGGTGTATAACACCGAGTACGGCGCTCATATTTTGGGCTATATCGGTGCGATCACTGCCGACCAATGGAAGGAAATCTACAAGGAAAAAGAAGGCTACGAAATGGACGCCCTGGTAGGACAGAGCGGCCTGGAGGAGGCCTTTGAAGAATACCTTCACGGCATTGACGGATACCGGGTAGACGTGGTTGCTGCCGACGGAACACTGATCCAGCAGTATTACCAGCGGGATCAGGAAACCGGAGAGGAATATCGCCCCATCGCCGGCAAAAATGTGGAGCTGACCATCGATTTGGAACTGCAAACCACAGCGGAAGAGCAGTTGGAAGCACTGATCACGGAGCTTCGCAATACGGTGGATCCCGACCCCAATGATGACGAGATCCCTGACGGTGCCGATGCTAAAGGCGGCAGTGTGGTGGTAATGGATGTGAAGACCGGCCAGGTACTTGCCTGCGCCAGCTATCCTACCTATAACCTATCCACCTTCCGGGAAGATTACAGCGAATTGGCGCAAGACCCCCTCGCCCCCATGTTCAACCGGGCGCTGATGGCTACCTATGCCCCCGGCTCGACGTACAAGATGAACATGGTGATCGCAGGCATTAATTCCGGCATCTACTCCTCTAGCAAAAAGGTGCAGGACAAGGGTGTCTACAGGGAGTGGACTGGCTTTACTGCCAATTGCTTGACATGGACACAAAACGGCAAGACCCACGGTCATGTGGATGCCCCCTATGCGCTGTGCGTTTCCTGTAACTACTACTTCTATGCCCTGGCAGATGCCATCGGCGAGGAGCGCTGGGATATTGTGGACTCCACGGCCAAAGCGCTGGGCTTGGGTGAACCCACAGGTGTGGAATTGTTTGAACACACCGGCTACCGCGCCAATGAGGAAACCAAGAAACTGCTTCATACTGCTGAGGGCGAAAGCGGATGGTATCCGGCGGACCGAATTATGGCCGCCATCGGCCAGTCGGACAACAGATTTACGCCGATGCAGCTGTGTGTGTATACCTCCACCCTTGCCAACCGGGGGACACGCTATAAGGCGACCTTCCTCAACCGGGTGGTGTCATCGGATTATACCAGCTTGGAATATGTGAATACCCCGGTAGTGGTGAGCCAATTTAACATCTCCAACGATGCCTACTATGCCTATACCAAGGGCATGCGGGATGTGGCGCTCACCGGTACAGCCAGAACCATTTTGAAAAATTACCCCATCCCGGTGGCAGCCAAAACCGGTACTGCGGAAACGGATTCCGGCAGTTCTGACAACGGTGCGTTTATTTGCTACGCGCCCTATGACGATCCCCAGATCGCCATTGTGGTCTACGGTGAAAGTGCCGGCCATGGTCGTACCATGGGCCAGATCGCAAAGGCTTTGCTGGATACCTATTTTGAGGATGAGATCGTGGGAAATCCCAACCCCGGTGAGAATCAGCTGAACTAAAAAAGAGCCTGTTGCATTTGCAACAGGCTCTTTTACATATCGCTTTCAGAAATGCGTTCCTTTAAGAAAAGCTCTGCAATGTTCAATATGTCCTTATAATAGGTGTCTTCTCTTAGATGCCAGTACATGGAGATGATCTGTTCCAATTCTTCTTTAGAACGTCGGCTCAAATATCCATAAATTGAATGATCCATAGTAATCCTCCTAAATTTTGTGCACTAAAAATTAGTCCATACTGACATTATAACGCAAATTACACTTAAAATAAAGATAAAATTAGTGCAAAATGAGTGAGGGCGATTATGAAAAAGCAAAAGCACATCAGTATTCGCATTGATGCAGATGTTTTGGAGAAATTTCACTATGTGGCGAAGTATGATGATCGCAGTGCCAGCGGGCAAATTATGTATTTGATTAACAACTGCATCCGCACCTTTGAGGAAAAGCACGGAGCGATTCCAGTGATGGATGAAGAGAATTGAAAAGAGCCTGTTGCATTTGCAACAGCCTCTTTTGATTTTGGTTTACTTCTTCAAAAATGCGTCAATGGCGGCAGCGCCCTTCTTACCTGCGCCCATGGCCAGGATGACGGTAGCTGCGCCGGTAACGGCATCGCCGCCGGCGAACACACCCTCCCGGGTGGTCATCTCGTTCTCGTCCACGATTAAGCATCCTTTGCGGTTGGTGTCCAGACCGGGAGTGGTGGAGCGGATCAGGGGGTTGGGGCTTGTGCCCAGGCTCATGATCACAGTGTCCACATCCAAAATGAACTCGCTGCCCTCGATCTCGATGGGACGGCGGCGGCCGGAAGCGTCCGGCTCACCCAGCTCCATGCGGATGCACTTCATACCGCAGGCGCGGCCGTTTTCGTCGCCGAGGATCTCAATGGGGTTGCACAGAGTTTTGAACTCGATACCCTCTTCCTTGGCATGGTGCTGTTCTTCCAAACGGGCGGGCATTTCCGCCTCGCCCCGGCGGTAGACAACGTACACATTCTCTGCGCCCAAGCGCATGGCCCACCGGGCGGCATCCATTGCCACATTCCCGCCGCCAACGACAGCAACATTCTTTGACTTGATAATGGGTGTGTCGTAATTCTCGTCGTAAGCCTTCATCAGGTTGGTGCGGGTCAGATACTCATTGGCAGACATAACGCCCTTCAGACTCTCACCGGGGATGTTCATAAACATAGGAAGACCTGCGCCGGAACCAACGAACACGGCACAGAATCCCATATCGAACAGTTCATCGATGGTCAGCACCCGGCCGATGACCATGTTGGTCATGACCTTAACGCCCTGTGCTTCCAGCTTGGTGATCTCATTGGCAACGATGGCCTTGGGAAGTCTGAATTCGGGAATACCGTACACCAGCACGCCGCCGGCGGTATGTAACGCCTCGAACATGGTCACTTCATAACCCAATTTTGCCAGATCAGAAGCGGCGGTCATGCCGGCAGGGCCGGAGCCGACAACAGCAACCTGTGTGCCGTTGGATGCCACCTTCTCGGGCATGGCGTTCACATTTTCACGATACCAGTCAGCCACGAAACGCTCCAGACGGCCGATGGCAACAGGCTCACCCTTGATGCCGCGAACACAACGAGCCTCGCACTGGGTCTCCTGCGGGCAGACTCTGCCGGACAGGGCAGGCAGGGCGTTGGTGGAAGTGATGATCTCATAGGCGGCCTTGAAGTCGCCCTCTTCTACTTTTGCGATGAACTCGGGGATACGTACATTAACAGGGCAGCCTTCCACGCACTTGGGATTTTTACACTTTAAGCATCGGCCAGCTTCTTCCATTGCCATCTCAGCGGTATAGCCCAGGGTAACTTCCTTGAAGTTCCGGGCGCGGACCTTGGGATCCTGTTCGGGCATGGGGGTTTTTGTCAAAGTCATGTTTGCCATTGCAAGATCCTCCTTACTTGATGAGCGCCTTGCCCATGGCATCCATGCGACAGGCGTGGGTTTCGGACACTTCTGCTTCCCGGGTGCGGTACAGGCTGTTACGGCTCATCAGCTCAGCAAAATCCACCTTGTGGCCGTCAAATTCCGGGCCGTCCACACAGGCGAACTTGGTCTCGCCGCCGACGGTGACACGGCAGCCGCCACACATGCCGGTGCCATCCACCATGATGGGGTTCAGAGATACGGAAGTATGTACGCCGAAAGGCTCGGTAGTCTTGCAGACAAATTTCATCATGGGCACGGGGCCGATGGCCAGCACCTCGTCGAAGGTCTCACCACTTTCCAGCATCTGCTGCAGGGGTTGGGTGACCAGGCCGTGACGGCCATAAGAGCCGTCGTCGGTCATCAAAATCAGATTGTCAGCGACAGCGCGGAATTCCTCTTCCAAAATCACGATATCCTTACTGCGGAAACCGATAATGACAGTCACTTCGGCACCGGCTTCCTTAAAAGCAGCGGCAGAGGGCAAAGCGATGGCGCAGCCCACACCGCCGCCAACCACACAGACCTTCTTCTTGCCTTCCACAGGCGTGGGCTTGCCCAGAGGGCCGACAAAGTCACGGATGTAGTCACCCTCGTTCAGGTTGCCCAGTGCCTTGGTGGCGAAGCCAACTTTTTGGAAGATGATGGTGACAGTGCCCTTTTCCCGGTCATAACCGGCGATGGTCAGAGGTACGCGCTCGCCCCGCTCGTCGATCCGGAAAATGATGAACTGACCGGCTTTGGCTTTTTTAGCGATGAAAGGAGCATGAATGTCCATCAATGTAACGGCAGAATTCAGTTCCTTTTTGCGGACGATTTGAAACATAATACTGATCCTTCTTTCTCAGTGTACTACCAATGAAAGGGTTAAAAAAACCACGAATACATTATAAGTCCAATCATTGGGTTTGTCAAATAGATACCGATAAAAAAGTACTATTTTCGGAGAAGGTGTCAGGATGAAAAGTAAAGACCCTCTTTGCACAAGCCAGACTCATTACGGTGGGGGAAAGCAGGTGTAGATTTTGCTCGGTTGAGGGATCACACCCCGCAAGGATGCCAGTTGGGAAACGGTGACAAATTGGAAGCCCTCTTCCTGCAGCCGGTCGATGATGGAAAGCGCGGCATCCACAGAAGAATCGGACAAGTCGTGCAGCAAAATCACATCTCCGTCCTGAACTTGGTTAACTACCGCTGCTTCCACTGCTGCCGCATCGTGCACCGCCCAATCCCGGGGGTCCACAGACCACAGCAAAAGCGCGAGATTTTCTTTTTCGGCTATCTGTTCCACCAAGGATGTGCCGCTGCCCCCCGGTGGACGGAGAAACACGGCCTCACACCCGGCTGGGAGCAGTGCGCGGGTGTCATCGATCTCTTTTTGCAGTTCTCTTCTGGAAAGGGTGGACATGTCCTTGTGAGAGTAACCGTGGAGGCCGATCTCGTGGCCACCATCGAAAATCTGCTTTGCCAATTCCGGATAGATATCCAGCCGGTAGCCGCACAGTAAAAAGGTGGCCTGCACCTGCCGCTCCTCCAAACCGGCCAACAGGCGTCGGGTAAACCGCCCGGAGGGGCCGTCGTCAAAGGTCAGCGCCACATATTTGGCCTGCTCTGCCCGGGCGGATGGGAACAAAAGCAGGCTCAAACATAAAAATATGGACAAGAGCCGTCGCATTTTCTCACTTCCTAAATAAAAATGGATGCTGCTTTACTTTTCCCCGGAAAATTGATATAATGCAAAAAATAAAGAAAAGAGGTGCGTCATGGGCCGGGAGTTTGAATTGAAATTTAAAGCAACTGCGCAGGCCTTGGACGGAATCCGGGCATTGTGGCAGGGTTGGGAAGAGATTGCCATGGAAACCACCTATTTTGACACCCCAGACGGGCAATTATCCGCCAGACACTGCACCCTGCGCAGGCGGATGGAAAACGGCGTTTCCGTCTGCACCATGAAAACGCCCACATCGGGCTTTGGCCGGGGCGAGTGGGATGTGCAGGCACTTTGGTGCGAGAAAACGGCTGTGGAGCTGTTTACTAAGGCCGGTCAAGAGCCGATTTCCTTTGAAAAGCTGATCGCCGTATGCGGTGCTCGGTTCACTCGGTTGGCAAAAACCGTGGAGCTGGCCGGATGTACCGTAGAAATTGCCCTTGATGAGGGCGTTTTGCTGGGCGGCGGCAGGAAAATTCCCTTGTGCGAACTGGAAGTGGAGAGGAAAGGCGGCTCGGAAGCCGCAGCTACCGTTTGGGCGCAGCATTTGGCAGAGCGCTTCGGTTTGCAAGCAGAACCCCAAAGCAAATTTCGCCGGGCATCCTTACTGGCAAAAGGAGAACATCATGGGTAAATTTTCCGCACTCTTTGAAAAATACGACCGCCTGGTGCTGTTTGATACGGAGACCACCGGGCTGTATTTTGCCCGGGATGAGATCATCGAATTTGCCGCCATTGTGGTAGAATGCCGAAACGGCGAGCCGGCGGTCATCCAAGAATATGATGAATTGGTGTCTCTGACACCGGGCAATTCTGTGCCACCGGTGATCCAAAACCTGACGGGCATTACGACACAGGATATTTTGGAGCGGGGTCTTTCCAAGACCCGGGTGTGTCGGGATATTGAGCAGATGCTTGCGGGAAATACATTGCTTCTTGCTTATAATGCCCATTTCGATCTGAGTTTTCTTTATTATATGTTGCTTCGGGATGGAGATCCCATGATCCTCAAGGGCAAAGACAAGCTGGATCTTTTAACTGTGTACAAAGATCGCCGGGCGTACCCCCACAAGCTGTGCAACGCCATTGAAAGCTACGGACTTAATGGCAAGGTGGTCAATTCCCACCGGGCGGTGGATGATGTGCTGGCCACATTAGCGGTGATGGGGAAAATGGAAGAGGAAAAGGATGATTTGCTAAGTTATGTAAACCTGTTCGGTTACAATCCCAAATACGGCATCGACGGCAAGCCCATAGGTTCAGTTACATACAAGCCCCAGGGCTTCGAGCCGGGACAACCCTTGTATTTGTAGAAAAGAATGTCATTGCGAACCAGTGACCCGAGGTCACTGGTGTGGCAATCCGCATCTTTTGCGGCACTTATAGTGCCGCGCGGCTCGCAGAGCCGCAGGGGAACGGATTCCCACGCCAGTGTTGCAGAGCGCAGCGAATCATGTAATCAGTATGATTGCCGGTGGCAATCATACCATGATTTCGTGCGCGCTGGCTCGGAATGACGGAAAGATAAGGAGGCAGATATGGACATTTTGGTCATCGGCATTGCCGGGGGCACCGGCAGCGGCAAAACCACTTTGATGAACAACATCATGGCCCAATTTGAGGGCATGGTCACCGTCCTCAGCCACGACAATTACTACAAGCGCCACGATGAGCTGACGCTTGAAGAGCGCAGCGGTCTGAATTATGATGAACCGGATGCCATCGAAACCAGTCTGATGGTGGAGCATCTAAAGGCCTTGCGCGCAGGACAAGCCATAAATTGCCCGGTGTACGATTTCACCCGACACAACCGCAGCGACGAGACCATCCGATTGGAGCCCCGGCCTGTGATCATCGTAGAGGGCATTTTGATTTTTGAGAATGAGCCGCTGCGTGAGCTCATGGATGTCCGTTTGTTTGTGGATACGGATGCGGATGTTCGCCTGTGCCGCCGGATCAAGCGGGATGTAAACAAGCGGGGGCGTACGCTGGAATCGGTGCTGAAGCAGTACCAGGCTACGGTCAAGCCCATGCACGAAAAATATGTAGAGCCCAGTAAAAAATATGCCAACCTCGTCATTCCCGAGGGCGGTAAAAACATGGTGGCGCTGGAGATGATCCTGGGCCGCATTCAAAAGCACCTGGACGGCACAAAGGCCGTTTAAATGGAGGAGGAAATACGATGATCATTTGTCCTTGGAAAGATCTGAACCGATATGAAGCCATCATCCCCGGCCTAAAGGAAGCCATGGATTTGGTGTCAAGCCTTGAAAATTTCGAGCCTGCAACGTATCCTTTGGCCTGCGGTGGCCGGGTGCTGGTACAGCACATCGCCACCAAGTCAGCCCAGGGTGCCCAGCTGGAAGCCCACAGGAAGTTCCTGGACATTCAGTACATCCCCGAGGTCACCGAGACCATGGGTTGGGCGCCTGTTGAGACCCTGACCAACACCCAGCCCTACAACGACGAGAAAGATATATGGTTCTTCAAGGGCGATTTTGACCTGGTGGACATCCGTCCGGGCTACTGCTATATAGTCTATCCCGAGGATGCTCACGCACCCGGCGTACATCGGGAGGAGGCCAAAGAGTACAACAAGATCGTTGTGAAGCTCCCCTGCAAATAAAAGAAAAGCGGAGGCATCGCCTCCGCTTTTTATTGTGCAGGCAGATCGTTCAGTTCCTGAAACAGTTGCATACCTACCCGCACCCCGTCCATAAAGGCTTTCTGTTCGTAGGAAGTGCACAGCTGGGTGGTGATGTTGAAAAACGCGTCGTATTCCTCGATGGACAGTTTGGGTAGCGCATTTTCGGCGGCATGAAACTGACAGCGGATAAGGGCACTGTCCACCGTATTGGTGGAACAGTAATGGTAGCACAGCAGTTCCAAAATGGAGTTGGCGTTATCATCCTGGAGGGTCTCTGGCTGAGAAATCAGAAAATCTTTCAGTTTTTCAATGTATTGGTTCATAAAAATTAAATCCTTTCTGTACTATATACTGATTATAACACAAAAAAGTACTGAAAATATCCCATTTTGGTATATGTAGCCATTTTTTACGACAAAAAAGGCACCCCAACCGGGGTGCCTTTTTCAAGCCTTTCCTCAGGGGAAGGCTTTTTATCTTGCTAAATTTTGAATCCAAATGCCACTGCGGACCATGAAATAACCCGTGATGCTCTTGACGATCTCCACGCATTGGCAAATTGCGTAAAGGGGCAGAATGGAAATGGATGTATACCGGCTGAGCAAAAATGCCAGGGGTACCAGCATAAACCATGTAAAGCCGCAGTCAAAGAGGAATGTGATGCCCGTTTTGCCGCCGGAACGCAGAGTAAAGTAAGCGGCATGCACATAGGCATTAAAGGGGATCATAACCGCCGAGATCAAAATCAACCATCCAGCCAGAGTGGCAACTTCCGGGGTGGTATTGAACAAAAGCGGGAACAGGTGAGATCCTGCGGCTGCCAGTGCGCCGAACACCACACCGCAGAGCATGGACAGGAAGATCAGTTTATTGTTTGCATCCCGGATACCGGCTTCGTCCGTTCCCGCGCCCAGCATCTGCCCCATAATAATGCCAACGGAATTACCCATGGCAATATAGGACACGCTGACCAGATTCCAAACGGTATTGTTGATATTCATGGCTGGAACAACATCCAGGCCGCAGGTGGAATAACACTGATTCGCCACGGCCAGTCCGGTGGCAAACAGACATTCGTTGATCAGCAAGGGAGAGCCTTTGCGGATAATCGATCCCAGCAATTTAGCCGGAACATACATGGACCGGTATGCGCCCTTGATAAAGGGGCATTTTTTGCTGTGCAAATGGGTCCATCCGGCCACAACACTCAATTCTACAAATCGGGAGAGCACCGTTGCCAATGCCGCACCCCGGGAACCCAACGCAGGTGCGCCAAAGTGACCGAAAATCAGGATGTAGTTGAAAAGCAGGTTCACAAACACCGCCACAACACCGGCAAGCATGGGAACAACTGTATGTCCGGTTTCCCGGAGGGTACTGCTGTAGGCGTTGCTCAGGGCAAAGGGGAGCAATCCCCAAAGCATGACCTGCAGATAGTCCTTGCCGTAGGACAAAATGGCATCGGCATCTTCCGGACGGCCCTCGCCCTGCAGGTACATACGAAGCAGGGGCGTGTCCGCCGCAAGGAACAGCGCACACCAAGCCGCCACCAGGCCCACACATACCATGATCTTAAAGCGGAAGGTGTGGCGGATGCCGGTGGCATCGTCATTGCCGTGAAATTGAGCAGTGAAAATGCCGGCGCCGGCATTGGCACCGAAGATGCACAGGGTAAAGATAAACATTAGCTGGTTGACGATGGAAACGCCGCTCATCTGCAGCTGTCCCACATGGCCAACCATGATATTATCCAGCAGAGAAACAAAATTTGTAATGGCGTTTTGGATGATGATGGGCACAGCCACAGTCATCGCCCGGCGGTAAAATGCACGGTCGCCAATATATCTTTTGAACATACTTACCTCAAAAGCTCTTACAGTTCTTTACCACCCAGGAAGACACGCTTGCCGGTATAATCACTGCGGCAAACAACGAAATCAGCATAATGTCCGGTTGCGATAGAGCCCACCTTGTCCTGTACACCCAATGCGCAGGCGGGATTATAAGTGGCGGCACGGACAGCGTCGGCTTCGGGAATGCCGAAGAGAATGGCGTTGACCATACCCTGGAACAAGTTGGTGGCCGCACCGGCGATGGTTCCATCGGAGAGCTTTGCAACACCGTCGGAAAGCTTTGCCATCTGGCCGCCCAGCTCATATTCACCGTCGGGCATGCCGCAGCAGCGCAGAGCATCAGAAATCAAGATCATACGATGCGCACCAAACATGGAAAATGCCAGCCGGACAGACGCAGGGTGGACATGCAGGCCGTCACAGATCAGCTCTGCGCGAACCTTGGGATTCTCCACAGCCGCGGGGATCGCACCGGGCTTACGGTGGTGAATGCCGGGCATGGCGTTGAACAAGTGTGTCAGATGCGTTGCGCCCTTGGAGAAGGCTTCCTTGGCGTGATCGTAGTCGGAATCGGTGTGGGCAACGGAAACAGTGCACAGCTTGCTGGCCTTTTCCACGAATTCTGCCGCACCGGGGAGCTCGGGAGCGATGTCCGCAATACCCACAAGACCACCGCAGGCATCATACAGCTTCTGGAAGCCCTCGAAATCCGGCTCTTTCAGGTAATCTGCATTCTGCGCGCCCCGCTTGGCATAAGAAAAGTAGGGGCCTTCCATGTGGATGCCCAGCACCCGGGAACAGCCTTCAGGCGCATCATCGTAAAGTTTTTTGGCATTGACAAAAGCCTTTTCTAAGATTTCATAAGGTAGGGTCATAGTGGTGGGGGCAAAGCCGGTGATGCCGTTCTCGGCAAGATACTTTGCTTCCCGTTTCAGGTCCTCGTAGCATCCGTCGGATGCGTCGGCCATCACGCTGCCATGGATGTGACAGTCAATGAGACCCGGGATGACGGTGGCACCCTCCAGGTCGATGGCGTCTTCCGGCACTTCCTCGGGCATGATCGCGCCAAAACGGCCGTCTTTTACTTCAAATGCACCGATACGGAACTGAAAATCGGAGCAGAAAATTCGTGCGTTCTTGTAAAACATAAGATCCTCCTAAAAGTACGTCATTGCGAGGAGTCCCAAGGGGGCGACGTGGCAATCTCCACAGGCTTCCGGAATCTTGCGGGGGATTGCCACGCCAGTGTGCGCAGAATCAAGGTGTGATTGCCACCGGCAATCATTTTATTTGATTCGCTGCACGACGCACCGCTGGCTCGCAATGACAGTAGTTGTTGATTTATTTCCGGATATCCGGCAGGCTGGCGGCAGCAGCGCTCTGGCCTACACGGCGAGTGTTTTCGTCGGGGAGCATGACCTCGCACTTTTCATAGAGGGCGGGCCATTCGTTTTTCAGCACTTCCTGGCAGGTGGCGAGGATGGTGTCGCCGCCCTTACCGGACATGACGCGGCCCAGAAGCATCAGATGCTGAATGTCATAGAATTTGTTATACAGCACCACAGTGTGGGCAAGATAAGTTCCGATGTCTTTGAAGACAGCTTGGGCGCGCTTATCGTCGGCTTCCATCAGCTTCTGCACCACCTTCAGCTTTTCGGCGGGGGTCAGAGCGGGATCCAGCTCGATGCCTGCACGGGGTGCCAGCTTGATGACGGCATCCTGGGAGAAGTACTTACAACCCACGCCGAAGTCGGTGGACCACTCGTCCTGCATGGCGTTTTCGTTCAAATCAACAGGGGCGAAGGCGAGCTCGGAAATCCAGCCCAGCACGTTCTTATCCTTGTCAACATAGCCGACAGCTTCGCTGGTGCCCATGGCAAGGCCCATGATGTTGCCGCAGTTCATGCCCATAGCACCGGCCAGGGCGGAAACATCGCCGTCGTTGGCAACCACGATGGGCACGTCACCGATCTCAGCAGCGGCCCGGTCGTAGACAGTTTTTACCTCTTCCCAACGATCCCGGGGTACGCAGTAGAAAATACTGGAGATCATGGGCGCATTGCCCACAAACACGCCTGCGGAAGAAACGCCAATGCCGTCCACCCGGGGCATTTTGGATGCCGCAGTGCGGAAGGAATCCAGGATGCCTTCGTACTGATAAGTGGGATCGGGATTGGTCTTGGGATGCCATACCACTTCCTCGGAGTAAACACACTCACCGTCGATGACGGCGGAGACCTTCCGGTCAGATCCGCCGGCATCAAAGCCGATGCGGCAGCCGTCCAGGTGGCCACCCAGAGGACGGGGTGCTTCGTTGGAGGCAGGGCAGGCATTCAAAGGCAGATCGATAATGGTCAGCTTCTGCTCATAGAGTTTTTGGAAAAAGTCGCAGTCGAAAGCCCGTTCACCGGCCTCACTGTAGGCATGCTGCAGCTTCTTTGCAATGTCGCTGCAGCCGCAGATGTAGACCTTGAAGCCGCCGATGGACCACAGCAGGAATTTCATGTACCGCTCCACATACCGGTAGTCGGCTTTTGCCATTTCTGCAGTGCCGTGGATAAAGGTATGGCGGACGGAGATTTGCCCCTCCTGCCGCTCCACCGCAATGGCGATGGGCATTTTTGCGCCTTCCAGGTAAGCGTCCATCCAGACACCGAAGGGGATAAATTCGGGGTCCAGTGTGGGGATATTCTTCAAATCAAATTTTACGCCTAAATATTCCATGTTCGTTCCTCCGTTATTTGCTGCGCACCGATTCTCTGACTGTTTTTACAATACGGTTCATGTCGTCCATTTTCGCTTCCATATCCGAAACCAACTTCAACTGGGTACGGGCGCGCACCAAATTGTGCTCGGGATAAGCGGTCTTGAAGTACAGATCGCCGTCAATGTAGTCCTTCAAGAAGCGCAGACCCACTTCCAAAGTCATGGTCAGCGCGCCCATGGGAAGCATTTCCACTTCCTTGTCGGTCAGCGCGGTGGCGGATTCCAGGAAGCCCCGGGTGTACACTTCAAACATATGCAGATCTAAATGCATTTTGCTCAAGTCCTGCTCATCCTCTGCCGCAGTGGCGGCACCGAAGCGGATGGAGTCACCAAAATCGTGGACACTCAGACCGGGCATAACCGTATCCAAGTCCAGCACGCACAGAGCTTTGCGCGTCTTTCGATCCAGCAGAACGTTGTTCAGCTTGGTGTCGTTGTGAGTCACCCGCAGGGGCAGTTCGCCGGAAACGCGCATCTTTTGCAATGTGCTGCCCACTTCCTCATGGGCCAGCACAAAGTTTACCTCATCCTGCACACAGGCCAGCCGACCCAGGGGGTCAACAGCCACAGATGCCTTGAATTGGCGATATCTGTCGATGGTGTTATGGAATTCCGGAATGGTCTCGTACAGGGTCTCTGCAGGGAAATCGGACAGCAGCTCCTGGAAGCGGCCGAATGCAATGCCGCTTTGGTAGAAGTCCTCATCGCTTTCCGGGGCATCCAGACAGAAGCCCTGCATGAAGTCGTACATCCGCCAAAAATCACCTTCGTTGTCCCGATAGTAGGCATGGCCCCGTTTTGTTTGGATGAAATGCATGGCCATCCGGGGGTCTTCTACCCGAGCGCGCAGGTAATCTGTTACGGCCATGACATTGGACATGAGCCGTGGGGGGTTGCGGAAAACGTACTTGTTGATTTTCTGCAGGATGTATTCCGCACCGGTGTCGGTAGTGACCTTGAAGGTGCTGTTAATATGGCCATGGCCAAATTCCCGCCAGGAAATGGGATTGCCGTTCAAGGCGAAGGATGAAGTCAGTTTTTTAATATCCAAATGAATCACCTCAATAGGGTATTTGCACATAAAAATGCAGTTTGATTTTATCATAAACCCGAGCAAAAAGCAATGTGAAAAGAATTTCCAGGCGGTATAGATAAACACTTGGTTCATAAGGGATAAAAAAGTGCCTGCTGAGCATTCAGCAGGCACGAAAAAGATAAATTATACGGGGGCGGTACGACGGGTCTTGCGGATGATTGCGCCAACACCCATGGCAAGCAACAGCATGATGTATGCCGCGGCGGTGAAACCCAAAATGTAGATCACCAAACTCCAGGGAAAAGGAACGACCGCCTGCACATCTTTGTAAATCAGCAGACTGGGGTCACAGTAGGGGCTGATGAAGAACATGTTGAAAGTCTCTGTCTCCACGATGCCAACCCGGTAGGCGATCTCGTTCAACACAGCCGCAATGGAAACGGTGACGGCAAACACAGGAATGGCCTTGAGGAGGGTCTTGTGGCTCAGTTTCACATGGCCGGTGGCGAACAGATAAATGCCAATGGTGATCATAGAGCCGTGGCAGATCATGGTTTGAATGTTGATACCGATGGTTTCGATGAAAGCATCGTTGGGATAGATCATCACCGCTGTGCCGGCAAAGATGGCATAAGTAGCAAGATAGGCACACAGGCTGTCGTGAAGTTTTCCCTTTTTGATCAGACCGGCCAGCAGGCCCACATACATGGGGGTGGAACAGAACTGGAAGGGGAATGCATACCACTGATAATCAAATGCGATGCCGTCTTCGTAGGAGAAACTGTAGTTGATCTGCTTGTAAACCTCCAGGATGATGACGATGATGGCGGTCACCAATACCACCTTGCGCACATGATCCTGACTTTGCTGCTTGGGAAAGCGAAGCAGAGGGATCAATGCGAGAAAAGAAATGGCGACCCACATCAGATGAAACCAACCGAAAGAGGGTGGTGTTTCCATAGATGCATCCAAAAAGGCAAGTACAGATTGCCAAAAAGTCATAAAAAACATACCTTTCTAATCATTTTTAAGGAATGACCTGAGCAATTATACTACAAAAAGTTCCTTTTTTCACCCCTTAAGTCTTTAAGATTTCCTTAAAAATACTCCCGGGTGCGCAATGAGCACCCGGGAGTGTAGATTGTTTTCTTACTTGAGAACCTTGAAGTAGACCAGCAGGGTCAGAATCACGCCGCCGATGGCGTACACATCCACGATGGTACCGGCGATCTTCAGCAGCAGACCGACGATAAAGCCGATTACAGGGATCCAACCCAGCAGGGAACCGACCAGGAAACCGACCAGTGCGCCTACGACAGCGATCACGATGTAAACGATCAGCGCGTTGATCAGCTTGCTCTGCTCAGTGGCAGCAAAAGCGCGAGGGAACAACTTTTTGAGCATATCCATACTATATTTCTCCTTATTGTGTAATGGGGTCCAAAAAGACCTACTAATTATATTATATAGCCTTTTGGGGAAAATGCAACTAAATTTCCAAGATCTTTTCAATTTCGGTAGGGCCTTCCAGCAGGAGGGAAGTAACGGTGTCGCCCTCTGCCCGGATGGTCACGGTCAGGTCACCGCCGGGGTTTTTTACTGTCAGCACACCACCGGGGACTTTGCCCTCTTTCCAAAGAGTCACGGCGGTAGAGCCGGAGCCTGTTCCGCAGGCCAAGGTATAATCCTCCACACCCCGTTCAAAGGTGAGGATGCGAACAGTGGTATCGTCCAGCCAGGTGTAGAAGTTGGCGTTTGCGCCCTTGGGGAAAGCCGGATCGTGGCGCATATTTTTCGCAAATTCCCGCAAGTCGTCACGCATTTCCCAGGTCAGACCGGGAATTTCCGTAACAGAATGGGGACAGCCGGGTTGACCCAGTTCCACATAAGCGGCATTGGGAAGCCGATGTAAATCAATGATAGAGGGCAGATTCAAACCGATGCGGTAGATGCTTTCGCTGATGCGCTGGCCGGTCACCGGGCCGGCATCGGTCTGTACCACCATATTCTCACCCACGATACCAAGTTCGTAAGCATATCGGCAAATGCACCGGGCGCCGTTGCCGCACATTTCCCCCCGGGTTCCGTCAGAATTGTAAAAATGCAGGCGAAAATCCCCATTGTCGGAATGGTCGATGGCCATGAAGCCGTCCGCACCGGTTAGTTTACATAACTCTACAGCAAGAGGGGCAAAATCGATTTTCTGATCCCGGGCATCTATGACCATAAAGTCATTGCCCGCACCGTTCATATAGTGTACAAGCATGGTTTTTCCTCCAATAAACACGTCGTTCCGAGGGCCGTAAGGCCCGTGGGAATCCCGTGGACGTTCCGGAAGCCTGATGGGGATTGCCACGTCGGCGATGAATCATGGTATGATTGCCGCCGGCAATCATTTAGATCTTAGATTCGCTGCGCTCTGCGACACCCTCCTCGCAATGACGTGGAATCTTGGTGGATTTATCCCAACAGTTCTTCCATGGTGTACAGGCCGGGATGTTTACCCTCCAGGAAGATGGCCGCATCCACAGCCCCCTCGGCAAGCATCTGCCGGGAGCCGGCTTCGTGGCGCAATGTCAAGGTCTGACTGGGGGTGCAGATGTGCACTTCGTGGACACCCACCACATTGCCCATACGAAGAGAGGCAATGCCGATTTCGTCCTTTTTCCGCTTGCCCTCACCGGCTCGTCCGCAGGCTTCCACTGCTTGGGGACGCACCTGCCGGATGGCGTTGAACAGCATATGTGCCGTGCCACTGGGGGCATCCACCTTGCGATTGTGGTGCACTTCCACGATCTCAATATCTGCATCGGGGAATGCCGCGGCGGCCTGTTTTGCCAGCCGGCACAGCACAGCAATGCCCAAACTCATATTGCCGGAGTAAAATACGGGCAAGGTTTCCGCGGCTTTGTAGATCATTTCCTTTTCCTCTGCTGTATGGCCGGTGGTACCCACCACCACAGCGCAGTTGTGGGCTTTGGCATAATCCAGCACATCGGCAACGGCGGTGTGGTGGGAAAAATCGATGATCATGTCACTGCCCACATCGCCCAATTCGGAAAAAGTCCTGGGAACATTGTTTTCTCCGTCAATGCTTACCCGGCCTACGATCTTCTGGCCTAAAAGTGCAGCGATCAGTTTACCCATGGCGCCGTTGGCGCCGCACAAAATGGCTCTCATACCTGCACACCCAGCTTTCTCATCTGCTCGTAAAGATTGGTGCGGAAGGGCTCTTCCATGGAAGTCAAAGGCATCCGCAGATAATCCTGACCGAAGCCCATAGCAGACACCGCCGCCTTGGCAGGGATGGGGTTGACCTGGCTGAACAGTGCATCGATCAGCGGAAGCATGGACAGTTGCAAACGGGCGGCTTCTTCAAAATTACCGGCCTTTGCCGCATCGGTCATGGCAACTGCCATGCCGGGGACCACATTACTCAGCACGCTGATGGCACCCTTACAGCCCATGCTCATCATGGGGGCAGTCAGCGCATCCTCGCCGGAATAGATGTCGATCTTGTCACCGGCCAGGCGCATCATTTCCATGAACTGGGCCATATTGCCGCTGGCCTCTTTCAGAGCCACGATATTGGGATGCTCTGCAAGGGCGGCCAGGGTCTTGGGCTGGAGATTACAGCCGGTACGGCCGGGGACATTGTACAGAATCACCGGCACGGTGGACACATCGGCAACCGCCGTAAAGTGGGCGATCAAACCGGACTGGGTAGCTTTGTTGTAATAGGGTGTGACCACCAGCACCGCATCTGCTCCTGCGTCGCAGGCCCGCTTGGTGTTTTCGATCACATGCGCTGTATTGTTGGTGCCTGTACCGGCAATGACGGGGACACGGCCTGCGGCCCGCTCCACCGTGTAGCGAATCACCGAGGCTTGATCCAGGGGCTCGATGGTGGCATTTTCACCGGTGGTGCCCATGGCAACAAGGGCGTTGATGCCGCTGTCGATTTGAAAATCAATGAACCGGCCGAAAGCCTCATAGTCGATGCCGTCGGGGGTCATAGGGGTCACCAAAGCGGTGGCCATTCCGGTAAAGATGGTCTTTTTCATAAAATATCCTCCTCAGATCCGGGTGAAATAGTCGTATAGGGGTGTAAGTTTGGCCAGACAGTCCCGTACCCGGTCGCCCAAGTCAGGACCAAAGGTATCGGGGCTAAAATCCTCGTGACGAATCATGCAAATATGATTTTTCCAAAGATAAAACCGTTCCAATTTCTTGTTGGGACAGGCCTCCGCACGTTTATATTCTTCGGCAGAGACCGTTAAGCCGGTGGCTTTTTCTGCCTTGGAAACGATTTTTAGAAATTCATCGGGCTTTTCCGCGATTTTCCGGCGGAATGCTTTCATCATGGCCGGTTTGGGACTCCAGTACAGCAAGCCGTAATCGATGCCCTCAGGATTGATTTCAAAGAACAGGCAGGGATTCTCCGCCCACCACTCCACATCCTGGCGAATACAGATCCACAGGCTCTCTTTGTAGGGAACGGGGTGGTGCATTCGGGCATCCCGGTAGATCCGGCTGACCTTCAAAAGCGTACCCTCTTTGTCCAGGAACGGCTCAAAAATATGAGCGCCCAGAGCCTTTGTGGGCTCGTACAGGTGTTTCACATATTCTTTTTTGTGGGAGAGAAACCACTCCCGGTTGTTGTTCATGCGGATGCCCCAAAGAAAATCCACAGTCTCAGGGCTGTAGCCTTCAAATGCCATGATGACCTCTTTCTTTCGTCAATCCCTGTACAGATCCCGGCCTTTCCATAACAGAGCATTGTGATGCTTTTTCGGGTATTCCCGGTCAGAAATCTCCAAAGTGTGCCGCTCATAGGCATTGACGATGGTGGTGTCTTGATAGGTGTGGATGCGCTCCAATTTGTGATCGTAGCGCAAATGGACATGGCCGTGCACCAAATAAGCGGGGCGATGCTTGTCCAGCAATTCCCGCAGAGCCGCAAAGCCTTTGTGGGCGGGATCACTGCCGTCACCAAGACCCTGGACGGGGGCATGGGTCAGCACAATATCTACGCCACCGGCTTTTTTAATTTGCTTTTCCACTTTTCGAATGCGCTTTCGCATCTGTTCCTCGGTGTACTGGTGTTCCCCGGGATGGTATTGCAAACACCCCCCCAGACCTAAAATGCGCAGGCCGTTATAGGTCACCAGCTTGTCCTCAATGCAGTCACAGCCCTCCGGCGGACGGCGTTTGTAGTCTGTGTCATGGTTTCCGTGGACATACAGTACAGGACACCGGGCCATGGTCACCAAAAAGGAAAGGTAGTCGCTTTTTAAGTCCCCGCAGGAGAGGATCAGATCAAATTCCTTCAGCCGGCCGGGGACGTAGTGCTCCCACAAAGCGGGGCATTCCTCGTCGGAAACGGTGAGGATTTTCATATAGATCCCTCCTTTTCCATGGGGATGCGATCCCGGTGGATGCCCAGCTCCCGGAGCATGGGCTGTGCAAAAGGTTCTACTTCTTCAAATTCCGGGATGTGTCCGATGACATTGTCACACAGCCAGTCCATGTACAATAGTTCGTCGGGGGACAAAGGCTGTTTTCCGTTGTTGCGAACCTTACCCTGCTGATCGATGATGGGGCGACGGAAAGGATCCAAACTGCCCCGCTGGATGTCCTTGCGCAGAATATTGGCCAGCGCTTGCAGGCCTGTGGGCAGACAGTCGGAAAGCTTTACGTCAATGACCCCACTGTCCATGCCCCACCAGTAATTGACAGCCCGGTGGGGGGATTCTTCCTTGTCCCACGCGCCGCAGAGCATGGAGGAGATGATGTTTTCATAAAATCTGCCCCAAAGCCACACAGGAGAACCGATGGCTTCCCAATGGTCGTGATCGTCCAGCCAGTAGGTGCCGTAGTTGCCGAAATTCAGATAGGCTGGGTTTTCTGTAGGGGCGTCTCGGTTGGAAATCACCCGGATGCCGTCAGCTAGAAAATCCTGTTGGTGCGCGCCCTTTTGGCAGGACCAGCGCAGGTAAATCTTTACCCGGGGATTGGTCAGCTGTGCGCCCAATGCAAAGGCGTTGATGGACGCGGGCACGCCAAAGGTGGGGCTGGATGCGATATAGCCGATGCGGTCGTTGTTGGCCATGGCACCTGCCAATGCACCGGTGATGAATTTTGCTTCATAGATCCGTCCGTAGTAGCTGGGAACGCTGGAATAGTGGGTGTCTACGGAGCAGTTAAAAAACCGAACCTTGGGATACTTTACTGCCGCCCGCAGAACACTGCGGCGCAGCTGGGGCGTGGTGGCGAAGACCACGTGCGCACCCTCGGCGACGGCTTTTTCCAGCAGTTCGTCCGCCCGCTGGGGATCATCGGCATGGAAGTAATTGCGCACCACCACTTGATCGCCCAAGGCCGCTTCCAAATGCTGACGGCCCTTGTCGTGGGCATGGATCCAGGGACTGGTGGCATCCAGCGGATGTACAAATGCCACGTGCAGATGAGACGGCGCGGTGATCCAGCTTAAAGGGCCCGCTTTGGCCTCCGGCTCGGTGCTTACCAATGCCGCCTCCGCTCGGGTAAAGCTGCGAAGATCATCCTGCAAAGCAGACAGGGATTTTCGCAGTTCCTTTGCCGTCATGCGGCCCAATTCCCGGAAAGGATACACCTGTAGCCACAAAAGGAGCGCTTCCTCGGGAAGCATAGGAAACTTTAATGCATCCAAAGCGGCAAAAGCCTCCCGGAAATACTGATAATAGGCAGAAAAGGTGCGTTGCTCCCGCTCTGTCCAGCGCTCGCCGGGCTCTTTGCCCAAAAGGGAAAGCAGCTTTGCGTAGTCCTCGCTGTTGTGGAACTGAATGGCATAGAGCCCTGATGCCCGGTAAAACTCCAAAAATGCATAATAAGCGCGAATCTGGGGAGAATCATCCAAAGCGGGAAGGATCCGTTTGACGATGCTGGTAATCCGGGGTGCGCCCATGTGCTTGAGCACACTGACCCGTTTGTTGCCCTCCTGCACATAGAATTTACCTAAGTATTCATAGCACAAAACAGGATCCCGGATGCCCTCTTCGGAAAGGTGCGCGCTACATAAATGGATCCATTTGGTGGCAAATTCACTGTTCTGCTCCAAAAGGGGCAGAAAGCTCGCGCTAAATGCGCTGATCCGCCCGGCAGCCTTGGTGCCCACGATCAGCTCCGCAGGGATATCCAAAATCCCCAAATCTTCCACGGAATCACCCGTGCGGCCCGCCAAAAGGGCATCCAGCACCTGGGGGTACGGGTTCTTGCCTTCCGCCAGGAGCGACTTGTATTCCTTTAGACCGGCGCGCAGCGCCAGAGCGTATTCCTCCTGTGCTTGCTGAAGATCCATCATGCATACCTCGTTGCAATCATAATTATCCACTCCTATCATACCCTGTTTTGTGATGATTTGCAACCATTAAGATATGGAAAAATAAAAAGCCGTCCCCTGGGGACGGCTTTCGTACATAATTTTTGCGGCTTGGCTAAAAATAGCACAAGGGGTGAAAAATATGAAAAAAGAAGAGAAGCAGGAAGAGCCCAAGCCCAATGCCTGGGAAGTGGTAGACCCAAAGCCGCCGGTAATCCGGTCTGGGCATCTTGAACAGCGCCGGGCAAATTAAAAGCCTTCCCCGCAGGGAAGGCTTTTGGCATCAACTTGTAATATCCAAAGGCCGCAGGACGCTGTATGCGGCATACCGGGTGTCCAGCAGGTCCGTAAGAAACACCAGCTGGGTGACCGGATCGGTCAGGGAAAGGGAGGAGACCAATTCTGGGATGTCCGCCGCGGCCACATTTTCCATGTACAGCCGGCACCGGCCCTCCGGCAGGGTGATCTGAGAACTTGCAAAGGATACGGCAAAGCTTTCAGTGGTGCAGGCCTTTACCAAGGTTTGGGCGGCTTCGTTCAGTGCCTGGGTCCTGTCCCCGGCGAATTTGATTTTTTCCGTATTGGGAAAGCGGAAGTCGCTGAATACCACTTCATCGAAGCCTAAAGTACGCAGTTCCGTGACGATCTGCACTAAATAATTCAGTGTACCGGTGGAAGCAGGGTTGAACCAGTAATGGGACAGACCCTTGATGCTCACATCCTCCCACAAAGAGCCGTTTCCGCCTTTCAGAGGCAGGCCGTAGGGAACACGGCCGGCTTCATCCGCAAGGAAATACCACCGGTCGCGGAACGCCGGGAAACGGGCAATGGTATAACAGCCTTTCTTGTGCAGATTTTCAATCAGCTCGGACACGGAAGCGGCATCGATTTTGTCGGCGTTCCGTCCCAAAGAGGACTGGTAGAAAAATTCGCCCCGGACATTGCGTACATCCATGAGAACGGTAGAGCCCACCGGCAAAGCCTCCAATGCGGACTGGGTGGCGGCAAAATTCTGATTGGTCAGCATGTCCATGGTGACGACCCAACCCTCCATTTGCTTCAAAGCGCCGGCGGGCAGACCGGTCAATTCGTCGGTGTCGCCGTAGGAAATGGAGATATCGTTTCCGGCGGCAGGCGGCCGGGCAATAACACCCTGCGTATTGTTAATAGAGAGATTAAAGTCCAGCTTTGCACCCTCGTCGGTATAGATCACATACCGGTTCAGCCACAGCATCCAGGCGGCCAGTGCCACTGCGCTGAGGACGGCCAGTACACCCAGGGTCACAGCAAAACGGTGCAGGGCCCGGCGGATACGGTAGGGAATGGTCATAAGGCAGTTTTCTTGGCGATGACGCACCGCCAATCCTCCTTGGATTTGGTTTCGACAACGGTAAGACCGGCTTTTTGGAGAGCGGTAGTTACATCACCCAGCCGAGTGTCCAAAATGCCGGAGCAGATGAGCGTGCTGTGTTCCCGTAAAAAAGCGGGCAAAGTGGGGGCAAGATGGATGATCACATCGGCAACGATGTTCACCAGCACCACGTCATATTCCTGGGCCTGCAGACGGGCCATCAGACGCTTATCTGCCGTGACATCTCCTGTACAGGCGGAAAATTCCGGGGAAGAAAAGCCGTTGTATGCGGCATTTTCCCGGGCGATGTCTTCTGCTTTGGGGTCAATATCCACGCCGGTGGCGGAGGCAGCCCCCAAACGCAGGGCGGTGATGGAGAGGATTCCGCTTCCGCTTCCCAGATCCAGGCAATGCCAGCCGGGTTTAACCAGTGATTCCATAGCCTCCATGACCATTTGAGTGGACGGATGCGCGCCTGTGCCGAAAGTAAGGCCGGGATCGAGAATAATGGGCTTTCGTCCGCTTCCGTCAGAAGATGCCAGCCAGTAGGGCAGAACAATGAGGCTTTGCCCTACTTCCACTGCAGGATAATGTTCCTGCCAACTGTTTTCCCAGTCGGTTTCGGGCATGGTTTCTACAGTAAGTGAGAGATTTTTGCTTTCCATAAGGGCCTTCAGCCGGGAAAGCTCTGTCTCCTGGGTGTCTTCCAGGTACAGTTTGATATTGGAAAGGCCCTGTAATTTTTCCTGCAGGTCCTCGTCTATGTAATCCCAGCAAGCCCGGTTTTCCTCCAGGAAATCTTCAAACTGGGTTTGATCTTCCAGTACAAGCTCCTGGAATCCGGCGGCGGTGAGCATAGCCGCGGTATCGTCAATGGAATCTGCTGAGGTTTGTACGGTGATCTCCAGCCATGCCATAAATTCGCCTCCTTAAATTGATGTCATTGCGAGAAACCGCTGAAAGCGGTGACGTGGCAACCCCCTGCAAGATTTCGGAAACCTATGGGGATTCCCACGCCAGTGACATCGGTCACTGGTTCGGAATGACATGATTCTTTTCTCCATTGTACCCCATTCGGGGAAAAATCGCAACCGGAAAGATGTGAATTTTCTTCTCGGGACTTCCTATTTTGGAAAAGTTGGTATATAATAGCCTACAGTTAAGAAAGGGGGCGTCTGCAGTGGAGCCGATCTGTTTGTGCGAAGGCATACAATTTTACAGTTTCCGGGATGCCCGGTTCAAACAGGGTGCTTTGAGCATTCAGTTTATCCGCCCCATGAAAAAGGAAGAGTCGGCGCTCAACGCTCTTCTGCCTGCGGTGCTTCTGCGGGGAACAAAAGATCATCCCGACCTGCGTTCCATTACTTTGCGGCTGGACGATCTGTACGGCGCTTCCGTCAGTGCACTGGTGCGCCGGGTGGGTGATTATCAGACCACCGGCGTGTACTGCAATTTTATGGAAGATAAATTCGCTCTGAATGGGGACAAAATATTGGCACCCATGATGGATTTTGTGGGAGAACTGCTGTTGGATCCCGTGATAGAAAAGGGTGGTTTTTCAGAGAATTTCGTGGAAAGCGAGAAGAAAAATCTGATCTCCACCATTGAGACAGAAAAAAACGACAAGCGTGTGTATGCTTCCGCACAGCTTCTGAAGAGCATGTGCCGCAACGATTCCTTCGGCCTGCCCCGATTGGGCGAAAAAGAGGACGTGGAGAAGATCACAGCGCAGACCCTTTATGATCACTACCGCGCCGTTTTGGCGGAAAGCCCGGTACAGGTGTTTTATGTAGGCAGCGCAGAGCCGGAATATGTGACATCTCTGTTGATGAAGCAATTTGAAAAGATTAGCCGCGCGCCTGTGACTTTGGCGCCCCAAACCGCCCTGGCAGGCGGTGAAGAGGTCCATGTGACGGAAAGAATGGATGTGGCACAGGCAAAGCTGTGCTTGGGCTTTGTGACCCCCATTACAGGCCGCACCAAAGATTTTGCTGCTATGCAGGTGATGAATACCGTTTTTGGCGGTGGCATGACCAGCAAGCTGTTTATGAATGTCCGGGAAAAACTGTCCCTTTGTTACAGCGTGGGCTCTGCTTATTACGGAACAAAGGGCGTGCTTACCGTTTCAGCGGGCATTGACGAAGAAAAAGAGCAAATTGCCCGGGATGAAATTTTGGCCCAGCTGGAAGCCTGCAAGAATGGAGATATTACACACGAGGAGTTGACGGCGGCCAAGGAAGCGGTGCTGTCGGCCCTGCGAACGATCCATGATTCTCCCGGGGCGATCGAGGGATACTATGCCACAGTCGCGCTCAGCGGACAGGGCACAGACCCCGCCTCCCACAGCCGGGCCATCGAAAGGGTCACCGCAGAGGATGTTGCAGCGTGTGCAAAAACGCTTTCCTATCATTCCAGTTTTGTTTTGAAGGGAGCGGAAAAATGACCATCACCCATTACGACAAACTGGATGAAAAAGTGTATTCTGCTGTTTTGCGAAACGGTCTGACGGTCAAGATCATACCCCGGCCGGGATTTCGGCGAAAAATGGCTTATTTCGTTACCGATTTCGGTGCAATCCATACGGATTTTGAGCTGGAAGG
The DNA here is from genome assembly GCA_045606205.1 of Faecousia sp. Taxonomy (GTDB): domain Bacteria; phylum Bacillota; class Clostridia; order Oscillospirales; family Oscillospiraceae; genus Faecousia. Next base: position 46,522 of record JAZURL010000021.1, on the reverse strand, counting down.
CAAAATTTATCACACCCCGGCGGGTATTGCCCACTTTTTGGAGCACAAAATGTTTGAGCTCCCCGGGCGGGACGTTTCGGCAGAATTTGCCGCGCTTGGTGCCAATGTCAACGCCTTTACCAGCTATGACATGACCGCCTACTATTTTTCCTGCTCGGAAAATTTCATGGAAAGCCTTTCTGTGCTGCTGGAATTCGTATCCACTCCCCATTTTCCTGAGGAAAGCGTACAGCGGGAAATGGGCATCATCGACCAGGAGATCGGCATGAACGAGGACAGCCCGGACACCCGGGTGTTTGAAGACCTGATGAAATGCCTGTACCGGGTCCACCCCATCCGTGTGCCGATTTTGGGCAGCCGGGAGAGTTTGCGGGAGATCACGCCGGAACTTCTGAATCTTTGCCACCGGGCGTTTTACACCCCGGCAAACATGATTTTGTGTATTGTGGGCGATGCTGATCCGGAAGAAGTGATCGCTTTGGCGGAAAAAGTCCTGGGCACGCAGAAGAAACCTGCAGGCAGGAAACTGCAGTCCTGGCGGGAAGAAATGCGCGCGGAAAAGGACGAATGCAGTTGCACCATGGAAGTGGCCATGCCCACTTTTCAGATGGCGTTCAAGGCAGAGGCTGCACCCTTGGGGGAAGCGGCCGTTCGCGGCGAGATCATCGGCGATCTGGCAGCAGAGGCCTTGTTTGGCGAATCTTCTGCCCTGTATTTGCAACTGTATGAAGAGGGGCTCATCGATTCGTCCTTTGGCGGTGGATTTGAATCTTCGGACGGTTGTGCCATGCTCACCTGCGGTGGTGACAGTTACGATGCACCTGCCATCCGGGAAGCCATTTTGAAGCGCGCTGTGCAACTGGCCGACGAGGGCATTTCCCAGGAGGATTTTCTGCGGATGAAGCGCAGTGCCATGGGCCGGCGCATCCGGGATCTGGACAGTTTTGATTCCACTTGTTTTCGTATTTGCGCCTATCATTTTGATGGGTTTGAATATTTTGATTTTCCGGCAGTGTATGCCAAAGTCCGGCAGGAAGAAGTGCTGGAATTTTTGCGTCGCGTGGTGACACAGGAGCGGTGTGCCCTGTCGGTGATCAACCCCAAGGAGGAGACATAAATGAATGAGTTTACAACCATTTCCTTTCCTTTTTTCGGTATCGAAATTGACCCTGTCCGGGTCCTCGAGATCGGCCCGCTGAATCTGCACATCTACGGCCTGATCATCGGACTGGGTCTGATGCTGGCAGTGCTTTATGGCTGGCGTCGCAGCCGTCAGTTCGGCATTAAGGTGGACGACATCACCGACGGCGTTCTGTGGGTGGTGCCGTTTGCCATCATCTGCGCGCGGGCGTACTACTGCATTTTTGAGTGGAAGGAGCAATTTGCGTCCGATCCCATCTCTGTGCTGTACATTTGGAACGGCGGCCTTGCCATCTATGGCGGCATCATCGGTGCGGTCATCGGTGTGGCAGTGTTCTGTTATTTCAAAAAAATCAAACTGCCGGCACTCCTGGACTTGGTGCTGCTGGGATTTTTGATTGGACAGGCCATCGGCCGCTGGGGCAATTTCTTCAACCGGGAGGCCTTTGGTGCAGAAACGGAAATTTTCATCAGAATGGGGCTTCTGAACAGCCGCACTGGTGTGACGACCTATCATCACCCCACATTTTTGTACGAATCCCTGTGGAATACCGCAGGCTTTGTGATTTTGCACTTCCTGTCGAAAAAACGTCAGTATGACGGCCAGATCGCATTGGGCTATGTGCTGTGGTACGGCCTGGGTCGTACGTTCATCGAGGGTTTGCGCACCGATAGCCTCTACTGGGGCGATTTCCGGGTCAGCCAGGTGCTGGCAGGACTGTCTGCCATTGCCGCGGCGGTTGCGCTTTTCGTGCTTTCCACCAGAAAGCACGACCCGGAAAAGCTGTTCGTCAATCAGGTGGCGGCAGCAGAGGAAGCAGCAGAAGAGGAAGAAACCAAAACAGCCGAAGAAACCGAAGAACCGGAAAAAGAGTGATACTGCGATACATGTGTCATTGCGAACCAGTGACCCGAGGTCACTGGTGTGGCAATCCGTATTTTTGGCGACACCGCAGGTGTCGTGCGGCTCTATGAGCCGCAAGGAGAACGGATTCCCACGCCAGTGTGCGCACTGGCTCGGAATGACAGCATATTTGGCAGGGATTGACAATGCCCTCATTTTGGGGTATAATACGCCCAAATACAAAGGCAAAGAACAGGAGAGTACGCGCGCGGATGCGTTCAGCGAGTCCCGGTTGGTGAGAAGGGGATACGGCGGAAGCGGCGGAACATGGCCTGGGAGCTGAGGGGTCGATAGGTAGGCCTCTCCGGGTGCGCCCGTTACAGCAAATGAGGCAGAATTTTCTGCAAAACAAGGTGGTACCGCGTCGATTTTTCGCCGCCCTTGCGTTGTCAAGGGCGGCGTTTACTTTTTAGGAGGATACTATGAGCGAAAAGAGACCTTATTATATTTCTACGGCCATTGCCTATACTTCCGCAAAGCCCCATATCGGTAATACCTATGAGGTGGTTTTGGCAGATGCCATTGCCCGCTACAAGCGCCAGGAAGGTTACGATGTCTACTTTCAGACCGGCACGGATGAGCACGGCCAAAAAATTCAGCAGAAAGCAGAGGCCGCCGGCATTACCCCCCAGGAACATGTGGACAATGTGGCAGGTCAGATCAAGGATATCTGGGATCTGATGAACACCACTTATGACCGTTTTGTCCGCACTTCCGACCCCGAACACAAGACCAAGGTGCAAAAGATATTCAAGCGGCTGTACGAGCAGGGCGATATTTACAAGGATAAGTACACCGGCAAGTACTGCACCCCCTGCGAATCTTTCTGGACGGAGAGCCAGCTGGTGGATGGCAAGTGCCCCGACTGCGGTAGAGAGTGTGTCGATGCCGAGGAAGAAGCCTACTTCTTCAAGATGAGCAAGTATGCCGACCGGTTGATGGAGCACATTGAAGCCCATCCCGAATTCATCCAGCCAGAGAGCCGGAAGAACGAGATGATCAACAACTTCCTCAAGCCCGGCCTGCAGGATCTGTGTGTATCCCGTACCAGCTTTACTTGGGGCGTGCAGGTGGATTTTGATCCCAAGCATGTGGTGTATGTGTGGCTGGATGCTCTGAGTAATTATATCACTTTCTGCGGCTACGATCCCGACGGCAACCATGAGGAGCATTACAAGAAATTCTGGCCGGCGGATCTGCATCTGATCGGCAAGGATATTGTCTGTTTCCACACCATCTACTGGCCCATTTTCCTCATGGCTTTGGGGGAAGAACTGCCCAAGCAGGTGTTCGGCCATCCCTGGCTGCTCGTTAAGGGCGACAAGATGTCCAAGAGTTTGGGTAATGTGATCTATGCGGATGATTTGGTGCAGATGTTCGGCGTGGATGCGGTGCGCTATTTCGTATTGCACGAAATGCCCTTCGCCGCCGACGGCATTATGACCTACGAATTGATCATCGAACGGATCAACAGCGAACTGGCGAACATCCTGGGCAACCTGGTCAACCGTACTGTTGCTATGGACAACAAGTATTTCGGCGGCAAAATCATGCAGCCCAATGCACCCGGTGCTCTGGATGAAGATCTGAAGGCCGTTGCCCTGGCAATGCCCGGTAAGGTGCGCAGCAAGATGAACGAACTGAAAGTGGCGGATGCCATCGATGAGATCTTCGTGCTTCTGCGTCGCGCCAACAAGTATATTGACGAGACTGCCCCATGGGCATTGGCTAAGAATGAAAATGACCATCCCCGGCTGGGTACGGTGCTGTATAACCTGCTGGAGTGCATCCGCTTTGCAGCTGTGGCATTGGAGCCCTTCCTGCCCGACACTTCTGCCCGGATTTTGGCGCAGATCAACTGCGAAAACGGCGGTTTGGAGAGCCTGAACAACTTTGGCGTTCTGACGCCCGGTGGTAATGTGGGCGCTGGCGAGATCCTGTTTGCCCGATTGGATATGGAGAAAAAACTGGCGGAGATCGACGCGTTCAACGCAGAGAAGGCCAAGGCGTCCCTGCCTGCTTTGGAAATTGAGCCTTACGCAGAGGAAACTGTGGATTTCGACACTTTCTGCAGGAGCGATTTCCGTGCGGTGAAGGTCAAGGACTGCGTGAATGTGAAGAAGTCCGACAAACTCCTGCAGTTTACCTTGGATGACGGCACAGGCGCGAATCGGCAGATCCTGTCCGGTATTGCCAAGTACTACAAGCCGGAAGAGCTCATCGACAAGACCTTGGTGGCCATCACCAATCTGCCCCCTCGGAAGATGATGGGCAAGGAAAGTTGCGGTATGCTGCTCAGCGCTGTGCATACCGAAAAGGGCGAGGAAAAGCTGAACCTGATCATGATCGACGATGCCATCCCCGCCGGTGCAAAATTGTGCTAAAATAAAATCTTACAAAATTTGCCGTCATTGCGAGGGAGCGGAGCGACCGTGGGAATCCCCTGGATGTTCCGGAAACCTATGGAGATTGCCACGTCACCGCCTTACGGCGGTTCCTCGCAATGACATGAGTTATAAAAGTTATGGCCCGGTGCGATGCACCGGGCCATTTGTTATCGTTTTACTTCCAAAGGCCGTCGGGGTACAGACCCTGGTTGGTCTTTTCTTTCAGCGCAGCCACCACAGTGGGCTTGTCTGCTGCATAAGTAACGCCGTACCACTTGTCAGGAGACTGGAGAACCTTTACGGTTGCCTTGTTTTCTCTGAGCAGGTCTTCCACAGCCAGGGGCAGGAAGTACTCGGCCTTTTCGGGGTTCTTCACAGCCAAAGTGTCCAGGAAGCCGGGAAAACGGGCTTCCAGTTCGTCCAGGAAACTGGGGGTAAAGCCCCACATATTCATGGAAACGATGGTATCGGCAGAAACATCCGTCCAGGTTTCGCCGTCTTCGGTGAAGTGGATGCCGCCTTCGTATTTTTCAATCTTGGTACGCTCGATAATCTGGGTCAGCAGGCCGTTCTCGGACTGACAGACGCCACGGGCCACGCTGCCGTGATCGGTAACGGTGTTGCCCAGCAGATAACCGACCATGCAGTAATCATACTTTTCGCCGTCATTGGCGGTGGACAGGGCGTTGTACAGCACCTTATATGCAGACTTGCCGTAGTAATCGTCGGCATTGATGACCGCAAAGGGCGCGCCGTCAATGGCATCCTTGGCACACAGCACTGCGTGGCAGGTACCCCAGGGCTTGACGCGACCGGCAGGAACGCTGTAGCCTGCAGGCAGGGCATCCAGCTCCTGATATGCGTAGCGGATCTCCATGGGGCACTTTTCCAGGCGCTTGCCTACGGTTGCCATGAAGTCCTCGCGGATAGCTTCCTTGATAATGATGACAGCAGTTTCAAAGCCTGCTTCGTGGGCGTCGAACAGGGAATAGTCCAAAATCGCTTCGCCCTGACAGCCAACGGGATCGATCTGCTTCAGTCCGCCGTAACGGCTGCCCATGCCGGCTGCCAATACGACCAAAACGGGTTTCTTTGCCATGATGATAGTCTCCTTTGGTTTAAAAATTGATTTGTAATAAAATGTTTTCTTTTTTTAGTTTATCCCAGGAAAATTCTCCGGTCAGTTCCTTGGCGGAGATGGGAGTATACCGCTCCAATAATCCACTGCTGTATGCCAACGCTCCGATGATTTCCTCTGCGCTTTTATGTAGTCGCAGTGCTCCCAGATCCAGGTCCTTGTCCCGCTTGCTCAGCCGTCTGCCGTCGGGGGCTACCAACAGGGGAACATGGCCGTATTCCGGACGGGGAAAGCCGAACAGCTCCTGCAGATACATCTGCCGGGGAGCAGAGCCAAGAAGATCCACGCCCCGCACCACCTCGGTGATACCGGCCTCGCCGTCGTCCACCGTCACCGCCAGCTGGTACACGTAAACACCATCCGCCCGGCGAACCACAAAATCACCGCAGTCCGTGGAGAGATTCTGCACAAAATCTCCCTGGCACAGATCCGTCAGCCGATATTCCCGATCCGGTACTTCAACCCGCCATGCAGGTCCACGGCCAAAGGTGGCTTTTTCTGCCTCGGTCAAATTCCGGCAGGTGCCGGGATAGACATACGTGCCATCAGACAAATGAGGTGCGTTAACGCTGTGCAACTGGCTTCTGGTGCAATAGCAGGGGTACAGCAGGCCCAATTCTTCCAACCGGGCGAAATAACGGTCGTACACGTCACTGCGCTGACTTTGGGGCGCAGTTTCGTGATCCCAGTCAAGGCCCAGCCATAAAAGATCCTGCCGCAGAATCTCGGCAAATTCCTCACTGGTGCGCAATGTGTCCAGATCTTCCATCCGCAGAACCAGTGCACCGTTCCGAGATTTGACGGAAAGCCACGCGATCAGCGCGGCGAACACATTTCCCAGGTGCATACGCCCAGAGGGCGTAGGGGCAAAACGGCCTACCGGGCTGTTTTCCTGGGCCATATTACTTCAAAAAGGCTTCCAGCCAGTAGATCAGCACGCCGATGATGCCCAGACACAGGAAACTGGCAATGGCCATCAAAACAGTCAAAACCCGGTCTTCCCGCTTTTTGACGGCTTTTACTTTTTTGGAAACAGTTTTTTTCATAGGCTCCTCACGATATTCCGGTTCCTGGGGGTAGTCCTGCAGATCTTCGGGCCTGATCTCAAAAGGATCTTCGGCAGGAGTTTCTTCGATATCCTCCCAGGTAATGGGTGTAGTATCCAGCAGTTCAATGGGGATATCCGCCAACAGGTCGTCATCCTCTTCAATACCTGCCAAAAGTTCTTTTTCCAGACGTTCCAGTTCCTGGTCTCTGTCGTTTGTCATGGAAATCGCCTCCTTTTTTGTATGGCTATTCTACCGCAAAAAGCCTCCGGTGTAAAGGGAAAGCCGAGGAAAAAAGAAAAAATTAATTTTCAACTTAAAACTTATTTAACAAATTTTACCTTTTATTATTCACAAATAGGGAGTATGATGAAGCTAAATAAATCTAATAACTTCTCTTTTTCATTTTTCATCTCCTCTTTTTCTTGTAGCAATTCCCGCAGGTCGCCTGCGGGAATTGCTATTTCTATTTCAGAATTTTTTCGTCACTGCGTTTGTGCCGGCATTCAAAATGGTATCGGCGTTTGTGCCGAGAATTTGCCGCAATAAGTTGTGCTCCGTATCTGCCCCGTGGGGCACGGCCCAGGCACCGGCATCAGAGCCGGGGGCGAGAATGCCGCCCAAAGATGCAAAACGGCGGATATTTTCCGCGGCACGCTCCAAGATGGTGGATACGGCCTTTTCGTCAAACCGTCCGGTGCCCTGCAGGTTGGCGATGGTGGAAACAGTAGGCACCCATATCGTCTTGCTTTCTGCCATGGCGGCCAACGCGTCCTCGTCAGCGTAAGCGCCGTGTTCGATGGAATCCACTCCGGCAGATGCAGCATCTTCCATGGCTCGCGCGCCGTTGCAGTGAGCCATGACGGAAAAGCCCTCCTTATGGGCAATGTGGATCAGTTCCTTGATTTCGGCAGAAGAAAGTCCGTCTTCAGTCAAAACCCCGGCGTGATCGAAATCCATCAGTCCGGAGAGCATAATTTTGATAAAGTCTGCGCCCTTTTGCCGGTGGCTTCGCAACAAAGCGGCATACTGCGCCATGTTTTCGTAGGTTTCTCCGATAAAACTACCGTAATGTCCGGCTTTGCACAGCGGGGCAAGGGGTGTGCGATAGGTGATGCCGTATTCCGGCGCCAATTCTCTCGCGGCTGCGCCCACGCCCCATCGGTCGCCACCGTCCCGGAGGTAAACATAGCCCTGCTTCTGATAAATAGAAAGGACGGCGCGGACGGTGGGCATATGGGGCGTTTCTCTATGCCGGGCGATGGATGCTTTCCAATCGAACCCGTCCAAAACCATATGCATATGACAATCGGCTTTCATGGAAAACCTCCTCTCTTTTTCTTTATTATACACCACGCAAAAAATTTGGCAACTTTCACAGCGAAAATGTCAAAAAATTGTCATAAACTGGCTGTTCGCCAAGTTGACTATTTGCCGATGCTTATGATATAATGACAGCACAACCAAACGCTGCCCTGCGCCTGACGGATCAGTGGAGCACCACGTGGTGCAGGGACTTGCGGTACGGCCGACCGTCTGGGCACACTTTTCCCATTATGGCGGGAAAGTGCGCCCATTTTTTGTTGAATGGAGGGTTTTTATGAAAAAAGTTGCCATCATCATGGGAAGTGACAGCGATCTGCCCGTCGTGCAAAAGGCTGCAGACACTTTGCGCACCTTTGGTGTGCCCTACGAAATGCACGTCTATTCTGCCCACCGCACCCCCGAGCAGGCCCGGGACTTTTCTTTCAATGCCCGTACGAACGGCTTCGGCGTGATCATCGCCGCGGCGGGTATGGCTGCACACTTGGCAGGTGCATTAGCCGCCAATACCACCCTGCCGGTCATCGGCATTCCTATGAAATCCACAACCTTTACAAACGGCATTGACGCCCTTCTGTCTCCTGTGCAGATGCCCTCCGGTATCCCCGTGGCCACAGTGGCAGTGGATGGTGCAGTCAATGCCGCTTTGCTTGCCATCGAAATGCTGGCCATTACGGATGACGACCTGGCTGCAAAACTGGATGCCAAGCGTAAAACCGATGCCGAAAAAGTGCTGGCCAAAGACGCCGCCCTGTAATGAAAACAAACTTTATGTCATTGCGAGGAGGGCAAATGCCCGACGTGGCAATCTCCCGGAGAGCCCGGAAACCGAATGGGATTGCCACACCAGTGTGCGCACTGGTTCGCAATGACGTGGAATTTTTAGAAAGAGGTAATTATTATGAAAGATTTGCAACTGCTCTACACCGGTAAAACCAAGAATGTTTACGCCCTGCCCAACGGCAACTGCCTGCTCCTTTTCAAGGACGACTGCACCGGCAAGGATGGCGTGTTTGATCCCGGCGAAAATTCTGTGGGTCTGACCATCGAGGGCGTGGGCGATGTGAACCTGCGCATGTCCATCTACTTCTTCGAGAAGATCAATGCCGCAGGTATCCGTACCCACTATGTATCTGCCGATTTGGCAAACACCACCATGGAAGTTCTGCCTGCCAAGGTGTTCGGCAAGGGTTTGGAAGTGATCTGCCGCTATAAGGCTGTGGGCTCTTTCTTCCGCCGTTACTCTGTCTACTGCGTAGTGGGGCAGGATCTGCCTGCTTATGTGGAGACCACCTTCAAGAACGACGAAAAGGGCGATCCGCTGGTGACCAAGGACGGCTTGGTTGATTTGGGCGTTATGACTGCCCAGCAGTACGACAGTCTGAAGGCACAGACCCAGGCAATCACCAAGATCGTTGCTGACGATCTGAAGGCAAAGGGCCTGGACCTGTACGACATTAAGTTTGAGTTCGGCTACGATCCTGAGGGCAATGTGATGCTCATCGACGAGATCGCCTCCGGCAATATGCGTGTTTACAAAAATGGGGAGTACGTTGACCCCATGACTCTGAACAAGCTGTTCTTCGCTTAATTTCTGACAAAGGAGTTTATCCATGGGAGGATTTTTTGGAATCGCATCCAAGTGCGATTGCATGATGGATGTGTTCTTCGGTGTGGACTACCATTCCCATTTGGGCACCCGCCGGGGCGGTATGGCCGCCTGGGATGCCGAAATCGGCCTGCAGCGGAAGATCCACAGCATTGAAAATGCCCCTTTCCGCACGAAATTCGAGCATATTTTCGACGAAATGCAGGGCACTTCCGTTATCGGCTGTATCAGCGATTCGGATCCCCAGCCCATGCTGATCCGTTCCCACCTGGGTACATATGCTATCACAACCGTTGGCATCGTGAATAATGCCAATGACCTGATCGAACAGGTGATGGCGGATCACGGCGGTTACTTTGATGCCATGACCGGCGGCAAAGTCAATTCTACCGAATTGGTGGCGGCGCTGATCAACCACAAAAAGGATTTCGTGGAGGGCATTCAGTATGCCCAGTCCGTCATTGAGGGAACAGCCAACATTCTGATCCTGACGGACCGGGGAAGCCTGATTGCTGCCCGGGATCGACTGGGCCGTATTCCGGTGCAGATCGGTAAAAATGAGGACGGCTACTGCGTGTCCTTTGAGGAATTTGCCTTTACCAAACTGGGTTACGAAAAAGTCTGTGAACTGGGCCCCGGAGAGATCGTGGAAGTGACCTCGGATTCCATGACCCAACTGGCAAAGCCAGGCAAAGAAATGAAAATGTGCGCCTTTTTGTGGAGCTACTACGGCTATCCTACCTCTACCTATGAGGGCATCAATGTGGAAGCCATGCGCTATCGCAACGGTGCAGCCATCGCCGAGCGGGACATGGAGCAGGGACGGAGCATGGACATCGATTATGTGGGCGGCGTGCCCGATTCCGGAACACCTCACGCCATCGGTTATGCCAATCGCACCGACAAGGCCTTTGCCCGGGCGTTCATCAAGTACACCCCCACCTGGTCCCGTTCCTTTACCCCTGCCCGGCAGTCGGATCGGAAAAAGGTGGCCAAGATGAAGCAGATCCCGGTACACGATCTGATTAAGGATAAGAATTTGCTTTTTGTGGACGATTCCATCGTTCGGGGCACACAGCTTCAGGAAACTGTGGAATTCCTCTACGAGAACGGCGCTGCCTCTGTGCATATGCGCTCTGCCTGTCCGCCCATTATGTATGGCTGTAAATATTTGAATTTCTCCCGGAGCACCAGCGACATGGATCTGATCACCCGCCGGGTGATCATGGAGCTGGAGGGAGAAGAGGGCTTCAAGTATCTGGAGGAATATGCAGACGGCAACACCGAACGGGGTAAGGCCATGCGCAAGGCTATTTGCGAGAAATTCAAGTTTGCATCCTTGGGTTTCCAAACGGTGGATGGTGTGGTTAAGGCCATCGGCCTGGATCCGTGCAAACTGTGTACTTACTGCTGGAACGGCAAGGAATAAGGCCGCATGCGAGATATGCAGATGCAAGATATAAGATACAAGATATCTTCCGCGGATTCTTATCTTATATCTTATATCCTATATCTTATATCTAAGAAAGGTTAAGGTTACGATTATGGACCATAAGAACTCCCAGTCCGCCAGTTATGCCGCCGCCGGTGTGGATATCACCGCCGGCTACAAGGCTGTGGAGCTGATGAAAAAACACATTGCCCGCACCAAAAACGAGGGATGTCTGGATGATGTGGGCGGCTTCGGCGGTTGCTTCGGCTTGCCCATCGCCGGTATGGAAGAGCCGGTGCTGGTTTCTGGTACCGACGGTTGCGGCACCAAGGTCAAGCTGGCTATTTTGATGGACAAGCACGACACTATCGGCATCGATGCTGTGGCCATGTGCGTCAACGATATTATCTGTTGCGGCGCAAAGCCTCTGTTTTTTCTGGATTACATCGCCTGCGGCAAAAATGTCCCCGAAAAGATCGCCCAGATCGTAGGCGGCGTGGCCGAGGGCTGTGTCCAGTCCGGTGCTGCCCTCATCGGCGGCGAAACTGCCGAGCATCCCGGCTTGATGCCCCAGGAGGATTACGATCTGGCCGGCTTTGCTGTGGGTATCGTGGACAAAAAGAAGATTTTGGACAATACCCGGATGAAAGCGGGAGATGTGGTCATCGGCCTGGCATCCACCGGCATTCATTCCAACGGCTTTTCTCTGTGCCGTAAGGTGTTTAACATCGACAACAATCCCGATTCTCTGTATGTTCCCAATGACGACTTGGGTGGCAAGAGTATTGCCGAGACCCTGCTGACCCCCACCAAGATCTATGTAAAGTCCGTGCTGGCTCTGCTGGAAAAGGTGGATGTGAAGGGTATTTCCCACATCACCGGCGGCGGCTTCTATGAAAACATTCCCCGTTCCATCCCTAAGGGCCTGTGCGCCGAGATCGACAAGGCGTCCATCCGTGTTCTGCCTATTTTTGACTTGCTGGCCAAGACCGGCAACATCCCTGAGCGGGATATGTACAACACCTACAACATGGGTGTGGGCATGAGCGTGGTCGTGCCGGCCCAGCAGGTGGACGAGGCTTTGGAGATTCTTACCGCGAATGGCGAGACCGCCTATGTGATCGGTAAGATCATCGAATCCGACGAGCAGGTGATCCTCAAATGAGCGCCCGGATCGCAGTTTTGGTTTCCGGCGGCGGCACGAACCTGCAGGCACTTATCGATGCACAGGGAAGCGTGCTGACAAGCGGAAAAATTGAATTGGTCGTATCCAACGTTCCCGGTGCTTACGCCCTGGAACGGGCGAAAAAGGCCGGCATCGCCACAGAAGTGGTAGTCAAAAAGGAACTGGGCAGCCAAGCCGCCTTTGAAGAAAAACTGATGGAAATCCTGGATGGCAACGGCATCGATATTATCATTTTGGCCGGGTTTATGACCATTTTGACCGAGAAGTTTACATCAGCCTATCCCAAGCGGATTTTAAATGTCCACCCCAGTCTGATCCCGGCCTTTTGCGGCGAGGGCTTTTACGGACTGCGTGTGCACCAAGCCGCACTGGATTATGGCGTAAAAGTCACCGGTGCAACGGTGCATTTTGTCAACGAGATCCCCGACGGCGGGCAGATCATCGCCCAAAAAGCGGTGGAAATTCAAGAGGGGGATACCCCGGAAATGTTACAAAAACGGGTCATGGAGCAGGCGGAATGGGTTCTTTTGCCCCAGGCCGCAGAAAAAGTTTGTGCCCGGTTAATAGAAGCAATGTTGTTAAGATAAGGTCATTCCGAGCCAGTGCGCACACTGGCGTGGGAATCCGTTCTCTTTGCGAGCCGGTGGCTCGCGCGATGCGGATTGCCACGTCGGCCCATAAAGGGCCTCCTCGCGATGACATGAATATTGGAGGATATAAAAATGGATGTTTACGAAGTCGCCACCATGGCGGAAAAACTGAAAGACAATACCTATCCCGGCCGAGGCATCGTCCTGGGTGTAACCCCTGACGGCAAAAAGGCCGTGGCCGCCTACTTTATCATGGGACGATCTGTCAATTCCCGCAACCGGGTATTCGTGCAGGAGCCGGACGGCATCCGCACCGAGGCACATGACCCCAGTCTGATGAAAGACCCTCATCTGATCATCTACCATCCCGTCCGGGAGGCCGGTTGCGGTCTGATCGTAACCAACGGCGATCAGACGGATACCATATGGGAGTATCTTGCCAAGGGCGAGAGTTGGGAAGCGGCTCTGCGCACCCGGTGTTTCGAGGACGACGGCCCCAACTGGACACCCCGTATTTCCGGCCTGCAGGCAGGTAACGGCAGCTACAAGATGTCCATTCTGAAGTCCAACGACCCCGAGGGTACGGACTGCGCCCGGTTCTTCTATGAATATCCTGCCAAGGCAGGTTTGGGCCATTTCCTGCACACCTATGTGTGCGACGGCAATCCCGTGATCCCCACTTTCCAGGGCGAGCCCGAGCGTGTGGACATCCCCCAGGATATTGACGTATTTACCACAGAGCTGTGGGAGAATCTGAACGAAGCCAATAAAATTTCCCTGTTCGTCCGCTATACCGATCTGGCAACTGGCGAGAAAGAACAGAGAATCATTAATAAGCATAGTTAAGGAGGGTTTTCCAATGAACGAGTTTGAACTGAAATACGGCTGCAACCCCAATCAGAAGCCGTCTAAGATCTATATGCACGATGGAAGCGAACTGCCCATCACCATTCTCAATGGCCGTCCCGGCTATATTAACTTCCTGGATGCGCTGAACTCCTGGCAGTTGGTTAAGGAACTGAAAGAGGCTACCGGCATGGTTGCGGTTACTTCTTTCAAGCATGTTTCTCCCACCTCTGCCGCTGTGGGCAAAGTTCTGCCCATGGATCTGAAAAAGGCCTGCTTTGTGGATGACATTGAGGGCCTGGACGAGAATCCCCTGGCCTGTGCCTATGCCCGTGCCCGGGGTGCGGACCGTATGTGTTCTTTCGGTGACTGGGTTGCCCTGTCCGATGTATGCGACGAATTGACTGCAAAACTCATTGCCCGGGAAGTTTCCGACGGCGTGATTGCTCCCGGTTACACTGAGGAAGCCCTGGCGGTTCTGAAGACCAAGCGCAAGGGCGGCTACAATGTGGTAGCCATTGATCCCAACTTTGTGCCTGCTCAGCAGGAGACCAAGCAGGTCTTTGGCATTACCTTTGAGCAAGGTCGCAACAATTTCAAGATCGACGAATCTCTGCTCCAGAACATCGTTACCGAGAACAAGGAAATTCCCGAGAGCGCCAAGATCGATCTGATCGTTGCGTTGATCACTTTGAAATACACCCAGTCCAACTCCGTCTGCTTTGCCTATGACGGACAGGCCATCGGTGTAGGTGCCGGACAGCAGTCCCGTGTCCACTGCACCCGTCTGGCAGGTGGCAAGGCTGACACCTGGTTCCTGCGTCAGCATCCCAAGACCTTGAGCCTGCCTTTCCGTGAGGATCTGGGCCGTCCCAACCGGGATAATGTCATTGACGGCTATATCAACGGCAACGAAGAAGATGTATGTGCTGACGGCATTTGGCAGAACTATTTTACCCGTCAGCCTGAGCGTCTGACTGAGGAAGATAAGCGCGTATGGCTGTCCTCCCGGCAGGATGTGGCTTTGGGCAGTGACGCATTCTTCCCCTTTGCGGATAATGTCAAGCGCGCCTATGCCTCCGGTGTGAAATACATTGCGCAGCCCGGCGGCTCTATCCGGGATGACTTGGTCATCGAGGAGTGCAACAAGAAGGGCATCGCCATGGCCTTTACCGGCATGAGATTGTTCCACCACTAAGAAAGATACAACATATAAGATACAAGATATAAGATATTTTGCGCATCGGAACGGAGAAGGGCAATGTCCATCGATTCGGTTATCAAACAGAAAAGCATGATCTTCGCAAGACGCATTGTGAAGTTGTATCAGTATCTTAATAAAGAACATCGCGAATTTGTAATGTCAAAGCAGATTCTTCGTAGCGGTACCAGTATTGGTGCAAATATTGCGGAAGCAATATACGGAAGTAGCCGCAAAGATTTTGTGGCAAAATTACAGATCGCACAAAAAGAAGCGGCTGAAACGCTCTATTGGTTGGAGTTGCTTCAAAGTTGTGACTATATTCCCGAGAAACTCTTCACATCATTACAAAGTGATTGCAAGGAATTGTTAGCAATGCTGGCTGCAACCATCAAATCCTGCGCCGAGTAAGAATATCTTATATCCCATATCTTCTATCTTATATCTTAAGGAGATTTACATATGCGTTTGTTGGTTGTCGGTGGTGGAGGCCGTGAGCACGCCATCATCAAAAAACTGAAAGAAAACAAATCGGTGTCCGCCATTTATGCCCTGCCGGGCAATGGCGGCATTGCCGCGGATGCCACCTGCGTGCCGATCGGTGCCACGGACATCGACAAAATTGTGGAATTTGCGGTGGCGAACGCCATCGACTATGCGGTGGTCGCCCCGGATGATCCCCTGGTTTTGGGCTGTGTGGATCGGCTGAGGGAAAAGGGGATTCCCTGCTTCGGCCCGGATGCCAAGGCGGCAATCATTGAGGGAAGCAAGGCCTTTTCCAAGGATTTGATGAAAAAGTACGGCATTCCTACAGCATCTTACGAAATTTTCACAGAACTGCCCAAGGCTTTGGAATATCTGAAGACTGCGCCCATCCCCACAGTCATCAAGGCCGACGGCCTGGCTTTGGGCAAGGGTGTCATCATTGTTCTGACCCGGGAAGAGGCTGTGGAAGCGGTTACGGACATGATGGCAAACGCCAAATTTGGCAAATCCGGCTCTACGGTGGTCATTGAGGAGTTCCTTACTGGCCCGGAAGTGTCTGTACTGGCCTTTACCGACGGCAAAGTGGTCAAGCCCATGGTGTCCTCCATGGATCACAAGCGCATCGGCGACAATGATACCGGCCTGAACACCGGCGGCATGGGTACGGTTGCGCCCAATCCCTACTACACAGAAGAAATCGCGGAAACCTGCATGGAAGAAATTTTCCTGCCCACCATTGCCGCTATGAATGCCGAGGGAAGAACGTTTAAGGGCTGTCTGTACTTCGGTTTGATGCTCACCCCCAACGGTCCGAAGGTCATTGAGTATAACTGCCGTTTCGGTGACCCGGAGACCCAGGTGGTTTTGCCCTTGCTGGAAAGCGATTTACTGACAGTTATGCAAGCATGTACAAACGGAAATTTGGCCGAGACAGAAGTGAAATTCGCGGAAAAACACGCCTGCTGTGTGGTCACCGCCTCCGGCGGCTATCCTGAAAGCTACGGCAAGGGTTACGAAATCACCATGACGCCCGATGCCGCCAAGCATACCTATGTAGCCGGTGCGAAACTGGAAGACGGAAAACTCGTCACTTCCGGCGGCCGGGTTACCGGCACGACGGCGGTTGCCGAATCTTTGTCAGATGCGGTGAAGAAAGCCTATGCCTTGGCTGACGGCGTGCAATTTGAGAAGGCATACCGCAGAAGTGATATTGGCAAGCGGGCATTGGAAGCATGAAAATAAGGAGAAAAATATGGTTTATCGTATTTTTGTAGAGAAAAAGCAGGAATTGGCAAGTGAAGCAAAAGGTCTGCTGAATGATGCCAAAAATCTGCTGGGAATTGAAAAGCTGGAAAATGTTCGGGTGCTGAACCGTTACGATGCAGAAAATATCACCCAGGAACTGTTCGACTATGCGGTGCAGACCGTCTTTTCCGAGCCCCAGGTGGATATCGCCACCTCTGAGGCGGAACTGGATGGTGCCATTGTGTTTGCTGTCGAGCCCCTGCCCGGTCAGTTTGACCAGCGTGCAGACTCTGCCGCCCAGTGTATTCAGATTCTCAGCCAGGGCGACCGTCCCATAGTGCGCAGTGCCAAGGTCTATGCCCTGTACGGAAATCTGACCGACAGCGACATTGAAGCAGTCAAGAAATACGTCATAAACGCGGTGGAAAGCCGGGAGGCATCTTTGGAGAAGCCCAAGACTTTGGCTGCGGAATACGCCGCGCCGGAGACGGTTGCGACGGTCACCGGCTTCATCACCATGGATGAAACAGCCCTGGCCGAATTGCTGGATAATTTGGGTCTTGCCATGGATTTGGATGACCTCCGCTTCCTACAGAACTATTTTGCTACCGAGGAACATCGCGACCCCACCATCACCGAAATTCGTGTGGTGGATACATACTGGTCCGACCACTGCCGTCACACCACTTTCTCCACCCACTTGGACAATGTGGTGATCCATGATGAAGCGGTGCAGAAAGCCTATGAGCGGTATTTGGCCGCCCGTGTGGAAGTTTACGGCGAAGAAAAGGCCGCAGTCCGGCCCCAGACCCTCATGGACATTGCCACGATCGGCGCGAAGACTCTGAAAAAGCGGGGAATGCTCCCGGAACTGGACGAGAGCGAGGAGATCAACGCCTGCTCCATCCATGTCACCGCAACGGTCAACGGCCAGGAGCAGGACTGGCTCTTAATGTTCAAAAATGAGACCCACAACCATCCCACGGAGATCGAGCCCTTCGGCGGTGCGGCCACCTGTATCGGCGGCTGTATTCGTGACCCTCTGTCTGGCCGTGCCTATGTGCACCAGGCCATGCGTGTTACCGGTGCGGGTGATCCACGGGTGGCTTTGAAAGACACCATTCCCGGCAAACTGCCTCAGCGCAAACTGTGTCAGACCGCAGCCGCAGGCTATTCCTCCTACGGCAACCAAATCGGTCTGGCCACCGGCCATGTGGCAGAACTGTACCACGACGGCTATGTTGCCAAGCGTTTGGAGTGCGGT
Organism: Faecousia sp.; assembly: GCA_045606205.1. GTDB lineage: Bacteria > Bacillota > Clostridia > Oscillospirales > Oscillospiraceae > Faecousia. The sequence goes on along the minus strand of JAZURL010000021.1, from coordinate 28,725 downwards.
GCTGTGGTTGCCGCCGCGCCTGCCTACAATGTCCGTCGCGAGCGTCCTGCGCCCGGGGATGTGATCATCCTGCTAGGTGGCCGTACCGGCCGGGACGGCATCGGCGGTGCTACCGGCTCTTCTAAGAGCCACAATATGAAATCTCTGACTACCATGGCATCCGAAGTCCAAAAGGGCAATGCCCCCGAGGAACGGAAGATCCAGCGCCTGTTCCGAAATAGTGACGTCACCCGGCTGATCAAGCGGTGCAACGACTTTGGCGCAGGCGGCGTGTCCGTTGCCATCGGCGAGCTGGCCGACGGCCTGCAGATCGACCTGGATGCGGTGCGCAAGAAATACGATGGCCTGGACGGTACGGAAATTGCCATTTCCGAATCCCAGGAGCGCATGGCTGTGGTGGTAGAAGCCAAGGATGCAGACAAGTTTATCGCATTTGCCCAGGAAGAAAACCTGGAAGCCTACCGGGTGGCAGTGGTTACCGAGGAAGCCCGGATGGTGATGAAGTGGAAGGGCAATGTGATCGCAAACCTTTCCCGTGCATTCCTGGATACCAACGGCGCTGTCAAGCACAGTCAGGTTGAAATCGAAAAGAAGGATCTGTCCAAGCTGGAAAAGCCCCTGTTTGGCTCTCTGCGGGAAATGGCATCTTCTTTGAAGACTGCCAGCCAGCGTGGTTTGGTGGAGCGTTTTGATGCCACCATCGGTGCAGGCTCTGTTACCATGCCCTTTGGCGGCAAGAAGCAGTTGACCCCGGCTCAGTCCATGGCGGCTATGCTGCCGGTGCTGCCCGGGCAGGTCACGGACCAGGCAAGTATTTTCAGCTGGGGTTGTGATCCGGATCATATGTCCATCGACCCCTATACCGGTGCACATGCAGCAGTTTACAACTCCGTCGCCAAACTAGTTGCCGCCGGTGCGGACTACAAAAAGGCCTATCTGACCTTGCAGGAATTCTTTGAGAAGCTGCGCAATGAGCCTGTGCGCTGGGGCAAGCCCTTTGCGGCTCTGTTGGGCGCTCTGGATGCCCAGTTGGAACTGGGTGCGGCGGCCATCGGCGGCAAGGACTCCATGTCCGGTACATTCCTGGATAAGGATGTACCGCCGACGCTGATCTGCTTTGCCATCGCACCTTTGAAGCAGGAAGAAGTGCTGACTCCCGAATTCAAGGAAGTCGGCAACCCCGTGTATCTGTTTGGGCCTACCGATGACAGTGCGGAGAGCCTGAAGCAGGCTTGGAAAGCATTCTATGCACTGCACATGCAGGGTAAGGTCAAAGCCGCCTGGGCGGTAGAAAACGGCATTGCCGAGGCAGTCATGAAGATGTCCTTTGGTAACGGTATCGGCTTTGCGTCCAATGGCGCAGTGGGTGACCAGTGGCACATGGGCCTGTGGGGCTTCCTGGTGGCAGAACTGACGGAAGATGTGGACATTCCCGGTGTGATGAAGATCGGTCAAACCACTGCCGACAGCAACATCGTTTTGGATGGAGACAGCGCATCCATTGAGGAATTGTATGCCCTGAACAGCGCGGTTTTGGAGGATGTGTATCCCACCAAGACTGTGGAAACGGAAAAAGAAATTCCCACCTTCGGTTACGACGGCAAGATCGCCCTGGCACCTGCAGTCAAAGCGGCAAAGCCCAAGGTGCTGATTCCTGTATTTCCCGGCACGAACTGCGAATATGATTCTGCCCGTGCAGTGATGCGCGCAGGCGCGCAGGCGGATATCGTGGTTATCCGCAACCTGACGGCCGAGGATGTTTCCTGGAGCGTGGAGGAAGTGGCGAAGCGGATCGCTGACAGCCAAATGATCCTCCTGCCCGGCGGTTTCTCCGGCGGTGACGAGCCCGACGGTTCTGCAAAGTTCATTACCGCATTCTTCCCCAATCCTGCCATCAAGGAGCAGGTAACGGCGCTGTTGGAAAATCGTGATGGACTGATGCTGGGTATCTGCAATGGCTTCCAGGCTCTGATCAAACTGGGTCTTGTGCCCTACGGCAAGATCATCGATACGGATGCAGACTGCCCCACTTTGACCTTCAACACCATTGCCCGGCACCAAAGCCGGATCGTTCATACCCGCATTGCATCCAACAAGTCTCCCTGGCTGGCCGGTACGGAGGTCGGCGAGGTTTACAATGTGCCCATTTCCCATGGCGAGGGCCGTTTCTACGCATCTGAGGAATTGGCAATGGCCTTGGCTACCAATGGACAGATCGCCACCCAGTATGTGGATTTGAACGGCAACCCTACCATGGACACCGCATTCAACCCCAACGGCTCTCTGTTCGCAATCGAGGGCATTACCTCTCCTGACGGACGGGTGCTGGGCAAGATGGGCCACAGCGAACGCTGGATTCCCGGCATTTACCGCAATGTTCCCGGTGAGTACGATATGAAGTTGTTTGAATCTGCAGTGAAGTACTTCAAATAAACATGACCCCCTCCGTCCGGAGGGGGTTACGTGTAGGGAAGGCGTTTATGCCTTCCGAAACAAAAATGCTGAGTGGATCGATCCATAGGGAAATGATCACTCAGCACTTTCTTTATGCATCTGGGCTTCAATTGCATCACAGATAAATTTGTTCAGGCTCTTGCCCTGATTTGCGGCGTAATCCTTGATGATCTGCCGCTGACCTTTCTTAACAATAACGTTGATACGGTCATAGGTCTTCTTGTTGTACCTTGCGGTTGCTTCCTTTTGCGCATCGGAATATTTCACGGCAGCCACCCCTTTCTCAACAATATACTAACGTAAGTATAGGTAAAAACATATAATTACTCACGTATATATTTGGCGTGAATGTCAATAGAAATTCCTATCATCACAATGTATAATTATGTAATGATATATTGATAGGGGGGAAGAATACAAAGCCAATGGATGAAGTCATCCGAGCAATCGAAAAGGCAGATAGGGAAAACATCCAAGATATTTTGCGCGCGGCGATGGGACGGTATCGGGAGGGATACCCTGATTGGAAATTGCAGTTTATATCCGTGGACCCAAACGCAACGGATGAGCGCAGTGTACGACTCCATAAATGGATGCTTCTGGTAGAGCAAATTTTTGAGATATGAGTGTATTGCATGGCGGCCATTGGCCGCCCTCTTGCTTTTTCTCCGATCTGTCCTTGTTGCAGGGGAGGCGTTTCGCCTCCCGGGACGGAAAACCCGTCCCCTACAGTATTTTCTGTGCCAGTTTTTTCTGGGTCACGGCGTACAGCTCCATAGCCATCAGACTGACCGGCACCCAAAGCAGGGAAAATGCCAGGCAGATCTGCCCCTGGAACTGAAACAGTTGATCCCGGTAATCCCAAACTTTGTGATCCTTATTGACAAGCCATCCTGTGAGTAGTTCCAAACCGGTGATGATTCCTGCGCCCAGCAAAGGACGGACGGGAACGGGAATTTTTTGAAATTTGGACGCGCCTGCGCCCACCAACAAAAAGCACAGTCCGCCCAGCAGAAACATACTGCCGTGACTGCGCCCCCGCCACAGAAATTCCAGGATCATATAAGCCGTTCCGCCGATGTAAAATAAAATGCAGCCCCGTAAAAACTTCATAACAAACCCCTCCGGAATTTAGTATTACCGGAGGGGCAGTTTTTAATCAAAATCCCAGCAGTTCGGAAAGCGCACAGCAATGTTCCCGCTTTTTGGAGGCCAGTATTCCAAAAATCGGGCCGTATTCCGCATCATATGTCCGTTTTTCAAAGACGGCGAGGGTTTTTAAGCATTGCCCATAGCATTTCCGTAAAGCTGTCTCCATATTCTCGGCCGGAATGGGCACAGCCGCCGGTTGCATCCGATTTCCGGTAACCATACGGTAAATCCCTTTCAAACATCGAACACAGTGCTGTTCCTCATCCTGTAATTTCAGCAAAATCGTACGGCCCGGGCCTTGCATTTGCCGGGCCAATGTGCCGTAAAGGGCGGCGTGAGCCAGGGCGTTTGCCGTAAGACCGGGAAGCCCCTCGGTCACCGGCGGTGTTTCGCCCCGAATACGCTGCCAGATCTTCACTTGCTCGTCCACAAAAATCCCTCCTTTTACAATATCCCTAACAGTATAGTGTGCAGAGGAGAAGATATGCCAAAAAATTTTTGATTGCCCCCTTTTCTTTTTCGTTCATTTGTGCTATAATAACCAAAAACCATCATAGGAGGGATCGCGATGCCCCGTACCAGTGACAAGGCAGAAAAGATTTTGGAATATGTGAACGCGTTCGTGCAGGAGAACGGCTACGCACCCTCTGTTCGGGAAATCGGCGCGGCTGTGGGCCTGCGTTCCACCGCCTCCGTCAGCTATCATATCCAGGCTCTGCAGGATAAAGGGCTGTTGTCCGGCCCGGGTGAAAAGGGCCGCAAGCGCGCCCTGTCCACCGGCATTCGTCCCGGGCAGATCCCGGTGATCGGCGTGGTTACGGCCGGCTTGCCGATTTTGGCCTGTGAGAATCAAGAGGGAACGATGGCATGGGATGGTGAGCCGGGTTGCTTTGCCCTGCGCGTCCGGGGTGACAGCATGATAAATGCCGGCATCCTCAGCGGAGACAAGGTGGTTGTCCGTCCTCAGCAGACGGCCATGGATGGCCAAATTGTGGTTGCCCGAATCGGAGATGAAGCTACCGTCAAGCGCCTGCGCCGGAGAAACGGAGAAATTTGGCTCATGCCAGAAAACGATGCCTACGAGCCTATCGATGGCAACGAGGCAGAGCTGATCGGTCTTGTGAAGGCAGTCGTTCGGGAGTATTAAGAATAGAATAAGTGCCTGCTGCATCACGCAGCAGGCACTTTTGTTATCCCTTAAATTGTGGCTCGCAGGTCACCCGGACCCCTAAGCGCTTGAACACCATTTCGTCCACCTCGGAGAGGATCACTGTGGAGTGTATCTCACAGCCCCGCAGGCCGGGCAACTGCTCCATGGCCAGCTCCGCTGTGGGATTGGTGGCGGCACTGATGGATAGGGCGATCAGCACCTCATCGGTATGCAGCCGGGGGTTGCGGTTGCCTAGATACCCGGTTTTTAGCTTCTGAATGGGGTCGATGACCACCGGGGCGATCAGGTGTAGCTTATCCCGGATACCGCCCAGTGCCTTCAGCGCATTCAGCAGTACAGATGCAGAAGCACCCAGCAGATCGGAGGTTTTGCCGGTAACGATCTTTCCGTCCGGCAGTTCCAAGGCAACAGCGGGCCGACCCGTCAGTGCGGCCTTTTCCAAAGCGGCGGCGACTACCTTGCGGGCAGACAGATCCACATTGCCCTTTTTGATCAGAAGCTCCAGTTTGCGCACCACTTCGTCGGTGGTTTTACCTTTTTTGTAATCACACAGGGCGGTGTAGTAACGGCGGATGATCTCCTGCCGGGAGGCTTCCTTAACTGCTTCATCATCAATGATGCAGCTGCCCACCATGTTGACGCCCATATCTGTGGGAGATTTGTAGGGGCAGGTACCCAAAATCTGTTCGAACATGGCAACCAGCACAGGGAATGCTTCCACATCCCGGTTATAGTTGACGGTGGTGGTGCCGTAGGCTTCCAGATGGAAGGGGTCCAGCATGTTTACATCGTTTAAGTCTGCCGTTGCGGCCTCGTAGGCCAAATTCACCGGATGATTCAGCGGCAGATTCCAAATGGGGAAGGTCTCAAATTTGGCGTAGCCGGCTTTTGTACCCCGCTTATGCTCGTGATACAGCTGGCTTAAGCAGGTGGCCAGCTTGCCGCTGCCGGGGCCGGGAGCGGTGACCACCACCAAAGAGCGGGTGGTCTCAATGTAATCATTACGACCGAAGCCCTCGTCACTGACAATGCGAGCGGTGTCAGAGGGGTAGCCTTCGATATCATAATGGTGATACACCTTTAAACCTAAGCTCTCAAGTCTTGCCTGAAAGGCCTTGGCGGTATTTTGCTCCTGAAAGCGGGTCAGCACCACGCTGGAAACATACAGGCCAAGTCCACGGAAAATTTCCAGCAGACGCAGCACATCCTGGTCATATGTGATGCCCAGATCGCCACGAACCTTATTCTTTTCAATGTCACCGGCGTTGATGACGATGACCATTTCCACCTGATCCTTCAGCTGCAAAAGCATTTGCAGTTTACTGTCCGGCTCAAAGCCGGGCAGGACCCGGGCGGCGTGGTTGTCGTCAAACAGTTTGCCGCCGAATTCCAAATACAGCTTGCCGCCGAAGGAGTCCAACCGTTGGCGGATGTGCTGTGATTGCATTTGCAGGTACTTTCCGTTGTCAAAGCCGCGTTTTTCCATAGGTAGGCACCTTCTCTTCCCAAAATCATACTGCATTTATTGTACCCCAACAAAATGCAAATAGCAAGGCTTTTCTAAGGCTTTTGACAAAAATCCATGGCAAGCACTGCCGGAGAATTCCAACATTCACAGTCTTGACAGCAAAATGGATACCCACTAAAATAAAGGCAAGAGAAAAGAATGCTTAAATCAGATGTCATTGCGAGGATCGACGGGCTGTGGAATCTTCCGGCACAATGTCGCAATTTGGCAGGCTCTATCAGGAGATTGCCACGTTGCTCACGTTCCTTGCAATGGTGCTTTGTCTGATACACGATGTGATAAAGGAGACGTTCCTATGGCTGTTTTCTGCGATCTGCATACCCATTCCATTTTTTCTGACGGCACCGATACGCCAACAGCTTTGCTCACCCTGGCGGAAGAGAAAGGATTGGGAGCCATTGCGCTCACAGATCATAATACGGTGGCCGGCCTGCCGGAATTTTTGGAAGCGGCCAAGGGGAAGTGTGTCCGTGCTATCGCCGGCACGGAATTCTCGACGGATTATCACGGCACAGAGCTGCATATCTTGGGTCTGTTTCTGAAGCAGGAGCATTTTCCAATGATTACTCGGCGGCTGGAGGAGTATCGTCAGAAGAAAGAACAAAGCAATCGGGATCTGGTGGACAAGCTCAATGCGGCTGGCTATGCCATCGATTACGATTCTATCAAAAACAGCACACCGGAAGGGCAGGTCAACCGGGCTCTGATTGCTGCAGAGTTGACCCGCTTGGGCTACACGGAGTCAATTCAAGTGGCGTTCAAGCAGCTGCTCAGCCCTCAATGTGGCTATTATGTGCCGCCCACCCGTCCCTGTCCCTTTGAGACTGTCCGCTTCATCAAATCTCTGGGAGCGGTAGCGGTTTTGGCCCATCCGTTTTTGAATCTGAACGAAACAGAACTCAGAGAATTTTTATCCGAGGCCGTACCCTGCGGGTTGGATGCCATGGAGACGCTGTACTCCACCTATGACGAAGAAACCACCGCCACCGCAAAGCGGGTGGCGGAGGATTTTGCGCTTCTGCACAGTGGCGGCAGTGATTATCATGGCGGCAACAAACCCTATATTCAAATGGGCATCGGTCAGGGAAATTTGGCCATACCCCAAGGACTGGTGACGGCGCTGGAAAGCCGGACGCAAAATTCATAAAAAAAGCTGGAAAGTTCTTCAAATTATTGTGGATTTTTGTTGAAAGTTATGCTATAATACAAAACACTGAAAACTGTATCTGACACATATCCCCGGAGGGACAAATTATGGATTACGATTTCCAAAGAGCCAGCATGTTGAAGCGGATACCGGCCTGGATTCTGGATATGATCATGCTGATCACCCTGGCCACAGGATTGATGGCATGTATTTCTTATGTGGTGGATATCGACACCAGCATTGAAAAGATGAATGCTGTGTATACCCGCTACGAGCAGGAGTACGGCGTTTCTTTTGAAATGACCGAAGAAGAAAGCCAAAAGATGACGGAAGAGGAGCTGGCCAAATACCAGTCAGCGATGGAAGCACTGGCAAAGGATACGCAGACACAGAAACTATTTGAATTGTTGATGAATCAGACACTGCTCATCGCAGGGTTCGGTTTCTTGGGCGCATTTCTGATTCTGGAAATTTTGATTCCCCTGTGGCTGAAAAACGGACAGACTCTTGGTAAAAAGTGTTTTGGTATTGCCCTGATGCGTAAGGATGGTATCAAGGTCACTCCTTTTATGTTGTTCGTGCGGGCGATTTTGGGTAAGTATACTGTGGAAACCATGATCCCCATCCTTGTGTTGCTGATGTGGTTCTTCGGCATTATGGGTTTGGGCCTGCTTTTGGCGCTTGGCTTCCTGCTGGTACAGATCATTGTTCCCATGGCCACCCGCAATAAGACGGCGATCCATGATCTGGCGGCCTGTACCGTTGCAGTGGATCTGGCAAGCCAAATGATCTTCGACAGTGTTGAGGATATGGAAGCATACAACGCGCAGATCCATGTCGAACGGGCATTCGAAGAACAGGAATAAGCCCTGCACACGAAAGCCATAAAATAAAAGAAAAATTTTTATATAAGAAAGGGATTTATATGAAAGTTGTTTTGCAGAATCTGACAAAGATCTTCCCCAGCCGGGACAAGAAGGCAGGTAAGGAAGTCGTTGCCGTCAACGATTTCACCTTCGAGATCCCGGACGGCAAATTGATCGGTCTGCTGGGCCCCTCCGGCTGCGGCAAGTCCACCACACTGTACATGATCAGTGGTTTGCAGAAGCCCACCGGCGGTAAGATCTTCTTCGGTGATGACGATGTTACCAATCTGCCCACCGAAAACCGCGGCGTTGGTCTGGTGTTCCAGAACTACGCCCTGTACCCCCACATGACTGTGAAGCAGAATATCCTCTTCCCCCTGCAGAACCTGAAGGGCGCAGACAAGATGTCCAAGCAGGAAATGCTGGAGCGGGCACATTACGCCGCCCGTTTGGTGCAGATTGAAGACCTCATGGACCGGAAACCCGGCGAAATGTCCGGTGGTCAGCAGCAGCGTGTGGCCATCGCCCGTGCGCTGGTCAAGATGCCCCGTGTTCTGCTGCTGGACGAGCCCCTTTCCAACCTGGATGCCAGATTGCGTCTGCAGACCCGCGAAGAGATCCGTCGCATTCAGCGTGAGACCGGCATCACCACCATTTTCGTTACCCACGACCAGGAAGAGGCGATGTCCATCTCCGATATGATCGTGGTTATGAAACTGGGTGTTGTGCAGCAGATTGGCGCTCCCCAGGAAGTTTACGACAATCCCGTAAACCTGTTCGTTGCCAAGTTCCTGGGCACACCTCCCATCAATGTGTTTGACGGCACAGTTAAGGATGGCAAACTGTACATCGGCGAAGAAGCTGTTTTGGATGTTGCCGGCGTTGCCGACCAGGAAGTTACCGTGGGCATCCGTCCCGAGGGCTTCAACCTGGATGCAAACGGCAGCCTGACCTGCCGCCTCTCCAGCGTGGAGGTTATGGGCCGTGATGTGAGCATCGTTTCCGAGAACGCTGCTTCTCAGAATCCTGTGGTCCGCTCCATTATCAATGCGGACAACAAGGTGGATGTGACTGCCGAGAATGTTAAGTACTCTTTGAAGGCACACAAGGTCTTCATCTTCAACAAGGAAACCGAAGAGAGAATCTATTTTTGAGGTGACGAAATATGGTAGATAGCAAACATCAATGGAAAGCCTGGCTCTACCTGTCACCGGCCATCGTGCTGTTGCTGATCTTTACTGTGTGGCCCATCATCAACACCGTGCGTATTGCTTTCCTGGAAGAATACAATGCGCTGCAGGCCAGCATCGGTATCCCCTTTGAGGTTGGCATCGGTAACTTTGTGAAGGTTTTGCAGTACAGCGATTTCATGACCTGTCTGAAAAACACCCTGCTGTTGACTGTTTTGACAGTGCCGATTTCCACAATTTTGGCTCTGCTGATCGCAGTTGCCCTGAACTCCATCAAGCCCCTGCAGAAGTTCCTGCAGACCATCTTCTTCCTGCCCTATGTGACCAACTCCATCGCCATCGGCATGGTCTTTGCCGCGATGTTCAACATCATCGGCCTGAGCCCCGACGGTGCCCGGGCAGAAAGCTGGGGCATCATCAATAATGTGATCATGTTCTTTGGTGGCGAGCCCATCAACTGGATCAATGCCCAGTCCAGTTATACCGCAAACATTGCGGTCATGACCATTTATATTGTATGGAACGCTCTGCCTTTCAAGATCCTGATCCTGCTGGGCGGCCTGCAGTCCATCAACAAGCAGTATTATGACGCTGCCCGTGTGGACGGCACACCCCGTTGGAGAGTGCTGACCAGGATCACCGTTCCGCTGCTGTCTCCCATGCTGGCGTATGTGATCATCACCAGTTTCATCGGCGGCTTCAAGGAATATTCCAGCATCGTCGGTATCTTCGGTGAAAAGATGGGACCCGTAGGCGCTGACCTGAAACTCAACACTATGGTCGGTTACATCTACGAGGCTCTGCCTGAAATGAACTACGGTGTTGCCAGTGCCGCGGCACTGATCCTGTTCGCGATCATTCTTGTTGTCACCATGATCAACCTTCAGGTCAGCAAGAAGCGCGTCCATTTCTGAGGAGGTGCATTATGGCTAAGAAAAAAGACAGTATAGTCATGCACGAGCAAGACCTGCAACAGGTTTCTGCACAGCAGAGAGTCTTTCAGGTAGTGGTCAAAGCAGGCACCTATCTGTTCCTCGGTATCATGGCACTGATCGTGCTGTTCCCCTTCTATTGGATGATCATTTCTTCCCTCAAGGATTTGGCAGAATACCGATTGAATGTCCCCACTCTGTGGCCCAAGCATTTCGTATTCCAAAACTATGTGGAAGCGTTTGATACCGCAGACCTAGGTCAGTTGTTCCTGAACACGGCCTATGTTGGCATCGTTTCCACCGTTTTGTCCCTGGTGATCACGGTTCTGTCCGCATTTGCCTTTGCCCGTCTGGAATTCAAGGGCAAGGATGCCATGTTTGCCGCGCTGCTGGCAACCATGATGATCCCCGGCGAACTGTTCACTATTACCAACTATGCAACCGTCAATGAGTTCGGCTGGATGAAGAGTTTTACGGTTCTGATCGTGCCGTTCCTGGTCAGCGTGTTCTATATTTACCTGCTGCGCCAGAACTTCCTGCAGATCCCCAACGAGCTGTATCTGGCTGCAAAGGTGGACGGCTGCGGTGACCTCAAGTACCTGTGGAAGGTCATGATCCCCCTGGCTATGCCCACCCTGATCTCCATCACCATTCTGAAGATGATGGGCGCATGGAACTCCTATGTATGGCCCCGCCTGGTTGCCAACGACGATGCTCACCGCCTGATCACCAACGGTCTGCGTAACGCATTTACCACAACCACCGGCGATGTCAACTATCCTGTGCAGATGGCCGCTGTTGCCATCGTGTCCGCTCCGCTGTTCCTGGTATTTTTGTTCCTGCGTAAGTATATCATGCAGGGTGTCAGCCGCAGCGGCATCAAGGGTTAATCGACTGAAAGGTCTTAACACATAAAACACACAAGCAAGAAAGGAAATAAAAGTTATGAAAAAGATCGTAGCGATTCTCTTGCTGGTCACTATGCTGCTGGGCATCGGCCTGATGTCCGGCTGCAACAAGCAGAACAATGTTCTGGCCAGCGACTTTGTGATCCCCGAGGGTGGTTATGATGGCAGCGCAGTCACCATCACCTTCTACCACACCATGGGCCAGAACCTGAGAGATGTTCTGGATGCTTTCATTCCCGAATTCAACAAGCTGTACCCCAACATCACGGTCGTTCACGAGCAGGTGGGCGGCTATGAGGATGTCCGCGACCAGATCAAGACCGAGCTGACCGTGGGCAACCAGCCCAACATTGCCTACTGCTACCCCGACCATGTTGCTCTGTACAATGTGGCGAAGGCTGTTGTTACTCTGGATGATCTGATCGCCAGCGACATCGAGATCACTCGCAAAGATGGCTCCAAGGAGATCCTGGGTCTGACTGCTGAGCAGAAGGCTGACTTCATCGAAGGTTACTACAACGAAGGCAAGGAATTTGGCGATGGCAAGATGTACACCCTGCCTTTCTCCAAGTCCACCGAAGTTCTGTACTACAACAAGACCTTCTTCGAGGCTAACAACCTGCAGGTTCCCAAGACTTGGGACGAACTGGAAGAAGTCTGCAAGAAGATCAAGGAAATCGACCCCACTTCCATCCCCCTGGGCTATGACTCCGAGTCCAACTGGTTCATCACCATGTGCGAGCAGCTGGGCAGCGACTACACCAGCGCTACCGGCGAGCACTATCTGTTCAACAACGACGCCAACAAGCAGTTCGTCAAGCGTATCCGCGAGTGGTATCAGAAGGAATATGTGACGACCCAGGAGATCTACGGTGCTTACACTTCCGGCCTGTTCACCGCTACCACCGGTCAGCGCAGCTACATGTCCATCGGCTCTTCCGCCGGTGCTAAGCATCAGCGTCCTGCTGCCAACGACAAGGGCGAGTACGCATTTGAAGTTGGTATCGCTACCATTCCTCAGGTTGACGCTTCCAATCCCAAGGTTATCTCCCAGGGTCCCAGCGTCTGTATCTTTAAGGATGCCAATCCCCAGGAGGTTGTCGCTTCCTGGCTGTTCGTGAAGTTCCTGACCACCAATGTGAACTTCCAGGCAGCATTCTCCGATGCTTCCGGTTATGTTCCCGTTCTGAAGTCTGTTGCAAATCACCCCACCTATGCTGAGAAGATGGCTAAGGCTGACGGTTTTGACAATGTTACCTACCTCAGCGCCAAGATTTGTATGGAGCAGGTCAACGCTTACTACACCTCTCCTGCGTTCAACGGTTCTGCCAAGGCCCGTGACGAGGTCGGCAGCCTGATCCAGGCCGCTTTCATCGGCGATGCCACGGGTGGTGTGGACGCTCTGATTGACAAGGTCTTCCAGGACGCCATCAACAACTGTAAGAAATAATGAGTAAGGGTATTGCGAAAATTCTTTCCCTGCTTTTGGTCCTTTGCCTTCTGGCAGGCTGCGCGCCTGCCGAAGGCCCTTCCGAGCCCGAGACTCCGAAGGTCGTGGACTATGCTGCTTCCATCAAACTGAACCCCAGCAACGGATGCAAGCAGGAAGAGGTCACTGTCAAACAGTTCATTGACGGTGATACTGTGCATTTCCACAGCAAGGAAATGTCTACCGGCGTACTGAAGGCCCGTTTTCTGGCTGTCAACACCCCGGAATCCACCGGTAAGATCGAAGAATTTGGCAAGACCGCCGCTGCCTTCACCAAGGAAAAGTTGTCTGCTGCCGAATCCATCATCATTGAATCCGATACCAACAAATGGGATGCGGACTCCACCGGCGGTCGTTATCTGGTTTGGATTTGGTATAAGACCAAGGGTGCTACCGAATACCGGAACCTGAATATTGAACTACTCCAGGAGGGTCTGGCCATTGCGTCCAGTTCTTCCAACAACCGCTACGGCACGACCTGTGCTGCAGCAATCGACCAGGCAAAAAGCCAGAAGCTGAATGTGCACTCCGGTCAGAAGGACCCCAACTTCTTCTACGGTGCTGCTACGGAGATCGATCTGAAGGAACTGCGTACCAATGTGGCCAATTATAACGGCAGCAAGGTTGCAGTCACCGGCGTGATCACCATGCACTACAACAACGGCTTTTACCTTGAGACCCAAGATCCCGAAAGCGGCCTGTATTACGGCATGTATGCCTACTACGGCTTCAACTTCAACGGCATGCACCTGATCAAGGTGGGCAGCGAAGTCCGCATTGCAGGCAATGTGTCCGAATTTAGTGGATCCTGGCAGATCTCCGGCATGACTTACAGCGATTTCATTCCCCAGGCTGACGATGTAAAGAAACTCAGCGATAACAACGAGCCTGCATTCGTGCTGACCGATCCCAAGACCTTCACCACCGGCAAGGTGGATGTGGAACTGATGGATCCCGAGACAGAGGAAGTAACCACCAAGGCATTTGACTATGCGGAATTGGCCCTGGGTACTTCCGTGGAAATGAAGAACCTGTATGTCAAGAGCGTTTACACCACCCAAAGCGAAAATGACAACTCCAATGGTGCTATGACCCTCACTTGTGAGGCAGATGGCGTGACCATTTCCGTCCGCACCATTGTCTTGACCGACGATAACGGCAATATCATTACTGCCGATGCCTACAAGGGCAAGACCATTGATGTCAAGGGTATCGTGGATTGCTTCGACGGCGATTATCAGATCAAGGTCATGGACGACAACTATATTACCGTTCATTAAATTAAAAAGGAGATACAGTTATGAAAAAAGTAATTTCCGTACTGCTGCTCCTGGCTATCTGCATCGGCTGCTTCGTCGGCTGTGCACCTGAGGCTAAGGAAGACGCAGGTCTGAATTCCGCTAAGGAATACCTGTATGCAATGTATAAGGATGCAAAGGCTACTACCGACGCTGACTATACTGTTGTTAGCCAGGTTCGTATCAACGATGTGGTTTACCCCATCACCTGGACTGCTGACAAGGCAGAAAATGTGCAGATCGCTGCCGGTGAGAATAACATGACCATCGTGAAGATCACTGCAGGCGCTGAGGAAGTCAACTATAAACTGACTGCTACACTGAAGAATGCGGATGGCCTGGAAGTCTCCGTTTCCTTCGATCATGTTATTCCTGCCAAGGCACAGGTCGGTGGCAATATCGTGCTGGCTTACCCCAAGGAAAGCAAGTATATTACCGGCAGCCACTACCTGTACGAAGCAAAGAACAAGTGGGAACTGAACCTGTCCGACAACAAGGCCGATGCCATTGTTTTGGAAGTTGTGGACAACGGTGACGAGACCGTGTCTTTCAAGGCTGGAGAATACTACCTGTTCTGCGATGCTACCAGCGTTATGTTCGTGACTGAGCAGAGCGATAACACTAAGTTCGTTCTGGAAGCAGCCGACACCGATGGCGGCTATTTCATCAAGTGCGCGGTTGCCAACTACAACGGCAAGGCTCAGTATCTGGAAGTTTACAGTGGCTACCTGACCTGCTACGGCATGGGAAGCGATGTTTCCATCTACACCTTTAAGTTGGAAGATGCTACCGATGCTGCAGGTACCATTAGCGGTTTGGAGGAGGCGACTCCCGAGCCCGAACCCGAGCCCGAACCCGAACCCGAGCCCGAGCCCGAGCCCGAACCCGAACCCGAACCTGCTCCTAATCCCAACCCCACTCCTGCCGGTGCTACTCTGACCTTTGATTTCACCTCTTTGGACAAGAAGGGCGTGGAGATCAAGGCTGATGAGGCTTTGGCTCTGTTCAACGGCGCTGCTTCTGGCAGCGGGCTGACTGCGGTTACCGTTACCAAGATTTATAACGGAAACTCTAACGGTGGCGCTCATGAGAACTCCGCAGGTTTCCTGCGTTGTGGCAAGAGCGATGTGGACGGCGAATTGGTTCTGACCTTTGACAAGAAGGTCGCCAAGGTTGAGATCCTCTGCCACGACTGGTATGCAAAGAGCGATAGTTACCCCACCAACAGCAACCAGGTTGCTATCAATGGCGGCACAGCCCAGTTAGCCCCCTACAATGAGACCGGTACTGGTGGAACCCTGACCTTTAATTTGGACGGTTCCTCCAATGTTGTTGACTTTGACTTTAGCAACACTGCCAGCGGCAAGACCGGCCGTATCTTCCTGTACAAGATCGTTGTGACCTTCGCTAACTAATTTCCTTTCTGTCCATATGGGCCGCACCTACGGGTGCGGCCCTTTTGTTCACAATTTCCTTATTGTTTGTTTTCAAATTTGTGATGTGCTGTTCAAAACCGTATTATAAGATAAACACGTGAAGGGCAGCGGAAGCCGTGAGCCGCTCCTTTTGTTTCGTAAAACCTCTTTATATACCTCTCTTCTTTCCAAAACCCGAAAGGGGAAGACCACTGCTTCACCGCAGTGGTCTTTTTTTATGCAAAGATGCTGTTTGTCTTACATAGAAAAAAGACAAAAATAATTCAAAAAAGCCCTTGAAATGTGAAAACAGAGTGCTATAATGAGCAAGGTATTTTATTCAGTGAAAGAAGGCTTTTTTGTGGAAATCTTGCTGGCTATTGGTGTAGCCATGTTTGCCGGTCTTTTTTTGTCCAGACTGACCTCTAAATGGAACCTTCCGGACGTTACCAGTTACCTGATTGCAGGCGTACTGGTTGGTCCGTTGGTATTGGGACGGCTGGGCGTACCCGGATTGGGTTTTGACTCCATGGAATTTGTGGAGAAAATGGGACTTCTGTGTGATGTGGCGCTGGGATTCATTGCGTTTTCCATCGGCAGTGAATTTCGCATTACCGCATTGCGCAAGACAGGCCGCCAGGCAACCATCATTGCTATTTTCCAGGCATTGACGGCAACGATTCTGGTGGATCTGACCCTGTTGGGGCTGCACCTTATCCTGGGAGAGGAGCGTTTGCCTGTATCCACTTGCATCATTCTGGGCGCGATTGCTACGGCCACTGCTCCGGCGGCGACCTTGATGGTTATCAATCAGTACAAGGCCAAGGGCCCATTAACGGACATTTTGCTCCCCATCGTTGCTTTGGATGACGCGGTGGGTCTCATCGTATTCGCGATTTCCACCGGCATTGCCCGGGCGCTGACCAGTGGTGCGGTGAGCATCATTTCTCTGCTGGTCAATCCGGTTGTGGAGATTTTTGGCTCTTTGCTGCTGGGTGCAGCATTGGGCTGGGTCTTCAGCTTGGTGGAAAAGTTCTTCAATTCCGGTTCCAAACGGCTGAGTTTGGCAGTGGCGTTTGTGATCATCTGCACCGCAATTTCCAAATTGCGCTTCCATTTTGAAGGCGGACTGGAGATCGGCTTCTCGTCCTTGCTTGTGACCATGATGTGCAGCTGCATTTTCTGCAATCTGTGCGATTTTTCCGAGGAGATCATGCACAAGACCGAGCGCTGGACTGCGCCCATCTATGTGCTGTTTTTTGTCATTTCCGGCGCGGAGCTGGATCTGACCATCTTTGGCAATTTGGCTGTGGTGGGCATCGGCGTGGCCTACATTCTCAGCCGTTCCGCAGGCAAGATCTTCGGCGCAAATGTCAGTGCAAAAATGACCCGGTGCGAGAGCACCATCTGTAAATACCTGGGCATCACGCTATTACCCCAGGCAGGTGTGGCTTTGGGAATGTCCGTAGTGGTAGCCGCGGAATTTGGAGAAGCCGGCGCGATCATTCGCAATATCGTGCTGTTTTCTGTGCTGATCTATGAACTGGTGGGCCCCTTGCTCACCAAAATGGCCCTCACCGCCGCCGGGGAGATCAAGCCAAAGCCGAATGTCAAACGTACACAGGCGTAAAACTTGACAATTTCCGCCTTTAAGGTATAATATTGCTAGAATCTATAGAAAATAAGGGGTTGTTTCCTATGTTTCATACCATGACCATTGCCGGCCTTGAGCGCCACTTGCCCATCTGCAAGGTGACGGATGAATTGTACATTGCCGGCTTTGTGATCTTTGGTGATCCGGAGCTGACCGTGGCCTGCGCCCGGGATCTGCTGAAGCTTGCTCCGGAGTATGACTATATCATCACCGCTGAGGCAAAGGGCATTCCTTTGGCTCACGAAATGGCCCGTCAGGCAGGAAATGAGAAGTACATTCTGGCACGGAAGGGCCCCAAGCTGTACATGCGGGATATTTTCGGCGTGGATGTGAAGTCCATCACTACCGCCAAGGAGCAGCACCTGTACCTGGACGGTGCGGACGCCGAGCTGATGAAGGGCAAGAAGATCCTCATCGTGGACGATGTGATCTCCACCGGCGAAAGCCTGAGCGCATTGGAAGCTCTGGTCGAGAAGGCCGGCGGTATCGTCTGCGGCCGGATGGCCATTTTGGCAGAGGGCGATGCCCAGAGCCGGGATGATCTGATCTACCTGGAGAAGCTGCCCCTGTTCCATCCTGACGGAACTGTTATGGAATAAAAGGATACCCTGCGGAAAGTTTCGCAGGGTATTTTGTCGCAATGAGGGGATAAAAAGCAGTTGAAATTGAATTTTCTATCTGCTATAATACATCCATATTCCATGCGGGTATAGTTCATCGGTAGAATGCGACCTTCCCAAGGTTGAGAGGTGGGTTCGATTCCCATTACCCGCTCCAAAGAAAGATCACCACCCCATGGTGGTGATCTTTTTTAAGAGGTAAGGATAGGGAATCGAACCGATTTAGATGCAACAGTCCAGCGGACTGTTGCTCGCGACGGCTTGACGGAGCGAAACAATTGTTTTGCGAAAGCAAAATGCAAATCGATTCCCATTACCCGCTCCAAGCAACGGCACCATCCAAAAGGATGGTGCCGTTATTTGTGATGATATGTGTGGGCATCAAAAGAGCGGCACCAGTTTCCGGAGATATCTTGATGTGCTCCGCGTGAATAGGAAAACAAAACCAACTATTCCGTGACTTTCTTTTTTCTCATACGATATACCGCCGATGGCGACGAAAAGCCGACCTGTTCTGCTGCCCGATTGAGTGGCATTCCATAGGCATGGAGCGTCATTGCCATGTCATACCGCACCGACTGCAGATACTGATACGGAGTTTGCCCTATGACAGAATGGAACTTACTGATGAAGTATTTTTGATTGAGACAGGCGAGGGCGGCGAGTGTTTCGATGTTCAAATCTTCCATGTAATGTTCGTGGATGTAAGATACCGCGAGATAAATATTTTCATCCTCGCGGGGTATCGGTTCACTGTATTTTTCTTCTATGCTGCTTACAAATGTTGCCATGCACGATTCCATCATGGTTTTATATGTCTGATAAGAAGCCGATGAGTCGGGAATGAACCAGAAATTCGGATTGTATTCTATGGAGAGAGATTCGGTCATATCACACAAAAAGGAAGCGATCCGCAGATTCTGCTCATCTACCTGTGCAGTGAGGTCAACGATATCGGAGAAACGACGTTCTGTACTTTTGAAAAAATCAACAAAAATATGATCAAGAGGATTCGAGGCATTTTGTGACAGCACATAGTCCACTGTCCAGGGCAGATAGTAAATGTGACCTGCTTGAAATTGCTGCTTGATGCCATTGACAGTATAATATCCGACTCCGCCACGGATATAATACAGTCGGTTCAGGTAACGGATACGCACATTGTTCCAGGCACCAAAAACACGCCCCATGCCACAGGCTGTAAAATTGATTTCTCTTTTCATCCCATGCTCCCTCCAAAATCTGACTTTTCGCATACAGAAACTGACCTTTTGCGATGGGCAGCATTCTTCGTTGATGCTATAATAAATTGTAGCAGGTGTCTCCTGCTAAAGCAAGTATTACAGCGAAATATTTTAGCAACCGGAAAGGATATAAAAGGTGACACGATGAAATCTGACTTTTTTGACCAACTTCCTAAGACGCGCATTTTCTTTCGTGACTGTACGGCACCGCTTACCGGCGAGGATGTCTTTGAGGTCGGTGACAGCCGTATTGTGACAACCGCTGCGGGCACCTATCGGGAAAACGCCGCGCAGGATAACAGCCGCTTCGGTTATCGCTTTACATTGCGCACCATAGACAAGCCCCATCTGATTGAACTTGTTTACCCCGATGACCGTCCGCGTTCGATCTGCGTGCAGGATGGAACCAGCTATGATTTGACGATGGGACTCATTACGGGTTATGATTGCCCGTTGACCGGCACGATGCAGAAGGCATACAACGTTTTTTGGCCTCGCGCCCTTGATCAAAGCATTCTGGTTGCTTCGTTGTCGGGAGAGGAGCCTGCCGCGGCCGCTTCGATTGCTGTGTACGAGCTGGAGGAACTTCCTGTATCGGATATCCCATCGATCCCCGGTACACGAACCATCGGCATCCAGTATGAGGACCCCTGCAATATAGGAGGATCCGAAGGTGCTGTTGAGACAGGTGTTTGGGTTGAGCGTCATATACAGTTCATGCGCTCTGCCGGACAAAACCGCCTGGTGTACCCGGTCAACTGGTATCATGGCCCGATCATCCCGGTGAAATCCCAGCCGGCACAACGGGGCAACGTGGTGGTTCATCCGTATGAACGCAGAAAGTATTGCCGTTCCGCCGCGGAATTCCCTGATTGGCTGGACACGCTGCTCACCGCGTTTGACAAAGAGGGATTCCACTTTACTGGATCATTAACCTTGCTCCGGCTGGGAAATCTGCTCAAAGGTATGAATATCGATGAGGAATCCATCGCATCCGGGGCAGATACATATAACAATGTTCTCTACAACGGAATGGTGCAGTCCTCTACCAACGACTGGACACGCTTTTTTAATCCTGTCACTTACCCCGAGGCCGTCACTTTGGGCTGCCCTTGGAGTGGTGGGCAGGAAGCGCATTACGCATACGGAGAACGTCTCCCGGCCACCGATGTGCGTGTGCCGATGTTTAATCCGCTACATCCGGAAGTGCAGAAGCAGGTACTGGAATATTTTGAGGAGATCGTATCGCGGTATGCGCACCATCCGTCCTTTGAAGGACTCTCCGTTAATTTCTGGCATGCGACGATTCTGTGGTTTGGCAATCTTCTGACGGGATATGATGATACCTGTGCTGCACAATTTTCTGCCGATACGGGCATCACGCTTCCTGTGGATGCATCTGATCCCAATCGCTTCGCAAAGCGGTATGCATGGCTGATGAAGAATGCACGGGATGCGTGGATTGCATGGCGCTGCGAAAAAGTATGCGCATTTCTGCGCACCCTGCGCGATCGCATTCGTGCTGTCCGCGCCGATTTGACGCTGACTGTCCATATGTGGAACGAAACGAGTGTGGGTGGACATTATCCCAATTGTGAAGGATTTCCGTCCCCCGGTGCACTTGAAACACAATATGGCTCGGGCGATTCTCTTTATGAAGTCTACCGACGCGGTGGCATTGATCTTGCGATGCTGGAGAATGAACCGGGCATCCGTGTCTGCGTGGAGCGCAATTTCTGCCGTAATGCAGCTGCGCGTTTGGGCAACGAAGTGCACTCCCGTCATTTGACCGATCCCATGCGGCTGGACGAAGAGCTGTTTGCGCATCTACACGATGCAAAACAGACTGAAGGCTTCCACTTCAACTGCTGGGAGGAGCGCTGGGGCAGGACTGATTGGTTTGCGTCAGAGGAAGGTGATGCGCAGATCATGGAAGAAATCAGGGATTATCCCGATTATCATGCAGACTTCATCTTCCGCGAGAACAGTGTCTATGCGGATGAGGATAAAGGACCGTTCTTCTATCCGAATCAGACGCGCATTACATCTCTGTTCCCCCCGGAAAAGTATTATTCTGAGCAGATGATTACCGACCTTGCTCTGCATGATGCGCTATCTGTGACCCTTGGCGGTCTTTATTTAGACAAACAGCATTTGCCGGAGACGCGTGCCTTTGCACAGGAATACCGCAAGCTTCCGGCAAAGAAATTCAAGGATGTGCAAGCAATGACCGACCCGGTCTGTATGCGATATCTGCATGATAACGGATACACATGGGTATATGTTCTGAACCGCGAGCCGTATGAGATTGCCATGTCGTTTGCGCTGGGCGAGCAGAACCATACGCTGACGCTGGAACCGTTCGGTCTGCGTGTTTTTGAGGCAAAGGGTGAGTTGGTACCGAACAATATTGCCGTGGATATGGATCCTGCCATTGTAAACGCATACACCGTCGCCGCAGAAAAAGCACTTGCTGCACTTGCAGTTATTCCGGAGAATGCATCGGATGCTCTTGTTGCGGGCAGAAACAAAACTGCAGCGCGCATCCGTACTTCCCTTGAAAACGGCGCATATACCACGCTGCGCCATCTGCTGTACAGTTACCATGTGCGTTTAGCCATTTACGGTAATTGACAGGAGCACGCCCTACAACGAGTAGGGATAAGCATAAAAATGCATTTTGTAAAAAAAGCAGGTGCACCGCCATTCGGCGGTGCACCTGTGTTTTATTAGTCCTGATCCCAGTTGTGCCAGATGTTCTGCACATCGTCGTCATCTTCCATGATGTCGATGAGCTTTTCCATTAGCTTGATGTGCTCCTCGCTCTCCAGCTTCTGATAGTTCTGAGGAACCATTTCGATCTGCGCAGATGCGAAGGTGTACTTCTTTTCAGCCATAGCTTCGGCAACGGCATTGAAATCGTCGGGAGTGGTGTAGATGGTAAACACATCTTCCTCGGCCTCGAAATCGTCTGCACCGCAGTCCATGGCGTCCATCATGACGGTATCTTCGTCATAGTCACCGTCTTCATTGTCGATGACCAGCACGCCCTTCTTGTCGAAAGACCAGCTCACGCAGCCGGATGCACCCAGGTTGCCGCCGAATTTGTCGAAGTGGTGGCGCATGGAGCCGGCGGTGCGGTTACGGTTGTCGGTCATGGTCTCTACGATGACGGCCACGCCGCCGGGGCCGTAGCCTTCGTAGGTGATGGACTCGTAGTTGTCACCGCCGCCTGAACCGGCAGCCTTTTCCAGGCAGCGCTTGATGTTGTCATTGGGCATATTGGCAGCCTTGGCCTTGGTGATAACCGTGGCCAGGCGGGAGTTGTTGGCGGGTTCGGTGATGCCGCCGCCCTCCTTAACTGCTACGATCAGTTCCTTGGCGATCTTGGTAAAGGCGGCAGCGCGCTTTGCGTCCTGTGCGCCCTTGGTTTTTTGAATGTTATGCCATTTGGAATGTCCGGACATAAAGATCTTCCTTTCGGTTTGTCTGAATTTCGCGTTTATTTTAGCACTTGCGTATACAAAAATCAATAGAATTTCATGCAATCGGCATGTTTTTGAGACAAAACCACCTCTACCTCGGGGAAGGCGGCACGCAATTTTTCTGCCAGCACATACATGGAGGGGTTCTCGGTGTGAAAATGACCGGCATCAATCATGGTCAGGCCCAATTCCTGGGCATCCCAAAAGGCGTTATAGCCGATGTCACTGGTGACGAAAGCATCACAGCCGGCATCGATGGCGACCTGACGCATGTCGGAGCAGGCGCCGCCGCCAACGGCTACTTTGCGGATAGGCTTGCCGCCGTCTACATAACGCAGCGTGTCGCAGCCCAGTTTTTCTTTCACGTGGGCCAAAAATTCCGGCAATGTGGATTCAAAATCGCCTGCCCGCAGCAGGGTCTGACCCTCAATGGTGTGAATGTTTTTCAGCTCCAGCGTTTCCGCCAGTATATCATTGACACCGCCGGGGGCGCAGTCGTAATTGGTATGGGCGCCAATGGCGGAGATGTTATTGCGGCACAGGTGGATCAGTCCACGGACGGCCGCGGTGCGGTCGGTCAGCGCTTCCACGGGATGGAAGATCAGCGGATGGTGGGTCACCAACAGGTCTGCACCGATCTCGGATGCCTCGTGGCAGACGTGCTCAAAGGGGTCAAGAGCAACCAAAATTTTGCGGACACTCTGAGAGGGACTGCCGCAGCTCAGACCCACATGATCCCAGTCCATTTTGTATTCCAACGGCGCCAGGGTCTCGATAAATTCCAAAATATTTTGTACAGTCGTCATAAGTACTCCTTATCGTCGGGAAAAATCAATTCTAATTCTTCCAAAGCCAGCTTCTTTTCCGGATCTTCTCGGTGAGATACTGCTAATCGTAGCCCTTGCAAAATACGAAAAACGTATTCTGCCGTTTCCGGATAGGCATTACTCAGCAGGGCAGGGGGGATGTACCATTGTCCTACGGTCAATCGGGGGGCATCGGGATTCCAGCAGACTTCCATAACAGTGTAGAGAAACCGGCCGTCTTTCAGCACGGATTCCTTTGCAATGTACCATCCGTTTTCCGACAAATACCGCCGCAAAAGAGGCGTTTTGCTTTGGCATTGCAAAATCAGTCGATAGCGGTCACTCTTGAGCCAGGGGGCATCCTCTAAAATAGATACCATGGTATCTGCACCCATACCGGCGCAGACCATCACATCAAAATCCCGGGGCACATCACGGACACCGGCGGAAAGGTGAAAGGACATTTTGCTCTGCACACCGTATTTGCGGGCGTTGCGCCGGGCGGCCTGTAACGGGCCTTCGTTGATGTCCGACGCGATCACCTGTTTGGCGATGCCCTCGGTTAGCAGATGGATGCCGAGATACCCATGGTCGCAGCCTACATCTGCCACGGTTTCGCCGGGGGCAATGAACCCGGCGCAGGCCAGCAGCCGATTTGAAATGGGAAGGTGCATAGATAGCCTCCGATCATTTTGTCATCGCGAACCAGCGCGCACAGAATTGTGGTATGATTGCCACCGGCAATCATATTCATTTCATGATTCGCTGCGCTCTGCAACACTGGTGTGGCGATCCCCATCAGGCTTCTGAAATCTCCGGGGGATTGCCACGTTGCCGCCTTTGGGCGGCTTCTCGCAATGACAGTGTAAAAAACGCCATCCCGGCTGATTCCGGGATGCCGTAGCCGGTTTTACTGGTTCTTCTCTGCCTGATCAGCTTCGTAGGCTTCCAGGAAGTGATTGAGCTGAGCAAGGAAAGGCTCACACTCAATGCCGTGGACCATGCAAGCTTCTTCCACAGTCTCGCCCCGGGAAGAGGGGCAGCCAAGGCAGTGCATGCCGATGGCGAAAAACAGGGGAGCTGCGTGGGGAGCGATATCCAGAACATCACCGATGATGGTATTCTTTTCGATTTTTACAGCCATGATTTGACCTCCTATCACATTTCTCCCCGTATTATAACCCCATATGAAGAAAAAAACAAGAGGCAGTTTTCTGCCAATTTCCGGCCCTCAAAAGGTAAAGGTTTCGACGGCTTTCCCCACCTTTCGCACCTTGTGCGTGATAAGATAAACGAAAAAACGACAGAAAGAGAGGTTTTTCTTTATGTTAGGCCCACGCATTGCATCATTACGGCAAACCTACGGACTCAGCCAGGCGGAGCTGGCCAAAAGACTGCATATCAGCTCAAGTGCCATCGGGATGTATGAACAGGGGCGGCGGGAGCCATCGGTGGATACCTTGATCGCGCTGTCCAGGGAGTTTGGAGTTTCGCTGGATTATCTGCTTTCCGGAAGGCCGGACACTGTGCGGGATGTTTCAGCGTTGCACCGACTGGTGGAGGATAGCTGCGGAAACGGACAGCCGGTATCCCAAAGCGCCATGACCAAAGAGGAAATGGTGTGCCATTTGCTGTGGGCATTACTGGAATAAAGGGGTAAAATTGTATAAAATTAAGGTTGAATTTTTGCCGTATATGTGATACGATATACTCGTATCGATATGGGCGCAGTGCGCCCAAAACATTCGGATGCAATATGCACCCAGGAGGATAAAGAGTATATGAAGAACATCATGGACATTTTGGATGAGCGTAGCGCGTTCTCCTTCGAGGTATTTCCTCCGAAGACAGACGTGGGCATGGAGAAGCTGTGCGGTGAGGGCGGCGTGCTGGAGCAGCTGTACACCCTGAATCCCGACTACATTTCCTGTACTTACGGCGCCGGCGGCACCAATGTGGGCAAGAATCTGGAGGTTCTGGACAAGATCGTCAAGGACGACAAGACCATTGGTGTGACCCACTTCACCTGCATCGGCAATACCAAGGAAGGCATTCGTGAGCAGCTGCAGAACTACCTGGATCACGGCATTAACCATATGCTGGCTCTGCGGGGCGATCTGCCCTTTGGCTGGACCGGTACCGGCGGTGACCTGCACTATGCAACGGAGCTGGTGAAGTTTGCCCGCAAGGAATTCGGTGACAAGTTTACCATCGCAGTGGCCGGCTCTCCCGAGGGTCACATTCAGTGCCGCAGTCTGGATGCAGACATCGCTTTTTTGAAGCAGAAGCAGGACAACGGCGCTGACTATATTATGACTCAGCTGTGCTGGGATATGGATCAGTTCCGCTACTGGCTGGATGCGATCCGTGCCGCCGGCATTTGGATGCCCGTGGATGTGGGTATCATGCCCATCCTGGATCAGAAGGCTACCATTAACATGGCGCTGTCCCGTAACGGCTGTGTCATGCCCCGTGAGCTGTGCGAGATCATCTCCAAGAACTGGATCTTCCCCGATCCCTTCACCGGCGACAAGGGCGAGACCGACGCACTGACCGCGCAGAAGAAGGAAGACTTCAAGAAGGCCGGTATCGAATATACCATCAATCAGATCGACGAGTACCGCGCTTGTGGCATCAACGGAATCCATCTGTACGCACTGAACAAGTTCGACGATGTTGCCTACATTGCCAAGGCTGCCGGTCTGCTGGATCTGGTGTAAGGAGCGTTTTATGGCAACACCCCATACCATTGCCGTAGCCGGTAAGGGCGGCGTGGGCAAAACAACCACCTGCGGCATGCTTATCGACTACCTTTGCAAGAAGAAAAACGGACCTGTTTTGGTCGTGGACGCCGATGCCAACTCTAACCTCAACGAGGTGCTGCGCGTGGAAGTGGAAACTTCTCTGGGCGCGATCCGTGAGGAAATGGCCCAGGCAGAAATGAAGGGAACCATCCCTGCCGGCATGACCAAGGCTGATTATGCAGATTTCAAATTCAACTCTGCCATCATCGAAGAGGATGATTTTGATATGCTGGTCATGGGTCGCACCCAGGGCAAGGGGTGCTATTGCTACGTCAATGGCGTACTCAAGACCCAGGTGGACAAGTATGCAAAAAATTACAGCTATATCGTCATGGATAATGAGGCCGGCTTGGAGCATGTGGCCCGGGGCACCCTGCCCCATGTGGATACCATGCTGCTGATTTCCGACTGCTCCCGTCGGGGCATCCAGGCGGTGGCACGGATCGCGGATATGGTCAGGGAAATGAACCTGAATCCTACCAAAATGGGGTTGATCGTCAACCGTGCACCGAATGGCGTGCTGGATGGCGGTGTCAAGGAAGAGATCGAGAAGCACGGTCTGGAGCTGCTGGGCGTACTGCCCCACGATGAGGCAGTGTACCGTTGCGACTGCAACGGGGAGCCTTCTGCAAAACTGCCGGACAGCGATCCCATGAAAGTTGCCCTGCGGGGCATTATGCAGGCAATCGACCTGTAACAAAACATAGACAAAGATACAAGCTATCTTATATCTTATCTAATAACTTATATCTACTATTATTTAAGGGGGAAACCAAATTATGTCTTTTGTACCTAAGACGCAGCCCTACAGCGGCAAGATCAATGCCGTGACTCTGGGCACCGGTGACAAGGCAATCGTCATCGGCGGTCAGAATGTGCTGCCGTTCTACACATTCGATGCTCCCATCGAGAACGCACCCAAGATCGGTGTGGAAGTTTCCGATCTGGCATCTTCCTGGGAGTGGCCCGCACTGAAGGAATTCTACGCAGGCTGCACCACCATGGCTGACTACGCCAAGAAGGCCGAGACCATCGAAGGCTGTGACTTTATCTGCCTGAACTTCGTTGGCGCAGATCCCAACGGCGCAAACCGCTCCGTTGCTGACTGCGTTGCCGATGCCAAGGCTGTTGCTGAAGTGGTTACCAAGCCCATCGTGGTTATGGGCTGCAAGAACCTGGAGCGGGACGGCGAGCTGCTGGCTGCTCTGGCTGAGGCTCTGGCCGGCAAGAACGTTCTGTTCATGTCCGCCAAGAACGAGAACTACAAGACCGTGGGCGCTTCCGTTGCCCTGGCTAGCGGCCAGAAGTTGGGCGCTGAGACCGCTGACGACATCAACCTGGCCAAGCAGCTGAACATCATGCTCAAGAGCCTGAACGTCAGCCCCGAGTCCGTTGTGATGGTCATCGGTACTGCTGCTGTGGGTTACGGTTACGAGTACGCCGCATCCACCTTCGACCGCATCCGCCTGGCTGCTCTGGCACAGGGCGACAGCGATCTGCAGATGCCCATCCTGGCTGCCGTGTGCAACGACACCTGGTCCGTTAAGGAATCCACCGCTTCCGAGGCTGACGAGCCCGCATGGGGCTGCATGGAAGAGCGTGCCATTTCCATGGAAGTCGCGACTGCCGCTGCAGATCTGACCGGCGGTGCCGAGGCAGTTGTTCTGCGTCACCCCGAGTCCGTGGCCACCATTAAGAAGTTCATCACTGAACTCGTCTGATCGGAAGGAGGATACATACAATGGCTTTGAAAGGTCTTGATATTTTTAAGCTGTCTCCTAAGAAGAACTGTAAGGAGTGCGGCAGCCCCACCTGTATGGCATTCTGCATGAAGGTGGCCCAGGGCGCAGTGTCTCTGGACAAGTGCCCCTACTTCTCTGAGGAAGCTCTGGCAACTCTGAACTCCGCGACTGCTCCTCTGATGAAGACCATTTCCGTTGGCGAGCACAAGCTGGGCGGCGAGACTGTCCTGTTCCGTCACGAGAAGACTCTGGTCAACAAGAATATGTTTGCTGTCTGCCTGTGCACCGATTGCGCTGACAAGGCTGACGAGAAGATCGCCGAACTGATGAAGGTCGATTACGAGCGTATCGGCGAGCGTATGTATGTGGAGTTCATCCATGTTGCCAACAAGCAGTCCGATCCTGCTGTCTATGCTGACCTGGTCAAGAAGGCAGCCGCTACCGGCCGCAGCCTGGTGCTGGAGTGCTGGGATGTGGAGTGCGCCAAGGCGGCCCTGGCTGTCTGCGGCAAGGATGTGATCCTGGACGGCGCTACCCCTGACAACTGGGAGGCTATGAACGCGGTTGCTACCGAGGCTGGCGTCGCTCTGGGCGTTTGGGCCGAGAATATCTCCGATCTGTACGATACCGTGAAGAATCTGGAAGCAGCAGGAAACAAGAACCTGGTTTTGGATGTTACCGGCAAGACCGCTAAGGAGACTCTGGCAAATGCCGTTCTGGTTCGCCGTACCGCTCTGAAGGACGAAGACCGTACCTTCGGTTACCCCTCCATCGTGAATGTGGCTCGCATTGCCAAGGGCGATGACCGCCTGCAGACTGC
>JAZURL010000020.1:0-18120 GCA_045606205.1 Faecousia sp. | reverse complement strand
CCATAAAAAAGAGCGTGTCTTTCAAGACAAGCGCTTTTTTAATAATGTTCGCCTTTGAAAGTGCAAGAACGATTTTTTACAGTTCCGTGATGACGGGCAGGATCATGGGGTTGCGTTTGGTGGTCTTATACAGGTAGCCACTCAGATCGTTTTTAATGGCAGTCTTGATAGCCGACCAATCCCGAACCCGCTTGCGCTGGCAACGCTCAATGGCTTCCATCGCCACATTGCGCAGTTCCTCCATCAATGCTTCGGATTCTTTCACATAGATAAAGCCTCGGGTGATGATGTCCGGGCCGGAAATGATGCTTCCGTCCTGGCCGGACAGGTTCAGACACACTACGATCATGCCATCCTGGGCCAAATGCTTGCGGTCACGAAGTACCACACTGCCAACATCGCCAACACCTGTGCCGTCCACAAAGACCTTGCCGGCGGTGACAGTGCCGGTGATCTTGCAGCTGCGGCCACCGATCTCAATCACCGAGCCGATCTCGCCGATGACCACATTCCGGGCAGGAATACCCATCTGCTGGGCGAGTCTACTCTGAATTTGCAACATTCTTTGCTCACCGTGGACAGGAATGAAGTACTTGGGCTTACACAGAGCATGCAGAATCTTCAGTTCCTCCTGGCAGGCATGGCCGGAAACATGCAGACCCTCGCTCTTTTCATACACCACATCTGCACCCTTGCGGTACAGTTCGTTGATGATCCGGGAAACGGCTTTTTCGTTTCCGGGAATGGCGGATGCGGAGATGATGACCCGGTCACCGGCGGTGATGTCGACCTGCTTGTGGGTAGAAAAAGCCATGCGGTACAGAGCAGACATATTCTCGCCCTGAGAGCCGGTGGACACGATGACCACCTTGTTTTTGGGCAGGCTCTTGATGGCTCCTAAGTCCACAATCGTGCCGGTGGGCACTTTCAGATAGCCCAGCTCCTGGGCGACCTTCAGCATGTTTTCCATGCTTCGTCCGGACACGGCCACTTTCCGTCCATAACGGTGGGCGGTGGCTAAAACCGCCTGTATGCGGTGCATATTGGATGCAAAAGTGGTGACGATGATCCGCTGATCGCAGTTGCGGAACTGCCGGTCCAGGCTCTCGGCTACCAGGTTTTCACTGGGTGTATAGCCGGCGCGCTCCACGTTAGTGGAGTCGGCAAGTAATGCCAGCACGCCTTCCTTGCCCAGTTCGCCCAAACGGGCCAGGTCTATCATGCCGTCGGAAGCGGTGGGGTCGATCTTGAAATCGCCGGTCATGATCACCGTACCCACTGGGGTCTTGATGGCAAGCGCCACTGCGTCGGCAATGGAATGGTTCACATGGATAAATTCTACGGTAAAACAACCGGCTTTGACTACATCACCGGGTTTATGGGTGATGAGTTTGACGGCATCCTGTAGGCGGTGCTCTTCCAGCTTCAGCCGGATGAGGCCGTTGGTCATGGCGGTGCCATGGATGGGACAACTGACCTGCTGCATGCAGTAGGGAATGGAGCCGATGTGATCTTCGTGTCCGTGGGTGATGAACATGCCCCGCAGTTTCTTTGCGTTCTGCGTCAGGTAGGTGAAATCCGGGATCACCAGGTCCACGCCGTACATATCCTCATCCGGGAAACCGACGCCGCAGTCCACTACGGTCATGTCCTTGCCGTATTCCAGCACCGTACAGTTCTTGCCGATCTCGTCCAGACCGCCAAGGGGGATAATTTTCAGTTTTTCTGCCAAAGTATAGTAACTCCTTTCAAAATGCGGCTAAAAAAGCCATAACAAAGCAGGCAGCCACTTGTCACATTTTGATGCCCTGTATGGCAAATGTGAGGGAAACGCCCGCATTTTTCTTCAATTTTGTTTGCCCGGATCTGCCCTGTCCGGCGCATCTATGAAATAGTATAACACACATCTTGGAAAAAGTATACCTCTTTTTCAAAGATGTGTCCGACAGGATTCGCATAAAGCAACCCCGGCTACAAAAGTAGCCGGGGTTGCGTATCAGATTTCCAGACCGTTGATGATCTCTTTCAGTTTTTGTGCACTTAAGTGCAGTTTCTTTGTCTCCTCGGGGGTCAGAGGCGAAATGATCTTTGTGTGCACGCCGTCACTGCCCACCAGGGCTAGGGTGGAAAGGCAAACATCCTCTACACCGTATTCTCCGTGCATCATGGTAGAGACCGTCAAGGCTGTACCACTGCCGTTGAGGATGCACTTACAAATGTGGCATACAGAAATAGCGACAGCATAGAAAGTAGCGCCTTTGTTTTTAATGACCTGGGCGCCGGATTGCTTTACGAAATCTTCTACAGCCTGGTGATCTCCGTCCCAATGAATGCGCCCGGCATCCGCCACACTATTTTGATAGTTGTCGATCTTGTTGTTGGCAATGGTAGCCAAAGACCAGGGAACAAACGAACTGTCACCATGTTCGCCGTAAACATGGGCGTGGACGTTTTTAGGGCTGATGTGGAAACGCTTTGCCAGTTCAGACTGCAGACGGCTGGTGTCCAGCACGGTACCAGAACCGAGCACCCGATTTTCCGGGATGCCGGAGATCTTCGCAAACACATAGGTCAAAATATCCACTGGATTGGATACCAAAATATAAATGGCATCCGGGGCATATTTGACGATCTGCGGCGTGATTTCCTTGAGGATGTTTACATTGATCTGTGCCAGCTCCAGCCGGGTCTGGCCGGGCTTGCGGGGCACGCCGGAGGTGATGATGACGATCTGAGAGCCGGCGGCATCTTCGTAATCGCCGGAGCGAATGATGGCAGGGGAGCAGAACGGAGCGCCCTGGTAGATGTCCAGTGCTTCGCCCATAGCCTTCTGCTTGTTGATGTCGATGAGCACCACTTCGCTGGCAATGCCCTGCACCATAATGTCATTTGTGATGGCAGAGCCTACACTGCCTGCGCCGATTACTGTAATTTTAGTTGACATAACATTTCCTCCTCGCTTGCCGGACAATAAATATTTTGCTATCGATTGAATTATATGGATTTCGTTCCGGAATGTCAATAGGTGAAATATACTTTTGGAAAAACTGTGAAAAACAGTTGCACCTTTGGTCTTCTTTTGATATAATATGCGGTATAATTGATGTAGTGTGGATAGTATACCTATTTTTGGGAGGTGTGACATATGAATAAAAAATTGGGACGCCTGTTGTGGCCCGGCCTTTGGGTGTTTTTTGCAGTAATGGCTGGCTTTATCGTTGCTGCTGCCATGACAGAAAACTATATTCTTGCGGCAGTAGAGAGCGCAGTGACCGGATTGCTGGGCATCTATTACGTAGTATACCGTCTGTATCGTCGCAGAGAGATCCAACAGTATGTGAAGATTGCGTTTGACAGCGCAGGAGTCAATGGTGGTGCAGATGTGCCGCTGCCTATGGCGCTGGTACGGCTGGGGGATCAAAGCATTATATGGACCAACGATGCATTCGCCTCCATCACCGGTTATCAGGATCAGTATTTACATCAGAAGTTGGAAAGTGTCCTGCCCGGCCTTGCTCTGGACTGGCTGTCTGCCGGCAAAAAAGAGTACCCCTACGACATTAGAGTTTCAAACCGCCGTTACCGGGTGTATGGAACCACAATCCGGGCAGATGATCCGGAGGGAACAGCGTTGGGCATGCTGTATCTGAGTGATCTGACAGAGCTGTATCTTGTTCGGGATGAGTATATCCGTTCCCGTCCGGTTGTAAGCATCATTCTCGTTGATAATTATGAAGAACTGATCAAAAATCTGACGGAAAATGCCATTTCCAATCTCAATGCCCGGATCAACGAAGTCATCACCTCCTGGGCGGAGGATTACCATGGTATGCTTCGCCGGTTGGAGCGGAACCGTTTCCTGTTGGTATTTGAAAAGCAGGATTTGGACCGGGCGGTGGAGGGCAAATTCCCTCTGTTGGAGGATATCCACCAGGTAGAAAACCCCACCGGCTTGCAGGCATCCATCTCCTTGGGCATCGGCGTAGACGGTACGAATTTTGAGGAGAGCTATGATTTTGCCGCGCTGGCAATTGAAATGTCTTTAAGCCGTGGCGGTGACCAAGCGGTCATCAAGGATCGCTTCAACTTTACCTTCTACGGCGGCCGGAATAAGGAGAACGATCATCGCAGCAAGGTGCGCTCCCGCGTGACAGCCAATTCTCTGATGGAACTCATTGGCCAAAGCAGTCAGGTGTTCATCATGGGTCATAAAAATGCCGACCTGGACGCCGTAGGCGCGGCAATGGGCATTTCCTGCATGTGCCGGAAGAAGGGCAAGAAGGCACACATCGTTGTAGATCTTGAGAAAAATGCGGCAGAAAAGCTACTGGATGAGATCCGCATCATACCGGAGTACCGGGACACCTTTCTCTCCGGCCAGGAAGCACTGCTACTGTGCGATAACCACAGCACCTTGGTGGTGGTGGATACCAACCGCCCGGATCAAGTGGAGTGCCAACCTCTGCTGGAGGCAATTCCAAAGATCTGCGTGGTGGATCATCACCGCAGAGCCGCTAATTATATCAACCCCGTGGTGGTGAATCTTCACGAGCCCTTTGCATCCTCGGCAGCGGAGCTGGTGACGGAGCTGTTGCAATATGCGGTGGAGAAATCCGATGTTCTGCCGATTGAGGCGAAAAGCCTGATGGCAGGTATCTTCTTAGATACTAAGAGTTTCAATGTCCGCACCGGCGAGCGTACCTTTGAGGCGGCTGCAGTACTGCGGCAATGGGGCGCAGATACGGTGGAAGTGAAGAAGCTGTTGCAAAATGATTTCCAGGATACCATGTCTAAATATCAGATTATCAAGTCAGCCCGGCTGTATCGACAGGAGATGGCCATCGCGGCACTTACCACTACCACATCCCGGGCGTTGGCTGCTCAGGCAGCCGACGAATTGCTGAACATATCCGGCATTACCGCTTCCTTTGTGCTGTACCCGGATGGGGATGATGGGGATAAGGTATGGATTTCCGCCCGTTCCATCGGCGATGCCAATGTGCAGGTGATTTTGGAGCCCCTGGGTGGCGGCGGAAATACCGCAACTGCCGGTGCACAGCTGTCCGGTTGTACAGTAAAAGAGGCTTTGGATCAACTGGTGGCTTCCATCGACCAATTCTACGAACAATAAATTTAGGAGTTACAATATGAAAGTAATTTTATTACAGGATGTAAAGGGCAAAGGCAAAAAGGGTCAGATGATCGAGGTTTCCGATGGCTACGCCCGGAACTTCATGCTGCCCAAGAAGATGGCTGTCGAGGCAACTGCTGATGCCATCAATACCATGCGCATGAACGACAAGGCTACCCAGGAGCGGATCGCTAAGGAAAAGGCAGAAGCACTGGCTTTGTCCAAGCAGCTGCGGGAGCTGACACTGGTGGTCACCGCCAAGGGCGGCGGTGCAGGCCGGTTGTTCGGTTCGATCACGAACCAGGAAATTGCCGATGCGCTGAAAACAAAGACCGGTATCACCCTGGACAGGCGGAAAATTGTCATTTCCGATTCCATCAAGGCGGTGGGCACCTATACTGTTACCTGCAAGCTGGGCTATGAAATCTCCGCTCCGCTGACGGTAAAAATCGAGGAAGCATAAAGAAATTACTGTACCCACACAAGGGAGGATAGAGAAACATGGATGAACAGTTGATGGCGCGACAGCAGCCCCACGACCTGGATGCGGAGCAGGCTGTTTTGGGCTCCATTCTCATTGACAGTCGCTGCGTCACCGATGTGATCGGTGTGGTGCAGCCGGAGGATTTTTATCTCCAGCAGAACCGGGAGATCTTTGAAGTTATATATTCCATGTTCAACATGGCGCAAGCCATCGACCCGGTGACGGTATTGGACAAGATGCGGGAAGCTGGTGTCTACCATGACAATTCCCGGGACTACATCATGCAGCTCATGGAGATCACGCCCACCGCCGCTAACGCGGTGCGATATGCGAACATCGTCCGGGAGAAAGCTATGTTGCGCAATCTTTCTCAGGCGGGCGTGGATATCACCGAAATGGTGCAGGAGCAAGTTGGTACGCCTGCAGAAATGCTGGAGTCTGCCGAGAAGAAGATCTATGCACTGCGTAAAGGCGACCGCCGAGATTCGTTGGAGCATATCGGCACGATCCTGCACAAGGTGTATGATCGTCTCAATGAATTGGCCCAGTCGGATTCTGCCATCCCCGGACTTTCTACCGGCCTGCGGGATCTGGACAGGAAGATCAACGGTCTGAATAAGGGCAATCTCTTGCTGGTGGCAGCTCGTCCTGCTATGGGTAAGACGTCCTTTGCTCTGAATATTTGTCTGAATGTGGCGAAGAAATACAAGAAAACGGTTGCATTCTTCTCTTTGGAAATGTCCAGGGAAGAGCTGGCCATGCGTTTGCTTTCCAGCGAAAGCTTTGTGGACAGCCAAAAAATGGCCACCGGCAAGCTGACGGAGGAAGAATGGGTCAAGATCGGCATGGCATCCTCTGCCTTGAGTCAGACGGACATCCGGGTGGACGACAACGGCGGGATTACCGTGGCGGAAATGAATGCAAAGTGCCGCCGGCTGGATAATTTGGGTCTGGTCATTATCGACTACCTGCAGCTGATGCAGGGTTCCGGCTATGGAAAAGGAAATGACAACCGCGTTCAGGTGGTCAGCGATATTTCCCGTTCTTTGAAGATTATGGCCAAGGAACTGAATGTTCCCGTAATTTGCTTGAGCCAGTTGAACCGTGCGGCAGAGGGCCGTTCCGACAAGCGCCCGATGCTGTCCGATTTGCGTGAATCCGGCTCTATCGAGCAGGATGCCGACAGCGTCATGATGCTCTACCGGGATGACTACTACAACCCCAATTCGGAAGAAAAGAATATTGCAGAGTGCATCGTTGCTAAGAACCGCCACGGCGAGATCGGCACGGTGAAGCTGCAATGGCTGCCTCAATATACCACCTTTGCGGACAGGGAGTGGAAGCATGCTGAATAAGCTGCTGAAGCACTTGCGGCGATATGATATGGTCGCTCCCGGCGATCATGTGATCTGTGCAGTTTCCGGCGGTGCGGATTCCGTGGCGCTGCTGTTTGGAATGTACCTTTTGCGGGAAAAATTGGGTATCACATTATCCGCGGCCCATTTTAACCACCAACTGCGGGGAGAAGAATCTGACCGGGATGAACAGTTTGCCCGGGAATTCTGTGGCCGTTATGACATTCCTCTGTTTGTGGGAAGCGCACAGGTGGTAGCCGGCAAAAAGGGGCTGGAAGCTGCCGCCAGAGAGGCAAGATACGGCTTTTTTGCCACGCTCCCCGGGAAAATCGCCACTGCCCACACGGCCGACGACAATGCGGAAACCGTTTTGATGCACCTGGTTCGGGGCACAGGCCTGCGCGGTCTTGGGGGCATCAGCCCGGTTAACGGAAACATCATCCGGCCTATGCTGACAGTGACCCGGCAGGAAGTGCTGGCATTTTTGAATGAATACTGTCTGACTTTTGCGGAGGACAGCTCCAATAAAACAGATGATTTTCTTCGCAACCGCCTGCGCCATAAAGTGATGCCCTTACTGAAAGCGGAGAACCCCCGCTTGGCGGAGAATTTGTCACAGATGGCCATGGAACTGCGGGAAGATGCGGATGCGTTGGAATGCATCGGTGATTTGCCCACAGTAACGGAACTGGAGACCATGTCTGCGTCATTGCGCAGTCGGGCAATCAGCCGGTTTTTAAAAGAAAACGGCGTTTTAGAGCCGGAGCGCAGCCATATTCGAGCGGTGGAAAGCTTGGTGTTCTCGGAAAAACCGTCCGCCAAAGCAAATTTGCCCGGCGGTGTAGAAGTTAGCCGTGACTATGACAGGCTGGTGGTGTTGGAACAAAAGAATGCATTGGCAGAAGTGACACTTTCCTCCGGGGATGCAGTCAGCCTGCCCCAATGGGGAATGACGGTATCCTACACTCCTGCCGAGCAGATCATCAACACCAAAGATGTTTTTACTGTCAACACATCCGGCCCTGTAGTGCTGAGATCCAGACGGGCAGGGGACAGTATGCGCCTGAATGCAGGTACCTGCACATTGAAAAAATTGTTTATTGACCGAAAAATTTCTGCCCATCAGCGCCAGTACATCCCTGTGCTGGCGGACGACCAAGGCGTTCTGGGCGTTTGGGGCATCGGTGCCAATGTGGACCGGCTGGCAACAGAGCTGCCGGCAATGCAAATTCGGTTTAGATTATTGAAATAACAGAGAGAGGGAGACTTTGCTATGGAGAAAAACATTCAGGAGGTCATGCTGACCGAGGCACAGATTCAAGCCCGGATCGCGGAGCTGGGAGAGATCTTGACTGAAGATTACCGGGATAAAAATCCTGTTATTATTGGCGTGATGAAGGGTGTTGTGATTTTTTATGCGGATATGGTGCGTAAGATCAACATTCCCTGCCAGATGGAATTCATGTGGATCTCTTCCTACGAGGGTACGGATTCCACCGGCTCGATCACAGTCAAGCGGGATATTTCTACGGACATCAAGGGCCGCCATGTGCTGATTCTCGAGGATATTTTTGATACAGGAAACTCCCTGTCCTTTGTCTGTGATCATCTGATGGCAAAGGAGCCTGCATCACTGAAGATCTGCACACTGCTGGACAAGCCTTCCAGAAGAAAACCGGGCGTAACGCTGGAAGCAGATTATGTGGGCTTTACCATTCCCAATGCCTTTGTGGTGGGCTACGGCTTAGATTACGACGAATATTACCGGAATCTGCCCTATGTGGGCATACTGAAGCCGGAAGCATATACTTAACGTTAAGGAGCACCCAATTTGAAGAGACCTAAATTATTAACCGCGGCGCTGTACCTCATTGTTTTGGTGCTGCTGTTCAGCGTGATCACTGCGATTTTTGGAAACCATATGGATGACCTGAGTTACTCTCAAGTGATCGCGTTGTTCCAAGATGAGCAGGTCAAAAGTTTTACGGTGGAGGATCATACCATCCGCCTGGTTTTGCATGAACCCTACGATGGCAAAACCAAACTGACTTGCAATTTGGCTGACCCTGAGGGCTTTATGAGCCAGATGCAGGAGATTTTTGCAGCACAAACCGCAAACGGTGTGCTGGAAAGCTATGATGTTGTGCCGGAAAGTGAGCTTTCACCCTTTGATTTTGTTTTGCCCCTGCTGATCGTAGGTGTTGTATTGCTGGTTTTGTGGTTTTTGGTGATGGGCCGGCTGAACGCAGGTGGCAATCCCATGGCAAATTTCGGCCGCGCACGTACCACCCTGGGCGTACCCAACGGCACGAAGGTCACCTTTGACGACGTGGCCGGTGCGGATGAAGAAAAAGAGGAATTACAGGAGATTGTGGATTTCCTGCGCAACCCGGAAAAGTTTA
Source organism: Faecousia sp. (assembly GCA_045606205.1). Taxonomy (GTDB): domain Bacteria; phylum Bacillota; class Clostridia; order Oscillospirales; family Oscillospiraceae; genus Faecousia. The sequence continues at coordinate 8,748 of JAZURL010000020.1, read as the reverse complement.
AGGAGATCGGTGCACGGATCCCCCATGGCCTTTTGTTGGTAGGCCCTCCCGGTACGGGCAAGACCCTGCTTGCCCGGGCGGTTGCCGGCGAGGCAGATGTGCAGTTCTTGTCCATTTCCGGCTCTGATTTTGTGGAGTTGTATGTGGGCGTGGGCGCCAGCCGTGTCCGCGACCTGTTCGACCAGGCTAAGAAGGTAGCTCCGGCCATTATTTTCATCGACGAAATCGATGCAGTAGGCCGCAAGGGGGGCTCCGGCTTGGGTGGCGGCCACGACGAAAAAGAGCAGACGCTGAACCAGTTGCTGGTGGAGATGGACGGCTTTACGAAAAACGAGGGCGTTATCGTCCTCGCGGCCACCAATCGCCCCGACATTCTCGATCCGGCGCTTCTGCGGCCCGGTCGGTTCGACCGGCAGATCCATGTGGGTGCACCGGATGTAAGGGGGCGTGAGGATATTCTGAAAGTCCATTCCCGGGGCAAGCGGCTGGATGAAAGCGTGGATCTGAAGCTGGTAGCACGCTCCACGGTGGGATTCACCGGTGCGGACTTGAGCAATTTGATGAACGAGGCTGCCATTCGTGCTGCCCGGCAGAATCGCAAGGTTCTGACCATGGAGGATTTGAATGAATCCATGATGAAGATCCTGGCGGGCCCTGAAAAGCGCAGTCGCGTGCGTCAGCGCAAGGACTTGCGGGAGACAGCTATTCACGAGGCAGGCCACGCAGTGGCGATGTATCATCTGCCTACGCAAGATCCGGTACTGCAGATCACCATTGTACCCCGGGGCCAAAGCCTGGGTGCTACCTGGCACATTCCCAAGGACGACAGTTTCAATCTGACCCGGAATCAGATGTACGAGCAAATCGTAGGCTTGCTGGGAGGTCGCGTGGCGGAAGCCCTGTTCCTGGGGGATATTTCTGTGGGTGCGTCCAATGATATTGACCGGGCAACGAAACTGGCCCGAGATATGGTGGCCCGGTACGGCATGTGCGAAGAACTGGGTACGGTGAGCTATCTGGGTGGTGGTGAGGTGTTCATCGGCCGGGATTATCAAACCACCAAGAGCTATTCTGAAAAGGTGGCCGGTACCATCGATGACCAGGTGAAGCTCCTGGTGGACAAGGCCTATACCCAGTGTGCCGAGATCCTCAAGGCCAACGAGGACAAGGTGATGGCGGTGGTTGCCCATCTGCTGGAGCATGAAACCATGACGGGTGCGCAGTTTGCTGACTGCATGCAGGGCCGCGAGATCGGCGAGGCCACCAAGGTGTCCCTGTTTGATGCACATAAGAATGAACAATGATGTAAAGGTGCTGTTGCATTTTGCAACAGCACCTTTTATATCTGTGGCCGTATCAGCGGCGGAACGCAGGCATCGTTTGCGGGAGCAGGGTCGCCTGGCATCATACTGAAAAGGCCACTGAGATACAGGGCCTTTTGCGGGTCGATCCGTTTCCACACACCGCCTTCCACTCGCAAATATTGATCTGCACGCTGTTCATAAATGCGCCTGGAGCCGTCAGAATAGATCAGTGTGATATAATAGATCCGTCCCTGGGCCTGCTCTGGGTCTTCTTGGGGAATGCCGTAGGGATCGATATAGCGCAGATAATCCAAAATGTGACGGATGCTTTCCTCTCTATAAAAATCCCGCTGTGTCGTCAGTGTTCCGTTTTGATAGGCCACATTTACCTGCGTTATGATTCGGTAAGGTCCGGGGTCTTTCTCCCACAGAATACGGCAGCAGCCGGACAGGGAAAGCAGAAAAAGGGTCATACTGCAAATGCACATTTTTTTCAATAAACCAATTTTCATGCCATCACTCCCAAAGCTAGAATGCGCACAAAATATTGATTTTATCGTAGAAATAATCAGTAAAAAATGCCACTATTAGGCATTTTCCTCTATTTTGTCGATGAATTTATTTAAAAAACGCAGAATCCACGGCATTTCCCTTGAAAGAGCCAAGCCCTTTTACCTATAATGCCAGTACATTTTACTCATTACAGCAAGGGGGGCAAAGGATGCGCAAAAGATGGATACGCCGGACTTTGGTGCTGGGCATGGCGGCAATGGGAATACTATGTGGCTGCGACACGAGGATACACACCATTACCCCTACGATTTGGAGAGAAGCTGCCGAAGAGGAACAGATAACGGCAGCGCCTTTGGAATTTCCTATGACACCCTCGGGCAGCACATTGGTGGTAGAAGAACTGATGTGTTATCAAGGTCCTTACTGGGAAGACGGGAGCGGAGAACAGGTAGAGAATGTGGCGGGGCTTATGATTTCCAATCCCACAAATCGCATGGTGGAATTTGCTGCATTCGTTCTCGAGCAAGCAGGGGAAAGACTGTACTTCTTTGCATACTGCCTGCCGCCGATGAGTCGCTGTTTGGTGTTGGAATACAATAAAAAAGCCTGTGAGCCCAGGTGCGTTACAGCTTGCCAGGAGCTGTGTGTCCGCTGGGATCAGCAGGAGCTTGCCCGCCAACAGGTGGATTATGTGGGGCTTGGACCAGTAATGACTGTCATCAACCGGGATGCCCGGCAGCTTACCCATGTAACAGTTCGTTATAAGCAGTATGTGAAAGAGGAGGACTATTATCTGGGCGGTGCGGTGCATTCTGCTCATGTATTCTTTCTACTGCCGGAGGAACGGCGCGCCATTATGCCGGAGCATTACGACGCGGGGCACGCCAGAATCGTGGAGATTGAGATAAAAAATTAAAGAGCCTGCTCAGCAGGCTCTTTTGTATTATCCGCGCATGATGCGTTTTTTTGCGATATTGATCGGGCCTTCCTGCATGTGGTTGATCCACGCAAGGCTCTTGCCACAGCCGTAGGCTACACAGGAATCCGCGTCGTCTGCCAGGGTGCACATAATGCCTGTGGCATCCATCAGCAGCTTATCCATGCCCCACAGCTGACTGCCGCCGCCGGTGAGGGTGATGCCGTTTTCGGAAATATCGCTGACCAGCTCGGGAGAGGTCATTTCCAGAACGGACAGCACTTCTTCTGCAATTTGTCGGGCAGGCCGGCGCAGGACATCATAGATGTCGTCAGAGAAGAGAGTGGCCTCTCTGGGAACGCCGGATTTGGCATCACGGCCCTTGACAGTGTAGCTGACGTTTTCCGACCGGGGGTATACAGAACCGATCTGGATCTTTACATCCTCGGCGGTCGCCTGACCGATAACCACACCATGCTTTCGACGGACATACCGGCCGATGGCCTCGTCAAAAGTGCCGCCGGCGACCTTGATGGAAGAGGAAACAGCCACACCGTTTAGCGACAGCACCGCCACGTCCGTAGTGCCGCAGCCAATGTTTACCACCATATGTCCCTTGGGAGAACGCAAATCCAGTCCGGCACCCATACCAGCTGCCAAGGGCTCTTCAATCAAGTAAACCCGTCGTGCGCCTGCCTCAATGGCGGCATTGATTACAGTGCGCTCTTCAACCTCGGTAACGCCGCTTGGAACGCTGATGACCACTCGGGGCTTTGGGGTGAACAGGGAGGTTTTTGCGGCTTCCTTGAAAAGCTCCCGGAGCATTTGTACCGTCATTTCATGATCGGAGATTACGCCATCTTTTAGCGGATGCATGGCAACCACATTACCGGGCGTCCGCCCCAGCATATTTCGGGCGGCAGAACCCACCTGAATGATCTTGCCGGTGTTTTTGTCCACCGCAACAACGGAAGGCTCCCGGAGAACAACGCCCTTGCCGTCCACATAGATCAGCACATTGGCAGTGCCCAGGTCAATGCCCAGGTCATGAGATAATAATTGCATAGCTTTCACCTAACTTTGTTATTTGCCTGATGCCGGGCCACAGCCATGGCACCGCAATGAATTTCTTTCGCACCGGCAGTCAGCAACACACGGGCGCATTCGCCGGCGGTTGCTCCGGTGGTGATGATATCGTCCAGCAGGAGAATTCGTTTTCCCTGGAGCATTTCCGTGTTTTCTACCCGGTATGCACCCAGTACATTGGCCCGGCGTTTGGCATCGCCGATGATTCGGGATTGAGGCCGATTGTGCCGTATTTTCCTCAGGAGTGACACCGGCTCCATACCCAGTTCCTGTCCCACAGCTTGAGCAAGTAGCTCCACTTGATCATACCCGCGCCACAGCCGGCGCAGGCGGCTGATGGGCACCCATGTCAACAGGTCTATGCCGGCGGGATGCGCTTGCTGCAGCTTCATGGCAAGCAATCGGCCATAACCGATGGCATAGCTCCGGGCGCCCCGGAACTTGTAACGCAGAAGGCTGCGTCTTGCGTTATCTTCATAATACCAAACAGTCGCCCAACTGTCAACAAAGGGAAGCTTTTTCCGGAAATTTGCACACTCCGGCCCATTGACACGGCATTTGTGGCACAAATCCAGCTCGTCATCCTTTAGTACACGTCTGCACAGCAGACACTTGGGTGGAAACAAAAGCTGCCACAGCCAATTCAGTAGCTTCATCATACCTTCCCCTGCAAACGAAGTTTCAGTCCGGTGTACCGACGACCACGCTTGGCGTTTTCTGTCATGGCGGCTACCGTTTCTGCCCGGCCCACGATGATCAGAAGCTCCCGGGCACGGGTGATAGCGGTGTACAGCACGCTCCGGCTCAATAGATACGGTGAGCCGTTCCATGCGCACAGGATCACCGCCCGGTATTCGCTGCCCTGACTTTTGTGAACCGTCATGGCGTATGCCGGCTCCAATTCGTTCAACTGGGTGAAGTCGTAGTCCGCTTCCCGATCGTCAAACACCACAGTCATGGTCTCCATATGGGGATCAATACAGGTGATGGTGCCTACGTCACCGTTGAAAATGCCTGTACCTGCAGCGCTGCCGTTGCATTTTTTCCACATAATATCGTAATTGTTTCGGATCTGCATGACCCGGTCACCCTCCCGGAAGGCAAGGTCGCCAAATTGGCGCTCCTTTTTGCCACCGCCCGGGGGATTGAGGGCGGCCTGTAAGGTTTGATTCAGCACCGCTGTACCCACACCACCCTTGCGGGTGGGAGAGAGAACTTGGATATGATCAGCCGGGATACCCATTTTTTGAGGCAAACGGGTGGTGCACAGGCCGGTGACGGTTTGGCGTATTTCCTCTTCTGACCGACAGGACAGGAAGAAAAAGTCGCTTTTCACATTTTTGAGCTCCGGCATTTCGCCGTTATTGACCCGGTGGGCGTTCATAACGATGAGGCTTTCCTGTGCCTGACGGAAGATTTCCGTCAGCCGGACAGTGGGAAGACTCCTGCTTCGCAGCATATCGCCGAAGGGAAATCCCGGGCCAACAGGGGGCAGCTGATCCGGGTCACCCACGAAGATCAGTCGCTTTCCCGTAGGAATCGCCCGCAGAAGACTATACAAAAGCAGAACATCCACCATACTCATTTCGTCCACAATTACCACATCGGTCTTTAGTGGATTGGCTTCATCCCGCAAAAAGACCATATCTCCTGTGGCTGGGTCAATGGTGCATTCCAGCAGACGGTGGATGGTAGAAGCATCTTCGCCTGTGACTTCCGTTAGCCGCTTGGCGGCACGGCCGGTGGGAGCGGCCATCACATAGTCTAATTGCATTTGTCCCAGTAAGGAGAGAAGCCCCTTCATAATGGTGGTCTTACCGGTACCCGGGCCGCCGGTAATCAAAAGAACACCGGAGGTGGTACCGGCACGGATGGCCTGTTCTTGTTGTGCGGAATAGGAAATCCCGCTTTCCCTGGCTACGGCCTGCATCAGCTTATCAAGATTTTTTGGCGCCGGGAACACGGTTGCAGCAGCGTCCAGCAGCCGCTGGGTGATGTATTGCTCGGCTTCAAAAAGGGAGGGAAGGTACAACACGGTAATGCCAGCCAGTGTGACGCGCACCAGCTGCCGGGTGTCTACCAATTCCGTCACACCGCTTTGAATGCTGCCTTCATCCACATTCAGCAGTTGCGCGGTGGCCAGGATCAGCTTGTTCTGGGGCAGAAAGCTGTGCCCTGCAGTGAGATTGTAATTCAATTCAAAGAGGATGCCTGCCCGGATGCGTCGGGCATCATTCCCGGTCACACCCAGTTCAATGGCAAACCGATCTACCGCGCCAAAAGGTGCATCCAGACCCTGATCCATCAATAAATACGGATCGTCATACAAAAGCTCCACAGTGGTTTCACCGTAGACCTTATATGTACGCACAGCCAGCTCAGCCGGCAGCTGATGCAAAGCAAAAAACTCCATCAGCTGACGCATGCCCACCCTTTGGCGGAATTCCTCTCCGATGGCCCGGGCTTTTTCCCGGGAGATGCCGCTCACCTCTGCCAGCCGCTCCGGATCCCGCTCCATCACGGTAAGAGTCTGATCACCAAAATGACCAACGATCCGGGCAGCGGTCTTGGGGCCGATGCCCTTGATGATCCGACTGGACAGGTAGCTCAAAATGTCTGCGCTGGATTGGGGCAGAAGCCGCTCCAAAAATTCTGCTTCAAACTGGCGGCCATAGCTGGCGTGGGTGCTCCATTTGCCGGTGACCATCAACCGCTCGCCCACGGCAGGCAGGGGGATGGTGCCCACAACTGTTACGGTTTGTCCGCCGCCGATGCTCAGACGCAGGACGGCGTAGCCGTTATCGTAATTCTGATATACCACAGCACCGATGGTACCTTGGATGATCTCCAATTCCTGTTCTGTCAAGCCGCCCAGCCTCCTTTTTTGCAAATCTATCTAGCATATAGTTTACAATATTTTTAGTCGCTTGAAAAGGTCTTATCTTCAGTTTTTTGCAGCAAAAAGGAAAAAATATAAAATGATAAACCAAATGATAAGACTGATACAGTGCTTACAAAATATTCCTTGCTTTCCCTCGTTTTTTGGGTATAATAAATACTATATACTGGGTATTTGTATGTTTAAGGAGAAATGTGGCGTGAAAGAATTGACATTGCTCACCTGGCTGACTCAGCTGGGGCTGTCAGTTGCATTGCCCCTGACGGGTTTTATCTTCCTTGCGCTGTGGCTGAGAAGCCAATTTGGCTTGGGGGATTGGGTGCTGTGGGCAGGCGTTGTGCTTGGCCTTGTGTCCGCACTGGACGGCCTGCGCCAATCCTTAAAGCTGCTGATCCGGCTGACACGCAAAAAGTCCGGGGACACACCGCCCCCGGTATCCTACAACGACCACGATTGATGGAGGTATCCATGGATTCCCGTAAACTTGTTTTGAAGCAGACTGGGATCATCGCCATTGGGCAGGCTGTTTGTGTAGCAGCCATGGTGGGCATCTTTGCCCTGCTGGGACAATTTGATATGACCGTTCTGTGGGGCGGAATCGTCGGTGGCGTGCTTGCGGTACTGAATTTTCTGACTATGGCAGTAGGTGCCATGATCGCCTCTGACAAGGCAACACAGCAGGATGTAAAGGGTGGCCAGGCAACGGTGCGCACATCCATGATCCTGCGGCTTGCTGTGCTCGCCATCGTGCTGATCGCATTTGCCAAAAGCGGCCTGTGCAATGTGCTGGCTATGGTGCTTCCTTTGGCCTTTACCCGCCCGGTACTGCTGTTTGCGGAGTTTTTTGGGAAGGCTGGTGAAAAGAAAGCATGAGTCTTGATGTTAACGGCGCGTTTATTTACTTTACCATTCCGATTTTTGGTGGCATCCCCATCACTCAGACCACAGTGTCGTCCTTTATCGTGGCACTGATTTTGATCATCGCATCCATCAAACTGGGAAAGAATCTGCAAAAACGCCCCACCGGCGTACAAGTTCTTGTGGAAAAGGGCGTGTCCATGATCTACAACCTGACCACAAGTGTTATGGGCGAGCACAATGCCCATTGGACACCCTTTATGGGCACCATTTTTCTTAGCAGTATTTGCGGTTCGCTGATCGGTCTGACCGGATTCCTGCGTTCAGCCACGGCGGACTTAAGCTGTGTGCTTGCCTGGTCTGTGATGGTCAGTGTGATCATTTGGTACAACAACATTAAGCATAACGGGTTCGTCGGATGGCTGAAGGGCTTTACTGAGCCCATCGTGGTGATGACCCCCATGAATATCGTCTCAGAGATCGCTCAGCCTTTCTCTATGGCATTCCGTCATTTCGGCAATGTGGCCGGCGGCGGTGTCATTTCGTCCATTATCTATGCGGCCTTCGGCCTGCTGTCCACGGCAGTGTTGAATCTTGTGGCAAGCAACGGCTGGCTGATGGGCGCAGGACTGATGCTCATTGGCGCGGGACTGTTTATCTGGTGCCGCAAAAAGAAATTCCTGTTGGTCTTGAGCATCCTCAGCTTCGTGATTGGCTTCTTTGGACTGCTGCAGGCACTGGGAATCCTTTCCGGTGTGCCCATTTTGGCATTCGGTGTTCCGGCGGTGCTGTCGTGCTACTTTGACCTGTTTTCAGGCTTCATACAAGCGCTGGTGTTCACACTGCTGACAATGGTATATATTTCCGGCTCGCTTCCCGCCCCGGAAAACAATAAAGAAAATTAAAAAAGATATTTTTTAGGAGGATATTATTATGGAAATGGCAGAAGCTTTGGCAATCATCGGTAAGGCATTGGGTGCCGGTCTGTGTATGGGCATCGGCGCGATCGGCCCTGCATTGGGCGAAGGCAATGCAGTCAGCCACGCCCTGGAGGGTATGGCGCGTCAGCCTGAGTCTGCAGATACTTTGCGGACCAATATGATCGTTGGCTGTGCAGTTACCGAAACCACCGGTATTTACTCTCTGCTGATCGCGATCCTGATCCTGTTTGC
>JAZURL010000019.1:0-11250 GCA_045606205.1 Faecousia sp. | reverse complement strand
AAAACCGCGGACACGAAAGTGTCCGCGGTTTTTGATTGTTGGGATGGTAATCGGATTATTGCATTTAGATAAGTTTGAGTCCGCAACACTAAAAAAGAGGAGGCGTAAAGCCTCCTCTTTTTTTGGTGCCGGTAACCGGACTCGAACCGGTACGATGTTGCCATCGAGGGATTTTAAGTCCCTTGTGTCTACCGATTTCACCATACCGGCGGAACAGCTCATATGTTACCACATTTTCCGGAAACCGTCAAGCATTACAACTGGTCGAGATTCAACGAAAATGCGGGTAAACATTCAGCAATAAACCAATCCAGTTCTTCCCGGCCCATTTTCTTCATTGAGGCCATGGTCTGGACGGCGGCAGACTCAAATTCCGTATTGCCGGCCTTCTGCTCTTCGATGCATTTGATATAAGCGGACAGCTTATCCGCGGCCTTGACGATCTGCTCGATCTGCCTGTCGCCTTCCATCAGCACAGGTGCGTAAAAAGGCTGTAACTGCTCCGGCAGCATTTGAACAAGACGTTCTGATGCAATGCGTTCCACCTGCTTATACGCGGCACGGATTTCCGGATTATAATATTTAATGGGTGTGGGCATATCACCGGTGAGGGTTTCAGATGCATCGTGATACAATGCGGCTACGGCGCATTTATCCGGATCCGGACCATCAAGGTGAAGGATCTCTCTGCGGATCAGCGCCAGACCGTGGGCCAGCATAGCCACCTGGTGGCTGTGTTCCTGGATATTCTCCGAAAAGGTATTGCGCATCAGACTCCAACGGGTGATATTGCGCATCCGCCCCATGAGGGCATAGAATTCGTTTGCCATTTTGTTTCTCCTGAATTACAACTTCTTCAGACGGATATCTTCACCGAGGAAAGTTACGCGCCTAAAGTTACCTCTGAGCCGTGAGGCGATTTGGGGGTTGTACCGCCGGGCGATGCCATCGGTGGTCAGATTGGTGGAAATGATGGTGGCCTTGCCACTTAAAATACGGTCATTGATGAGAGTGTACAGGGCAGTGAGTGTGAATTGACCCACGATTTCAGTGCCCAGGTCGTCAATGATCAGAAGATCGCATTCGGTATATTTTCGCACCTTTTCCCGGGCGTCTGCATCGTTTTCAAATTTGGCGCGCTCCATGTTGGTGAACAGGTGCACAGCGCTTTCGTAGGCCACGGAATAGCCTTGGGCGGCAACTTCCTTGGCGATGCATGCGGACAGGAAGGTTTTGCCCAGGCCTGTATCGCCACAGAACAACAAATTTTCAACTTCTTTATTGAAGTGCTTAGCGTATCTGTAGCATATATCAAATGTCTTTCCCATAAATTCACGGATATTCACACCCATCGCAGGGTCCGTGATATTGGGATAGTAATCCAAACGGAATTGGTCAAAGGAAGCGTCACTTCCGGCCAGCAGAGTCAGTTCTTTTTTTTGCTCATCCAAGCACAGTTCGGAAAGACAACGGCACATGGCGCTACCGATGTAACCGGAACCACCGCAGTGACTGCACACGGGACTTTCATCAAGCCAGCCCAGACGGAAATTGGCATCGATGAGTTCCCGGCGCTCTTGCTGCAGGCGCAGATTCTCCTGCTTGATCTGCTCCATAGCAACGTGGACATCTTCGCCTTTTGCAAAGGCGGCCTGGATGGTCGCGGCCATGGTCTGCCGCAGCAGCAGGTCGATTTCCCGAAGCCGGGGGATCTGCTGATAAGCCTCAGCCAAACGCTGTTGCACTAAGGATTCCTTGTCAGCTTTTATGCCGGCCAGACGCTCCCGGGCGCGGATCACTACCTCTTTGCTGTATGCCATGGTTACACCTCCTGCATGATTCGTGCAATTGCAGCCCGGTCATCGTCATCCAACTGACGTGGGGCGTTTTTGCCGGTGTTCTTACGGTCACCGGTGCGGATATCCTCCGCAGTCTTGAACCCGGCATCCTGCCACCGGGTAAGGATTTTGTTCATATAATTCCAGTTGAGGCCGCCTGTATTCAGACAGGTGCGCTCGTAGGCCATGGAGATGACCTCGTTTGGGAAGTCCATTTCCAGCCAGGCAGCTGCAAAACGCTCCTCTGCGGCTGTCAGGCTTCTGCCGCGGATCTGCAGAATGTCCATCAACTGATAGATTTTCGAATTGCGGTTGTTTTGGGCCTGAATATAAGCGGCGGCGAATTCCAAGGTATCGATACCTTGCTCCGCCCAATGATAGGCTTCTTTTTCAATGGTGCGCAGACTGGGGGCGCGGAGATTTCCTCTTAGGCGGGCTCGATCCTTGCAGAAAGAGACCAACACAGAGATGACCTCGGCAGGAAGCCCCAGATAGTTCAGGAAGCCCAACAGGATCTTTAGATCCTCGGTATTGAGATTCCGGCCCAGCAGCCGCTGTACTTCTCCCCGGAGCAGGCGGAAAGAAGCCTGCTGATTCATTGCTTCCAGCACGTCTGTTTCGGAATACTGGGGCCGCTCGCCGGGGGCGACGGTACTGCGGTTTTCCTCCGGCCACAGACCCAGCTGTCGCAATGTTGCCGCGGCACAGGTATAACGGGTGGAAGTAAAGTTCAACTGGGCGCAGGCGGTCTGAGGATCATTGCCGCTTCGGAGGTATAGGTACAGCAAAGCCGCGTCACCGCTGGAAGTCCCCAGCAGCTTGCACAGATCTGCCTTGTCGATATGTAAAGGCTGTATGTTCATGGTAGTTTCCTCGAAAATTGTCAGATACAATCATTATAGCACAGCTTTGCAATGTACACAACGGGTTTTCTCAAAAGAAAATTCGACAAATTTTTCATGCAAAATATGTGAAAAGGGCCTGCTTGGCAGGCCCGATATCACAATTTATGGAAGACAGGCGTACGATTTTGGAAGGTACAGACGTGTCCGAAGACTTCCTTGGCCATTGCCATGGCGTCGTTTACATACTGGCCAACACGATCGGCAGAGTGGGCATCAGATCCTACACAGATGATCTCGCCGCCCAATTCCCTGAAGAGCTTGAGGTAAGAAATGCCCGGCAGAAAATCACCACAGCGATCCAAGCCACTGGTGTTGATCTCGATACCCTTGCCCTTGGAAATGAGAGTCTTCATGATTTGGGCAATGACCTCTTTATGATCCTCCAGCGGAATGATCCGGGGGCAGGGGTGACCCTTGCACTTGCTGATATAGGTCAGATGCCCCAAAACGTCAAAATCGTCATGAAGCTCCACACAACGAAGGGTCTCCTCAAAGTAGATCCGTTCGGTGGCAAGAAAATCACGGCCAACCCAGAATTCAGGGAAGTATATGTCGATGTTATCAATAAAGTGAATGGAGCCGAGTACAAAATCATAGGGATAGGCTGCTACATCCTCTTGGATCTGTGCCTTGTTCCAGCTGGTCATCCCCACTTCTGTGCCGCGGCGGATGGTGAGGCCAGGCAGCTCCAGCCCATCATATCCGATGCGGTAGGCCTGTGTTGCATAGGCGTACTGCTCACGGGGCGTACCCTGCTGATAGTCCAGATGGTCGGTAAAACAGATCTCTTGCAGCCCGGCCTTGACCGCCGCCCGCGCCATTTCCTCGGGAGTGCTGTGACCGTCATAAGAAATGGTGCTATGCATATGAAAATCAAACATGGTTGATCTCCTCCCAAAATTGACGAAATGCAGTAGGTAATGCGGTTTGCTGGCGAATCTCGTCAGCGGTCAGCCATACAAAGGAACCGCTTTTCTCCACGACTTCCAAAAAAAGACCCTGCATCTGCCAGCGAATGTGGGTGAATATGTGTTGCCGCTTCATTTGGCGGAGAGGCTGACGGGGCTCAAGTCCCCAGCTTTTTACGGTTTCCAGCCCGGTGGTCATATCCAGTGTGCCGGATACATTGGGAAATTCCCACAAGCCTGCCAGTAACCCCTTGTTCGGCCGCTTTTGCAGGGCATAGAAGCCGTCGCAGGAAAGAATGAAAACCGTCTTTTCTTCTTCTGTTTTGGCTTTTTTCGGGGATTTTACAGGGAGCTTCGCCGCTGTTCCGGCAGCATTGGCCTTGCAAAATAACGCACAGGGGCACTTTTCGCATTGAGGTGCCCAATTAGGGCCGCAGAGGGTTGCGCCCAGCTCCATCAAAGCTTGTGTAAAATCCCCGGCACGGCTGGGATATACTGCCGCCAAGTGCCGCTCCACACTTTTTTTGTAAGCAGGGGAGTCGATGGGGGTGTCATCGTTGCAGATCCGGGAGATCACTCGCAAAACATTGCCGTCCACAGCCGGGGTGGGCAGCTCGTAGCAAATGGAAGCAATAGCGCCGGCGGTATATGGGCCGATGCCGGGCAGGGAGAGGATCTCGGAGTAAGTCTTGGGGAAAATCCCGCCGTAAGAATCCATCACGACCTGGGCAGCCTTTTTCAGATTGCGCACCCGGTTGTAATAGCCGAGGCCCTCCCAAAGCTTGTGAAGTGCCTCGTCATCGGCACTTGCAAGCTCAGCGATGGTGGGCAGGACTTTCAAAAAGCGGGCGTAGTAGCCCTTCACGGCTTCTACACGGGTTTGCTGAAGCATGATTTCCGACAGCCATACATGATACGGCTGCTTGTCCTGCCGCCAAGGCAAGTCCCGTTTCTCTTTGTCGAACCAGGGCAACAGCACCCCGGGTAGATTATTCAGAATATTGCCATCCATGCGCTCACCCTTTCGCCCTTATTTTACATCAAATCGGATGAGCCTGTCAACTGATGGGAAATAGTGAAAAAAATATTGCGTTTTTTGAAAAAAGGGCTTGCATTTTCCTTTGCGTTGTGCTAATATACTTAGGCACTTGAGCGCTATGCGCCGGTAGCTCAGTTGGATAGAGTGACTGGCTACGAACCAGTAGGTCAGGGGTTCGAGTCCCTTCCGGCGTACCAGAAAAACCGTTATCCCATCCGGGATAACGGTTTTTCTTATACGCTGCGGGACTCGAATGATTAATTGCAACAGTCCGGTGGACTGTTGCTTGCCGCCAGCTGGATGGCGGCAACACCTTAGTTGCCGTCCATTCCCGGACGGCAACGCAAACGAGTCCCTTCCGGCGTACGCCGCCTTGCACCCGGCTGTCAAGGATTGCCACGTCGCTGCGCTCCTAACGACTCACTTGTATGTTCCTATGTACCGGTGGGGCGTTCCATCCCCACCTTTTTTCGCATCACACTGTTGCGCTTACAGCGACACACTTGACGAAAAATGTACCGTTTTTCTCTGTCGTCACAGCTTGAAAGTCGGATTTCTTCGTCCAATCACAGTATGCCCGGCGGAGTTGGGATTATGCAAATTATTTGTTCAGATGCACATTCAGATGGGGATAGGTCATTTCAATGCCCTTCTCTCGGAAAATATCGATAATTCTCCGGTTAATCTTGTGGTATACATCCCAAAAGTCATCTGTTTTGACCCAAACACGGACGGCATAGCTGATGGCACTGTCGCCATAGCTTGTCAATGTGGCAGAGGGTGCAGGATCGGCAAGTACCCGGTCATCCTGGGCGGCTTCCAGCAGGGCATTTACTACAACGTCGGGATCCGCATCGTAAGAGGCGGTGATATTCACGTCCACCCGGCGGGTGCCTGTGACTGTATAGTTGACGATCTCAGCGGAAACCACGGCGCTGTTTGGAATGGAAACAAGCTTGTTGTCCGGGGTGGTCAGCCGGGTGTAGGCAATGCCTACTTCTTGCACGGTACCGGACTGTCCGGCAATCTCCACATAATCGCCCGCGCTGAACGGATGGGTGTACAGCAGCGTAAAACCGCCGATCACATTGGCCAGCATATTCTGCAATGCCAGAGAGATCGCCAAAGAAGCAACACTGGCCAAAGCCACGACACCGGTGACATCAATGCCAAGAGAAGAAGCAAGGATCAATGCCAGCAGAACATACAAAACGGTTTTTACCAGTGTTCGGATGAGACTATGGGCGGCTTTTTCCAGTTTGGAATTCTCCAGAATCTTTTTCAGCGCACGGTTGACAATGCGGATCAGCAGACTACCGATGACGGCAATGATAATCACCCTAAATACAGCCATCAGTAGTGGCTGTTGAAAAAAGGAAAATATTGCATTCCAATTCATAAGGATAACCTCCATAACGAAGAATATCATCATTATAGCATGGTTTTTTTCGAAATCAAGGCGGGTTTTTCCCGCTTTTTGGAAATACCTCTTTCCTATTTACGCAAGAAATGCTATAATAAGAGAAATCATAAGGAGGGATGGACCATGCACAATGTTTTGATTTGTGATGACCAACCGGATATCGTTAATGCGCTGAAGCTCTATCTGACCCCGGAAGGGTACAGTCTGTTTACGGCTCATACAGGCCTGCAGGCCGTGGAAATAGTCAAAAATGAAGACATCCATTTGGTGCTTCTGGATATTATGATGCCCGAAATGGACGGTATTACGGCCGCTGCGAAAATTCGGGAATTCTCCAATGTGCCCATTATTTTCCTCACTGCGAAATCCGAAACAGAGGATGTGGTGCTGGGGCTGAATGTGGGTGCGGATGATTATGTCACCAAGCCCTTTGTCCCTGTGGAAGTGCTGGCCCGGGTGCGCAGTCATCTGCGGCGCTATGACAAATTGGGAAGCCGTACCCCGGAGAGGGAGGATGAGCTTACCTTAGATGGCATCACGCTCAATGACCGTACCAAAGAGGTGACGGTAGAAGGGGACCCGGTTTCGCTGACACCTACAGAATACAGCATCCTGCGGCTTCTGATGACCCATCCCGGAAAGGTATATTCCACAAAGGCATTGTATGAAGCTGTGTGGCAGGAAGCGGCCTTTGGCAGTGAGGGTGCAGTAGCGGTTCACATCCGCCATCTGCGGGAAAAAATTGAGATCAATCCTTCAGAGCCCCGCTACCTGAAGGTGGTATGGGGTCAAGGGTATAAAATTGAGGGGAGCGGCCAATGAAACATACCGTAGCAACTAAATTTTTGGCCTTTTTACTGGCGGCCTGCTCTTTGGTGGCGGTGCTGGTATGCGGTGGCTACGCGTGGATGCTGGAAAGCTATGACCTTTACGATATCACCCCCGAGGAAAAGCTGGAGCAGTGGTATGCAGAGGCGGGCTATCCTGTGGCATGGCGTGCAGCATCGGAAGCGGCGGCCTTGGGTCCCGGTGAATGCTCTCAAGCGCTGGCGGAGCAGTTGTTCGGTTTTTCAGAATTGCTGGACAAAGACCACTATTATGTGACAGTTTGGCAGGGCGATGAGATTGTGCATACCATTTCAAAGCCGATTCCAGACGGAGTTACCTGCGAATACAGCATTACGCCCCAGTATCCGAGAGTGGTGAAGATCTATCCTGCCTACACACCCGATACCACCGTACCACAAGCCAGTGAAGGCATGGTAGAAAACCCCGAGGCAACTGCACCTGCACTGTCCGACGAAGAGCCTGTGCGCATTGAAAAGGTGGACGTATGGGAGGATCTGCAGAAGCTGATCTATGAGCTGCACTATTATGATGACGGCCCTACCTACCTGGTGTCCGTCACCATGGCGGAGGATGCGCTGAAGGATACCTTCCATTCCAATTTGACTACATTATACCCCTACCGTGACTCACTGATCTTCGGTGCAGCACTGGCGTTGATCCTAACTGCGGCGGTGGTGGTGTATCTAATCTGTGCGGCAGGCAGGGCGTCAGACGGAACGGTTCGTCCGGGTGGCTTGAACAAGCTTCCACTGGATGTGTATCTGCTGTGTGCTTGCGGCATTGGTTGGTTGCCGCTGAAACAGATGCAGCGCATTTATGCCAGCTACAACAGTCTGACGTTCCTTACTGCGAGCCTGCTGGTTTTGTACGGCATTATCGTGGGCTTGCTCGCTTTGGCAGTACTGTTTGCGCTGTCTGCTCAGGTGAAGGTAGGCCATGGCCACTGGTGGCGGCATTCGGTAATGGGCAAGGGTATTTTAGCGCTCATCAAGGGCGTAACGGCGCTGTTTTCCAAGATGCATATCATCTGGCAGTGGCTGGTGATTACAGTATTGCTGTTGGTGCTGACAATCCTCTCTGTGTTGGGTGCTGTTTGGAAACACTGGAATGTTGCGATGACAGTGCTGTTTGTTCTGTGCTGTATCGGTTGCGTGGCTGTGATCGGCTACGGCAGCTGGTGCTTTGCCATGATCGTCACCGGTGCACGGAAAATGGCCGGCGGTGAGATGGATCACAAGATTCCTACAAGGCATTTGCGGGGCAGCTTCCGGGATTGTGCTCTGCAGCTGAATGCGCTGTCGGAAACCACTATGCAGGCGGTGCAGAGTCAAGTCCGTTCGGAGCGGATGAAAACCGAACTGATCACCAATGTTTCCCATGACATTAAGACCCCGCTAACCTCCATCATCAATTTTGTGGAGCTACTGCGCAGACCTTATAACGAAGAGGAAGGCCGGCAGTATTTAGAGGTGCTTTCCCGTCAGTCTTTACAGCTGAAGAAGCTCATTGAGGACCTGATAGAACTGAGCAAGGCCAGCAGCGGTAATCTGCAGGCTAATATCGTCACGCTGGATGCAGTGGAATCCGTAAACCAGGCGCTGGGCGAATTTATGGACAAAATGGAGAAGGTGCATTTGACCCCGGTATTCCATGTGCCCCATGAGCCGGTGAAAATTGCCGCAGACGGGCGGCTGACATGGCGGGTGCTGGCCAATCTTCTGAGCAATGCGGTGAAGTATGCCACTCCCGGTACCCGGGTGTTCGTGGATATCTCGAAAGCAAAGGATACAGTTCAGCTTTCTATTAAAAATATATCCCGGGAAGAACTGCAGCTAACAGCGGAAGACTTGTTGGAACGGTTCGTTCGCGGAGATGTATCCCGAAATCGGGAGGGCAGCGGTCTGGGCTTGAATATTGCCAAGACCTTGATGGAAGTGCAGCATGGATCCTTGCAGTTGACACTGGATGGCGACCTGTTTAAGGTCACCCTGACATTCCCGGCAGCGGAATAAAGAATCAAGGGTGGCATTGCCACCCTTGACAGGGACTTTTTCCCATGATAAAATACGTTTGTTGCGAAGAACGGAAAGAGTAACGCTGAAAAGCTTCTCAGAGAGCCTGGGTCATTGGCTGAAAGCCGGGGCGAAGCGGAAGTGTGAAAGTGCGTCCGGGAGCAAAAAAATGCATACAAGCGATAAATGAGAGTGGAACCGCGAGTTTTGATGACCCGCCTCTTGTACAAAATAGTACAAGAGGCGTTTTTTAGTAGAAAATGGAGGGAAACCGTTATGTATCTATATAATTCGACTACCCACAAAAAGGAACTGTTTATTCCCAACAACCCGGAGCAGGTCAAGATGTACACCTGCGGCCCGACCGTGTATCACTATGCCCACATCGGCAACTTGCGCACCTATATCATGGAAGACGTGCTGGAAAAGGCACTGCGTTACACCGGTTACAATGTCAAGCGGGTCATGAATATCACCGACGTGGGTCATTTGGCATCCGATGCGGACACCGGCGAAGATAAGATGCTCAAAGGCGCCAAGCGAGAAAATAAAACCGTTATGGAGATCGCCCAGTACTATACCGATGCGTTTTTTGCCGATTGCGAAAAACTGAACATTAAGAAGCCGGATGTGGTAGAGCCTGCTACCAACTGCATTGATGCGTATATCGACATGGTCTCCCGTCTGTTGGAAACCGGCAAGGCATATTTTGCCGGTGGTAACGTGTATTTCGACACTTCTATGCTGGATAAGTACTATGTCTTCGGTGATCACGACGAGGAAGATCTGGCTGTGGGCGTCCGGGAGGGCGTGGAGGAGGACTCCAACAAGAAGAACAAGAACGACTTTGTTCTATGGTTTACCAAGAGTAAATTTGAAGACCAGGCGCTGAAATGGGATTCCCCTTGGGGCGTGGGTTACCCCGGCTGGCATATCGAATGCTCTTGCATTTCCATGAAGCATTTAGGCGAGGATCTGGACATCCATGCCGGTGGTATCGACAATGCTTTTCCGCACCATACCAACGAAATTGCTCAGTCGGAAAGCTACTTGGGTCACAAGTGGTGCAACTACTGGTTCCATGTCCATCATCTGAACACCGAGGGCGGCAAAATGAGCAAGTCCAAGGGTGAATTTCTGACGGTTTCTCTGCTGGAAAGCAAGGGGTACGATCCTATGGCCTATCGGCTGTTCTGCCTGCAGAGCCATTACCGCCGGAATTTGGTGTTCTCCTGGGAGAACCTGGACAATGCGGTGGTCGCATATGAAAAGCTGATCGCCAAGATCGCAACTCTGAAAAAAGAGGGCGAAGTGGAGCGCGAAGCCTTTGACAGCCTGAAAGAGCGGTTCGTGAACGCGCTGAACGGCGATTTGAACACCTCTTTGGCAGTGACTGCGGTGTATGATGTGCTCAAAGCCAAGTGCAATGATGCCACCAAGCTGGCACTGATCGCAGATTTCGACAAGGTTTTGAGCTTGAATCTGATTTCTGCCGCAGAAAAGCTGGCCGCCAAGCAGGCCCAGGAAGAAGCCGCCAATGCCGACCCCGAAATCGATGCACTGGTAGCTGCCCGTACAGAGGCCAAAAAGGCCAAGAATTGGGCCGAAGCAGACCGCATCCGCGACGAGCTGAAAGCGCGGGGCATTGAGATCATCGACACGCCCCAGGGCGCAAAATGGAGAAAAGTATGAAGCTGCTGATTTTGGATGGCAACTCCG
The DNA here is from genome assembly GCA_045606205.1 of Faecousia sp. GTDB lineage: Bacteria > Bacillota > Clostridia > Oscillospirales > Oscillospiraceae > Faecousia. The sequence goes on along the minus strand of JAZURL010000019.1, from coordinate 557 downwards.
TCATTAATCGGGCATATTTTGGCGTCAAGCCCCTGACCAACCGGGAGGGGCTCTACACCCATGCCATTTATGGCTTTTTGAACATTCTGGACAAACTGGAGAAAGAGGAACAGCCGGATGCGGTGTGCGTTTCCTTTGACCTGCATGGCCCTACCTTCCGTCATCTGAAATACGATGGCTACAAGGCTACCCGTCATGGTATGCCGGAAGAATTGCGCATGCAGATGCCGGTGATGAAGGATGTTCTGCGGGCTATGAACATTCCCATCTACGAATGCCAGGGCTGGGAAGCGGATGATGTGATCGGCACGGTGGGACGGATCTGTTCCAACAACGGCTGGGAATGCGTGATTGCCACCGGTGACCGGGATTCTCTGCAGCTGATCGATGAAAATGTCCATGTCAAGCTGGTGATCTCCAAGCCCGGACAGACTACCGCTACCCTCTACACGGAAGAAAAATTCCGGGAGGAGTACGGCTTTGCGCCCAAAAAGATGGTGGATCTGAAGGCATTGATGGGTGACTCCTCTGATAATATCCCCGGCGTCGCCGGTGTA
>JAZURL010000018.1:0-7177 GCA_045606205.1 Faecousia sp. | reverse complement strand
ATGTTCGACGATGAGGTGTTCGTCTTCACCCCCAAGAGCCGAATCGTATCCCTGCCCGCCGGTTCTACCCCAATTGATTTTGCCTACGCCATTCACTCCGGCGTGGCTAACTCCATGATCGGCGCGAAGGTCAATAACCGGATTTCCACCATCGATGCCACCTTGAAAAACGGCGACATCATCGAGATTCTGACCTCTAAAAACGCCAAAGGTCCCAGCCGCGACTGGCTGACCATCTGCAAGAGCAACCAGGCCCGTACCAAGATCAAGCAGTGGTTCAAAAAGGAAAGGCGAGAAGAAAATGTAATGCACGGGCGTGCTTCCTTCGAAGCGGAAATGCGCCGCATTGGCCTGCCGTTAAGTCTGACCATCGACCCAGAGCTGGGCCCTCAGCTGTTGAAAAAGCTGGCTTTCGATACCTGGGAAGATATGTACGCCGCCATCGGCTATGGCGGTTTGACCGCTGTAAAGGCTGTTGGCCGCATCCGGGACGATATCAACCGTGCTCTGAAGAATCAGCAGAACGACAAGCTGTTACAGCCTGCAGCTTTGCGCAACATTTCTGATACAGATTCTGCCAAGACCGATCGTCACGCAGTCAATGGTATTATCGTGGAGGATATCGACTCCTGCATGATCAAATTCGCTAAGTGCTGTACTCCTGTGCCCGGTGATGATATCATTGGTTTCATTACAAAAGGCTTTGGTGTGTCCATTCACCGCTGTGACTGTCCCAATACGGCACACCGCCACGAACCCATCCAGGCCGCCCGTTGGGTGAGTGTCCGCTGGGCCAACCACGATGCCCAGCCCTTCGATACCACCCTGGAGCTGGAATGCCGTACCCGCGATGGCCTTCTGCTGGACGTAGCCACTGCCATGACCACCAACCGGGTGCGTACCAAGGAGCTCAACGGCAAAGACCTGCCCGGCGGCAAGAGCGTTTTCACTGTACGCTTTGAAGTCAAAGACGTGGCAGAATTGGATTCTATCCGCAATAAATTACTGGCCATTCCCGATGTCATCAGTTCCCGCAGAGGACAGAATTAAAGTGCACCATGCAAGGCTCCCCTTCGAGGGGAGCCTTGAAAGGAGAATCTTATGCGCGCTGTATTAACAAGAGTCCACTCCGCGTCCGTCACTATTGACGGCGCAGTAGTCGGAAAAATCGGAAAAGGCTTTCTGATTCTGTTGGGCGTTGGCCCGAACGACACAGAGAAAGAATGCCGGTATTTGGCAGAGAAAGCCCTTGGTCTTCGCATTTTTGAGGACGAAAACCGCAAGATGAACCTTGGCTTGGACGCAGTAAACGGCGAAGTGCTGGTTGTCAGCCAGTTCACCCTCTACGGCAACTGCCGCAAAGGCCGCAGGCCCAGCTTTGCCGAGGCCGCGAATCCGGAACTGGGTAATGAACTGTACGAAAAATTTCTGTCCATCTGTGAAGAACTGGGCTATCCCCCTCAGCATGGCCGCTTCGGCGCGGATATGCAGGTGGAGTCCGTCAATGACGGCCCGGTGACCTTGATTTTGGACACCGAACAACTGATGGACACCCCCAGAAGAGGATAAGCGATGCTAAAAATCCATACCTTGACCCTTGGTTTATACCAAGTCAACTGCTATATCGTTCATAATGAGGGAGATGACCGCTGTGTGGTCATCGACCCCGGCTACGAGCCAGAAAAAATCGCTGCTTTTCTCAAAAATAACGGCCTGCATTTGGATGCCATTCTGCTGACCCATGGCCATTTTGACCATGTAGGCGGCGTGAAGGCATTGGCCAACGACTGTAAGGTATACCTGCACGAGCTGGAGCACACCTTGCCCCAGACCTTCACCGCAGGTAAGCTGTACGCAACAGACGGCTATCCGGCTCGGTTTTCCGTTGCCGGCTTGGACTTTACCGTTCTGCACACTCCTGGGCACACCCCCGGCTCTGTATGCCTCATCTGTGAGGATGCCATGTTTAGTGGGGATACCCTGTTTGCAGGCTCTTGCGGACGTACTGACCTACCCGGCGGTGATTGGGCCACCATTCAGACCTCCCTGCATCGGCTGGCTGATCTGCCGGGAGATTATCGGGTCTTCCCCGGTCATGCCGAGGAAACCACCCTGGCCCAGGAAAGGCAGTACAATCCCTATCTGAGGTAAATCTATGAAACTGACACTCATCGGTCACCAGGACCGATATGCTGTGGAACAACTGCAAATGGCCCTGTTTTCCACCAATGAGGAGGGCGAAGCCGTTTCCTCTCTTCACCGGGGTAGGATTTGGCTCACCGCCACGACAAAAATCACAATAAATGGCAAAACGGCCACCGCATCCCGTCGGCTGAAGACGGACAAGGAAACCGTTCGTCTGCGCCGGCAGATCTTACAGCAAAGTTACTACCTTGCGGCGGTGCAGCTGTTGGAACGGCCCAGCCCCTGGGGCGCTTTAGCCGGTGTCCGGCCCACCAAAATATCCACCAAACATCTTTTGCAGGGCGGTACGCCAAAATCAGCAGAAAAATTGCTGGAAGACGTGTATTATGTGACACCGGAACGTCGGAAGCTGGCAGTGGACTGCTCCATTTCCACAGTGGATGCTATCGACAAGCTGGAAGAGGCGGACATTTCTTTGTATGTAGGCATCCCCTTCTGCCCCACCCGGTGCAGCTACTGCAGCTTTGTCAGCCGCACTATTGGCAAGCAAACCAATCTGATGGAGCCTTATTTGGAGGCTCTGCTGCAGGAAATCTCCGTCACAGGACGACTTCTTGCAAATTCCGGACGCATAGTGCGTACCATTTACATAGGGGGCGGCACGCCAACCACGCTGACAACGTCCCAAACGCAGAGGCTTTTGGATGCCATCCGGGATTCTTTTGACCTTTCCCGGTGCATTGAATTTACTGTAGAGGGCGGCCGGCCCGACACTTTGGATGCTGAAAAACTCCGGGCCATCCGGGAGCATGGAGCAGATCGCATGAGCATCAATCCCCAAACCATGGTAGACAGCGTGCTCTGTGCCTGCAAGCGCCCACACACCGCCCAGGATGTTCTGGAAGCCTATCAGTGGGCGAAAGATGCCGGTTTTAAGGCCATCAATATGGACTTGATCGCAGGCCTGCCTACGGATGATTTTGATGGATTCCGGCATTCTTTGGACACCGTGGCCGCACTGGATCCTGCCAACATCACGGTGCATACCCTGGCGCTAAAAAAAGGCGCTGACCTGTTTGAAAACCGGGAATCCCTCTCCCATGCAGATCAGGTTGCCCGGATGGTGGACTACGCCAACGAGACACTTCGCAGTCTTGGCTACAAGCCCTACTACCTGTATCGGCAGAAATATATGTCCGGCTCTTTTGAAAATGTGGGCTGGTCAAAGGATGGCCTTGACTGCCTGTATAACATCTACATGATGGAAGAAGTGCATACCATCCTCTCTTTGGGCGGTGGCGGCATGAACAAAGTCAATCTGCCGGATGGCACGCTCCAGCGGTTCCACAACCCGAAATTTCCGGAGCAGTACATCGACCAGCTCGGCCAGGTGTTGCAGGATAAGCAAAAGCTTTTTGAACTGATGAAAGGAAGCATTTGATTTGAATACGTTGATTTCCAATGTGACCATCGTCACTATGAATGAGAAAATGGAAGTGCTCTTCGGTGCATACCTGGGCGTGGAAGAGGGTAAAATTTCCTACATAGGCAAGACCGCCCCGCAGGAGCAGCCCCAGACCATCATCGACGGCACCGGCATGGTACTCCTCCCGGGTCTTATCAACTGCCACACGCAGCTTGCCACCACAGCGCTCCGCAGTTATTTGGATGACCTCGGCAATAAAGATGCCCTGGAAGAACAACTGAAAAAAGAGGCAAAAATGGACAAGCGGAGCGCAAAAGCCGCAGCACTGATGGGCATCGCTGAATGTCTGCGCTTTGGCATCACTTCCGTTTCTGATCTTTACTACTATCCCGATGCAACCGCCGAAGCCATCGCGCAGAGCGGCATCAAGGGCAATGTAGCCTTGTCTGCTTACCGCTTTATCGATGAGAACGAAGAATTTGACTTCGACACCGATGAGCAATGCAAGGAACTGGTGCGCATCACGGAAAAATGGCACGGCCACGATGACGGCCGCATCAAGATTGATGCCGGCATCCACGCTGAATACACCAGCAATTACAAGCTTTGGGAAGGTCTTGTGGGCTTTGCCGCAGAGAAGAGTCTGGGCTTCCAGCTCCATCTGGCGGAAACCAAAAACGAGACGGATTCCTGCCTTGACCGAACCGGCCTGGGCCCGGCAGAACTACTGGGCTGTCACGGGATTTTCAATCTGCCGGTGACTGCCGTGGGATGCGCCTGCCTGTCTGAAGAAGAGCAGAAAATGCTTGGTAAAAAGAAGGCCACCGCGGTCGCCTGCCCCCTCACCGCCGCGAAAAAAGGCCAGCCAGGAACACCGGTTCTCCCCAGCGTCCGCGCCGGTATGAATGTGGTACTGGGCACCGGCGGCGGACTGGATGCAGGAAATCTTGACCTATTCGAGGTCATGCGGGGCTTGGCTTTGTCTGCAAGGGCAACCAATGCCAGCGCCTCTGCCCTGCCCGCATCTGCCGCATTGATGATGGCAACCTCCTGCGGTGCGAGAGCCCAGGGACGCGAAGCGGAATGCGGCGTGATTAAGGTGGGTATGGATGCTGACCTGTGTCTTGTAGATTTCTCCGCACCCCATTTAATGCCCTGCCACAACGTCCCCAATGCTTTGGTGTTCAGCGCCAAAGGCGGCGACGTGGCCATGACCATGGTCCGGGGCAAAATCCTGTATCAGAGTGGGCAGTTTCCCACCATCGACCTAAAAACCGTGGTAGAAGAGCTGACCAATTACGCCATCCCCCGCCTGTTTGCGGGCGAGGCACAAGCTTAAGGGGGCGCACCATGTCCGAAACACCGAAAAAACAATCCTTCCTTCACGGCACGGCTCTGCTTGCCATGGCCACCGCCGTGGTCAAGGTCATCGGCGCACTGTATAAGATCCCGCTGAACGCCATCATCGGCGAGCAGGGCTTCGGCTATTACAGCACCGCCTATGAAATTTATACCGTGCTTCTGATGATCTCCACCGCCGGTCTGCCGGTGGCTATGAGCCGGATGATCGCCGAAGCCAGCTCCTTAAACCACTACCGCCAGGTACGCAAGATCTATACCGTCTGCCGTACCATTTTTATGACCCTAGGTCTTGTGGGCGCATTGCTCATGACCCTGTTCTGCCGTCAGCTTGCTCAGTTCCAGGAACAGCCGGACGCATGGGCCGCCATTGGCGCGCTGGGCCCCTGCTGCTTCCTCATTTGTCTGATGAGTACGTACCGGGGCTTCTTCCAGGGGCAGGGAAATATGCTCCCCACTTCGGTCTCCCAGGTCATTGAGGCCATCACCAAGCTGGTGGTGGGCATTGCCGGCGCACTTTTGGTGGTTTACTACTCCCAAAGCATTTCTTTAGCCGCCGGCGCGGCCATCATGGGCGTGACCGTCAGCTGTTTGGTATCCTCTTTTTATCTGAATACCTGCTTCCGTAAGGCTTATAAGCAGATGCCCCAGTCCTGTGAGGATGTGTCCTCCGGCAAGGACATCGCCAAAGGTCTGTTATCCATTGCCATCCCCATCACCATCGGCTCTGCCGGATTGCAGCTGCTGACGGTCCTGGAGACCAAGATCTACATGACGCAGCTGCTGAAGACCTTGACCCAGGATGTGGCCGATACCCAAAAGGGCATTTACAGCATGGCATTGACCATTTTTAATATGCCCTGCGCCTTCATTACCCCCATCACCATCAGCATCATTCCGGCCATCACTTCCCAGTTGACCCTGGGTAACACCAAGGGTGCAAAGGCAACAGAAGAATCCGCTGCCCGAATCAGTGCGCTGATCTCCATGCCCTGCGCCTTTGGTTTGGCATTGCTTGCCCAGCCGGTGACCCAGCTGCTGGGCGGATACAGCGGCGAAAAACTGGCACTGGCCACAAGACTGATGTCCGTTTTGGGCACGTGCATCGTGTTCAATTCCACAGTCCTGCTGACCACTGCCATCATGCAGGCCCATGGCCACGAAAAGCTGCCGGTGGTGAATATGTTCATCGGCGGATTTGTGAAGCTGGCGGCTGTGTTCATCCTAACCGGAAATCCCGCCATCGGCATTGTGGGCACAGCAATCGGCAGCCTGCTGTGCTATCTGTGCATCACTATTTTGAACCTGTTCACCATGCGCCGGGTGCTCTCTGCTCCCCCTGCGATCGTCAAGCACATGGCCCGGGCATTCACGGCCGCCGCCTTGATGGGTGCCTGCGCCTGGGGCTCTTGGAAGGGCCTTCAAATGCTTTTGGGCAGTGACCTCAGTGCCCTCATCAGCTGTGCAATTTCCATCGGTGTGGGCGTGGTTGTATACGTGATTTGCGCCGTAAAGTTCCGCGCCATCACCCGGGATGACTGTTTATTGCTTCCAAAAGGCGAAAAAATTGCAAATTTGTTGCATTTGTGAAAAAAAGCACTTGCATTTCGCAAAAAATTGTGATAATTTAATAGTGCTTTATTTTTAAAGAAAAGAGGTAATTTTCATGAATAAAACCGAACTCATCGCCGCCACCGCTGAACGTGCCGGTATCGCTAAGAAGGACGCCGAGCGTGCTCTGAACGCCGCTATCGACGCCATCACTGCTTCCCTGGTCGCAGGTGAAAAGGTGCAGGTTTCTGGCTTCGGCATCTTCGAGACCAAGAACCGCGAAGCTCGTACCGGTCGCAATCCCCACACCAAGGAAACCATCCAGATCCCCGCTACCCGCGTTCCCGCTTTCAAGGCCAGCAAGAGCCTGAAGGACGCCGTAGCAAAGTAAGATGCGCCTTGACAAGTATCTGAAGGTCTCCCGGCTGATTAAGCGGCGGACCGTTGCCAATGAAGCCTGCGATAATGGACGCATCAGCGTCAATGGTCGGGTGGTAAAGGCCAGTTACGAAGTGAAGCTTGGCGATCGTATTGAGATCACCATGGGCCCCCGTACGGTGGCTGTGGAGGTCTTGCAGGTTGCTGATACTGTCCGCAAGGACGACGCAAGCGCCATGTACAAAGAGATCTAAAAAACTCCGCTGCATCACCCAGCGGAGTTTTTTTTTGATACAGTTTATTTATCCAAACCCCCAC
>JAZURL010000017.1:0-9483 GCA_045606205.1 Faecousia sp. | reverse complement strand
GATGCGCCGTTTTCAATGGTGGTGATGGTATCGCCCACCTGGGTGTCGGACACATTTTTAATGGAAGCGGTGATGTAGCCGACTTCGCCTGCGCCCAAAGCATCCTTGGGGGTCAGACCCAGGGGATTCATCGTGCCCACTTCCACCACACGATAGGTTGCGCCGGTGGCCATCATTTTAATATCCTGTCCGGCGCGGACAGTACCCTCTTTAATACGTACATACACGATAACGCCCCGATAGGAATCATAAACACTGTCGAAGATCCACGCCTGCAAAGGTGCCCCTCGGTCGCCCGTGGGGGCAGGCACATCCCGGACGATCATTTCCAAAACCGAGCGGATATTGATGCCGTTCTTGGCGGAAATCTCCGGGGCATCTTCTGCAGGAATGCAGATGATATCTTCAATTTCTGCCTTGACTTCTTCCGGACGGGCGGAGGGCAGGTCGATCTTATTGATAACGGGCAGAACTTCCAGTCCTGCATCGGTGGCCAGAAAGGTATTTGCCAAAGTCTGGGCCTCCACGCCCTGAGAAGCATCCACCACCAGCACTGCGCCCTCACATGCAGCCAAAGAACGGGAAACCTCGTAGTTGAAGTCCACGTGGCCGGGGGTGTCGATGGGGTTCAGGGCATAGGTATCCCCGTCGTCAGCCTTGTAAGTCAGCTGAACGGCGGTTGCCTTGATGGTGATGCCCCGTTCCCGCTCCAGGTCCATGGAGTCCAGCATCTGGCTCTCCATTTGGCGCTGATCAATGGCGTTGCATTCCTCCAAAAGCCGGTCGGCCAGGGTGGATTTGCCGTGGTCGATATGGGCGATGATGGAAAAATTACGGATTTTTGAAAGTTCGGTCATAATCTATATTCCTCATAGTGGCATTATTTTTCCATTATATCGAATTTCGTCCAAAAAGTAAACTGTATGTTTTCTGAGAAAAATGGGAAAACTTCGTACTGTAGCGACAAAAAACGGCAAAAGCCAAAAAAACAAATTATTTTTCGGAAAAACCCTTGTCGAATTCGAAAAATCGGGATATAGTCTATTCGCGTCAGAAAGAATGAGAAGAGAAAGAAGGGGGATTTTATGGGAACGACAAAGAAAACGCCTCCCAAGAGCATGGATGAACTGCACGCAGAATTGCAGGTGCTCATTGCCCGGGGCCGTAAGGACGGCATGATCCGTTCTGCTGAACTGAACGCTCTGCTGGAGCAGATGGAACTGACCGCCGAAAAGATCGAGGAGATTTATGACCGTTTCGAGAGCATGAATATTCAAATCGTGGGTGCTGAGATGGAGCTGGATCTGTCCGACGATCTGGATATGGCGGTATTGGACGATGACCTGGATATTGACATGTCTGCCCTGGACGAGGAAGAGCTTATCGACCCGGTGGATCTGGCCGCAGAATACAATTTGGATGATCCCGTGCGGATGTATCTGAAGGAAATCGGACAGGTGAAGCTTTTGTCCGCGGAAGAGGAAGTGGAGCTGGCTCAGCGTGTGGCTGACGGCGACCAGGAGGCCAAAAATAAGCTAACGGAAGCAAACCTGCGCCTTGTGGTATCCATTGCCAAGAAGTATTCTGGCCGCGGCCTGCACATTTTGGATCTGATTCAAGAGGGCAATACAGGACTCATCCGCGCGGTGGACAAGTTTGACTGGACAAAGGGAAACAAATTCTCTACATATGCCACCTGGTGGATCCGGCAGGCCATCACAAGAGCCATTGCCGACCAAGCCCGTACCATCCGGGTGCCGGTGCATATGGTGGAGGTTATCAATAAGGCCACCCGGTGTAACCGGAAATTGGTGCAGGAGCTGGGCCGTGAGCCCACTGTGGAAGAGATCGCCGCGGAGCTGAATCTGCCTGTGGAAAAGATTATCGAGGCCAACCGCACTGCCGCCGATACCTTGAGCCTGGATACCCCTGTAGGTGATGAAGAGGATACGTCCATCGGCTCTTTCGTGGAAGATGAGCGCACCCCCGGCCCGGCAGATGCCACCTCCAACGCTCTTTTGGCAGAAGCGCTGAAGGAAATTTTGGACACCCTGACCGAGCGGGAAGCTGATGTGCTTCGTATGCGTTTCGGTATGTACGACGGCCGTACGCACACTCTGGAAGAGGTGGGTCAGATCTTCGGTGTGACCCGGGAACGGATCCGCCAGATCGAAAACAAGGCCATCCGCAAGCTGCGCCACCCCAGCAGAGCAAAGAAAATCAAGGATTTTTATTGCTAATACGCACCCCGGCTCACATGAGCCGGGGTTTACCATTACGATGTATGTCATTGCGAGGAGCCATTGCAAAATGGCGACGTGGCAATCTGCTGGTACGATAGAGTATACGCTCGGCGATGACAGCAGTTTTGGGGATAGGTGTTTCCACATTCTGCACTTGATTTTCTGCCCCCGTGGGGATATAATGTAGGGTAGGCTAATTTTAGAATGCGAAACTGGGCGAAAAATTGCCCCCACCGTTCAGGAGATATGTTTTATGAGAAGAAGACGCAGAAAATCCAATATGGCGTATATTGTTACGATCATGCTTTTGGCCATCGTGTTGGTGGTGTTGCTTGTAACGATGGATGATATCATCGGAACCGAAAGCCAGAGCACGGAAAGCACGCCTGCTGCCAGCGGCCCTGTTCCGGCCAGTTCGTCCGCGCCGGCTTCCTCTGCTGCGCCGGATAAGGTCGCTCCGGTGATCGCTGGTGCAAAGAATTTGGAAGTCTATGTTGGCGATACCATTTCCTATAAGAACGGTGTGACGGTTACGGATAATGCGGATCCCAAGCCCAAGTTGGAAATCGATAATACCGGGGTAGATTTGAATACACCCGGCACTTATGAAGTCACCTATACTGCGGTGGATGCTTCCGGCAACAGCGCTACGCCTGTCGTTATTAAGGTTCTTGTTAAGGCAAAGCCTGCGAATTTTGTTGACCCGGAAGTGATCTACGCGAAAGCGGATTCCATTCTGGAGCAGTTTATCACCGATGATATGACGGACCGGGAAAAGGCCGAGGCCGTTTACGTGTGGACGCGCCGGAGCGTGCATCTGACCTACGGTTCAAAACCTGCCGGTTTTGTGCACGAGGAGGCTGATTGGCTGCAGACAGCCTACCAGTTGCTCAATCGAGACGTGGCTAAGGGTGACTGCTACTTCTTCTTTGCCGTGCAGAAACTGTTGCTTCAGCGGCTGAACATTCCCACCATAGATGTAGAAAAGACTTACGACGGGCATTCCCGTCACTATTGGCTGCTCGTCAGTGTGGACGGTGGTAAAACGTATTATCATTTTGATAATGTTTGGTCTCGTGCACTGTGCTTGGTTACGGATGCGGAGTTGGATGCGTTCTCTGCAGCGGCCAAGAACAATCCGGATATTGGCTACGATCCTTTCGTTCGGGATAAGTCCAAGTATCCCGCAACCCCCACCGAAAAACTCCCGGCTAGCGAATTGCCTTGGGAAGATTCGGCTATTTTGGCCGCGAAGCCTTGAGGTGTGCCATGGATGACAGGAAGATTTTGGGCGTGATCGGCGGCCTGGGCCCCATCGCAACCGCCCATTTTATGGAACTGGTCATTAACATGACCGATGTGGATGCCGACCAACAGCATCTTCCCATGATCGTCTACAATATGCCTTTTATTCCCGACCGGACGGCTTATATTTTGGACAACAATAAGGAAAATCCCCTGCCGAAAATGCTGGAAATCGGCAAGGCTTTACAAAGCCAGGGTGCGGAGTGCATTGCGGTGCCCTGCGTTACCGCCCATTATTTCATGGATGCCCTGGAAGCAGGGGTGGATGTACCCTTGATCAACGGCGTCCGGGAAACAGTGGCTCATCTGAAAGAGAATGGCATTCAAAAGGTGGGTATTATGGCCACCGACGGCACGGTGTGTTCCGGTATTTTCCATAAGGAGCTGGAAAAGCAGGGTCTTGTGCCCATTGCACCGTCAGCCAATGCCCAAAAAGATGTGATGCATCTGATTTTTAACAATGTCAAGGCGGGAAAACCAGCGGAAATGGATCGATTTTTGTCCGCGGCGGAGGATTTGCGCCGTCAGGGGGCGGAGGCCATCATTTTGGGCTGTACGGAGTTGTCGCTGATTAAGCGGGACCACGAAATCGGCCCCGGCTTTCTCGATGCCATGGAAGTGCTGGCAAGACAAAGCGTTCTTGCCTGCGACAAACCCTTGAAAAAGGAATACGACTGTTTGGTTACGCGTTAATTCATCCTACAGCCGTGTCATTGCGAACCAGTGACCGTGGTGCTCTGCGCAGCAGATCAGAATGATAATGCTTGCCGGTGGCAAGAATACCACTTCAAGGTCACTGGTGTGGCAATCCGCATCTTTGCGGCACCACAGGTGCCGCGCGGCTCCTAAGAGCCGCAGGAGAACGGATTCCCACGGTCGCCTACGGCTTCCTCGGAATGACATAACTGGTAGCTTTCTCAAGAATCCGAAAGGAGTAACTGCTATGCAGACCAATATTTTGCAGTATTTGGAGCGGACGGTGGTTCGCTGTCCGGATAAGATGGCCTTTGCCAATGAGCAGATGGGTCTGACTTTCTCAGAAGTTTACAACCAGGCCCGCAGCATCGGTACCCGGCTGAATAAAGAGGGCTTTTACGGAAAGCCCATTGTGGTGTTTATGCGTAAGCACCCCACCACATTGGCGGCATTTTTCGGCGCGATCTATGCAGGCTGTTACTATGTACCCCTGGATGATGAGATGCCCCGGCATCGCATTGAGCTGATCTTTCAGACCCTAGGCCCCGGTGCGCTGATCTGTGATGAGACTACGGAAGCCATCGCGTCCGAGCTGAACTATCAAGGCCGCATTTTCCGCTACGATGAGCTGGCAGAGGGAGAGGCCGACGATGCGATTCTTGCGAACATTCGGGACAAGCAGTTGGATATTGACCCTATTTATATCGTGTTCACGTCCGGCTCTACCGGTGTGCCCAAGGGCGTGGTAGCCTGCCATCGCAGTGTCATTGACTATGTGGAGCACCTGTGTGAGGTGCTGAAATTTGACGAACATTCCGTCTTTGGCAATCAGACGCCCTTGTATTTTGATGCCTATCTGAAAGAAGTTATCCCCACGCTGAAGTACGGCGCAAAGACCGTGCTGATCCCCAAGCAACTGTTTATGTTCCCCATCAAACTGGTGGAATTTTTGAACGAACACAAAATCAACACCCTGTGCTGGGTGGTATCCGCGCTGACTATGATCTCCTCGTTCCGCACCTTCGAGACGGTCAAGCCGGAATACTTGCGCACCATCGCCTTTGCCAGCGAGGTGTTCCCCATTAAGCAGTTCAAGCTGTGGCGGCAGGCTCTGCCCCAGGCCCGGTTTATCAACCTCTATGGCCCCACGGAGACCACCGGCATCTGCTGTTACTATGAAGTGGATCGAGAATTTTCTGAGGACGAGACCCTGCCCGTTGGCCGGCCCTTCCAAAACACCCAAATCATTCTGCTGGATGAGAACAACCAAGTTCCGGCCGTGGGTCAGCAGGGGGAAATCTGCGTCCGTGGCACTCGGCTGACTTTGGGCTACTACTGCAATCCGGAGAAAACATCCGAAGCCTTTGTGCAAAATCCGCTGAATAACCTGTACCCGGAACTGATTTACCGCACCGGCGACCTGGGTCGTTGGAACGACCGGGGCGAACTGGAATTTGCCGGCCGGAAAGACTATCAGATCAAGCACATGGGCCACCGCATTGAGTTGGGTGAGATCGAGGTCATCGTCAATATGCACCCCCAGGTGCGGTCTGCCTGCTGTATTTTCGATAACGAAAAGAAAAAGATCGTCCTGTTCTACACCGGCGACATCACCCTGGCAGAACTGACGGCTTATATTAAGGGAAAACTGCCCCGTTACATGATCCCCAATGTGACCAAGCAACTGGAAGAACTCCCTTATACCCCCAACGGAAAAATTGACCGCAACGGGCTGAAAAACCTGTATGCCGGAAAATAAAGGAGACGATTATGGAAGCATTACTGAACATTCTGAATGAACTGCACCCCGAGGTGGATTTTGAGACCGCAACCGGCCTGATTGACGACAAGGTGCTGGATTCTTTTGACATCGTTACCATCGTGGCAGAGATCGATGCAGAGTACGATGTGCAGATCCCCGCTGTGGAACTGACTCCCGAGAACTTTAATTCCGCCCAGGCACTGTATGCCCTGGTGGAACGGCTGATGGAAGAGTGATATGCAGTTTACGTCCGTAAGTTTTCTGCTGTTTGCGGCGGTTATCCTGTTGGGATACTATGTTCTGCCGAAAAAGGCACGTTGGTGCTGGCTTTTGGCGGGCAGTATGTTCTTTTATCTCATGGCGGGAGTGGAATATTTGGCGTTCATTTTACTGACCGCCGTTTCTACCTACTTTGCCGGTTTGCTGATGGATAGGAATCTCAGCAAGCAGGAAAAACACCTTGCCGAAAACAAGCAGTCCCTCTCCCGGGAGGAGAAAAAGGAATACAAAGCCAAAGTAAAGGGCAAGAACCGCATCATTATGGTGGTTTGCCTGGTGTTGAATTTCGCTGTTTTGGGCATGTGCAAGTTTTTGCTTGCCGAGCCGTTTGGCACTATGGCGCAGGGCACAGGGCTGTCCTTTTTGACTTTGGGTCTGCCCCTGGGCATTTCCTTTTATATGTTTCAAAGCATGGGCTATGTGGTGGATATTTACCGGGCCACGGACAAGGCAGAAAAGAACCCTTTCAAACTGCTGCTGTTTGTGTCGTTCTTTCCCCAACTGATCCAGGGTCCCATCAGCCGCCATGCGGATCTTGCCCCCCAACTGACCGAGGGTAGAGCCTTTGACGGCAAGCGGTTTTCCTTCGGCCTGCAGAGAATGCTGTGGGGCTTTTTCAAGAAAATGGTCATTGCCGACCGGATCGCTGCTGCGGTGATCGCCCTGCGGGGCCCGGAATTTACCGGCGTGGGATTTTTTCTGCTGACCGTCTTTTACGCGGTGCAGATCTATGCGGATTTCACCGGCGGCATTGATATGACCATCGGCCTGTCCCAAGCCCTGGGCATCGACCTGGCGGAAAATTTCATCCGGCCGTTTTTTTCGAAAAATATTGCAGAATATTGGCGCAGATGGCATATTTCTCTCAGTGTGTGGATGAAAAGTTACATTTTCTACCCCCTGTCCGTCAGCCAGCCTATTCTGAAACTCAGCAAAAAGGCCCGTACTACCATGGGCAATTTCGGCAAACGCCTGCCCGTGTATGTGGCATCTATTGCCACCTGGTGCGTTACCGGCATTTGGCACGGCATTACCCCCAATTTTATTTTGTGGGGCATGATGAACTGCTTTGTCATTGTGGTGTCGGAGGAACTGAATCCCCTGTACGAAAAATTCCACAACCGCTTCGGTCTGAAAGAGAAGAAGTGGTACGGCGCATTTGAGATTCTGCGGATGTTTATTCTGATGAATTTCATCCGCATTGTGGATTTGTTCCCCAATGTGGGGGATTACTTCCGCCGGATGGGCTCTTTGGTGACCACCTTCAATTTCTGCATCCTTTGGGACGGCACCATGATGGAATTGGGTCTGACCGGTTTGGATTACGGCATCATCCTGGGAGGTATCGCGGTGATGTTTGCCGTGAGCCTGTTCCAAGAGAAAAAGGGAAGCGTTCGGGAGGCTCTGTGGGACAAGCCAGCGCTTCGGTACATCCTTGTATTTGTGCTTTTGGTGGTCGTTCTGCTTATGGGCAGTTACGGCATCGGGTATAATGCAAGCGACTTTATTTACAACCAGTTCTAGGAGGGTATATGAAGAAGAAAATTGCTTTATTGCTCTTTGCACTGGTTATTGCAGGAGGGATTCTTTTCTGCCTGCAGGCCCTGCTGGTGCCCAAGTACATGGTGGGCAAGCACAAAGAGGGCGCGCTGATTTCCGAGTATTACGACAATGCCGGGAACAACGATGTCATCTTCATCGGTGACTGCGAAGTGTACGAAAACTTTTCTCCTATTACCATGTGGGAAAAATACGGCATCACCTCTTATATCCGGGGCAGTGCACAGCAACTCATCTGGCAGTCCTACTATCTGATGGAAGAGACATTTCAGTACGAGACCCCCAAGGTGATGGTGTTCAATGTGCTTTCTATGAAGTACGACACCCCCAAATCCACCGGCGACCAAAGCCAGCGTGAGGCCTACAACCGCATGACTTTGGATGGAATGCGCTGGTCGCAGGCCAAGTACAATTCTATTTTGGCTTCCATGACCGAGGAAGAACGGGAAAAAGAGGCCATGTATTCCTACTTCTTCCCCCTGCTTCGGTATCATGACCGGTGGTCGCAGTTGACCCAGGAAGATTTCAAGTACTGGTTCAAGCGGGATACGGTGTCCGACAACGGCTATCTCATGCAAGTAGGCGTGAAGCCCCTGGAGGATGAACACGTGGAGCGCCCGCTGGTCAATTACGATTTTGGTGAAAACAGCTGGTACTATCTTGACAAAATGGTGGAGCTGTGCAAAAGTAAAGGCACCCAGCTGGTGCTGATCAAAGCTCCTGCCCTTTCTCCTGTATGGTGGCCCCAGTGGGATGCCCAGATCGAGGAATATGCTCAGGAAAATGACCTTTTATATATCAACATGCTGGAGCATCAGGAGGAAATTGGCATTGACTGGTCTACAGACACCTACGATACGGGCCTGCACCTGAATGTGTATGGCGCGGAAAAAGCCGCCGACTGGTTCGGCAAGGTACTGCAGGAGCAGTGCGGTGTGCCGGATCGGCGAAATGATACAGATTTAAGCGCCCTTTGGGCGGAAAAAGCAGAAACCTACCACGCCCGTAAAAAGGCGATGGAGGCAGAGACAAATTAAGGAGACGTTATGAAAAAACTGATTGCAATTTTGCTGGCTGTGGCCATGATGCTATGCTTCGCCGCCTGCCAGCCAACAGAAGAGGATCCCGGCAAGAGCAAGGAGCCGGCACAGGATTCCTTCAGCTTTACCTACAAGGGAACAAAGATTGCCCTCCATGCCCCGGCTGCGGAGATCGTTGCCGCGCTGGGCGAACCCAAGACCTACAGCGAGTCCACCAGCTGCGCTTTCGAAGGCCTGGATAAGAGCTACGGCTACGACAGTTTCTATTTGGAAACCTACCCCATCGGCGACAAGGATTATGTCTACGGTTGGTACTTTGTGGACGATATGGTTGAAAACGATGAGGGCATCTGCATCGGCTCTGCCAAGGCAGATGTGGAAGCCGCCTACGGCGCAGAGAGCTTCAACGGCAGTAATGCCTACACCGTAAAAAAGGGAAGCGGTATGCTGACCATCATTCTGGAAAAGGATGTTGTGTCTTCCGTTCAGTACGCAATTATTACAGACTAAACAAGCAGCCGCCGACTGGGTAGGCGGGGGGTGGGTTTTTATGTTTGAAGGTCAGATTGGTTTTTTTTGCTGGGGTTGGATATTGGTT
>JAZURL010000016.1:0-2808 GCA_045606205.1 Faecousia sp. | reverse complement strand
TAAAGTGTCCAAGGCCCGCCGCGATAAGCGCCGTGGCTCCAACTGGAAGCTGTCCGCTCCCAGCGTTGCGGTTTGCCCCAAGTGCGGTGAGCCCGTCATGCCCCACAGAGCTTGCAAGGCTTGCGGTACCTACAATGGCCGTCAGGTCGTGGCTGTTGAGGCTGAGTAAGGCACAATGCGGAAATGCAGAGGAAGGCTTCCTGCCTTCCTCTTTTTCCTTTTTGCCCAATAAAAATGGATTCGTCACATTTTCGTTGCTTTTTCCACGGGAATGTGTAATAATATATAATTGATTTTCCCGGAAAGGAAGTGTTGCTCATGGCAAAACCCCTTGTGGCCATTGTTGGCCGCCCCAATGTGGGTAAATCCATGTTATTCAATAAGCTCACCGGTCACCGCACCTCCATCGTGGAGGATACCCCCGGCGGTACCCGCGACCGGATCTACGGTGGCTGCGAATGGTGCAACCGGCATTTCTCTCTGGTAGATACCGGCGGTATTGAGCCCGGCACCGAGAATGATATGCTGAAATTTATGCGCCGCCAGGCGGAGATCGGTATCGAACTGGCGGATGCCATCATCATGGTGGTGGACGTGCGCTCCGGTGTTACCGCCGCTGACCAGGATGTTGCCACCATGCTGCGCAAGTCCCGCAAGCCCGTGGCTCTGGCGGTGAACAAGTGCGACTCTGTCGGTCTTGTGAATCCCGATGTGTTTGAATTTTACAGTCTCGGCATCGGCGATCTGTTTGAAACCTCTGCTGTCCACGGTCATGGCACCGGTGACCTGCTGGACTGGGTTCTGGAGAATATCCCTGAGGAAGAGGATGAGGGCGAGGAAAGCGATATCGTCAAGGTCGCCATCGTGGGTAAGCCTAACGTCGGCAAGTCCAGCCTCCTGAACCGGATCCTGGGTGAGGAGCGGGTCATCGTGTCCAATGTAGCGGGTACTACCCGGGACGCCATCGACTCCTACTTTGAGAACGAGACAGGCAAGTATTGCTTCATCGACACCGCCGGTATGCGCCGCAAGAGCAAGGTGGACGATGCCATTGAGAAGTATTCCAACATGCGCTCCATCAACGCCATCGAGCGGGCAGACGTGTGCCTGATCCTGATCGATGCCAACGACGGTGCCACCGAGCAGGATACCAAGATCGCAGGTCTGGTCCACGAGGCGGGCAAGGCTGCCATCATCGTGGTCAACAAATGGGATGCGGTGGAAAACAAGGAAACCAACACCATGCGTGACATGGAGGCCGCTGTCCGGGATGGCTTAAGCTACATGACCTATGCCCCTGTGGTGTTTCTCTCCGCTTTGACGGGTCAGAGAGTGGACAAGATCTTCCAGACCATTCAGGACGTGTTCGTCCAGAATAACTCCCGGATCACCACCGGTGCCCTGAACAGCGTCCTTGCCGATGCTACTGCCCGTGTGCAGCCGCCTACGGACAAGGGCCGCCGCCTGAAGATCTACTACATGACTCAGGCAAGCACAAAGCCGCCGCATTTCGTCATTTTCTGCAACGATGCCCGGCTGTTCCATTTCTCGTATCAGCGGTATCTGGAAAACCAGATCCGTGAGGTGTTCGGTCTGCAGGGTACACCCATTCGTATCACCATTCGCCAGAAGGGCGACAAGGAGGAATAAATCATGTGGGGTGCTATCGTTGTCTGTGCGCTGACCGCGTATTTGCTGGGCAATCTGAACGGCGCTGTTTGTATGTCCGCGCTGGTCGCCAATGACGATGTCCGAAGCCATGGCAGCGGCAATGCGGGTCTTACCAACTTTATCCGCAATTACGGTGTGGGCAGCGCATTGTATGTGGTGCTGATCGACGCGGGCAAGGCTGTACTTGCCTGCCTTGCATCCGGTCTGATCATGAGACAGTATGATCTCTATCAGGAGGGTCTGATCCTTGGCGGCGTATGTGTGATGCTGGGTCACGTTTTCCCGGCTTTGCTGGGCTTCAAGGGCGGCAAGGGTATCCTAAGCGGCTGGTTCGTCGCATGGGTGGTGGATTGGCGGATCGGTCTGCTGATCTTCGTGGTGTTTGCCCTTGCCTATGCGGTCACACAGTATGTTTCCCTTGGTTCTGTGCTGGGTGCCGCGACCTTCGGCGTTTGCTTCGCCATTTTCCACAATGACAATCTGCTTGTGATGATCGGCGGTATTTTCATTGGCGCGCTGGCTGTTTTTATGCACCGGAGCAATATCGTTCGGTTGATCAAGGGTCAGGAGCGAAAGACCAACCTGTTCGCCAAAAGTAAAAAGGAATAAAGCTGTACAGCCCGCTGCAAAAAGCGTGATGCTGTTAGTGGAAAAATTGGAATATAAAATAAGCAGCGGCTTGCCGTCACTGGCAGCCGCTGCTTGGTTTATTTTTTCAGTGAAAATGCCTTTAAAAGATTAGTCATGACTTCCGATGCAATTTCGAACTGTTCTGCACTTAACATTTTCAACTGTAATGCGATACTATCCACATCATTCTTCTGTGCATGCTCATAGAGCATTTTTTGTATAAAGAGAATTACCGGTTGTACGAATCCTCGCTGCCTGTGGTAAGCAGAGCATTCGACTATCCACCGGATACAATCAACCGGGCAAATGCCCATACCCATAACAGAGGAAAAACTGGCAAGCCATTTCGACTTGCCAGTTTTCTTATTGGTTAAAGAAAACCACCAGCCCGGCTGGTGGTTCCAAAAAGCTTTAGCTATGAGTAGAAAAAATATCCTCCTTTAGATATAGTTGAGGTGGTCTGCCAACCGCCGAAACATAACTAAAGGAGGAATCAAGTCCGGATGA
>JAZURL010000015.1:0-36850 GCA_045606205.1 Faecousia sp. | reverse complement strand
GCCGTCTGCCTTGTTGGTGGTGGTTGCGGTCTCATTCTGGCACAGCGCATCGCTGTAAAGACCGATGGTGAACTCGCCGGCTGCCATCTTTCTGCCATTTAGAATCTTCTTTCCGCCAATGGTCACCTCGTCAGAGCCTGTGACAGTGTAGGTGTTGACGAAATCTGCGGAAGTCACAGGAGCCATTTCGCCCAGCTTGTGGACCACAGTCTGGGCGGTCAGTCCGCCGATGCCGTTGTCCGCAACGGTAATGGTGATGTGATACACAGCGTTATCGTAGCTGACACCGTTCAGCGTGTATTGGCCGGTGGAAGGATCCACAGTTGCCTCAGCAGGCGCGATTTCTGTCCACTTGTAGTGGTAAGTGCCCACCTTGTGGAAGGTCAGCTCCACATTGCTGCTGTTGTTGGGTGTAATGAAATAGGATGCATTCCATGCATTGGAATCGGTCAATGCGTTGAAGTAGCTGTCCGTACGCACTAAATAGGTTTGATACAGCTCTCCCTCTGTAGGCGCACGGCCGACCAGCTTCTTAGAAAAGGGAAGCAGGATGCTGGTGGAGGTCAGTTCGTAATCATTGACAAAGGTAGCGGTATATCCGCCATTTACGGACGCAATATTTGCGCCGGTGGTCAGATTCTTCAGCGTACGGCTGGTGACCACCAGATTGCTGCTGCCGTCAACCTCTGCCTCCACTGTGTACAGATACTCTGCAGGGTCATAGCTCATGCCGTTGAGGACATACTTGCCGGTTTGCGCATTCAGCACCGCACCGGTGGGGATGTCCTCGGATACCTTGTAGTAGTAAGTACCAGCAGTGTCCAGGAAAATGTCGAAGGTCGCATCGCCCAGTGCGGAGGTGGTGACCTTGGTACCCTGCGCACCGTTCGCTACATTGCCATTTGCATCGCTGGGATACATGGTGAAGTGGAAATTGGTCAGCGGCTTCACTGCGCCAGTGTCATTGTTCAGCGTCTTGTGGACATTCAGAGTGGTGTTGGTTGCATGGACCTGATAGTTATTGGTAAAGGTTGTTGCCACAGAAATCTTTTCGATCTTTTCCGTATCATTGTCCGTATACTGAGCATCTGCGGTTACGTGCGCTTCTTCACGAACTGCTACTTCCAGCGCGCCGTCCATGTCGTTATCTGTAACGATCACCTCAAACAGAGCCTGCATGGTGGAGTAGCTCATACCGGGAGCATCGATCCCGGCAGGTATCTGCTCAGAGGGCTTCAGCTCTACCACCCGGAAGAAGTAGGTGCCCATTTTATCGAAGGTCAGCTTGAAAGCGCCCTGCTCGGTGTCATCTGCACCGACCTTCAGATACTCACTGCCATTGGTAGTAGCGATATTGGGATAGGTGCCATCCGGCAACAGCATCTGCAACACAAACACAAATTCTTCGTTTCCGGTGTAGGGAGAGATCGCATTGAGGACCTTGCTCACATCCACGGTTACCGGCACTTCCACAGGCGTAAACACAGTAGGATAACGGTTGTAGAAGGCCTCCAGGCTCTGCACATTGGCGCTGATCACGCCGCTTGCCTGGGTGGCGGTTGTATCGTCATTGATGCTGTCCAGTGTAAAGCCGGGCAGTGCATCCTCGGTGACGGTGTAGGTCGTACCCTCGGGGATACGGTAGATGGTAACGGACTCGTCATTCTTCAGCTTGACCGGCTCGCCGCCTGCGTAGGTCAGATAGCCGTCCTGTCCCACGGTCAGAGTGTTACTCTCACTGGTGGTAAAGGTCATACCGGCGGTGATCTTGCTGCCGGAGAGCTTGATCCGGAAAGCAAATTCCTTATTTGCCATGGCTGCGGGGTCGGATGCCAGATCATGCACGATATCCTTGCTGATCACCAGATCACCATAGCCGTTGGGGGCGTTGGTGATGGTCACACTGACCATCTGCGAGCCGTTTGCGGCATAAGCAGGGATGGTCAGGGACACAGGCGCAGTAATGCTCTGCTTAACGCCGGCCACCTCGATGTCCACCACCTTGTAGTCACCATCGATCAGCTCTTCCACAGTGACGGAAGTGCCCACAGGAATGCCAGAAATGTATGCGCTCACATCTGCCGGCATGGTCACAGTGAACTGGCCGTTGCTCATGGCGGACATGGTCACATTGGCAAGGGCGTTGCCGTTGGCATCGGTCAACACAGGCGCTGCCGTGCCTGCAGAAGCACCACTCAGCGTAATGCGGAAGGTGTACTGGCTCACGCCGGGAATGTCCCCCTGCACCTGCTTGTTCAGCACAATGCCGGTGGCAGGTGCTACTGTAATTGCACCGTTGTTGCCCAGGAAGGTGTACACGTCCTGCTTGGAAACCTTGTCGAAAACAGAGGGGAAGAAGGAATATGCCAAAGTGTTTGTGATATTCTCAGTCTTGTTGATCTGGAAACGGGCCAGGTCATGGTACATGGTGCCCGCAGGAACGTACCAATAGCCACCCTCCGTATCATACATTGCATCGTTTGCCAAAGTGGTAGCCGCAATGGGAGTCTTGATGGCTGTACGGCCGGTGGATGCGTAGATGTAGCGGTTGTGGTAGTAACCCGTTCCGTTTGCAGCATCGCTGTCCGTATCGGTAGGACGGGTGCTGTCGGTAACCGTGCTGTCAGAGCCTGTGAGGATCACAGTATCCTCGATGTAGTAGAAACGGTTGTTATCCAGTGCGGGGTGGAAGTGGGAATGTGCTACAACGGCATTGTCCACTTCTTCGGGATCGGGAATGCCGTTTCCGTTGGTGTCATTGCCGATCTTCCATTCGTTGGTGTAGAAGGTCACCGTGCCGTCGGCATTGCGGTGGACATGGCCACCCTTTGCCACGTGCTCCCGGATCTTTTGCTCCATGTTGACAGAGTTAACATCGGAGCGTAGGCCGGCCTCGAAGACCAGGCGCATGGGCTCAGCCGGCTCTTGAGCGAATTCCTCCACCTGAGAAGGATCAAGCTCGTCCAGTGTAACTCTGTACTGTACGGTGGGCAGCAACGTTGCGGGGATCTTGAACAGCACCGTCTGATGCAGGGTAGCCAGCTCGGTACGAACCATAACCACCACGTGCATCATATTGCTGTCACCGTTGGCACCCAGGTAGCCATAGGAACGGTTGGCATAGACAGCACCCTCGGGAGCACCGGTGTAACCGGAATCCTTATCCCAGAAGCCCACGTAATTGCCGTTGGCATCGGCATACCAGCCAATGTAGTTGCTCCAGTTGTTGTCGCCTGCATAATACAGCTGCATATCATTGTAGGCATTGGCGATCAGCTGCTGTGCCTGGGTGGTGGTCGTGCCGGGAATGCGCTCCTTAACAGTTGCAACCAGCTCGTCGCCACTGGCAGTTGGGCCATCAGGCGTACCCAAATTGCCGTCAGTCATGCCCTTGGCCAGCTCCCGTCCAGTGTACAGGGTGTCGCCAATCATAATACCCGCCACATTAAAGACATGCATCAGCTCGCCCAGCTCATCCTCAAAGGTAACATAGCCGGAGAAGTCGGCATTGCTGCCCTCCACCAACGTGGTGTAGGTCTCTGCCTTTAATTCGATCTCACTTACAATGTCATTAAAGGAATTCACAAGGCCTTCGGCATTGCTGGCATAGAAATACTTATCCACATAGTTCATGGCTGTAACGGCGGCATCCCGCTGAATGCTCAGTCCGTTATTGCCGGAAATGATCGTGGCGGTGTTGCCGGCTTGCGTGCCAAGATACGTATTCCAATAGTCCACCAAGGTATCATTGGAACCGGCAGGATACAACGTGTTAGTAGCCGCAGAGCTGTTTTCCGTACCTAAGCCCAACGTCAGGAACAGCATTTCAGCTTCGTCCGTCTCATTATCCTTATACTTTTCAGCAATACGGCCTCTAACGTAGGCAGCAGTCAGCTGGGTCAGGAAGGTGATGCGATCATTGGTGCCGCTGCCGGTACCGGTATTGGAATTGCCAATGTTTGTGTAATTCGTGGTAGCAATGGTGGGTGCACCATCGCTCATCAGGACGAGAACAGGCATGCGCTCCACACCGGCCTGGGTCTTTCCCTCTGGAACAACCGTATCGGTCACACTCAGGAACTGGTTCATGGCCTGGTACAGACCATTCTGAATGTATGTACCACCGTTGACCTGCTTGGAGGAGTCACTGACAGCCACACCGGCTTCTGTCTCCAGGCCGTCCTTCACAGAAACGCTGATGGCTGTGCCTTCTGCCACATAGGTAGCCTCTCCACTTGCCTGCCAGCGGTTATTTCTGCGGGTGTAAAGGGTGGAAGTCGTCCAGGTGGTATCCACAGACAGATATTCCTTATCCACACCGGTATAGCGACCCAGGGGCAGCACCACCGTAGCAGTTGAAGAAGTTGCCGCCTGGTTGGTAGCAGAGTTACCGGAATACAGAACCACGCCAACACGGTTGTTGGTGTTCTGCTTCATCAGCTTGTCGATGGTGGCATTGGTTGCATCGATCATGGCCTCGATCAGCGCCATATCGATGCCATCAACAGTTCGATAATTATTGCCCCAGCGGATCGTGCCCACCTCGTAGGTGCCGTCTACCATAGAGCCGGACAAGTCAAGCACCAGCATGGTATCCGTGGGTGCGGAGGCGTGGCCTGTGATGGACAGGTTCGCTGCGATGGCAGACAGCGCAACCAGGAAGTTATTCTTGTCTGTCAGCGAAACACCGGGTAGCGCATTGGTGGCATCGGCAAAAACGGATTTATCCGTCCACACCGCACCGGCAAATTCGGTGTCCAGCTTGGTAGGTCCAAAGTATTTTTCCCAGCCATCCATCGTGCTGGGATCGGCCTTCTTACTGTCTGCCACGACGTTCCGCAGGTCATCCGCGGCCGTCACCTTCAGCATTCTCTCCGGCAGATATGCCAGGATCATAGCCAGACAGATCAGCAAGCTCAAAGCTCTTTTCAACATTTTATTCATATCGGTACCTCCTCGGGGTAATTTGCTTTTCATTTTAAGACCCACCCAGCAGCTCTTCAAAGGTCTGCTCATTGGTCTGTTCCACAAATTCCGTAAACTTATTCAAAACATATCTACCCTGTTCACGGTAGTCCATGGAAATGGCCTTTTCGATCTGCTGTTGGCGGATTTCTTCGGGAACATTGTAGATCATCAGAATGCTGTTCAGCGCACCCGTGATCCGTACTTCCAAAGGGGAAGAATCGCCCGTGGTCATCAGCGTTGCATATTCGATGCCGGAGACCAGCGTTTCTGCCTCGATATATTGCTGTTCGCTCCAATCCGGACAGTACTGCCCATAAACGTATTTTGACCGCTGAGCGTCGTTTCTGCGAATGATCTCCAGGCAGATAGGACTGGAATAGGCCGACAGGAACAGATCCTTCGCAATTTCGCTGTCCTCACTCATGGCGGCCATGCTTGTCAGCTCAATACACACCGCCAAAAGGGATGTTAGTCCATCCTCCTCCACCATGTCCTGAATGGTTTTGCCTTGAAATTTGCAAAGCATATCCACAAGCACAGCCAGCAGATGCTCCTTGGTAGGAAAGTAATAGGTCAGATTTCCGGTGCTGATGTCCAGTGTGTCACAGATCAGCTTAGGCGTGGTATTGGAGTAACCCTTTTCAAGGAACAGTCTTGTTCCTTCTTGAATGATCTCATGCTTGGTGGTATTCACACGTCTTCGCGCCACACTTTTTACCTCCTGTTCTCTTTTTAGGATAAAAGCTAATATTGGATGGTTGCTAATTTGTACTAATCCAATATTAGCACAGATCCAAAATAATTACAAGAACTTTTTGCCATTTTTAGAAAATATTTATTTTTTACCGCCAATAAAAAACGGGCGGCCATTGGCCGCCCGTAAAAGGCTTTATTTTATAGGATGCTCAAACCGGTTCATCCATGGTCAGCTGACCGCTGAGACGGTCGCGCCGTTCGTACAGATCATTGAAATAGCCGGTGTATTCCACATAGTAATTGCTATTGGGGAACAGGTAGCGGTGCAGATCGATGAGATAATCGTCGGTCATGCTGGCAATGTAGTCCACCACGATTCCATTTGGCTCGCCCTTTCCGTAACGAACATCCCGGCGATATCGGGTTTGATTTACATAATCTACGTGATGGAGCAAAATCGGCGAATTCTGCTTGTCCTGCACCAAGTCATCCAACATTTGCTCATAGATCTCTTGCATCATGGGCTTGACCACCCGGTTCAGAATCGCCCGGCCCGGTTCGGTGGCGTAGATCATGGCGTAGTTTTCCTTCTTGTAGGACTGCACTGCCTTGAAATGCTCCTCGTCTAATTTGATATAAGGATGACCGTAGCTGTTTTCAATGATGTTGACCACCAAATTATTAATGATCTCCGAATTAATGCTTCCGATGACGGAATCCGAAAACTGGCGGTTATCCACCATCTGTATGCTGGCAGCATCCTGCCGATCCTTGCCAAGATAGGCAATGATATCAGAAATACGCACCACATTGCCTTCCAAAGTGTTGGGCTGGATCTTGTTGGCGTAACCGGGGATAGTGTAGGCCTTTTCCAGTGCCGCTTCAAACTCCTCGAAGCTTCCCATCGGTACGGGATGGTACTCCGCAAGCTCGATCTCACCGTTGTGACCGGCAATGCCGGACAGGGTCTGTAAGGTCAGATTCAGGGGGAAGATCTTGTCCAGCACCCGGGCGGAATGGATGTTGTGGTTAAAAAACCGACCGGTGTGCTTGTTATACAACTCGTTCAGATACACCTCCCCGCAGTGGGCAAAGGGTGTATGGCCGATGTCGTGCCCCAGTGCAATGGCTTCGATGAGATCCAAATTCAGATTCAGCGCCCGACCGATGGTGCGGGCGATCCGGGATACCAGCTGTACATGCAGGCTCCGACGGGTAACATCGTCGTTTCTCGTGAGAGAAAATACCTGTGTCTTGTCCGTGTAGCGGTTGTAGTAGGGGCTGTACAGAATCCTGTCAATATCCTTGGAGAAGCTGGGCCGCCAAACCTGTGCCGGCTTCTCACTAACATAACGGCGAATGGCCATAGAATCGTGACAGGAATGATCCGTAAAGGTACGGTTTTCTTTTTCCTGCTCCATCATCGCAGACAGGATCTTTGAAAGTTGTTCTTTTGCCATAAAAAAGCCCTCCTTTTCTTTTATCATACCATATTACGGTAAAATTGCAAGAAAAACCGGGCGGTATTTGCCCTAAACGGACAATGCCTCCGGGTACTCCGGAGGCATTTGAATCTTATCCAAACAAAATCGGTATAAATTGGCAGCACAGCACCACCATAATCAGCGCCAACGGATAGGTAGCTGCGTAGGAGATCGCCACGGCCTCCGTTTTCGTCACAGCCATCAAGGTGCCCAATGCCGGGGTACTGGTCATACCGCCGCAAACAGAACCGAGTGTGCTAAGGACGTCGATTTTGAACACCCTGACTGCGAGGATGTAGCCGATGATCATAGGCAAAACAGTCATAACCGCACCCAGCAGGAACAGCGCCACGCCGTATTGCCCCAGAATTTCCAGAAAGCCTTGGCCGGCATTGGTGCCTGCACCCATTAAGAACAGGACAAGGCCCACTTCCCGAACCACATCCAGGGTCTTTTTGGGTACATCAATGGCCACAGGACCAATGTGAGCAAAGTGTCCCATCACCAAGCCTGCAAGTAAAGGGCCACCGGAGGTTCCCAGAGAAAACTGAGCGCCGCCGGGCAGTGGAATGGTAATTTTGCCGATCAGCACGCCCAACACAGCAGCTGCCGCGAAGGCCAGCAGGCCAAAATCATCCAGATGGCGGTAAGCCTTTTTTGTCTGCGCGGTTTCTGTTTTCTGTACGGTGGCGAAAAGACGCTCCCGCTCCTTAGCAATGTCAATTTTCAGAATTTTGGGGATCAGCTGCACAAACAGCACCACACCCACCACGCCGAAGGGATAGGCAATGCCATAGCCCACGGAGGCCATATCGCTACCGGTGGACTCGATGGCGGCGGCAAGACCGGGGGTACTGGTCAGCGCACCGGACATCATGCCCACAGCAAGGTCGGCAGGAATGCCGACCAGCTTGATCACGCCTACGCAGGTGGCAGCACCAACCAAAATGATAGCAATACCCAGTAGTACATAGGAGATGGCCTTTTTCTTGAAATTGCGGAAAAATCCCGGGCCGGCAATGAATCCAACGGCGGTGACAAAGCTGATGAGTCCCACATCCTGCAGCACCTTGGGCGTCAGTAGATTGAAATGGCCAAACACCAGCGCCACCAGCAGCACACCGGAGGTGCCCAGGCACAGACCCTTGACGCGAATGCTGCCCAGCAGATATCCCAAAACCGCAATAGAAAATACGATCATCACATCGCTTTTAAATATCTGTCCAAGATCTTGTAAAAATCCCACAAAAGATCATCTCCTTCATCACTTGACCTTGCGGGTATAATCCGGCAACAGTCTGGGAGAAACAGCATCTCCGGTAACGCCTGCTTTTTCCCGTTGCTGCTCAAATTCGGCAACGTGGGCAAGGGTCAGTTTGCCGGGCTGGACGGATTTCGCCTTTTCGGAAGCATATTTGCCGGCATTGCGGCCAAATACGATAATGTCCAGCAGGCTGTTGCCCATGAGCCGATTGCGGCCATGGATGCCACCCACCACTTCGCCAGCAGCGTAGAGGTTTTCAATGTCAGTCTGGGTATCGTCTGTAATCTTCAGACCGCCGTTCTGATAGTGCAGCGTAGGATAAATAAGAATGGGCTCTTTGCGGATGTCGATACCGTGCTTTCCGAACATCCGCATCATAGCAGGGATCCGCTTTTCAATGGTGCCTTCGCCATGCTTCAGTTCGATCATGGGCGTATCCAGCCATACACCAAAGCCTTCCGGAGTGGGTAAGCCGTTGCCCCGGTCGGAGCATTCGCGGATGATGGAAGCTGCGGAAACATCACGGGTCTCGAGGGGGTTCATAAATACCTCACCGTTGGCGTTGACCAGCATAGCACCCACAGAGCGCACCTTTTCCGTAACCAGTGCGCCGTAGATCTGCGCAGGGAATGCGGCACCGGTGGGATGGTACTGCAGGGTGTCCGGGTACAGCAGACGGGCGCCGGCACGGTAAGCCAGCACCAAACCGTCAGCGGTGGCACCGTAATGGTTGGATGTGGGGAACCCCTGATAGTGAAGCCGTCCTGCACCGCCGGTGGCCAGGATCACAGTCTTTGCCCGGGCGATCAGCAGCTCCTTGGTTTCCATATTCAGCAGGACTGCGCCGGCACAACGTCCGTTTTCGTCCTTGATCAGCTCGATGGCGGCGGTGAAGTCCACCACGGGAATCTGGCGGTTCAGTACCTCGTCCCGAAGGGTGCGCATGATTTCTGCACCGGAGTAGTCCTTGGCTGCGTGCATTCTCTTGCGGGAGGTGCCACCGCCGTGGGTGGTGACCATAGTACCCTCGGCTGTCTTGTCAAATTCCACGCCCAGCTCGGACAGCCAGCGGATGGCCTCGGGAGCCTCGTTTACCAGCTTATAAAGCAGATCCTTTTGGGCGGCAAAGTGACCACCGCCGTAGGCATCCAGGAAATGCTGAGCAGGGCTGTCGCCGGGTTTGTCAGCGGCCTGGATACCCCCCTCTGCCATCATGGTGTTGGCATCGCCCATGCGCAGCTTGGTAACAAGCATCACCTTGGTGCCGTTTTCGTGCGCTTCGATGGCGGCAGCCGTACCGGCACCGCCGGCACCGATGATCAGTACATCGGTGTCATAGTCCGGCTCGGTCAGATCGATCTCTTTACCCAGCAGCCGGGACTTTGCCTGCAGCAAACTTGCCAGCTCCTTGGGGACCTTCTGGCCAGCGTTGGGACCGAATACCAGGTTTTCAAACTGATCCTCCCGGTAATCGGGGTGGTATGTTTTCAGCAGAACGTCCTTTTGCTCAGCGGTCATGCGCCGGGGATCCAGCTTCATATTGGCTTCCCGGGCAGCTTCCACCTTTTTGATGGACTGCTGCATAAATGCGTCATGATACATAGTGCTGCCCCCTTACTTTTCAATATCACGATGGTTATAAAGCTCCTGCATTTCCGCAAGGGGCTTGCCCATCAGTTCTTCCAGCAGCAGCTCGTACTTGCCCTCGTTGATCTCCCGGATACGGTCGTCCAGATGATCGCAGTGAGGCGCGATGTACTTACCATTGAGCCGCCGTGCCAACATAGCCACCTGGGGGTGGGAGATGCCTGCCGGGCAACGGCTGGAGCACACGCCGCACATAACGCAGTCGAAGGATTCTTCCGCGCATTTTTCATATTCGCCCCGCTGGGCGTAGGCGATATACTGCATCACGTTCAAGCCCTGGGTGCAGGCTTTGGTGCAGGCGTTGCAGCCCACGCAGGCATAGATCTCGGGGTACAGCTGCATCATAATTTGCTCGGTAGGCTTGATCTTGTTGATGTCATAGACCTCCTTCACCAGTGGGAAGAAGGGCAAAGTGGCCACATACATATTGTCTTCCACCTTGGTGGAGCAAGCAAGGCAGGTCTTCAGCTCCCGGTCACCGGCGATGCGGTATATGGTGGCACAGGCGCCGCAGAAGCCGTTGCGGCAGCCGCAGCCCCGCACCAGCTGGTAACCGGCGTATTCCATAGCCTCCATAATGGTCAGACTTTCGGGAATCTGATATTTCTTGCCGTAAAGAAAAACATTTACCATTTTTTCCATCGTTTTCTCCTTAATACTCATCGGGAAGTTCATCCAGCTGATCAAAGCGGAACACCGGGCCGTCCTTGCAGACGTATTTGTCACCGATGTTGCATCGACCGCACTTGCCCAGGGCGCATTTCATGCGAAGCTCCATGGTGGTGTACACCTGCTCCCGGGAAAAGCCCAGCTCCATAAGGCCGGCCAGGGTAAACTTGATCATAATGGGAGGGCCGCACATCAGCACCGTCTTTGAGGTGTCGAAATTCAGCTCCTTTACGAAGTTGGGCACGAAGCCCACATGTCCATCCCAATCGGGTTGGGCATTGTCAATGGTCAGATGGACGTTGATACCGTCCTCCTTGCACCACTCGTCTAGGATCTCAGGAAAATCCACAAGATCCTGTTTGCTGCGGGAGCCATAGACAATGTCGATCTTGCCGTAACAATCCCGATAGTGGCGGCAGTAATTGATGACTGAGTGCAGCGGTGCCAGACCAATGCCGCCGGCAATGAACAGCAAATCCTTGCCGGCAAGCTCTGTATCTACCGGAAATCCGTTGCCGTAGGGACCGCGGATGGCAATCTGCTGTCCCACCTCCATCTGATGCAGCCAGGTGGTGACGCAACCGCACTTTTTAATAGAAAAGTCCAGATATTCTTCCTCTGTGGGAGAGGAGGTGATGGAAAACAGCGCTTCACCCACTCCGGGAATGGACAGCATGGCACACTGTCCAGGAATGTGAACGAAGGGCTTTTTGCCGTCCAGACCTGTAACCCGGAAGGTTTTGACATCCGGAGTATCGGTACGGATCATAGTGACAACGCCCAGCATGGGGATCAAAGGATCATGTTTCATTGTAAATCCTCCTTAAGCGCTTTTGCCACCTTGACAATGTTCATGTGGATGGGGCATTTTTGCAGACAGCGGCCGCAGCCAACGCAGCCGAAAATGCCGTCATTATTGTTGGGGAAGTACACCAACTTGTGCATAAACCGCTGGCGGAAGCGCTCTTTCTGGGTAGGGCGGTTGGTGCCATGGGCCATCATGGTAAAATCGGAATACATGCAGCTGTCCCAGCAGCGGAAGCGCCGTACCTCACGGCCGTTGTCAAAGTCCTGTACATCATAGCACTGGCAGGTGGGACATACAAAAGTACAAGTACCACAACCCAGGCAGCTTTCGGAAAGGGTTGCCCACTGGGGACTATTGAACAGCTGCATCATACGCTCGCCATCAAAGCCGGTCAGATCAAGGCTGTTCAGAGGCAGCTTGTCCAGAAGCTTGCGGATCTCTTCCTGCTGTGCCGTTACTGCTGCGTCACCGCAATCAGCCAGCATAGGCAGAGCAGCTGTAAGCGCTTCACCCTTTGGGGTATTTGCCCGCCAGTAAAGGTTCTCCTCATCCATCCAGCAGGTCACATCGCCCTTGGGGTCTGCCGCATTAATGCCAAAGGCATTGCAGAAGCAGGTCTCAGCAGGACGAGAGCAGGCCAGGGCGATGATGAGGCCCTGTTCCCGGCGTGTCTGGTAGAAGGTGTCCACTGGATCACTGAGGAAAACCCGATCCAAAATGTCAAAGCTGCGGCAGTCGCAGGCCCGGACACCGAATATCACAAAGGGCTGCGTCTGTGCTCGATTTTCGATTATCTCAATGGTCTTGCCACTGGTTTTAAAATTAACCAGATTTTCCACCTGCGGGAAGAACAGATCCTTGGCGCTGCGCACGGTATTGAGCTTGCTTGTCAGCATCAGGCCCTCCTGCCAGGGGGTAAATTTAGCCTGGTTTGCGCCGTCGTCAGCAGGAATGTACAGCATTTTTTGCTGGGAAATGGCAGAAAATAGATCATTTAAGTGGGAAATTGCAATTTTTTTCATGTCATTGCCCTCCCCGTGTGTGGACGACAGAGGGTTCGCAATCGTCCAGAGTAAAGTTCGTCAGCGGTGGCTTGGTGTCCAGGTCAGCGCCGGCCTGGTAGACACCGTACAGCTCATTGATGTCCTTGATCATCTTCCGGTTCAGCAAGTGCAGGGGGATGTTCTGGGGGCAGACCCGGCTGCATTCGCCGCAGTCCGTGCATCGGCCGGTGACATGGAAGGCCCGGATGATGTGAAAAAGACTTTCTTCGAAGGAATCAGCAGCGGCTTTGTTGCGCACACCGGAGTCAGCGTTATCGAAAACACACTTTTCGCAGCTGCAGGCCGGGCACACATTGCGACAGGCGTTGCAGCGGATGCACCGGGACAGCTCTCCCTGCCAGAAGGCAAATCGCTCTTCCGGCGTCATAGCCTCCAAACAGGCAACCTGGCCAAACCGGTCGGATTCCATTTCCTCGCCCTGCTGCCCAATCAGCTCGTCAAAAATGACGAGTTTCTTGCTTTTACAGGCAGCGCAGCGCTCTGCCAACACGTCCGTGCGCAGAAATGTCTTCTCACCGTATAGCGTTTCCACGACGAGATTTTCTCCACTCTCCCGGCAAGAAAGGATGCCCTCGCAACCCTTCCCCCGGAGTTTTTCAATATCGCACATGCCGTCGCATTGCACGCCCACCACATAGACATTCTCGCGCCAAATGCGATGCTCCTTCAGCAGCTGGGTAAAGGAATAGCTATCGCAGGGCTTTATGAAGGCAGCCACTTTGCCGCCTTTTCGAGACTCTGCAATGAGGTATTTGCTCAAATTCGCGCCGGCAAAGGCATTGAACACAAAATCCTTCTCGATTTCCTCCCGGGTGTTAAACACCGCAGGGGTCAGATCGTAGAAAAACTCGCCGGTCTTCCAGCCTAGAATCCGGTCAGCAGTGCCGTTTTCCAGAAGTTCAATGGCTTTTTGCTTTAATCTTTCCTGCATCTCAGATCCTCCAATCTCCGGTTCGGGCCAAGCTTATGGATCGTCGCGGAAAAGTCATTCATGGTGGCGGCAAACTTCGCGCCTTCAGCGGCGGAGACCCACTCTACCCGGGTGCGTTCTCTCTCGATGCCCATAAAGTCCAGCATAGAGAAGAGCAGGGTCATCCGGCGGCGGGCATAGTAGTTACCAGTGGTATAGTGGCAGTCACCGGGATGACAACCACAAAGAATCACACCGTCAGCACCCCGCTGAAATGCCCGCAGGATGAACATGGGATTCAAACGGCAGGAGCAAGGTATCCGGATGATCTTCACATTGGCGGGGTACTGCAGCCGGTTCGTGCCAGAAAGGTCGGCACCGGCGTAGGAACACCAGTTGCAGCAAAATGCTACGATGGTGGGCTTGAATTCTTCGTTTACCGGCATATTGCATCCACCTCCGCCATAATTTGTTTGTTAGAGAAGCCCTTTAGATCCATAGCGCCGCTGGGGCAGGCCACGGTACAGGCGCCGCAACCCTGACACACCGCAGGATTGACCTGCGCCACACGGCGCAGAAGGGTGGTGCGGTTGGGGCCACGGAACTCCTTGTCGATGTACGAGATGGCGCCGTAGGGGCACACCTTTTCACAGCTGGAACAGCCATTGCACATGATCTCATCCGGGGTGGCTGTACAGGGATTGCACACCAGATTGTCCTTGGCAAGCAGGCCGATGACCTTGGCAGCTGCGGCACTGGCCTGGGCAACCGTCTCAGGAATATCCTTGGGACCCTGGCAGGCGCCGGACAGGAAGATGCCGGCGGTGGGGCTTTCCACAGGACGCAGCTTGGGATGGGCCTCGGTGAAGAAATCGTTAGTGTCCATGGAGGCGGTCAGCATGGTTGCCAAAGGTCTGGCGCTCTTGTCCGGCTCGATGGCTGCCGCAAGGACCACCATATCCGCATCGATATGCAGCTGGCGGTTGCCCAGCAGGTCGGAGGCCTGAACCTTCAGCTTTCCGTTCTCAGGCACCACCTTGCCCACCATACCCTTGACATAGTGAACACCGTATTCCTCCACCGCACGGCGGTAGAATTCGTCAAAATTCTTGCCAGGGGTCCGAACATCGATGTAGAACACATACACCTCGGTGTCAGGATACTTTTCCCGGCACAGCATGGCGTGCTTCGCGGTGTACATACAGCAGATCTTGGAACAGTAGGGCTTGCCCTTGCTGTCATCGCACCGGGAGCCAACACACTGCACAAACACAATGGTGTGGGGGTGCTGGCCGTCAGAGGGCCGCAGCAGGGTGCCGCCGGTGGGACCGGCTGCATTCATTAGCCGCTCAAATTCCAGGCTCGTCACCACATCAGGGCTCTGGGAATAGGCGAACTCGTCATACTTGTCCAACTGGATGGGGTTAAAGCCGGTAGCCACCACGATAGCGCCGTATTCTTCCTCGATGAATTGGTCGGTTTGCTTGTAGTCGATGGCGCCGGCAGTGCAGACCTTGGAGCAGACGCCGCACTTGCCTGTTTGTAGCATCGTGCAGTAGGCAGCGTCAATGGTAGCAATTTTCGGCACAGCCTGGGCAAAGGGAATGTAGATGGCGCGACGGTTGTCCAGCCCCAGATTAAATGAGTTGGGTACCTTTTTCTGGGGACACTTTTCCGTACACAGGCCGCAACCGGTACATTTTGTCTCATCCACATACCGGGCCTTTTTCTTGATGGTTACCCGAAAATTACCCACAAATCCCTTGACGGACTGAACTTCCGCATAGGAATAGATCTTGATCTTCTCATTCTGGGCTGCATCCACCATCTTGGGTGTCAGAATACAGGCGGCGCAGTCCAGTGTGGGAAAGGTTTTATCGATCTGGGTCATTTTGCCGCCGATGGTGGGCTCTTTTTCCACGATGTCCACCGCAAACCCTGCGTCTGCGATGTCCAGAGCGGTCTGGATGCCGGCGATACCGCCGCCGATGACCAGAGCCCGCTTCTTAACAGGGCTGGTTCCGGCGGTCAGCGGTGCATTCAGATGTACCTTAGCAATGGCTGCACGGCCCAGGATCACGGCCTTTTCCGTGACCACTTCTTTATCCTTATGGATCCAGGAGCACTGCTCCCGGATGTTGGCAATCTCCACCATATAAGGGTTCAAGCCTGCCTTTTCGCAAGTCTTGCGGAAGGTATTTTCGTGCATCCGGGGAGAGCAGGAGCAGATGACCACGCCAGTAAGACCATACTCCCGGATGGTGTTTTGGATCATTTCCTGCCCCGCCTGGGAGCACATATACTGATAATGGGTGGAAAAGACCACGCCGGGCTCTTTGCCCAGAGTTTCGGCAACCTTTTCCACATCCACAGTGGCGGCAATGTTGCTGCCGCACCAGCAGACGAATACGCCTACACGCTGCATGCTCTTTCCCTCACTTTCTATATTTTCTGAATGCCGCAGTGATAGCCTGCTGGGGCAAGCTCTCATCCAGCAGCGCCGGAATCTCGTCGGGGGTCAGGTAATCACCGCCCTGCTGCCGCACCACGGCCAGCCGTACGGCTTCGATAACCTTGGCAGGTTCTACATTCCTGGGACACCTCTGCACACAGGCAAAGCAGCTCAGGCAAAAGTGAATGCCTTTTGATTGCATCAATTCATCGGTACGGCCGTTTTCCACCATCTCCACAAACTGATGGGGATGGAATTCCATTTCACTGAACGCGGGGCAGGAGGCGGTGCATTTGCCGCATTTCATACATTTTCTCGGATTTACACCGGAAATGTGCTTGATTGTGTCAATCATTTCCCATTCTCCTTTACACCCAGGGCCTCCGCCAGCAGCTCAGTAAAGTAGGCTACAGGCAGACCGTTGGATGCATTTTCTGTTAAGTTATACAGGCACAAGGGGCAGGCTGTGATCAGTTCCTGAGCCCCGCAAGCCCGGGCGTTTTCTATAATCGCATCTACCTGCTTCGTGGCATAAGCCTTGCTCTTAACAGTGCAGTAGCCACCGCAGCACTCATTACGCCGGGCGTAGATAACAGGTTCTGCGCCGATTGCCCGGATGAAATCCTCCATAATCCGAGGGTTTTCCGGATCGTCAAAGCTCATTTCGCCGGCAGGTCGCAGCAGCATGCAGCCGTAATAAGCGCCGATCTTGCGGCCGGTAAGGGGGTTGAGCACCTTTTCCTTCAGTCGGTCAAAACCCACCCGGTCCCGCAGTACTTCAAGATAGTGAAGCACATTGGTTTCGCCTGCATAAGGGGTCTGCAGACCCAAATAGCGGCTGACGCGATCCCGAATGATTTCGTCAGTCTGCATATCCCGGTTGACCCGCTTAATCACGTGATGGCAGGCAGAGCACAGTGTCACCAGTTCCTGTCCCGCCTCCTGAGCCGCCATCAGCGCCCGAACGGAGGACAGCCGGGTAGCAATCTCATCCTTCGCCATGGGGTAAACAGCACCGCAGCACTGCCACTGGGACAGTTCCTCCAAATGGAAGCCAAGGGCGTCTGCTGACGCCCTGCCCCAAATATCCAGTTCCTTGCCCTTGGTTTTCAGAGTGCAACCAGGAAAATATGAGTATGTCATAATCATCACCTTCAGATCATTTGCTCAGGGTGGAATACTTCATCAAACCGCTCCGCGGTGAGGAAGCCCAACCGGACACAGGCTTCTTTCAGAGAGATGTTCTCCTTGTAGGCCAGTTTTGCGGTCTTGGCAGCGTTTTCATAGCCGATGTAGGGATTCAGCGCGGTAACCAGCATCAGAGAATTGTGCAGGTTGTGGGCCATCTTCTCCCGATTTGCCTGGATTCCCAC
Organism: Faecousia sp.; assembly: GCA_045606205.1. GTDB lineage: Bacteria > Bacillota > Clostridia > Oscillospirales > Oscillospiraceae > Faecousia. The sequence continues at coordinate 19,515 of JAZURL010000015.1, read as the reverse complement.
CACGCAGTGATCATGGAAGGACACCATGGACTCAGCCAGCAGTCGTGCCGACTGCAGGAAATTATAGATCAGTACCGGCATGAATACATTCAGCTGGAAATTACCCTGGCTGGCGGCGATACCCACAGCAGTGTCATTGCCCATGACCTGTACGGCCACCATGGTGACAGCTTCGCACTGAGTGGGATTGACCTTGCCGGGCATGATGGAGGAGCCGGGCTCATTTTCAGGAATGGTGATCTCACCCAAGCCATCCCGGGGGCCGGAGGCCAACCAACGCACGTCATTGGCGATTTTCATCAGATCCCCTGCCAGTGCCTTCAGGGCGCCGTGGGCAAATACCAGCTCATCCTTAGAAGTCAGCGCATGGAATTTGTTCTCTGCGGTGCGGAATGCTTTGCCGGTCAGCTTACTGACTTCCTCTGCAACCTGAGTATCAAAGCCCTTGGGGGCGTTCAGGCCGGTGCCCACAGCGGTGCCGCCCAGCGCCAGCTCCTTCAGGGGTTCCAGGGAGATCCGGATCAGCTGAAGGTCCCGCTCCAAAGAGCTTCTCCAACCGGAGATCTCCTGGGAGAAGGAGATGGGCGTGGCATCCTGCAGATGGGTCCTGCCGGACTTGACGACGCCCTCGTTTTCGGCTTCCAGCCGCTTGAAGGTGCTAATCAGAAGCTCAACAGCAGGGATCACCTTGTCTTCCAAAGCCAAAACCGCAGCAATGTGCATAGCCGTGGGGAAGGTATCATTGGAGGACTGACTCATATTCACATCATCATTAGGGTGCAAAAGCTTTTTATCCGCAATGGTGTTGCCCCGGTTGGCGATGACCTCGTTGGCGTTCATATTGGACTGGGTACCGGAGCCGGTCTGCCATACCACCAAGGGAAAATGGTCATTGAGGGCGCCGGCAATGACTTCGTCGCAGGCGCTTGTAATGGCACTGAGCTTCTCTGCGGTCATCTTCTCAGGACGCAGGACGTGATTTGCTTGTGCCGCAGCGCGCTTGAGAATGCCGAAGGCGTGAGTGATCTCTCTGGGCATGGTCTCAATACCCACACCAATGGGAAAATTCTGGCAGGAACGCTGGGTCTGTGCGCCCCAATAGCGATCAGCGGGCACTTGGATCTCGCCCATGGAATCATGTTCAATACGGTATTGCATAGTAATTCTCCTTTTATGGAATTCTTCTATGGAATCGGTTACAGAAATATCTATATAACTATATCAAATAGCCGCTTCACTGGGAAATCGAAATCCAGTATATCCTTTCTTCCAGATAGGAATGTACACAGAAGGGCTAATAACGGGAAAGTAATAGACAAATATACCGGAAAAACAACAAATACCATAGATATTTCCTATTTCCCCGGTGTATTTCCGCAAAATCGCGCGCATTCATGCTATGGCGTCCCATTTCCTATTCTTTTTTGGCATACCTTCCATAAGTTATAGGAATATCAATCGCCATACGCCACTGCGTTGCGCTGCAAATACAAAATATCAATAAACGCCCGATCCAGTTTGCTGAAGTGGTATCCCGACCGGCTAATCAACATATCTCTAAACTGCAAACTTCGGCTGCACCGCCGCTGGACAAGTCCATACTTTTCCAAGACCTCCTTGGGCTGTGCCGATACCCAACAATACGCCCCAGGCACCGTCTGTAGCAGATCGAACTGCATAGCCCGGTCATAGACCAATATCCGCCTGGCACTGGGTGCAAGGCCAGCAACCATCTCCGCTTCGCTGGTGCGGATATAGGGTACCTCTTCATCTCCGTGGGATATCTCCACACAATCGGCAAAATCCTGCGCCGAAAGCATATCCTTTTCTGCCAAAGGATGATCCGCAGACATCAGTGCCATATAATTCGCCCGCCAGACAGACTCGAACTGCAAACCTTTTTCTGTCATACAACGCATAAAATACTCCTCGTCCTGGGTATGATACCGTACCAGGCCCAGCACGCTTCTGCCCTGCGCTACCGCGTCGATGATGCGCATCGCGCTGGCTTCCCGAATATCAATCTGCATATGACGTCCGTCGTTCACCATGCGGACATGCTGCGCAGCCGCCCGAGCAATGTAGCTGACCCGGGGGATGGCCAGGCTGAACATCTGGTGCGAGGTATCCTGCGCCTGCAGCGCCAGCTCCATCCGCTCGATCTGGGTCACGATCTTCCGGGCGTGCTGCAGGAATTCCCCTCCCTTCCGGGTGGGCACTACACCCCGGGAGGAACGCTTGAACACAGAAAAGCCCAAGTTCCCCTCCAGGTCCCGGATGGCCTTGCTTAAGGTGGGCTGGGTCATATAGAGATTCTCCGCCGCCTGAGTTATGGAGCCGGTTTTTTCTACCTCCAAGGCATATGTAAAATATTGTGTTTGCATAATCCTTCTCCTGTCTATTTCTGCTATAATTGTACACAAACAGGCAGAAAAAGTCAATGACAGCCAAGGCCATTGCCGTTTTGTATCGCTATGATTTTTGTCACCCTATTTCCAAATTTCAGCATTGAAATAATCTTTTGCTGTCGGACAGATGCTTTGCTGAAGTATTTTATCTCTACTGATAAAAACCGGCGGAGGTTGTGCGAAAGCAACAAAGAAATCCCCGCGCATGATATGCGCGGGGATAATCTTATACATTGTAGAATGCTGTGCACCAAATAACCGTAAAGATGATTCCAATGAAAAGGAAGATAAGTCCTGTCACAAGCATACAGCTGTTGTTATGCTTTTTGGTCTCACTGAGCTTACGCGCACGGTAATCGGCATATCGCTCGTGTCTTGCTCTGCCCATAGGGATAAAGGCGAACACAACATTTCTGAGAACGAATCCGATACCGATGAGCGCGCCCTCGCCGCTGACGTATAGCATGCCCGCAAAAAGCGTCATCAATATGCCCGGGACGAAGAAAGCGTCTGATAATATCTGGATATTGACCGCCGTGCTTTGTGTGAAAAAGCCCTTTGACCAAATCACGAGGAACGCGATAAGTGCCTCAATGCCAAAACAAATCGCATAATTTCTTAATGTTACTTTGCTTTCCTGTTTCACTGCTTTTAACCATCCATCCTGTTACTTGACCTGTTGTTTGTATTTTTCCTCTTCGATGTCGTTGCAGTATACGAAGTGTCCGGGGGTGATCTCACGGAACGAAGGAGCACTCACTGAATAATCGTGTTCTGCAATAGGATTGTAATGAATTCTCGTGCGCTTCTTCTCATATACGGGGTCGGGCAACGGAATCGCCGAGAGAAGAGATTTCGTATAAGGATGCAGGGGATTCTTGAACAGTTCGTCCGAATCGGCAAGCTCTACCATCTTTCCGAAGTACATAACGCCAATGCGGTCGGAGAAGTACTTAACCACCGACAGGTCGTGCGCGATGAACAAAATGGTAAGTCCCAAGCGCTCCCGCAGATCGTTCAGCAGGTTGATCACCTGCGCCTGAATAGATACATCAAGCGCAGAGATAGGCTCATCGGCAATGATCATCTCAGGCTGCATGATAACCGCTCTGGCGATACCGATACGCTGGCGCTGACCGCCGGAGAATTCGTGAGGATAACGGTCTGCATGCTCGCGCACAAGACCGACCATCTCAAGGATCTCGTAGACCTTCTCGTTGATATAATCCTTATCGGTGATGCCGTTTATCACGAGCCCCTCAGCGATAATATCGCGCACGGTCATACGGGGGTCAAGAGAAGCGATAGGATCCTGGAAAATCATCTGGATTTGGGTTATGAGTTTGCTTTTCTTTGCTACGCGGCAACGGTTATGGAATTCCTTCTTGAGAGCCTTGAGTTTCTCTTCATCACCCTCCGCTGCGCGGAATTTCTGGGCATACTCTGCCTCCAGCGCCTTGAGAAGCGACTCGACATACTGCTTGTCAACTTCCTTGCTGTCAGCCTTTGCATCCTTGATGAGTGCACGGTTCTTGTCAACGATAGCACCAAGCTCCTCGTTGATCTTTTGGATTTCTTCCCGGATCGCAGCCTTTCTTATATCGTCCGCATTCTTTTCGGATCGGAGAAGTTTGATTTTCTTGGCAGCATCGGCACGGGCCGCGGCGATCGCGTCCTGGTAAGAGCGCGTTCCCGCTCCGATTCTCTTCCCCTTGAAATATACATTGCCCGAGGTAATGTTGTACAGCTTAATGATGGAACGGCCTGTTGTGGTCTTTCCGCAACCGGACTCGCCCACCAGTCCAAAGGATTCACCCTTCTTAATCTCAAAGCTTACATCATCAACGGCCTTCAGATCCTTACGTCCTAAACGAAAATACTGACAAAGGTGGTCCACTTTCAACAATACTTCACAATTATTCTCCATGGTTGCCTCCTCTTTCTTTCATTCGCCGGATACGCTCGGTAATGATCTTGGGGATTTCAACCTTGGGTGCGTTAGGATGGAGCAGCCATGTTGCAGCAAAGTGCGTGGGAGAAACCTCATACAAGGGGGGCTGCATCTCAAAGTCTATCTCCATTGCGTACTTATTTCTTTCAGCAAACGCATCTCCGACGGGGGGATATATCATATTCGGGGGTGTGCCGGGGATCGCATCCAACTTCTCGTTGGTATCAAGGTCGGGCATAGAGGAAAGCAGTGCCCAAGTATAGGGATGCTGAGGATTATAGAATACCTCTTCCGCCGTGCCGTACTCTACGATCTTACCTGCATACATAACGGCAATTCTGTCCGCCATATTGGCAACGACACCAAGGTCGTGCGTAATAAAGATGATCGAAAGGTTGTGTTCGCGCTTGAGTCGGTTGATCAGCTCAAGGATCTGCGCCTGAATCGTAACATCCAGTGCCGTCGTGGGCTCGTCGCAAATGAGGATATCGGGGTTAGCCGAAAGTGCGATAGCGATAACAATACGCTGACGCATACCGCCCGAAAACTCAAACGGATACTGTCTGTAACGCATTCTTGCTTCAGGAATGCCGACTTCTTCCATGAGCTTTATAGCCTTTTCCTTTGCGATCCGCTTGGTAAGTGTATAAACTACCTGCGACGCTTTTTCCTTGAGGTAATCGATAATCTCTACGCAACGCTTATCCGCGTCAAAGCTCTCAGCGCTCACAACATCGGTCTTGAACTTGTTCATTACGCGGGAGAGAACCGAAACGATCGTCTCGATCTGCACCGCAGGCTCGATGACCGACTTGGGAACGATCTTCCAGTCAACCTTCTTGCCCTTGGCAAGCAGTGCCTCTCTCTGCGCGGTCTGACGCGCAAAGCGAGCCTCCTCCTTGGGATTGTTTTTAATATAGAAGAAATACTTCTCCACTTCTCTTCGGAGGGCACTGCCAAAGGTGTAGGCTACACTATCCTTGACAATGGCAAGGGGGTCAATCGCTGCCAGAACGTTCTTGTTTACACTCTTGCAGATTTCATCCGCCTCTTGAGGGGTAAATGTTCCTGCTCTAAAGAACGTGATCGCATTCTCCAACGCCTCGATAGCGGCCTTCTTGTTTTGGGTGGTGTTGCTAAACGAATACTGTACTGCGATCTTCACAAGAGCGATAAAGGAGTCCATAAAGTCCTCGTTGAGGAATTTGACGGCGATCTCGTTCGCTTCGTCAGCGGACATCCGGCTCAGATCGGTCTCGGGATGCTTATACACATAATAACCGATTCTGAAGAAGTTGTACTGGGGCTGCTCAAGCATCTCCTTTGCCGTTTTCTCAAGTGCCTTAAGCACTTCAACCGTCTCGTCAGATGCCTCGTTCTTAGACGCACTCGCACCTGCGAGCTTCTTAGTGAAATCAACCAGGGTTACCTTCTTCCGCTCCGTACGCATAACGGCGGTAACCGCCGCTGCGTGTGCTTTCAGGTCTTCCTCGTATTTTGAAGCAAAGTATTTGTCGTTGATCTCCTTGAGCCTGCGTCTTATGAGGCCAAGCATTGACACAACATCGACCTTCTGCTTATTTTCGGTGAGAAACAGAAGATCCTCGATTACCGCGATCATTTCCTCCGCGGCGGTGCGAGCTGCGTTGTAGCTGTTCTCAAGCTTTATTGCCTGAATATTGAAATCGTCAAAGGTTTTGATATATCTTTCAACATCCGAAACGGAAACATCTGCTTTGGGCGTCTCGGCAAGAGCCTTCTTGATCATTTCGGACAGTTCCGCAAGGGTTTTATTGAAGGTTATGCGACCCTCCTTGCGGTTTGCCTTGTTCTTCAGAAGCATAGCCTCAGTGATCTGCTTGCCGATTCGCATGATGGGGTTAAGAGAGGACAAGGGGTCCTGGAAAATCATTGCAATCTTATCGCCGCGAAGTTTATGCATCTCCTCCTCGGGAATACGCATGAGGTCTTGTCCGTCGTAAAGTATCTCGCCGCCCTCATAGATAGAGTTGACTGCGGAAATACCCATGATTGCCTTGGAGGTGACGGATTTGCCCGATCCCGATTCTCCGACGATGGCAAGCGTCTCACCCTTGTAAAGATCAAAAGAAATGTTGCGTACTGCCTGCACCTTGCCGGCATCTGTACGGAAGGAGACCTTAAGATCATTTACCGATAATTTGATTTCTTTATTCATGCTTAATCCTCCGTTCCTCTGAGCGATGGATTAAACGCATCGCGCAATCCGTTGCCGAACAAATTAAAGCTGAGCATCAAAAGAACTAAGAACATACAGGGGAAGAGTGCCACATACCCGGCATTTGCCATAATAGACTGCTGTCCTGCTGCGATAAGCGTACCGACACTGGTCGTGTTTCCTGCTTCCAGATTGATGATACCCAGGTAGGTGAAGTTTGTTTCCGAGTAGATCATCGAAGGAATTACCAAAGCAATGCTGGTTACGATCGTACCGAGACCGTTGGGGAAAATATGCTTAAACATGATTCTCGCATCCCGGGCACCCAGTGTTCTTGCCGCCAAGACGTATTCCTGTTTCTTGAAACGGTAGAACTGCATACGCGTTCTTCCTGCCATGCCGATCCATCCTGTCATAAAGAATGCTATGAACAAGACGAGTGCCTGACTTGCCGTACCCATATGGTATTTCAAAAGCGTAACAACGATTATTGTAGGTACGGAGCCCAAAATCTCGGCAAATCTTTCCATAAAGAGGTCGATCTTTCCGCCGGAATAACCGGAAATAGAGCCCCAGATAACACCGACAATAAAGTTTACCAGTGCGACAACAGTGGCGAAAATGAAGGAGAATCTTGCGCCGTAGGCAAGGCAGGCAAAGATATCCTTGCCCGTTTGCGTCGTACCAAACAGGAACAGAGGCTCCTTAATGCCGTCCTTCAGCACCTGGGTGTGCTGATAGATATAGTATTCGTAGTATTCAGCTCTGATCTCAATACCACCGTCGACCTTACGGCCATAGGCATAGAAGTACTGCTTGCCGTCCTCCATAATGCCGTCTTCGCCCTCGATTCTCAGGGAGTTATACTCCGGAATAAGGTTATTGGTATCCCCCGCCTCATATTTCCAGTAGTTGGGGATGATATCACCATTGTTGTCCAGCTTGGGGCGGAGCGTAGATGCCTTGGGATCCTGTACCTTGTAGTAGATGTTTGCATCGTACTTATTCTTTTCCAGAGTAGGTCTGTCAGCAAACTTGACCACAGGATAAAGCACCTGTCTGCCTGTTTCGTCCTGATATCTCTGAATGTTCTTAAATTCTTCCACAGAGATGATCTTATACTTACCGAAACCCACACCATAATAGGTATCGTAACGGTAAGAATAAACGGAACCATCTTCGCTTACGGTATACTCACCATTTTTGATAACTTCTCTGCCTGTTTCGGCAGCAAGTGCATAGTCCTTGAGATAGCCAACGTAACTGGTATCCTTCTGTCTGCATCCGTCCCAAAAATCAATACCGCTGTTAGCAAACAGGGGGGCTTTGGGGGTTACGTATGCGTACGACATATCGTAGTATGCAGGCTTGAAGGGCGTGAAAAATGGGGCAATGATCGCGAAAAGCACCAGTATAGCAATAACCACACCGCCAACGACAGCGCCCTTATTCTTGCTGAAACGCTGAAAAGCACCCTGAAAATAGCTTACAGGCTTGGTTTCAAATTTGCTGTCATGATACAAATCGTTTCTTGTGGCAAATTGAAACTTCTCTATGGGAATGTTATTTATATTATGATCCATAATTATTTTGCTCCCATTCTAATTCTCGGGTCAATGAAACCGTAACTGATATCAATAACGATGGCTGGTGTCAGGCTTACCAGGGTGTAGAAGCCGGATAACAACATAAAGAAGTCATAATCCTGGAATGTGATCGAGTTGAGGTAAAGTCCACCAACTCCGTTGATTCCAAACATCTTCTCAATAATAAGTGATCCCGAAAGCACGGAGACAAACTCACTAAGTATTGAGGGGAAGATGACCACCATAGAGTTACGCATTGCATGACGGTAGATCGCCTGTCTTTTTGTAAGGCCCTTGGTTCTGGCCAAAAGCATAAACTCTCCTGTAAGCACCTCGGACAGCTCGGCTCGGGTGTAACGTGCATATCCTGCGATGGATCCCAGGCACAAAGCAAATACAGCAGGGAGCATGGAGTGGAATACTTCCCAGGTGAAGTATTCGTCGCTGGTTGACATCGTCAGCGGGAACCAGCCGAGGCTAAAGCAGAATACATACTGGATCATGAGAGCCAATACGATGGAGGGAACCGATATCAACAAAATAATGAAAATATTGATCAGCTGATCCTGCCACTTATTCTTTTTGAGCGCAGCCAAAATACCCAAACCGAGGCCGATGGGCACGCCGATCAGGGTGGAATAAATATTTATCAAGATCGTGGGCGGGAGATGGCTGACAAATACCTCCCAGATATTCATGTTGAGATATTCGCCGTAGGTGGTCACAATACCGAAGTCGCCCTTGGTCACTATTCTCTTGATATAGGTACCGTACTGCTGTAAGATCGGCACTCTGTCATATTCCCAGACACCGTTTTCACCCTCTCTGATGTTGGTGATCCAACCTCTTCCTTCAAGGGTTTTCATAACGATTTCGGGGTCCTGTCCGGGAAGCGCATTTGTCGGGATAGGCAAAAGCTTGATAAGCACAAAGCACATCGTAAAAATGATGAAAAATGTGAACAGCATCAAGCCCAAACGCTTCGACACATATTTAAACATATACATAGGTATTTCTCCTCTGTTTTTGTTATTTTCCAATTCATAGTGTTCGAGCCAAAAAAAGCAGTTATTTGCACGGCTCTGCGCGCACGAAAATTGCGCACCGCCAAAGTGAGCGGTTAAAACCGTCTTAATTTGTCAAAGAATAGCTATCCTTTTCAGCTATTATAAAACCGGTCGCTTGCGATTATTCATCTTCGTAACAGTCTGATTGTTCGCTATTGCAATTTTGGGGATTTACTTACTCAGCTTTTTAAGAGTGTCGCATAAATGGCAAACTAGGGGTGAGCACAGTGGCTCACCGCCGTTTGCGTTAATTAAATTCAGGTAATTCAGCTATCTGAAATTACTCGGACTTCTTGTACTCGTTGGCGAGGTTGTTGTTGTTCTGAGCAACATAAGCATCCCACTCAGCGTCGGTGTAGTTGACTTCCATGTATCTGATGCCACCGAAGCCCATGAAGGTGTGCTCATCAGTGGAGAAGTAGGAGAACTTAGCACCCAGGAAGGATCCGCCACTATCAGCGATCAGCATGACGGAACGGCTCTCCTTGATGACCAGCTCTTCCAGAGCGGAGAGAATCATCAGTCTTGCTTCAACGGGAGCATAGCCTTCGCCCCAGTTATAGGTCTTAGCCTGCTTCTCGGTCTCAGCCAGACCGTTCAGGCAGAAGTACCAGTTCTGCACGCTCATGGTGATGGTCTCACCGGCACCGGCGTAGTCACCGGCGGGCATGGTCAGAGTCATGGGGATCGCGGAGGTATCCCAGTACATGTGGTAGTTCAGATCATCATCGGGGTTGACGAATGCGCCCACGATGTCGAAGGGGTTGAAGCCGTTGCCGGAGAAGCCGTAGCCGAAGCCGATCTGAGTTGCGCCGGAGCGGAAAGCTTCAGACCACTTCTGACCTGCGGATGCGTCAAACACAACCTTGATCTTGCCTTCCAGAGCGGTATCCTTGGACAGATCGTTCAGCAGGTCTTGAATGTAGGTTGCGCGGAATCTCTGCTTGTCGTTATCGACAGAAGAGCCGTAAACCAAAGTGATGTCCTTGGTTGCATCGTAGCCATACTTCTCGGGATCAGCAGTCAGGATAGCAATTGCTTCCTTCATCTTTTCCTTAGCCAGAACGGGGTTGTAACCGGTCAGAGCATCGTAAGCATCGTCGGTGGACAGATCCTTCAGATCGCCGCTGGACCACTTGCCGTCGGCATTCTGCTCGAAGCCGTATGCGCGCAGGATGCCTTCCTTAGCGATAGTGGTGTTACGGTACTGACCAGCGTCCTCGAGGTCGGGAGAGTTCTCGATGTCGTAGTAGTAAGCAACGTTCAGCAGGCCGAAGCAGGGAATAGCGGAGCCGGGCCAGATCTTCTCAACGATGTCGCTTCTGTTCAGAGCCAGGTTGAAAGCGTGACGGAACTCCTGGATAGCCAGAATACCGTTGTTGTTCTCGCTCTTCTTCAGAACGTCCAGGTTGGAGTACAGCTGCATACCGAAAGTACCGGTAGAAGTAGAGGTGAAGTAAACGTATTTGGAGTCCAGGTAATCAGCAACATTGTCAGTATCCAGAACAGCATCGTCGTAATCACCGTTCAGGAAGCCCATCCAGCTGGTGGAAGCCTCTTCAACCTTACGGCAGTTGATAGCGGTGATGTTGTACTGATTCTTGTACTGCTCCATGTTCCAACCGTACCAGTACTCGTTCTTGACCAGCTTGTAGTGAGAACCAGCCTCAAACTCAACAAGCTTGTAGGGGCCCCAGCTAGCGGTGGTAGCCAGAGAGGAGTTGTAGTTGGAGGTCCACAGAGTTGCGCCTTCAGCAGGAGCGATCTTGGAAGCCTCGTACTTAGCCTTGTGAACGACGGGCAGGCTGGAGAAGTAGTAGGGAGCCCAAACGGACAGGCTGCCGTCTTCCTTCAGGAAGGAGTAAGCCTTATCCAGGCACAGAACGATGGCGTTCTCGCCTTCAACAGCGTAGATACCAACATCTTCCCACTTAACGTCACGAACGGTGTTCTCAACGTAGATAGATGCATAATTTGCGTACTGAGCACCAACTTCAACATAGCCGGCGTACTTTGCCCACAACTGTGCACCGGAGATAGGATCGGGTTCGCCCTCGTATACACCGGTGTAGATGGTCTCGTCGTTGATGGCGAGCCACTGGGGACAGGGATTGCCGTTGGCATCAACATAAGTAGAATTGGTTCCCCAGAAGAACTGGGAATCAATGTACAGAGTCTTGCCTGCGTCAATAGCTTCCTTGTTGGTCGTGTAGCCAAAGCTTGCAACGGGCTCGTAGGTGCCTTCTTGGTTCTGGAAGAAGTAGCCCTTGGAGTTCTTGATCATCAGGGTGTCGTAGTAGGTATTAGCGCGGAAGTTCATGAAGGTGGGGTCGAGCAGCTGCTTCATGGACCATTCAAAGTCAGCAGCGGTGATGGCCGTGCCATCGTCCCACTTCAGGTCGTCACGCAGGGTAATCTTCCATGCGTAGCCGCCTTCGGCCTTCTGAGCATCGGTGTAGCCCCACTTGGCATCCACAGCAGAGGTAACGTCCTCGAGCTTGGTGGCTGCGGAGTAGTTGGTGGTGTAAGCACCGGGAACGATACCGGCCTTGTTAATGGATCCGTCTGCATTGTACTTCTTGTTGCCTTCGAACTTGTAGTCATATTCGAAGAAAGAAGAGCCAATGTAGCTCATGATCTGAGTGTCATTGTTGTCCGCATAGGTGAACTCGTTCCAGTTGCTGGGCATAGTCTTTGTGGTGGTGTTGTAAGCGGCCTGCTTCAGTTCGACCTGCTCGACTTCTGTCGGAGCGCAGCCGGCGAACATAGCAGTGACAAGCACCAGGCACAAAACCATCGCGAACACGGACTTGAGGTTTCTTTTCATGATGTTCTCCTCCATATTATGGATTTTTGTCTCTCGATTCGCAAGACATTTTGCAATTTTGAATGCCAGAACCTGCATCATTTTACAAAAGAGCCGTGCGAATGTAAAGATACGCTAATTATACCGCGCCTTCCGCCGCGTGTCAACCATTTTTCTAACAAAAAGTTAATAATTTCATGGTGGAATTACAGTTGTAAGCGTGTCAACGTAAAATATGAAAAGTTTTTTTGCAATTCTCCCATTTATAGCATCGGGTTTTGAGCCTTCCCATCCGAGTGGAAAAAAGACAAGATGAAAGTCCTGTCCTGGCAGGTTGCAAACGTAAGGCAATGTAGCAGACCACAAAAAACGGGCGTGTTGCAGAGCGCAGCGAATCTTGTGATAGTGTGCCTGCCACCGGCAGGCACCCCGATCCTAATCTATATTATTGCATTGCGGGGTGAGCAAGGCTTGCCACAAGGTCATGCATTTCTTTTTCGCTGCGGACATTGTGGGAGCGGTTGAGGATGTCCTGCTTTTGAGGTTCGGTCAAATGCGCATAGCGGTTCATAGCCGCGGTGTTGGCAGATAGAGCCATACCAAACCCAATGGGAACTTTGTAGAAATCCATATTAACACCTCCTCACGCCGCCGCATCCAGCATATTCTCAATAAAAATTCCATACCCCGTCGTCGGATCATTCACCAGCACGTGCGTTACAGCGCCCACCAGTTTTCCGTCCTGGATGATGGGCGACCCGCTCATTCCCTGCACGATGCCGCCGGTGATCTCCAACAGCGCCGGGTCGGTGACCTTCAGCAGGAGATTTCGTCCGTTCGACCGCGCTTTGGGATAAATCTTCAGAATTTTCACAGAATATTCCCGTACAGCATCTCCGGAAATGTTGGCTCGGATCACCGCGTCTCCAGTTTTCACCTGTGCTATGGTAGCCACCGGAACGGCCTGTCCCTCCCAACCATTCTCGCAAATCCCAAAAACACCCTGCTGGGTATTGGCCTTCAAGGTTCCCATCGGTTCCGGCGAAGTAATGGTGCCGTAAAGCTGCCCCGGTTCACCGCACTTGCCTTTTTTAACGGTTGCTACCTTTGCTTGATAGGCCCTACCCTCGGCCATGGGCAGAAGATTTCCGCTGCTGTCATTCACACCATGTCCCAGCGTGCCGAACTGCTTGGTTTCGGGGTCATACCAAGTGACTGTCCCGATGCCGGTAATGCCCTGGCGCAGATACACGCCTAGCTTCGGTCCATCCTTTGTGATGACCGGCTTCATTTGTAGCCGTGTAATCTTTCCTTCCCGGCAGATCTCCACCGCCACCGTACCGTCCGACATCCGTAACGCTTTGCGCACATCCTCGGCGCAGGTGATTTGAAGATTATCGATTTTTTGGATGATGTCACCGCTTAGAATGCCTGCCGCCTTGGCCGCCGCTCCCTGCTGTTCATCAAATCCTACGACTACCACATGCTTATCCTGCAATTCCAGCCCGATTACCTTTCCCACCGGCACCAGCTCCCTTGCCAAAGCGGTGGTTGTTAATAGGTATACACACAGCACCGCCGCCGCGGCGCGTCGAAATAAATTTTTCATTTCCGATCCTCCTTGCCTTTGCCTTCTTAATATTCCAAGCACAGCCGATTGTAACCGCTGAAAAAGTCGAAAAATATGGGAGAATTTTGAAATCAAAATCCCTTTTACCTATTGACAATGTAGGTAAGTGATGCTATATTACCTACAGAAATACTAGGTAAATAAAAAATCGTGTCATTGCAAACCAGTGACAGAGGTCACTGGTGTGGCAATCTCCTTGATCGATGGGGATTCCCACGCCAGTCTGCTGACTGGCTCGGAATGACAGTTCTCTCAGGAGGATTTTTAATATGCAAGTTTACGCCGATAATGCCGCCACCACAAAGATCAGTGCGGCAGCCTTAAAGGCCATGATGCCGGCCTTTGAAACCTATTACGGAAATCCCTCCAGTCTCCACTCCGTGGGTCAGGAAGCCAAGGAGCTGCTGGAAGACGCCCGGGAGCGCATCGCCCGGTGTATCGGCTGTGAAGCCCGGGAAATCTACTTTACCTCCGGCGGCAGCGAGGCCGATAATCAAGCTATCCTTTCCGCCGCTAAGCTGGGTGCAAAAAAAGGAAAAAAGCACATCATCTCCACCGCCTTTGAGCACCACGCCGTGCTCCACGTGCTAAAAAGACTGGAAAAAGAAGGATTTGAGGTCACCTATCTGGATGTCAAAACCAACCACAATATCACCGCTCAGGACGTAAAAAATGCCATCCGGCCGGAAACCTGCCTGGTCACCGTGATGTACGCCAACAACGAGATCGGTTCTGTACTTCCCATCTCCGAGATCGGTGCTATCTGTAAGGAAGCCGGTGTAGTCTTCCACACCGACGCTGTCCAGGCTGTGGGCCACTTAGCCATCGATGTCAAAAAAGAAAATATCGACATGCTCAGCCTGTCCGGCCACAAATTCCACGGCCCCAAGGGCGTAGGCGCACTGTACTGCCGCAGAGGTATTGCGCTAACCAACGTGATCGACGGCGGTGCACAGGAGCGAGGCAAGCGCGCGGGCACAGAAAATCTGCCCGCCATCTGTGGTATGGTGGCTGCGCTGGAAGAAAGCCTTGCCAATTTGGATAAAAATTCTGCAAAGGTCACCGCTCTGCGCGACAAGCTGATCACCGGCCTTTCTCAGATCTCTCACTGCGCCCTCAACGGCGACCTTGAAAACCGCCTACCCGGCAATGTGAGCTTCTGCTTTGAGGGCATCGAGGGCGAAAGCCTGTTGCTTCTGCTGGATATGAAGGGAGTGCAAGCCTCCTCCGGTTCTGCCTGTACTTCCGGCTCTCTGGATCCCAGCCATGTGTTGCTGGCCATCGGCCGGGTGCACGATGTGGCCCACGGCTCTTTGCGCCTTTCTCTGTGCGAATACAATACCGAAGAAGAAATCGACCATATTTTGACCGTCGTCCCCCAGGTAGTTGCATACCTGCGAAGCATTTCCCCCGTATGGCGTGATCTGCAAAACGGAAAACGCCAGTATATTTTGTGATAGGAGTGAGAAAATTATGGCACTTTACAGCGAAAAAGTTATGGATCATTTTACCCACCCCAGGAACGTGGGTGTGATTGAGAATGCCGACGGCGTGGGAGAAGTGGGCAACGCCAAATGCGGCGACATCATGAAGATCTACCTGAAGATCGAAAACGAAACAATCGTGGATGTGAAGTTTGAGACCTTTGGCTGCGGCAGCGCCATTGCTTCTTCCTCCATGGCCACCGAAATGATCATGGGCAAGTCCATCCATGAAGCCATGCAGCTGACCAATAAGGCCGTGGCCGAGGCGCTGGACGGTCTGCCCCTGCACAAGATGCACTGCTCCGTACTGGCGGAAGAAGCCATCAAGAATGCCCTGAAGGACTATTTCGACAAAAATAATATTCCCTATGACGAAAAGGACTTCCCCGACTGCGAGCATTGCGCGCACTGTGAGTAAGCCATGATCGTATCGACAAAAGGACGTTATGCTCTGCGGGTGATGGTGTGCCTGGCGCAGCAGGAAGCCGGCGCATACGTTCCCTTAAAAGAAATTGCAGAGGCAGAACATATTTCTCAAAAATATTTGGAATCCATCATGACCACCCTCTCAAAAGCAGGCTTCGTGGGCGCCGTCCACGGCAAAGGCGGCGGCTACCGGCTGAACCGGCAACCCAACGGCTACACCATCGGCAGTATTCTTAAGCTCACCGAGGGTAGTCTTGCGGTGGCCTCCTGCTCCCTTACCGGCCCAGCAGCCTGTTCCCGGACTACCTGCTGTGAGGCCAAGCCCATGTGGGATCGCCTGGATAACATGATTGACAATTTCTTCGAGGGCATCACCCTTGCTGATTTGCTGAAAAAAGAATAAAAAGACAGGCCTGGAAACAGGCCTGTCTTTTTAACACGACCGGGCGTTTTCTGCGCCCAGCATGATCTCCAAAATTGTTTTGTCCGTGGCCTTCATCCCCTCCCGGGCAAGGCGGCCCACGTTTTGCACTGTTTCGTCCACGCCCTTGGTGACGATGCCGTCACCGCCGTAGAACTGTTGCTTTTCGCAGTACATATCCCAGCCTAAAATGCCCGCATCCACCGCCGCCGCGATCTTCGCAGCACACGACGGTTTTGCTCCGTCACAGATCGTACCGGACAAAATGGCAATGGCGTTGACCACCGTGTGAGCAACCGCATGAGCCTCGCCTCCTGTAAGATAGGCCACGCCCGCACCTGCACCGCAGCCAGCGCTGATCGCACCGCAGTAGGCAGACAGCCGACCGATCCCCGTTTTCTGATGGATGGTCACCAAATCGCTCAGCGTAACCGCGCGCAGCATTTCTTCCTCGGTTTTTCCCAAAGCTTTTGCATAGACCGCTACCGGTACACTGGCAGTAATTCCTTGGTTTCCACTGCCAGACAGAATGATAGCCGGCATTTCACAGCCACTCATCCGGGCATCGGAACCCGCCGCCGCATAGGCAGCCGCCTTTTTACTCAGCAGCTGTCCCTGCCTGTACAGCAGCACGCTTCCAATGTTCGCGCCCCAGTCATTTTTGAGACCTTCCTCCGCCAACGCCAGGTTGCATTGAATCTGCAGACCTACCGTACTGCGCACATCCTCCACATCCAGGCAGTCCGCAAAGGCTACAATGTCCTCAATATTCAGACAGGATTTGTCCGTCAGATGATCCTCTGAGGCCTCCACCACCGGCAGATCCAGCAAAACTTCCCCATTTTTCTCCAAATGGATCACGTTGGTGTGGTGATTTGTAATCCGAATGCGCACCCGCTCCTGTCTTCGCACCAGGGTCAGATCAATGTCAAAGGATAGGTCAGAATCCGCTTGGGAAATCTCCACCGGTGTCCGGGCCATAAACTCCTGCAATGCAGGCAGCTGTTCCTCTCCAACCCCGGAAATCACCTGCAGCTCCCTGTCCGCATCTCCCGCCAAAATTCCAATGCAAATTGCAGGGGTTATGCCGTGTTGTCCCCCGGTGTTGGGCACAATGACACTCTTGACATTTTTAATGATCGAACCACTGATCCGGGCGGTAACCTTTTCCGGCAATGCGCCCAGCAGCTGCCGCGCCTTCGCACCGGCATAGGCCAGGGCGATGGGTTCGGTGCAGCCCATCGCCGGTCGCAGCTCTTCCCGCAAAATATTCAAATATTGCTGATATGCCGCATCTGTGCGCTTCACAGGCTTCTGACCCCCTTGTTTGGTGACAGCTTTCATCCAGTTTCTGCATTTATTCTAGCACATCCACTCTCCAGTAGCAAGGACAAAGTCACATCCTTATGCTGCGTTTCGGACAAATTAATGCCCCCGGCAAGGTCGGGGGCATTTCGTTGGTTTATCTGTCACACAGACATTCGGTCAGACAGACCAGTGTTGCCGGAAGCAGCACCGCAAACAAGGTCGCCACGCCCAAAATGACGGCAACCAGCGCTGTCGCCACGAACGGAGCCGCAATCAAGCCTACCACCGCCGCAACAATCGTCCCGATGGCCGCTATCAGCAGCTGCGTCCTGTACCGGGCAAAGCATCCGCTGCAGCCCGCACCACAAGCACCGCTTGCGTACAGAGGCGTCAACAGAAACCCCAAAACGCCGATGCCCAGATACACCCAAAAGACCACGCCCACAGCAATGAAGCCCAGAGCGTACAGCACGCCTGCCAACACACCGGCAAAAATAGCGATCAGCAACGCAAGATATCCACAGTTACATCTGCAAGTCATGTTCTCACCTCCTTTCGCCTCAGTCTATGACGAAGACGGCAGAAAGGTGTCGAACACACAGATTTTACCGATAATGCTCTTTTGAAATCATTTGCACATGGCAGCATAAGCAACCCGCGCTGCGTCCGGTTCTTTGTTGCAATGCATCTGCCATAGCGGAACGCGTTCTGCCAATATATCCAATAGCAACATCGTTCTTTGCTTCAAGGCGTCATCTGCAGGCATATGCACCTGGTGGCGAAGCGTCATAATCCCGCGCACCGGCTCTATGGGATGAATCACATTCTCCATTCCACGATGCAGAAAACAAACGCCCTGTAGGGGAACGCAAATATTAGTGGCCAATCCATGCTTTCCGCTCCAGGGCGAGCCATAGGCAAAAACGCCGTCGGACGCGATTTGCAGAAAGGGCATATCGTCGTTAACCATCACCGCCCGGTCACCAAATAATTCTCTCCATAACCTGGTGTGGGTGGATTTCCCGGTTTTGCAGGGCGCGGTAAAAAGATAGGCCTTGCCGTCTACCGCAACTGTGCTGCCATGCAGCATCAAAGTATTTCGCTCTATAAGATAATCCGCGACCCGTCGTTGTATCGTGGCGCGCTCCAAAAACGGATCTTCAAACCTCCGAATCTTTAGCCCTTCCTCTACGGCCTCTTGCTCCAATAACATTTGTTGAAAAGCAAGATCCTCCCTGCTGATCTGTACAAAAAATTCCGGCTCTTTCTCGGAAAGATAGGGTCTGCAGTATTCTTTTGTGCTCTGAAACAGGGGCTGTGTGCATACAACCACCCCGGCTATTTCCATTGTAAAGGCTTCCACAGACGATACCTCCCTGAAAACTTTTGATAATCATAGCATATCCTAGGAAATAAAGCAAATTGAGCACCTTAATGTTAAAAGAACACCACCCGATTGGGTGGTGTTCTTTTTGGCTCCCCTTGTTGGACTTGAACCAACGACCTGCGGATTAACAGTTAACTAAATTTTTCTTCCACAAACTTTATAGCGTCCATTATTACAGTTTTTCCTTGAAATAATGGAAATATTTGAAGTAATGGACGTTATTTAATTACATTATTTTTACACAGTCCAAAACTTTTTCGGTCAAGCTTTACAGTCAAAAATCCCGAAAAACACTGAAAAACGCCAAAAGGAACCAACGAACGAACCAACGGTCATAAAAGAAACTGTTATATACTCTCCCCCATTTAGTCCTTAACCACACTCTGTTAAGGCACTTTGAAGGAAGCCATTGTCAAAAAGGTGTATGTAAAAAGTGAAACAACACCTATGACAACACCCCGCCTTTGCTCGAAGGCGGGGTGTTTGCCGTTCATTGTATATTGATTACTTAAGAAGGACCTCAAGAATCTGTGATATATTCTTTTTCCCAAAAAACACCTTATCCTCGTTTACGATCATGCACGGTACACTCATCACATTATATCGGTTTTTGAGTTCTTCAAAATGACGGATATCATACACATGAGCCGTCACATTTGGTTTTTGAGCAGCAATCCGTTGGGCAGCGATCACCAGATCGGGACACATGGTACACGACAGTGTGACCAGGATTTTCATATCTGTCTTGCTCGTAATGGCTGCGATCTGTTCCCGGGTGGCTTCATCCAGAGCCTGTCCGGGGCCTGCAGCATTGTACAAACCCAATACAAAGGAAGTAAACTCA
>JAZURL010000014.1:0-8227 GCA_045606205.1 Faecousia sp. | reverse complement strand
TTACCATCCCAAAAATCAAAACCCGGGGACATTTTCGTGTCCTTGGTTTTTGATTATTTCATCTTTTCCTGCTTAACCTTGTGGTCGATGACATGCCGGGAAGCCAGTTCCTTGCGCACATCCTCCATGGTGATGCCCATTTCCACCATCATCACCATCACATGGTAAGCAAGGTCTGCGATCTCATAGACAGTCTCTGCCTTGTCACCAGCCTTGCCACCGATGATGACCTCGGTGGATTCCTCGCCCACCTTTTTCAGAATCTTGTCGATACCTTTTTGGAAGAGATATGTGGTATAAGACCCCTCGGGCATGGTCTGCTTGCGTCCCACCAACAGATCATACAGCCCATCGATGGCAAATTCGTGACGGCTGTCGCTTTCAAATACAGCATCGTTAAAACAGGAGTCCGTGCCCTTATGGCAAGCCGGACCGTCCTTCTCTACAACCACCACCAAAGCATCCTTATCGCAATCGGCGGTGATAGATACGATGTGCTGGAAATTCCCGCTGGTCTCCCCTTTCAGCCACAATTCCTGCCGGGAGCGACTGTAAAAGCAGGTCATTTCCTTTTCCATGGAAATCGCCAGGCTTTCCTTATTCATGTACGCCAGGGTCAGCACCTTTTTAGAATAGGCATCCACCACGATGGCAGGGATCAGCCCATTGCTGTCAAATTTTAATTCGTCGATATTCACCATTTTTCGCACCTCTTAAATTCTCACGGGAATCCCGTTTTCTTTCAGCGTTTGCTTCAAATCAGAAATTTTCACCTGTCCAAAATGGAAGATGGATGCGGCCAGGCCTGCATCGATGGTGGGAATTTCCCGGAACAGCTTCACAAAATCCTGCTGGCATCCCGCACCACCGGAGGCGATCACCGGCACATTCACCGCATCGCACACCAATTTCAGCAGTTCCAGGTCAAAACCACCCCGGACACCGTCGGTGTCAATGGAATTGACCACCACTTCCCCTGCGCCATTTTCCACACATCGGGTGATCCATGAGATGGCCTCCATGCCGGTGTCTTCCCGACCGCCCTTGGCAAACACGCGGAACTGGCCATCCACACGCTTCACATCTGCAGAGATCACTACACACTGGTTGCCGTATTTTTCCGCCGCCTGAGGAATCAGGTCGGGATTGCGAATGGCACCGGAATTGACGCTGACCTTGTCCGCGCCGCATTTCAGCACCCGGTCAAAATCTTCCACGGTATTGATGCCACCGCCCACCGTCAAAGGAATGAAAATGTTTTCTGCCACCTGGGTCAGAATTTCCGTGAAAAGTTTTCTGCCGTCACTAGACGCGGTGATATCGTAAAACACCAGTTCGTCCGCGCCGCAGTCGCTGTAATACTTGCCCAACTCCACCGGAGAGGAAACATCGTTTAAGTTTTCGAAATTCGTGCCTTTTACCACCCTGCCGTTTCGCACATCCAGGCAGGGGATGATTCTTTTTGTGATCATTTTGCCGCCTCCAGTGCGTCCGTCAGGGAAATTGTGCCGTTATAATAGGCCTTGCCCACAATCGCACCGTACAGATCCAGTTTACGTAGGGCGCGGATATCCTCCAGACTGGATACACCGCCGGACGCGGTGATGTTCACAGGAAATTCCTTGGACAGTTCCCGGTACAGTTCCCGGTTTGTGCCTTGCATGGCACCATCCTTGGAAATGTCGGTACAGATGAGATACGCAACGCCCAAGTCCACCATCTTTCGGCAGAAATCAAAACAGTTGTATTGGCTGTTCTCCGTCCAGCCCTTGATGGCCACCAAGCCGTCTTTTACATCCACGCCCACGGCAATGCGACTGCCGTAAGATGCGATGGCTTCTTGCAAAAATGCTTCGTCATTGACGGCGGCTGTACCTAAAATCACCCGGTCCACTCCGTTTTCCAGATAGGTTCTCACCGTTTCCATATTGCGGATGCCACCGCCAATCTCCGTAAACAGAGGGGTTTCATTGGCAATTTGCTTTACAATATTCAAATTGGGTGTCGTGCCGTCCTTTGCGCCCTCCAAATCCACCAGATGGACTGCTTTCGCGCCCTTGGCTTGAAAATCCCGGGCGATTTCCATGGGGTTATGGCTGTAGACGGTCATCTGGGCATAGTCGCCCTTGTAAAGACGCACGGCCTTCCCGTCATACAGATCAATTGCAGGAAACAAGATCATAAGTCCGCAAACCCCCTCAAAATGTTCAGGCCCACTGTG
This sequence comes from Faecousia sp., assembly GCA_045606205.1. GTDB lineage: Bacteria > Bacillota > Clostridia > Oscillospirales > Oscillospiraceae > Faecousia. The sequence continues at coordinate 6,006 of JAZURL010000014.1, read as the reverse complement.
CCGCTTTTTTCCGGGTGGAACTGACAGCCGTAGATATTGCCTTTTGCCACGGCCGCAGTTAATTCCGGGCCGTACTCTGCGGTGGCGAGCAAGGAATCGTCACAGTTTTTGGCATAGTAGGAGTGGACAAAATACACATGATCCCCGTCCTTGATATAGCGAAATAATGGATTGTCCTTTTTGAAAAGCAACGCGTTCCAGCCGATGTGGGGAATTTTGTTGTTTGCCGGCACAACGCCCTCCATAGAGACCACCTGGCCTTTCAGCAGACCCAAGCCATCGTGGACGCCATACTCGTATCCCTTTTCAAACAGCAGTTGCATTCCAAGGCAAATGCCCATAATGGGCTTGCCTTTCTGCGCTTCCTCCAGAACCAATTTGTCCATGCCGGTTTCCGCCAGTTTCCGACGGGCGTCGCCAAAGGCGCCCACACCGGGCAGGATCAGTTTATCGGCGGTGCGAATCACATCTTCCCTGTCCGTTACCACGGCTTCCACGCCGATGGCCTTAAAAGAAGACACCAGAGAAAAAAGATTACCCACACCGTAATCTATTATCGCGATCATCAAAGAACTCCTTTGGTAGAGGGAATGGCGTTTGCCTTATCGGGGTCGATTTTCACCGCAATGCCCAAACTCCGGGCCACGGACTTAAATGCGCCCTCAATGATGTGGTGGGTGTTGAAGCCGGCCAGCTGACGGATGTGCAGCGTGATGCCCGCCCGACGGGTCAAACTGATGAAAAACTCCTGTACCAGTTCCGTATCGAACTGGCCCACCCGTGCTGCAGGGATCTCCAGTCCGTAGGACAGATGACCCCGGCCGGAAATGTCAATAGCGGTCATGATCAGGGCCTCGTCCATGGGCAGAATGAAACTGCCGTAACGGGTGATGCCTTTCTTGTCGCCCAGGGCTTGCGCCAATGCGTCACCCAGGACAATGCCGATGTCTTCCGCGCTGTGGTGGAAATCCACATCCGTATCCCCCTTACAGGTCACTTCCAGGTCAAACCCTGCGTGGTGGGCAAAGAGAGTCAGCATATGGTCCATGAAGCCGCAGCCGGTGCCGATTTTGGCAATTCCGGTGCCGTCCAGGTTCAAAGAAAGAGAGATATCGGTTTCCGCAGTCTTGCGGTTGATTTTTGCAATTCTCATAATGATTCTCCTAAAATTTCTTTCACAGCGTCAATGAACGCTTCCATTTCCTTCTGACTGCCGATGGTGATGCGGTTATAATCCTTAATGCGCTCTTTTTGGAAGTGGCGCACCAATACGCCCTTTTCTTTCAGCAGTAAGTACAACTCCCTGCCGCCCACCTTGTCGCTTTTGGCAAACAGAAAATTCGCCTTAGAGGGCAGGACTTCAAAGCCCAGCTTTTCCAGTTCTTTTTTGGTATAGTTCCTGCTTTTGATGATCCGCCGGCAGTTGCGCATATAGTAGCCATTTTCCTGCACCGCAGCAACGCCCACCGCTTGGGTCAACGCGTTGACATTGTAGGGATTGGTGGAATACTTGATTTTTTCCAGATCTGCGATCAGTTCTTCCGAGCCGATGGCAAAACCCAGTCTTGCACCGGCCATGCTTCGGGATTTGGAGAAGGTCTGCACGCACAACAGATTCGGGTACTTTTCAATGAGATCAGCACAGGACGCTCCGCCAAAATCCACATAGGCTTCGTCGATGAGTACCACATGGTCAGGATTGGCCTTGAGGATCTTCTCAATCTGCTTCAGCGGCAGCACCAACCCGGTGGGAGCATTGGGATTGGCGATGACCACCATTTTATTCTGCTTACAGTAGTCCTCCACATCGATGGAAAAATCCTTTTTCAAGGGTGCCATCTCATAGGGCAAGCCATGCAAATTGGCGAACACTTCATAAAACCCGTAGGAAATATCCGGGAACAGGATTCCGTCCGCACCAAATGCCAAAAAGGCGAAGTTCAGAATGTCATCCGAGCCGTTGGAAACGAAGATTTCTGACGGCTTTTTTTCGTAAAGCTTGGCCAGTTCTTCCTTCAGCGAGGTGGCATTGGGATCGCAGTAAAGCCGCAAAGCGTCAATTTTCTTCCGATCCAAGGCCTTGCGCACGCCCTTGGAGGGGGGATAGGGAGATTCATTGGTGTTCAGCTTAATATATGTCCGATCCCGGGGCTGTTCTCCAGGCACATAGGCCTCCAGCGATGCCAGCCGGGGGTTCATAAATTCACTCATTTCTTACCCTCCAGTCGAATGGTAGCGCTCCGGGCGTGGGCAGACAGGCCCTCTTTTTCTGCAAAGAAAGCAACCTTTTCGCCCACCTTTGCCAGAGCTTCCTGGGTGTAGTAGGTATACTGAGTCTTTTTGATGAAATCATCCACCGACAGAGGGCTGGAGAATCTTGCCGTGCCGGAAGTGGGCAGGGTATGATTCGGACCTGCAAAATAGTCGCCCAAAGCCTCGGGACAATAGCGACCCATGAAAATACTGCCAGCATTTTGGATCTTATCCAAATAGTCAAATGGGTTGTCCACGCACAGCTCCAAGTGCTCCGGCGCGATCTCATTGGCAACCGCTAAAACATCGTCAAAGTTTTCCGCAACGATGATCTTGCCGTTATTTTCAATGGAAGTCCGGGCAATCTCCCGCCGGGGCAGAACAGAAAGTTGTTTTTCAATTTCCGCTTGCACCTGCAGTGCCAGTTCTTCACTGTCCGTGACCAAAACGGCGCTGGCCATTTTGTCATGTTCCGCCTGGGAAAGCAGGTCTGCTGCCACATAAGCAGGATTGCTCTTGCCGTCGGCAATTACCAAAATCTCGCTGGGGCCGGCGATCATGTCAATGGACACCTTGCCGAACACCTGCCGCTTGGCTTCCGCCACAAACGCGTTGCCCGGGCCTACGATCTTGTCCACCTTGGGGACAGTTTCCGTGCCGTATGCCAAAGCCGCAATGGCCTGCGCGCCGCCCATTTTGAAGATCCGATCCACACCGGCGATCTTGGCCGCCGCCAGGATCACGGGATTGATTTTGCCGTTAGCCGAGGGGGGTGTTGCAATGCAAATTTCCTTACAGCCGGCAATTTTTGCCGGGATGGAATCCATCAAAACGGTGGAGGGATAGGCCGCCGTGCCGCCGGGTACATACAAGCCTGCCTTTTCAATGGGGGTGATCTTCTGACCGATGACCACACCGTTTTCCTGCTGGATAGCAAAGCCCTGACGCACCTGCTTTTCATGGAAGGCGCGGATATTCACCGCCGCTTCCCGTAGAATTCCTACAAATTCCGGCTCTACCGACTGGAATGCTTCCTCAATTTCTTCCTCGGTGACCTCCAAAGAAGTCAAGTCTGCTTTGTCAAATTTCTTGGCATAGGTGATTAAAGCAGCATCGCCGTTTTTGCGAACGTCTGCGATGATGTCGGTGACAATATCCGACACATCCAGCTCGCTTTCGTTCCGGGCGAAGATCTCATCGACGCTGATCTGCCCGTATTTCATGATCTTGATCATCAGTCTTTCACCACCTGTTTTGCAAGCTCTCTCGTAATTTTCTCGATCCGCGCGGTCTTGAAATTGTAGGACGCTTTGTTGGAGATCAGCCGTGCGCTGATGGGCACGATGGTTTCAAAAGGCTCCAAATCGTTTTCCAGCAAGGTCTTTCCGGTTTCCACGATGTCCACGATCACATCGGATAAGCCCAAAATGGGCGCCAGCTCGATAGAGCCGTTGAGATGAATGATATCGATATCCCGGCACATTTCTTTATAGTAAGACTTTGCGATATTTGAGAATTTCGTTGCCACCCGTAAAGTTCTGGATGGGTCATCCACAAAATCCTTTTTTGCGGCGACGGCCATGCGGCACTTGCCCATGTTCAGATCCAGCAGTTCAAACACATCGGGAGCATATTCCAGCAAAATATCCTTACCTGCCACACCGATATCCGCCGCGCCCCGTTCCACATAAATGGCAACATCCGAGGGCTTGACCCAAAAGAAGCGGATGCCCACTTCCGGATTGTCGAAGACCAGCTTGCGGTTGTTCTCGTTGATGGCCGGGCACTCGAAACCGGCGGCCTCGAACATTGCATACACCTTTTCGCCCAGACGGCCCTTGGGCAGTGCAACGTTGATCACAGGCTTTTCTTCCGGTGTCGCAGGCTGCTCATACCGCTCCAAAGTGTCCAAATACACCGCGAAGCCGATGGCCGCGGCTTTTTTGCCCATTTTCTCCATGAGCTTGTCATACTGGCCGCCGGATAGCACCCGGTCGGCAATTCCGTCCACAAAGCCCTTGAATACGATCCCGCTGTAGTAGCCGTTGTCGCTGACAACAGAAAAATCAATGACGATCTTACCCGCAAAGTCCTTTTGCAGATTTTCCACCACATCCTGTAGTTCGTACATTGCCGCAGAAGATTCCGGCGTTGTTGCGATCCGGGACAGCGCCCCAACGGCCACTTCCGGATGGGCATATGTAACCACCAGCACTTTCAGCGCCTCAAACTGCTCGGGTGTGCATACGTTTTCCAGCAGACGGGCGTTTTTCTCATTGATGGCCGTGAAGATCTGGGGTCTGACACTTTCCTCCACATCATATTGCTCCAGCAATGCCTGCATCAGGCCTGTGTGGGCAATGCACAACTTAAAGGACTTGCTGATCAGCGCCAAACTCTTGGCCGCAAGCAGGGTCACTTCCCTCCTGTCCGCTTCCCCAACTGCACCAATGCATTCGATGCCCGTCTGCATAATTTCCTTATAGGAACGGGAATCCCCGGAAATGCGGTACACATTTTCATTGTAGAAGAACTTGTCCACCTGTCCGGGCGCTTCCTTGGCGTTGTTGATGATGGACAGCGTCACGTCCGGCTTCAGCGCCAACAGCTTGCCATCGGTGTCCGTAAAGGAAATGACCCCCTCGGACACCAAAAAATCCTTATTTTTGGAATAAAGGTCATATTCCTCAAATTTGCTCATTTTAAATTGGCGGTAGCCATACTGCAGATAGAGACTCCGCAGGGCAAATACCGCTTTCTCATCATTTCGTAAAATGCTCTGATCAAAGTTCATTGTCTTCACCTGTTTCTTCCATTCTCTGAATCACAGTCTTGTATCCCCCATCCCCATAGGACAGGCATTTGCTGACCCGACAGATGGTGGCAGTGCTGGCACCGGTAAGCTTGTTGATATCCACATAATTTTTGCCCTCGTGCAAAAGCCTTGCCACCTCCAAACGCTGGGACAGGGCTTCCAGTTCCTGAATGGTGCAAATATCGTCGAGAAAGGCTGCGCATTCCTCCTTGGTCTCCAAAGACAGGATGGCTTTATATAAATGTTCTAAGTATTTTTTCTCAATTTTCGCCATGATTTTGCCTCCCATTGGTTGTTTTCCGTTACTTTATCACATCATCGCGCTAAAGTCAAGGGCTTATAGGCATTTTCCCCAAAGAAAAAACACCCTTTTTGTACGTTCTTCCAAACCGTTTCTTCAGCATGTGTTTATTCTTCCTGCGCGCGGTACTTTTTTTGCTATTTTATTGACAGTCCAAATATTTTTTTATATGATAAAGGTAATCGTTGTCGCCTTCTGCGACATCAACATAACGAGGAGGAATTATTTATGGCAAGAAACAGATATGTTGGCGATTATCCCGTCATTGGTATCCGTCCCATCGTTGACGGCCGTCGCGGCCCGCAGATGATGAGAGAATCCCTGGAGCCCCTGGTTTGGGCAATGGCAGAATCCGCCAAAAAACTCTTTGAAGAAAATCTTTACTATTCCAACGGCGAGCCTGTGAAGGTGGTCATGGCTGACACTTGTATCGGTCGTGTTCCCGAGGCTGCTGCCTGCGCTGACAAGTTCAGACGGGAAGGCGTGTCCATCACCCTGTCTGTCACTCCCTGCTGGTGCTATGGCTCTGAAACCATGGACATGGATCCTCATACCATCAAGGGTGTCTGGGGATTCAACGGCACTGAGCGTCCCGGTGCTGTGTATCTGGCTGCCGTTCTGGCCGGCCATGCCCAAA
>JAZURL010000013.1:0-16615 GCA_045606205.1 Faecousia sp. | reverse complement strand
GTCCCAACGTGATGTATTTTGAAACGGGGCAGGGCAGTGAGCTTTCTTCCAATGCCCACCACGGCACCGATCAGGTGACCATGGAGGCCCGCTGCTACGGCTTTGCTAAGCGGTTCCAGCCGTTTCTGGTCAATACGGTGGTGGGTTTCATCGGGCCGGAGTATCTCTACGATGCGCGGCAGGTGACGAGAGCCGGTCTTGAGGATCACTTTATGGGAAAGCTTACCGGTATCTCCATGGGCTGTGACTGCTGTTACACCAACCACATGAAGGCGGACCAAAACGACATTGAAAATTTGGCGGCACTTTTGACCATGGCCGGGTGCAACTATTTCATGGGCATCCCCCATGGTGACGACATCATGCTCAACTATCAGACCACTGGCTTCCGGGAAACTGCCGCCCTGCGGGAAATTACCGGCAAGACCGCTATCCCGGAATTTCAGTGCTGGCTGGAGAAGATGGGATTTGTGGAAAACGGAAAACTTACTAAAAAAGCCGGCGATGGCTCTGCATTGCTGTTTTAAGGAGGGCTGGCTATGAACAAAGAAGAACTTTCCGCCATGATCGCGGAGCTCCTGGCTGGGATGGGCAAAGAGCCCATGGTCAAGGGCAGTGACTACAAGCCCACAAAGCCCGGCCCACAACCAAAGGACGAGCATTTCAAAGAGGGGGATTTCGTCCCAGATGTGACAAAACTGAATCTTCGGGAACTGTATCTTGTGGACAGCCCGGTTGATGGAGAAAAATTCCGCAAAATGAAGATGAAGACCCCCGCACGTTTGGGATCGGGCCGGGCCGGCCCTCGATACAAGACCTTGACCATGCTCCGATTCCGGGCTGACCACGCGGCGGCGCAGGATGCAGTGTGGTCGGAACTGGAAGCGGATTTTGCCAAGGAGTATGACATGCTCCCCACCAAAACCAAGTGTAACGACAAAGAAGAATACCTCACCCGTCCTGATTTGGGCCGTTGCTTTGACGAACACAACGCCAAAGCGATCAAGGGCGTCATCGACACGCCGCCCCGGGTACAGATCGTGGTGGGTGACGGTCTGTCCTCCGCTGCCATTGCCGCCAATGCCATAGACTGCTTAGCCGCCATGAAGGACGGCCTGAAAGCCCGGGGCATCCCCACCGGCAAGGATATTTTTGTCAAATACTGCCGTGTAGGCGCAGGGGATGCCGTGGGCGACATCACCGGCTGTGAACTGGTGTGCGTCCTGGTGGGTGAGCGGCCGGGCCTGGTAACGGACAAAAGCATGTCCGCCTATATCACCTACAAGCCCCACACCGGGGTCTCAGAATCCAGCCGAACAGTGGTCTCCAACATCCACGCCCAAGGCACGCCTGCGGTGGAAGCAGGCGCATATATTGCCGAACTCATTGACACCATATTAAAGAAAAAAGTTTCCGGCGTGGGACTGCATCTGGAGGCGGCGCAATGATCCCCGTCAATATTTTGGCGGTGCGCTATCTGTCCGGAGCAGACCCCGGCTTTTCTCAAGCGCTTGGCGCGCCCGCTGGGCATACCAGCCTTGGCATGCTCACCACCGACTGTGACGATGCCACCTATATTGCCTTGGACGCAGCCACCAAGGCCGCGGATGTGGAGGTGGCCTACGCCCGGAGTTTTTATGCCGGTGCGGCCAATGCATCCACACCCAACGCAGGGGAAGTCATTGGCATTCTCTCCGGGAGAAATCCCGGAGCAGTGCACAGCGGCATGGATGCGGCCGTTGCCGCCTTGGGCCGGGTGGGCTTTGAAGAGGTCAGCGGCGTGCCATATCTTGCCCACACCGTCAGTTCCGTAGGGTCGTTTCTTGCGAAAGAGGCAGACGTGCCGCTGGGCAGCGCCATTGCCTATCTCATCGCGCCGCCCCTGGAAGCCATGTACGCCATGGATGCAGCGTTGAAAGCCGCAGACGTAAAGTTATGTAAACTATACGGCCCGCCCAGCGAAACTAATTTTGGCGGCGGTCTGCTATCAGGCACACAAAGCGCCTGCGAAGCCGCCTGCGCTGCTTTCGCCGCCGCGGTCAAAGAGGTGGCCGCCCGCCCCCGTTGAGCATGTCATTCCGAGCCAGTGCGCACGAAATCATGGTATGATTGCCACCGGCAATCATACTGATTACATGATTCGCTGCGCTCTGCAACACTGGCGTGGGAATCCGCTTTCCCTGCGGCTTTATAAGCCGCGCGGCACCAATGGTGCCGCAAGAACTACGGATTGCCACACCAGTGACCTCGAGTCACTGGTTCGCAATGACAAATGAAGAAGGAGTTGATATTTTGGAAATCGACAAGGACTTAGCCGCCCGGCAGGAGGCCCGGCTTCTGTGCCGTCAGGCGGAAACGGCACAAAAACTCCTGGCGCAATTTCCCCAGGAAAAACTGGACGCCATCGTAGAAAACATCGCGAAAAAATTCTCTGCCGCAGCAGACGAGCTGGCATGGATGGCTGTAGAAGAAACCGGCTTTGGCAACGCGGCCGACAAGATCACCAAAAACCGCTTTGCCTCGGAAAAAGTCGCCAGCGCCATCCGCGGCATGAAAACCGTGGGTCTGCTCCGGGAGATCCCCGAAAAACGGCTGTGGGAAATCGGCGTGCCCGTGGGTGTCATCGCCGCCATCGTGCCCAGCACCAATCCCACATCCACCATTTGCTACAAGGCCATGATCGCCATCAAAAGCGGCAATGCACTGGTGTTCTCCTCTCACCCCAAGGCCATCGACTGTTCCCTCCGGGCTGCCCGGATCGTGGCCGCCGCCGCAGAAGAAGCCGGCGCACCAAGAGGTACGGTCAGTTGCCTGAGCTTGGCATCCATGGCAGGCTGTCAGGAGCTGATGGCCGCCCCGGAAGTGCGGCTGATTTTGGCCACCGGTGGCCCGGCCATGGTGCGCTCGGCCTATTCTTCCGGCAAGCCGGCCATTGGCGTAGGCGCAGGCAACGGCCCGGCTTATATCCACCACAGCGCGGATATAAAGCAGGCGCTGGCCTGCATCTGCCGTTCCAAGACCTTTGACTACGGCACGGTCTGTGCTTCCGAGCAGAGCATCATCGTGGAAAAAAGCATGGAACAGGCCGTTCGGCAGGAGGGCGCAAAACAGGGCTTCTATTTTATGTCAACCGACGAGGCCGGAAAATTGGCGAAATTGCTGTTCCGCCCCACCGGGGCGCTGAACCCGGAGATCGTGGGCAAAAATGCCGCATTTTTGGCGGAAAAAGCAGGCTTTTCCGTCCCCTCAGGCACAAAAGTTTTGGTTGCCCGGGAGCAGGAGGCAGGCCCGACCCGGCCCTATTCCATGGAAAAACTCTGCCCGGTTTTGGCATTTTTCGTCATGGACAGCGAGGATGCCATTTTGCAAAAGGCCATTGAAGTGCTGACCCACGAGGGTGCAGGCCACACCTTCGCCATCCACGCCCAGGATCGGGCGGTGGTGGAGAAATTCGCTCTGCATATTCCTGTTTCCCGATTCCTGGTGAATACCCCTGCTGCTTTGGGTGGCATCGGCGCATCCACCTCTTTGTTCCCGGCCTTGACCCTGGGATGCGGCGCAGTGGGAGGAAGCGCATCGTCCAATAACATCTCCCCCCTGGATCTGATCAACATCCGACGGGTAGCCTGGGATATGGAGGAAACACTCCAAACACCCTGTGTGGATGACGATCTGGTAGCAATTCTTACAGAGAAACTTTTACAGCGTTTAGGAAAACACTAATTTTGAAAGGAAGTAACTATTATGGACACAAATTCTTTAGGTATGATCGAAACAAGGGGCCTGGTGGGCGCCATTGAGGCAGCCGATGCCATGGTCAAATCCGCCAATGTACAGTTGGTGGGCAAGGAGCAGGTCGGGGGCGGTTTGGTAACCGTTATGGTGCGCGGAGATGTCGGCGCTGTCAAGGCTGCCACCGATGCCGGCGCCGCCGCCGCAGAAAAGGTTGGCGAACTGGTCTCCGTCCATGTCATCGCCCGCCCCCACACCGAGGTGGATGCCATCCTCCCCAGTAAGCGTTCTGCTCCTAACACCAAGCAGTAATGCTCTTTACGGAAGAAAACGTCCGGGATAATCTGCGTAACCGGGATGGGAAACGAGTCTTTTTTCTTGGGAAAAATGACCGGCTCACTTCCGGAGCCCGGGATTTTCTCACCCGGGAGCGGATTCCCATTCTCCCGGCGGAGCAGGCAAAGCCGCAGACCTATCGACTTCTGAACGGCGGCAGTATTGCTGAGAAACCGGAGCACATGACCCATCTGCATGGGGATGTTTTGGTGCACAAGACCCATCCTCGGATCGCTTTCCGGGGTGCGATCGACACATTGGAAGCAGAACTCATATTATGTCAACTTGATGCAGATGTGCCAACGGACAAAGACCTGGCAGAAATCCTGGCTTTCACCCGGATGCTTTTGCGGTGTGATGTGTTGGGCGAGCCCGTTCCCGCAGGAAAACTCTGCGGTCTGACGCCGGAAGAACTGCGCAGTCACAGCCATCGCCCCCAGGATTTCTACGGCCAGCCTCATTTTATGCCAAATGCCGCGGATGGGCGGGTTATCGCCCGGCTGAACCGATGCCGATGCGCCGCCCGGGAGGCGGAACTCCGGGCGGTAGCCGCCTTTTTAGATGCCGACGACAATCCTACCCGAACCGACCTCTTACAAGCCTTGAATCGGCTAAGCAGTATGCTCTATATTTTGATGATCCGGTGCAAAAGCAAACGGCAGGAGTAATTCCTGCCGTCCTTCACCTATGGACTCTCCCACGAAAACCCATAGAAAAAAGCCGTCCCGTTGGGACGACTTTTTCTTTTCTGGGGTGGGTGATGGGACTCGAACCCACAACGCCTGGAACCACAATCCAGTGCTCTGCCAATTGAACTACACCCACCATATTGCTCAGCTGAATGGCACGCCAGGAGGGATTCGAACCCCCGACCTACTGCTTAGAAGGCAGTTGCTCTATCCTGCTGAGCTACTGGCGCATTTCTTTGGAGCGGGTGACGGGAATCGGACCCGCGTATCCAGCTTGGAAGGCTGGTGTTCTACCATTGAACTACACCCGCAAGTCCATGACGGTTTCAGCCATAGAATTTTAGCATAGGAAATACGTCTTGTCAAGGTCTATTTTGAATAATCTGCGGGATTTTATGATAAATTACATCCGCCACTGCGCCCTCGGCGCAAGGACACACGTTGGGAAACCGATCGGCCACCGTGCCATCGCTGGGGCAAAATGCGTAATCCGCACCCTCCAGCATGGTCAAATCGTTCTCCGCATCTCCCACGCACACCAAAATCCTCTTACCCAGCTCCTGCTGTAACTGCCGGGCGGAATTCAGCTTGGACACACCCTTGGCGTGGATGTCCGCGATCCGGGCGCAGGCCCGGAAAATCTCGATCTTATCCCCGTAATGTTCCAGCATAAAGGCAGTCATTTCATCAAACTGACGGAATTCTTCCTCGGTTGCCTGATACATTCCAGCCACGGTGTTTTCCCGAAACTCGCCGTAAAACGAAAACTTGATAAACGGCCCAGGGATGGCATCAGGACTGGCATACTTCCAAGGGCAGAAATTGTTGTCGCAATAGTCCTCCCATTGGGGATTCTTCCGCATGAGGTAATGGGCATCCATGGCCTGCACTTCCACATTCAGCCACGGGAAGCGTTCCTGCAAAAAAGGCAAAACCTCCACAGGATCCAAATCCAGAGGAGCATACCGGGTCATGATCCCCGTTTTTTCGTCATAGGCCGCACTACCGTTATACAGCAAAAGGGGGGCATTGGTGGGGATGACACCGAAAATATTGCGCATGGACATAGGGATGCTTCGGCCGGTGTTCATGGTAAACGTTCCGCCGTTATCCATAACATAACGGATTGCCTCCAAATTCCGCGCAGGGATGGTAGAATCCGGGGCGGTGAGGGTGCGGTCAAAATCCACCGTCAGCAGTACATCATCAAAAAGCGCCATAGTATTGTCCTTTCAGAATTTCCGGGAGTTTGTTGCAGATCACATCCGCCACTGCGCCATCGCCACAGGGGCAGACATTAGGAAACCGCTCCGCCATCACGCTGTCGCTGGGGGCAAAGGCATAGTCAGCCCCCTCCAGCATGGGCAGGTCATTGTCCTCATCCCCCACACAGACCAAAATCTTTTTGCCCAGTTGCTTTTGCAGCTCCCGGGCGGCCCGGAGCTTTGACACACCGGCGGCGTGGACATTCAGTACTCGCGCGCCGGAACGGAATACGATGATCTTATCCCCAAAGGTTTCCCGGAGCCACCGCTCTGCCTCGTCCATTCGGGCGATTTCCTCGGTTGTTCCGGAAAATACCTGATAAAAGGTATCATCCCGTAGCTCGCCGTAGACATTAAATTTCAAAAACGGACCGTAATCCTTGCCCTCTTCCCCCAAATAATAGTTGCATTTTCGGGCAGCGTAGTAGGTTTCCCAACAGCCTACAGGCTGGAAGCCCACATGGGCATCCACGCCGTGCAGATCTACATTCAGATCGGGGAACGCTTTGCAAACCGCCTGGATGGTCTCTTCCATGGGCAGGTCAATGGGACATTGGGCCAAAATCTGTCCATCCTGGATGGTCAGACCCCCATTGTAGCACAAAAAGGGCGCGTTCATGGGGATATTCCGCAAAACATCCGCCGACTGGGGCAGGCTCCGCCCGGTATTGACTGTAAACGCGCCGCCGTTTTCCATGAAATATCGAATGGCTTCCAAATTCCGTTGGGGAACTTGTCCGTCCCGATCCGTCATGGTGCGGTCATAATCCACTGTCAATAAAATATCCGAAAAAAGTGCCATTATCCCATTCTCTCCAATTTCTCGATTACTTTGGAAAAGTATTCCGGCAGGGGTGCAAGCACCATTACCGGGCGTTCATCCCGGGGATGCCGGAAGCATAGTACGCCTGCGTGCAGGCACTGACTGCTTTGTCCCAGCTCTGGCTTTTTATGACCATAAACCGTATCCCCCAAAATGGGATGGCCAATGTGTGCCATATGCACCCGGATTTGATGGGTACGCCCGGTCTGAAGCCGACAGCGCACATGGGTATAGCCCCGATAACGGGCCACCACTTCCCAATGGGTCACCGCTTCCTTGGAATTGCGCTCTGTGACGCACATTTTTTTCCGATCCGACGGATGCCGTCCGATGGGAGCATTGACCGTTCCGCTATCCTCCCGGAATGACCCACAGACGATGGCCTCATAGGTTCTCGCCATGGTATGATCCTTCAGCTGAGACGCCAAGATCCGGTGGGCAAAATCATTTTTTGCTACCGCGAGCAAGCCGGAAGTGTCTTTGTCGATGCGGTGGACGATACCCGGGCGGAGTTCCCCATTGATACCGGAAAGCTGGTCCCCCAAGGCATACAAAAGCCCGTTGACCAAAGTGTCGTCGCTATGGCCCGCCGCCGGGTGCACCACCAAGCCCTTGGGTTTGTTCAGCACCAGCAGGTCGTCATCCTCGTAGACGATGTCCAGCGCCATTTCGGTAGGTACAATATCCACTGTTTTTGGCTCGGGGATGGTCAGGGTAATCTCGTCGCCTATATTCAGTTTGTCATTTTTCTTTGCCGGCTTGCCGTTTAAGAGGACACAGCCCTCTTCAATGCGCTTCTGTGCGCCGGAACGGGTCAGTTCGGAAACCGTCCGGGCCAAAAATGCGTCCAGGCGCTCGCCGGGAATATCGGAATGGAGGGTCATTTCTTTTCTTCCTTCCAGAATTGCTTGTTAAAAAACATCAGATGCACGATCAGTAAAATGCAGCCGCAGGTGATGAAGCAGTCCGCCACGTTAAACACGGGGAAGTCCACGAATTCCGTTTTGATCATATCCACCACATAGCCCAGGCGCACCCGGTCGATGAGATTGCCCAGGCCACCACCATAGATAGCCGCAATCAGCCACCGCTCAAAGGAGGTAAAGGGCATGGAGAATTTGAAATATTCCAGCAGAAGCAGGGCCGTCAGCACCGCGAAAACCACAATAAACAGCCACTGCTGTCCTTCCAGCATAGACCAGGCCGCGCCGGTATTTTGGGTGTAGGTCCAACTGAGAATTCCAGGCAAAAAATCCACCCGGCCGTGCAGGGGGATGTGCTCCACCACGATCCACTTTGTCCACTGGTCTGCCGCAATAATGGCAAGAATGAACAGGATATATTGGATGAGTTTTTTCATACTTTACTCCTTAATCAATGCGGTACAGGCGTTTGCCGTTCTCAAATGTGGCTTTTTGGGCCTCTTCTACAGAAATACCCCGGATTTCCGCCAACTTTTCCGCCACCCGGTACACCAGCGAAGGATCATTCCGCTTACCACGGAAGGGCTCGGGGGCCATGTAGGGGCAGTCTGTTTCAATAACGATCCGATCCAGGGGGATCGTCCGGGCGGTTTCCACCGCTTTGCGGGCATTTTTGAAGGTCAGCACCCCGGTAAAACCGATGTACCAGCCCAGTTTTACCAGGTCTTTTGCCATCTCCGCCGATCCAGAATAGCAATGGAACACGCCCTTGACGGTTGGAAACTGGCGGATGATGTCCATGCCGTCCTCATGGGCATCCCGTTCGTGGACGATGACGGGCATATCCAGCTCCTTAGCCAGCTCCATTTGGGCGATGAATGCCTTTTTCTGAATGGAGCGGGGGATATCCTCATAGTGATAATCCAAGCCGATCTCACCCACGGCCTTGACCTTGGGGTTTAGTTTACATAACTTTCTGTATTCCTCCAGCACATCATCACAAATTTCGTCACAAGAGTCGGGATGAGAGCCCACGGAACAGTACAGCCAGTCATAGGGCGCGGCCATGTTCAGCGCGTTCTTGGACGATTCCAAAGAGCATCCGGCGTTCATAGCCAAAGTCAAACCCTTTTGGGGTAATGCAACCAGCAGTTCCGCCCGGTCCGAGTCGAAACAGGGATCATTTAAATGCACGTGGGTATCAAAGAGCATCATTTTCCTCCAAAACGGCAACATAGCAGCCGTTTATTTCTTGGATTCTCGAATCAAATGGGTTAAAATCCGTATCTTTCAGCCAACTTCCCATCCCCCGGCCCGTCAGCTTGGAATTGGCTTCTTTCAGCACCCACAACCGCAAAAAAGCATCCTGAGCGTCATTCCCTAACCGACTTTTTTCCCCATCGGAAGTGAATTTTTCAATCATAGCCATAGAAACGGCGCGACCTTTTTCCTCCGCATCCAGACCGATATTGTGTCGGCTCAGTGCGCAAAAAACAAAATGCTTGGTGTGGGAGATGGAAAAGTGCCAGTTGCCATCCGGGAAATAGGGCTTGCCCCGGGGTGTGACAGCAATGGCAGGCAAGTCTTTGCCCGTGGCCTGCCAATAGAGCCGCGCCAGTAATTCCCGGCCGACTTCGTGGCCATCGCGACCATTTAACGCCTCGCTGCGCAAAAACACGCCCTTCACCCCCATTTTACTAGATTATAGCCGGATTTTAACCATGTGTCAACTGATGGCCGTACTTGCACTGTCATTGCGAGCCAGTGCGCACAGAATTAATGACATGGAATGTTAGCATAAAAATCCCGGGGGCACAAACGCGCCCCCGGGATTCGGGAAATCTTAGTACATACCACCCTGTGCGGCAGCTGCGGCAGCGGCTGCTACGCCTGCAGGATCGGGCTTATCGACCACCAAGGACTCGGTAGTCAGCACGCAGGAAGCGATGGATGCGGCATTCTCCAGAGAAGAACGGGTCACCTTAGTGGGATCCACAATGCCGGAGGCAATCATGTCCACATAGGTCTCGGTGTAAGCATTGTAACCGTAGCCCACCTTCTTAGAGGAACGGATTTTCTCGTAAACCACGCTGCCGTCCACGCCGGCGTTCTCCGCGATCTGACGGATGGGCGCCTGCAGCGCGATGGCGATGATCTTCGCGCCGGTCTTCTCATCACCATGGAGGGTGCTGACCAGCTTTTCAACAGCAGCGATGGCGTTGACCTGAGCAGTACCGCCGCCGGCCACGATGCCCTCTTCCACAGCAGCGCGGGTAGCGTTCAGAGCATCCTCAACCCGCAGCTTCTGCTCCTTCATAGCAACCTCGGTCTGTGCACCAACCTTGATGACCGCAACACCACCGGACAGCTTTGCCAGACGCTCCTGGAGTTTCTCACGGTCGTAATCGGAAGTAGTGGTCGCGATGGAGGAACGGATCTGATGGGCGCGCGCCTTGATGGCCTCGCCATCGCCTGCGCCGTCCACGATGGTGGTGGTATCCTTGGTGACCACGACTTGACGGGCGCGGCCCAGATCGTTTAGGCTGGCCTCCGTCAGCTCCATGTTCAGCTGGCTGGAGATCACCGTGCCGCCGGTCAGAACGGCGATATCCTGCAGCATTTCCTTGCGGCGGTCGCCGAAGCCGGGAGCCTTGACGCAGACCACATTGAAGTTGCCGCGCAGACGGTTCATCAGCAGGGTTGCCAGGGCATCGCCCTCCACATCCTCTGCGATGATGATCATCTTCTTGCCGGCCTTGACGATGGGCTCAAGAATGGGCAGCAGCTCCTGGATAGAAGAAATCTTCTTGTCGGTGATCAGCACATAAGCATCGTCGATGACGGCTTCCATCTTGTCGGTATCGGTAACCATGTAGGGGGAGATATAGCCCCGGTCGAACTGCATGCCTTCCACCACATCCAGGCCCGTCTCAGCGGTCTTGGACTCTTCGATGGTGATGACACCCTCAGTACCCACCTTTTCCATGGCTTCCGCGATCAGGCGGCCGATGGACTCGTCACCGGAAGAAACCGTGCCGACTCTTGCGATATCATCAGAGCCGTTCACAGGGACGGAATGCTCCTTAATGGCGGCCACAGCGGCTTCCACAGCCTTTTCGATGCCCTTGCGCATGACCATGGGGTTTGCGCCGGCAGACAGGTTCTTCAAGCCCTCACGGGTGATGGCCTGGGCCAAAACGGTTGCAGTGGTAGTGCCGTCACCGGCCACATCGTTGGTCTTGGTGGCGACTTCCCGGATGAGCTGTGCGCCCATGTTCTCAAATGCGTCTTCCAGTTCCACTTCCTTGGCGATGGTCACGCCGTCGTTGGTGATCAGCGGAGCGCCGTACTTCTTGCCCAGCACCACATTGCGGCCCTTGGGGCCCAGAGTAACCTTCACGGTATCTGCCAGCTGGTCAATACCGGCCTGCAGCTTTCTGCGAGCTTCCTCGCCGTAAACGATCATTTTTGCCATAATTTACTTCCTCCTTAGTCTACAACCACAGCCAGGATATCATCCTGCTTGACGAACTTGTACTCTTCGCCGTCCAACTTAATGTCGTTGCCGACGAACTTGCTGACGACTACCTTGTCGCCTGCCTTGACGGTCATTTCCACATCCTTGGTGCCAGGGCCTGCGGAAACAACTTCGTAAATCGCGGGCTTTTCCTTGGTGGTGGTAGCCAAAATAATGCCGGAAGTGGTGGTTTCCTGAGCCTCCTGTGCTTTGAGCAGAACATTATCTGCCATGGGTCTGAGTTTCATGTTTATGCCTCCAAATTCTTATTCGTGGTAGCAGGCTTGCCTGCCTCTATCTCTATTTTTAGCACTCTTTTCTTTCGAGTGCTAAACTATCATATCATAAACTGGAAAAAATGCAAGAGGTATTTTCCCATTTTAGGTAAAAATTTTATGAACGCCCCTGCACGGCCAAAATTTGGATGGTTGCCGGGTGAATTTTGGTGATTCTGATGAAAAAATCTTCCAAAAATCAATGGCTGGCCCTTGCTTTTTGTGCGATATTCCTTTATAATAACGGCATTACAAGGATTAGGAGGGGGTTTTTGTGGGTGAACTCATCGCTGTGCTTTCCGGTAAGGGCGGAACAGGCAAGACCTCTGTGTGCGCCGGCCTCTCCACCGCATTGGCTCAGATGGGAGAAAAAGTGTTGTGCATTGACTGCGATGTGGGTCTGCGTAACCTGGATATTGCCCTGGCTTTGAGCGACAGCGGCGCTTTGAGCTTTGTGGATGTGTACAAGGGCGGTTACAGTCTTTCCCAAGCCGCCAGCCATTCCCTGTATCCCAATCTTCGCTTTTTGACCGCACCTGTAAACCTTCAAGCTGAGAATGTGGATAGCAAGGCATTTGCCGCTATGCTCCGCCAGGCTCGAAAGGAATTTGACTATATCTTTCTGGATGCTCCGGCAGGACTTGACGCAGGTTTTGCTCTGTGCGCGTCCCACGCTGACCGGATCATTTTGGTCACGAACGCCGAACCCTCTGCCATCCGGGATGCTGCCCGCACCGGCCAAAAGCTGGAACTGATGAAGAAAAATCAGGTGCGCATCATTGTCAACCGCGTCCGGCAAAAGCTGCTGGATGTGACCAAGCGCACTATCGACGATGTGATGGACGAGTCCGGTTTGCCTCTGCTGGGCGTGGTGCCGGAGGACGAAAGTGTCACATTGGCCGCCGCTTTTGAGACACCGCTGCTGAAATACACCCGCAAAGGTGCAGCCGCCGCCTGTAAGCGGATCGCAAAGAGAATTCAAGGTCTGCCGGTACCCATTGACCTCCGGTAAATATTAAGAAGGAGCGTTTTGTATGAACATTGCGTTTTTAGCCCACGACAAGAAAAAAGAGTTGATGGTGCAATTCTGCACAGCCTATAAAAGTGTCCTGAGCAAGCACGCCCTCTTCGCTACTGCCACCACCGGCCGCTTGATTGCCGATAATACAGGCCTGCCCATTACCATGCTGCTCAGTCATAAGCAGGGCGGCCATCAACAGATCAATGCACGGATTGCCTATAACGAGATCGATTTGGTTTTGCTTTTCACCGATCCCAATACTGTCGATCCCTGGGATGATGCGCAGATGATGGATACCATCCGACATTGCGACAAGCACAATGTGCCCATTGCCACCAACCTGGCCTCTGCGGAAATGCTGATCATGGGCCTGCAGCGGGGCGATTTGGATTGGCGGGAAATGCTCCACGCCAAGCCCCATTATTAATTACACATACCCGTAGATATAAGATATGAGATATAGGATATAAGATAAGAAACGAGCCCAATATCTTATATCTTCTATCTTGTATCTTATATCTTGTTTTTGAAAGGATTTTATCTATGGACATCATCAAACCCCGGACGCTGTCCGGTTTTATGGAACTGCTTCCCGGCAAGCAGGCTCAGTTTGAGCGGATGCTCTCTATCCTGCGCGACACGTACAGCAGTTACGGCTTCGCCCCGCTTGATACCCCTGTCATCGAAGATGCACAAATTTTGCTGGCCAAGGGCGGCGGCGAGACCGAAAAGCAGATCTACCGTTTCCAAAAAGGCGACAGCGACTTGGCTCTGCGCTTCGATCTGACTGTGCCCCTGGCCAAATATGTTGCCCTGCATTGCAACGAGCTGGCTTTCCCCTTCCGCCGGTATCAGATCAGCAAGGTCTACCGGGGCGAACGGGCACAACGCGGCCGTTTCCGGGAATTCTATCAGGCGGACATCGACATCATCGGCGACGGCAAACTGGACATTCTCAACGAGGCGGAGATTCCTGCTATTATTTATAAGGTCTTCCGCGGTTTCGGTCTGAACCGTTTCCAAATTCGGGTGAATAACCGCAAGATCCTCACCGGTTTTTATGCCATGCTGGATTTGGGCGAAAAATCCGGCGACATCATGCGTACCGTGGACAAGCTGGACAAAATCGGCCCGGCGAAAGTCAAGACTATTTTGCTGGATGACTGCACTCTGACAGAAGAGCAGGCAGATGGTATTCTGAAATTTATCGCCATCCGCGGCACAAATGCCGAGGTTCTGGCTGCTCTGGAAGGCTATGCAGGTCGTAACGAGCTGTTTGATCTGGGTCTGAGCGAGCTGAAGGCTGTAACACAGAACCTGTCCGCTTTTGGTGTGCCTGAGGAGAATTTTGCGGTGGATCTGACCATTGCCCGGGGTCTGGATTACTACACCGGCACGGTTTACGAAACCACTCTGCTGGATCATCCCGAGATTGGCTCTGTCTGCTCCGGTGGCCGCTACGACAATTTGGCTGGCTACTATATCGACAAGGCTCTGCCCGGCGTGGGCATTTCCATTGGTCTGACCCGGCTGTTCTATGTGCTGGACGAGCAGGGTTTGCTGAATCCCGAACTGCCTACCGCACCCTGTGATGCCCTGGTTCTGCCCATGACTGCAGATGCCGCACCTTCCATTGCTGTAGCTGAAGTTTTGAGAAGCACCGGTCTGAAAGTGCAACTGTACGGCGAGCAAAAGAAATTCAAGCAGAAGATGGCTTACGCAGACAAAATTGGCGTTCCCTTTGCCATCTTGATGGGTGAAGACGAGATCAATGCCGGCAAGTGTGCTGTGAAAAATATGCGCACCGGCGAGCAGGTGCTTTTGGCTCCCGCAGAAGCCGCAGCGTTCATCAAGGCCGCCCTCTCTGCCAACAACGGCCCCATCATTTTGGAGAAGTAAGATGGAGCAAAAATTCATCGCCGCCTGGGCCAAGGCCAGGCAGGAAGCCATCAAGCTGGATGTTCGGATGCGCCCTGTAGCGGATGCAGATGCCATGAAGGCCGCCCACCGGGCCCTTTCCGGCAACCGGGAAAGCGACGGCTTTGTCGCTTTGGAAAATGTCAAACGGCTGGACCTGAGTTTGGAAGCCTTGGCCATCGACAAACGCTTTACCGCTCTGTTTACCGACGAAGAAGCCAATAACGCCCTCATGCGTCTGCTGGACGCCGGATTTTATAAATAAAAAACCTCCCCGTTGGGGAGGTTTCTTTTTTATTTTGCCAGTTTTTCCGCCTTTGCAGCCTTGCGTTCTTCCTTGGTCTTGCAGAATTTTTCCAGCTGGGGAACAAACATCAGGCAGATGAGCGCTGCGGTAAAGCCGCCGTTATACAGGCAGAAGCCGCCGTGGAGATCCGGCACGGCCGTGACCAGCAGGTAGTGCAGGCCGCCGGCCAGCATACCATGGAACACGCCGTATTTGCCGGAGATGGGGGACAGGCCGTTGGCGTAGCACAGTCCGATGAGGATGGACTGGCTGCCGATGGTCAGGGCATAATTCTCACCGCCCAACAGTTTGAAGATCCATGCAAACAGGAAAGAAGTCACCATGTAACCTGCCATGATGGGCCATACATTACCGGGATGAGAACCGGAATTGCAGGTGGCTAGCATACAGAACACAATGCCGAAGGTCATACCTGTCCACACATTGCTGCCGTCAATCGCACCAGCCAGGTTGAAATAACCAACAATCATCAGACCGAACAAGCCCACATTCATGAGGAACGGTGCGTAACCATACTTGGTGGTAAAACTAACACCGTGGCCGGAATCCTTCAGCAGATTCCAGTAATCCTTGGGCTTGCAGCCCATGAGCAGAGCAAATACGATACAAAGGCCGAACACCACGAAGCAGAAAATGTTGGTGTTTAGGAAGGATGCGGTATCCAGCGCGCCCATGGTGCTGAGTTTGCCCAAGTCACCGATCTTCCAGCCCAGCATCACATTGTACAGCACAGTCCGCAGGAAAAATGCGGTCATGCCGATAGGCACAGCTGCGGAATAGTGGTCATAGCCCTTGTGGATGTTGGGCGCATGGGCAAGGCCGGCAGGCAGGAAGAAGCCGATTACCAAACCGATGAACAGCGCCATGCCAAGACCCAGCCAGCTGAATCCCACATACTCCACATAAGGATAGCGGAACAGCAAATCAGAAATCAGCGGGGCAATGCCAGTAGAGTACAGCATGGCATTGGACACTGCTCCCAGCTTTTCTTTCTTGACCAGCGCATACAGCATCACGCCCAAAATGGTGGGGATCATGTTCAACACATTCATGCCCCAGGATGCAAAACCGATGGTGAGCAGAACGCCCAAAGTGGTCACATTGTTGGGCTTCGCGCCGGGCAGACATACAAGGCCCGTACACAGCAGACCCACCAAGCCCATGTTCAAAAAGGTAGCCGCATAGCCGCCCAGGGCGAAATAGTTGGTGGAAATCTTGCAGGTCTGCGACATGATCTTCCACAGGCCGGTGAATATGGTGCTGTTATCCGGCATAAAGGGCGCCGCGATCACAAAGCACAAAGAGACGAACAGGAAAAACAGTCGTAAAAAGTTGCTTTCTGCCAAGTTGTTCAGTTTTTTCATTTTGCATACCTCTTTTCTGATTCAGGCTCCCCTTGAATGCAATTTTATTAAGATAGTGTCATTGCGAACCAGCCCGCAGGCTGGTGTGGCAATCCGTATTTCTTGTGGCACCATAGGTGCCAGGCGGCTCTATGAGCCGCAAGAATGCGGATTCCCATGCCAGTGTGAGCACTGGCTCGGAATGACATCGTTATATTGGAGAGGCTTTTGCGTGGTGTAAAAAGGGCAATCCGACCAGGTAAATCGGATTGCCCAGGCGATCGGCATTTTCACAGCTGTACTCCCCTGCGGTAATCCGCAATTTCGCCAGTTATACAGCCGGTTTATGTGTTTGTATTCAGATCTTCTCCGCGGCCTCCACTACGTGCTTCATCAGCACGGAAGTGGTCACAGAGCCTACACCGCCGGGAACGGGGGTGATGGCCTCCACAATGGGCTCCACCTCG
>JAZURL010000012.1:0-21289 GCA_045606205.1 Faecousia sp. | reverse complement strand
TTCTTCCAAACTCGCTCAAAGCGGTAATCATACAGGAAGAAATGGACCATTCGATTCAGATGGTTGTTGTCCTCCAGATGGGTTTTGTCAAAACCGATCAAAAGCAGATCGTCAAAGTCTCCCGGTTTAGCTTCGAACTTTGGGATGATAGGGATCTGCAGTTTCCCGTTTCCGGGAAATTGATTGCGCAATAGTGCTTGACTTGTGCGATAATTGTAGTTTTCTTCAGTCATAATTTGACCTCCTGCGGTTAGTAGGGACTTCGTCCTTCGATCCGTAGGACCAAATAACAGAAAAGTTGCACCCTTTAGTGCAAATTAAAAGAAAAATGGGTAAATCCCATAAGGATTTACCCGTGGTGCCGGTGGCCGGACTCGATTTGCGTTGCCGTCCGGGAATGGACGGCAACTAAGGTATCATGCCCGTCCAGCCGTGCATGAGCAACCTGCCCCCGGCAGGTTGCATTTAGATGGGTTCGAGTCCGCCGTCCTCTGACAAATATTAAACGGGTCATCCCATTTGGGATAACCCGTTTAATGGTGCCGGTGGCCGGACTCGAACCGGCACGCTGTCGCCAGCGGTGGGTTTTGAGTCCACTACGTCTACCATTCCATCACACCGGCATCGGTGCTTAGATAGTATAATACACTTTGCCGGAAAATGCAAGGGGTATTTTTCAATTCATGAGGGAATTCCGGCATCAAAATCGTGCCAAAAGGCCTTTATGGCGGCCTCATACCCCTGAGGGTCTACTAAATAACTCATGCCGTGCTCTGCACCGGGGACGACGAACAGCCGTTTTGGTCCGGCGCAGGCCTTAAAGTTTTCATAAGTCATCTCGATGGGGACGAATCGGTCGTCCGTTCCATGGACAAACAGCACAGGCACATGACACCGTGTCAGCGCCTGCGGGCAGGATTCGGAATCCATGGCCATACACAGACGCTTTTTGGCAATCCTGCCTGCGGGGCCGCCACAGATCCCGTAGGACAGGTGAAGATTTTTCGCTACGTGTTTCCAAATCTCCACGGCAGATGTGTAGCCGCAATCGGCCAAAATTCCCCGGACATTACTGGGAAGAGGAAGGCCGCCGGCCATGAGAACGGTAGAAGCACCCATGGAAATGCCGCACAGGTATACAGGAAGCTGCCGCCCAGTTTTCTGATTCACCCAATCCACCCAATCCAAACAGTCATAGCGCTCCGTTAGTCCAAAGCCGATATACGCTCCGCCGCTGCCGCCCTGTCCCCGCTGCTCAGCATAGAGCATACTGCAATCATTTTGCCGAAAAAAGTCAGCCACCAAACCAAAATCGTTATCCCATGCCGAGCGCCAGCCGTGCATCGCCACCACCACCCGCTTGGGGCACGCAGCCGGGATCCAATGTCCCACAAGATGTGTACCGTCACGTCCTTGGATCTCAACGGTCTCGTTGGGCTGTGCGGCCAAATATTTCTGAGCTTGACGCACCTTGGACAGCATGTTTTCGTCCACGCAGCTGGCAGTCAGACGTTGCTCCGCGCGGATAGGGTGGGGCGGAATTTCCCGATCCAAAGCCACACGCACCAGGTAATCGGCCAAGCTGCGGCGGGCGGACTCGGCCAGTGCCATCATGGCCGCCGTGATCCCCGAGCCGATGAGCATAAATCTTGCACGTCTGTTCATTTTTCGCCCCCCAAAAAAACAGCTTTGTATCTATGTTGCCGGATTTTGGAGTGATTTATTCCATAAAAATCCCGGCTGCGCAATGCAGCCGGGGCGTTTTTAAGTAAGTCCTGCTTCTATGGCCTGGGCGATGCGTTCTTTTACCAACGCCGCCAGTTCCACTGTTTTCATATCCGCGTATTCCTCGTAAGGAATAGAGTTCAAATAATACATTTTCACCGTTACCGGGGCGCTGCCTTTTTGATCCAAAACCTTAAAGCTGTCAATGAAGGCAACCGGCACAATGGGGCACTTTGCTTTGCTGGCTGCCCGGAAGCTGCCACCGTGGAATTCTCCCATTGTGTTACCGTTTTTGCTTCTTGTGCCCTCGGGGAAGATCAGATAATTTCGGCCGGATTGCACTTCCTTGACCACATTCTGAATGACCGTCAAGGACTGGCGCACATCCTCCCGATTCATGTCAAAAGAAAGCGTGCTTTCCAAAATCTGCTTTAGCACGGGAACGTTTTTCAGCTCCTTTTTGTATACTGCACCCAAGGGGCGATCGCAGGTGGCGGCCAAGGCTACCACGTCAAACATACCCTGATGGTTGGCATAGAGCATAAAGCTTCCCGATTGGGGTATGTTCTCTTTTCCGTAGACTTGCAGATCAATGTTGCCGGTGGCTACCACCCAGCCCATGATTTTTTGGACATGGCGCCACCTCTCTTCCTCCGAATACCGCTCCGGATGTTTGGCATAGCGGCACAGCTTGATATATGCTCCCGGCAAACGCCACAGGTTACGAAGTCCGACCAAGACAAAACGATTCATAAGCTACTCCTGATCAAATAAAGAATTTCCGCGCCATGGAATGCCGCGCGGGTCGGTAGATGGCAAAGAACAGCAACAAGCCGCCGAACAGACCCAGGGCGATCAGTGGATACAGATACCAACCGATGAAACCCACAGCAGGGAATGTGATGGCAAGCAGGGTTTCCAAAATGGGCATGAATGCCGCCAAAGCCAAAATCGCGCCGCCGAATACATACAGCCGGCCCCGTCGCACATATCGCCGCAAAACCACAACTGCAGTCACGAGCAAACCGAGAAATCCGGTAATGGGGAAAGCAAAACGGAGAAACCATGTGCCGTTTGTTGCCAGGTTGATATACAGAAGATACAGCCCGGCAGCGGCAAAATCGCAGGGCACAAAAATTACGGGATTCGGTTTTGAAAACCACAGGGGCAATATGATCACCACATAACTCAACACAAGTCCGCCGATCACATAGCCCGACCATGTCAGCCCTCCTCCCATTTGCAGGTCGCAGACCAGGCATACGGACATGGCTAGCAGATAGGCTGTGGTCACAATGAATTGCATCGCCCAGGAAGTCAGTTGTAGTGCAGGGCCAAGTTCCTCGGGATAAAGGGGCTTCGCAGCTTGATGGGGGATATCCGGGTGATATACCACAGTCTGGCAGAGTGGACAGCGCTTTTCTGTGTCAGAGAGCTTGACACCACAATTTACACAGTACATAATAACTCCTTATTCTTGATCACCGTTGCTCTCTGCCTGTACCGGCAGACCCAAATCCCGCAGGACCTGATAGAAACGGTATTCCAATTCACTTTCCCGCACATTGCGGATAAAGTTAATATACAGCGTATCTCCAAAGGAAAGCACACCGCAGTTGTGGGGGGCAGTGTTTTGCGTACCCAGGATGAAATCCATGCGCTCCACGTAAGGAAGCATGACATCCGGCAGGGTGACTCTGCCGAGATTTGACAGGCTCAGACAGGATTTTCGTTCGCCTACGGCGTTGAACACCGCTTTCATCACAATGTTTTTGACAAACAGGGGCATGAGTTTTACGGCCAGGAGTCGTTCACTTGCCACATTGGAGGCAATCTTGGTGCTCATATATTTGGGGTTGATCTCCAAGCCCATACGATGGTGCACCGCATTGCAGATCTCCGGGAAGGAGAATTCTCCCAGTCGAGGATCGATCTCCGGTGTGACATACAAAGCAAAGTTTCGCAAAGATCGACTGGGGAAAACGTTGCGCAGATTGACGGGGAGCAGGACACGAATAGGCTTGCGCCACCGCGCATCCGGCTGACGCGCCAGCTGCATCTGCTGGATGGCCAGCATCATGGCCGCGCAGAGGAACACCGTCAAGCTCACGCCATATTCGTGGGCCTTTGCCAACGCCAGTTTTACGGGAACCTGCAAACAAGTCAAATGCAAAAAGCCATCCGGTTCGGGAGTGCCCTGCAACCGCCAGGAGTCGTTTTCCTTGCGGCTGGCTTGCACTCTGCCGGCATATTTTTGAAAGCTGTCCTCCAGCTCGGCCCGGGAGGGCTCCTCCAAGCGGCCCAACACCCCGTGTTCGGCAGGAATGTGAATACTGTATTTCTGCTGAAGGTATTCAGCAAGCAGACTTTTCAGGAAGACCAGCGCGCCTGTGCCATCAGTCAGAGAATGGAAGACCTCAATGGCAATCCGCCGGTTAAATACAACCACCCGCAGAGCACATTGGCGCACTTCCCGCCTGGACATCCGGGGCAGAGGATAGCTGATCTCCTGCTGGATACGGGGTGCAGTTTTTACCTGCTGGAGATAGTACCAAAATACGCCGCGGCGCAGCCGGGCGGCGATGGAAGGAAAGCGGCGCACGGTCACATCCAACGCTGATCGCAAAACCTCAATATCCACCGCTTCTGTCAGCGTGGCGGACAGACGGAAGACATTGCTCCAATTTTGATTCCGGGCGGCGGGATAAATTTTTGCCGCATTATCAAGGGGCATCCACCGCAGCTTCTGCTCCTCTGCCAAGGTGCGGTTGAGGAAACGATTGATGGTGACAAAATCCTTTTTGTCTTCTTCAAGACTGTACAGCAGATAACCGTGCCAACGCTCCGGGGTGATCACCAAATGGCTCCTGCATCCAACAGAAAGAAGCTTTTGGTGCATATGCTCTGCATCGCTGAGCAGGATTTCGTCACCACCCACAAAAATCAATGAGGGAGGCAGTTCCGTCAGATCCGCCAGCAGGGGAGAAACAAAATGACAAGTGCGATCGTCGGTATAGTTTTTCGCAAAGGCGTTCAAGAGCGCTGCGTTTAAAGAAACATCTGCATCCCGGTTGGTTTCATAGGATTCTCCGGGGGCGGTCAGATCCACCCAAGGGGAAATGGCGATGACAGAAGCGGGCTGCGCCATACTCCGTTCCTTCAACTTCAGACAAAGGGCATAGCAAAGGCCGGCACCGGCACTTTCGCCGCACAAGGTGATGTGTTCGGGGGCGTAGCCTTTGGACAATAGATATTCGTAGGCGGTCAGTGCGTCGTCCAAAGCGGCGGGATAGGGATTTTCCGGCGCAAGACGGTAAGCGGGACAGAACACCCGCACGCCGCATTCCACAGCCAAGGTTGAGCCGAAGCCCCTGGCGTAGTCCAAGTCGCCGAAGGTGTAGCCGCCGCCATGAAGATACAATATTACACCCTGTCGGCGCTCGTCCTTAGGGAGCATCCATGCAGCCTCAAATGCTTCAAAAGGATGGGTGTGTTCCAATACATCACCGCGATGCTTGGCGGCCATCAGTTCGCCGATGAGATTTTGCCCCTTGCGGATGGTTTCCAGGGAACAGCTATGCAGCAAAGGCTGAAGCATGCTGATTTGATTGCGCACCGTTTTGGGTGATAAGGCCATGGAAGCAACCCCCTTTCAACAAGATGAATCATAGTGACAATCGTTGATTGCCCACAGGCGGCTGATAACCGCCCATACAAGCATAAATACATTTTACCACCATATTGGGAAAAGTACAATCTACTTTTCGCTTTTTCACCCTACCGGCGGTAGAGTTTCTCGTCACCTCGACAAAATCCGGCGCATAGGCTGTCTGGGGAGGGATGGAATATGAAAAACGAATGGCTGATCACGTTTCGTTCGGTGACCTTTGCGCAACGAGGCGAACGGGCACTGCATAACAGGCAGATCCCTTGTCGGATGCAACGCACACCCAAGTATTTGACAGAGCGGGGCTGCGGCTACTGTCTGCGGCTCCGGGGGACAGATGTATTGCAGGCGGTGGAGCTTCTACACCGGGAGAAGCTTCCGTATGAGAAGCTCTACGCCTTGAAAGAGGATGGCAGTACGGAGGAGCGGATATTATGATCTATTTGGACAACGGGGCGACATCCTTTTGCAAACCGCCGGAGGTTTGCCGGGCGGTTTGCCGGGCCATGTATACCTGTGCCAATCCCGGCCGTGGCGGCTATCTGGCCGCCATGGAAGCCGGCAAAGCGATTTTCCAGTGCCGTGAGACGGCGGCTGCACTCTTTGACTGCCAGCCGGAGCAGGTGGTATTTACCTCTAACTGCACCCATGGGCTGAACATTGCCATCCGCACTTTGGTAAGACCCGGCTCCAGGGTGCTGATTTCCGGCTTTGAGCATAACGCAGTCACCCGTCCTTTGCAGCTTTTGAGAGCGGATGTGCGTATTGCCGGGCGGAAACTGTTCGACTGGGGAGACACCCTTGCAGATGTTGAAAAGGAATTGCGCGCCGGTGTGGACGCAGCGGTTTTTACCCATGTTTCCAACGTGTTCGGGTATATCCTGCCGGTGGAACAGATGGCGGAATTGTGCCGCAAATATGGCGTTCCGTTTATCATTGATGCGGCCCAATCCGCCGGGATGCTACCGATCTCTTTGAAAAAGCTGGGTGCCGATTTTATTGCCATGCCGGGACACAAGGGTCTTCTCGGACCCCAGGGCACTGGAATTTTACTATGCCATCGGCTTCCGAAACCGTTGATGGCCGGCGGCACCGGCAGTGATTCCATGGAGCAGAAAATGCCGGAGTATCTGCCGGACAGAGCAGAACCGGGGACTTTGAATGTGCCTGGGATCTGTGGTCTTGGGGCGGGACTGCGTTATATTCGGCGGCAGGGGGTGGATGCGATCCTCCAGCGGGAGCAGTATGCCGTTGGACAGTGCATTCGCCTGCTGGAATCCCGGGGCTTCAAAGTCTTTTCCGGGGAGCATCAAAGCGGAACAGTCTCTTTTTTGCCGGAGGAAGACTGTGAAGAACTGGCCGGAAAATTAGGCGAGTTGGGAATTGCGGTGCGCGCAGGTCTGCATTGCGCACCCCTTGCCCATGAAAGCGCTGGCACCAAGGAAACGGGAACAGTGCGCATCAGCTTTGGCCACAATGCTGATTATCGGCAAATAATGGCGCTTAAGCAAGGATTTGAGAGAATAATGGATTAAGATGTGAAAATTTTTTGTGAAACAGTATTGCTATAATGGGCCAAATCCGCTATAATAGAACGGATAATAGGCTTGGTATACGATTTTTTAAAAAAAGAGGATCGCAAGGACAGAAATGAGGGAGATCAGGGATGATGAACACCATTGAAACATTGTTCCAGCAAATGGCTAAAATGCAATGGTCAGACTATTTGGATATTGCCATTGTGGCGTACCTGCTGTACCGGCTTTTGCCGTTGGTGCGCAACACCGGCACCAAACAGATTGCAAAGGCAATTGCCGTTATTTTGGCGGTGGCCTGGCTGACAGACCTGCTGAATCTGTATTCGCTCAACTTCATTATGGATCAGTTTCTGCAAGTCGGCTTAATTGCCCTTGTCGTGGTGTTCCAACCGGAGTTACGGCGGATGCTGGATCATTTGGGTAATATGAAGTTCCACAAGTTCTTGGGCGTGGAAAAGGCCGGCCAGGAGATGGCTTCCATCATCGCCCAAACCGTGGCGGCCTGCGAGGTAATGAGCCGGGAGCGCATCGGTGCACTGATTGTCTTTGCTCGGGATAACCGGCTGGATGAATACATCAAGACCGGCACCAAAATTGAGGCGCATATCTCAGAACAACTAATACGCAATATTTTCTTCCCGAAAGCATCCTTGCATGATGGAGCTGTGATTGTTCGGGATGGCCGGATGGATGCGGCAGGCTGTGTGCTTCCGCTATCCACCACAGAACGGTTGAGTGCAGATTTGGGCACCCGCCACCGGGCAGGTGTAGGTATCAGCGAAGCGTCCGATGCAGTGGTGGTGATCGTGTCCGAAGAGACCGGCACCATTTCCGTGGCTGTGGGTGGCATGCTCAAGCGGCACTTGGCTTCTCAGACCTTGGAGCGCTTGCTCACCCATGAGCTGTGCCCGGAGGAGAATTCCGATCCGGAAAATCCCGTCCAGCGGCTGAAACAAAAACTGCAAAAGATCGGCAAGGAGGAGCGCAAATGAAAAGAAAACTGATCTATGGCCTCCTTGCTGTGCTGATTTCCGTTGGACTGTGGTTGTATGTGGTTACAGTGGTGAATCCCGAATGGGAGGATACCTTCTATAACATTCCTGTGATTTTGGAAAATGAAGAAATTTTGCACGAGCGGGGCTTGATGTTGGTGTCCGAGGATGATCCCAAGGTGACCCTGCGGTTGTCCGGAAACCGGGCAGATATGATTAACCTGAATTCTTCCAATATCACCATTCGGGCAGACCTTTCCCGTATTTACAGCGCGGGTGAGCAGAGTCTGAGCTATTCCATCGTCTATCCCGGGGATGTCCCCAACAATGCCTTTGAAATTCTCAGCCAGGCACCCCAGCAGGTGACGCTTTCTGTGGTGGAGAGAAAATCCAAGGCTGTGGATGTGGTCTTGAAATTCACCGGAGCAGAACCTGGTTATATGGCTCTGGAAGAGGATGCTCTGCTGGATTACGAGAAGATCACCATTTCCGGTCCTGCAGATGTGATCGACCGCATTGCGGCGGCCGAGGTCGTCATCAATCTGACCGGCCAAAAGGAAACCATCAATCAGCAGTTTGACTATGTTTTCAAGGATGCGGAGGGCAATGACATCACCAGCGAGTGGATCAAGGCCACACCTCAGAAGATCAACTGCACCATCAAGATTCAGAAAGTGCAGGATGTTGAAATTGCTGTGGAAGTTCTGGAAGGCGCAGGCTTGACGGTAGGAAATTATGAGGTCATCTACTATAACCAAGAAACCGGTGAGATTATCAGCAACCCCATTGCCATTTCCGGCAGTGAGACCCAACTGGCTGTTGCACAAAGTGCTGGCGTCCTTAAGGATAATAAACTGTTCTTCGACACCAAGATCGACCTGGCTTTGACGGCAGGAACTCCGGCGGAAAACGGCTTGGAGATCGTGGTTGGTGACCTGAATATAGAAGAATTACTGACGCCTTACGAGCTCGTCAATCATTCGGAGATCAATGTGGTCAAGGTAGTCGTCCGGATTAAGAACCGGGATGTAAAGACCCTTCGGATCACAAAGATCGATCCGATCAATGTTCCTGCAGGCCTTCAGGCAGACATCAAGACGAAGTTTTTGGATGTTACAATCAGAGGAATTCCTGAATCAATGCAGTGGATCCAAGAAACGGATATCACTGTGCAGGTTGATTTTTCCAATGCCGTCATCGGTGAAGGCAAATATGCGGCAACGGTGATCTTTACCAAATACGAGCGGAGCTTTGTGGTGGGCAGTTATGTTGTGAATGCAACTGTGACCCCGGCATAAATACAGGAGGATAGAACTGTGATCAAGAGTATGACCGGCTATGGCCGGGCCGTTGCAACAGTCAACGGAAGAGAATTTACAGTGGAGCTGCGCTCCGTCAACAATCGCTACTTGGATTGTACGGTAAAGCTGCCCCGTACCCTGTCCTTTGCTGAGGATGCAGTAAAGCAGGCTGTGAAGGCTTCGGTGACCAGAGGCAAGGTGGATGTGTTCATCTCCGTGAAGTCTGAAAGCGCAGATGACACCACCATTACCTTGAATAAATCCGTTTTGGAGGGCTATCTTGCCGCCATGCGGCAGATGGTCGCAGAATTTGATATTCGGGATGACATCAGCGTTTCCACCGTCTCCCGGCTGCCGGAGATATTCTCTGTGGAAAAGCCCCAGGTGGATGAGGAGCAGCTTCTGAAAGATATGATGGAGGTAGTGAACCAGGCGTTGGCCGGTTATGATGCCATGCGCTGCACCGAAGGACAGGCACTGGATGCAGATCTTCGCAGCCGAGGCAATTCCATTCTGGAATTGGTAGCTCAAGTGGAGCAGGGCAATGCGCAAACAGTGATCGACTATCGCACGCGACTGGAAAACAAGCTTCGAGAGGTTTTGGAGTCCACAAACATCGATGAAGGCCGGATATTAACCGAAGCAGCCATCTTTGCCGATAAGGTGGCGGTGGATGAAGAAACCGTTCGCCTACGCAGCCATTTAGCGCAGATGAACGAGATGCTTACTACCGGCGGCGCGGTTGGTCGCAAGCTGGACTTCCTGCTTCAGGAAATGAATCGAGAGGCTAATACCATCGGCTCTAAGTGCACCGACGTGCGGCTTGCCCGGGTTGTGGTGGACATTAAGGCTGAGCTGGAAAAGATTCGAGAGCAGACCCAGAATATTGAGTAAGAGGTTGCTATGAAACTGATCAACATTGGTTTTGGAAGTATGATCGCCGCAAATCGGCTGATGGCCATTGTCACGCCGGATTCCGCACCCATTAAGCGGTTGGTACAGGAAGCCAGAGACCGAGGCATGCTTATCGATGCATCCTACGGACACAAAACGAAAACGGTACTGCTCATGGATACGGATCATGTGATCTTGTCCGCTGTCGCGCCGGAGACCCTGTCGGCCAGATGGACAGAAAAGTGTGACGAACAAGGGGGGCAAGCTTAATGGCAAAGGGGAAATTGTTTATCATTTCAGGTGCATCCGGTGTGGGCAAAAGCACGGTGCTGAAAAAGGTGATGGACGGAAGATCCGACCTGCAGTTTTCTGTTTCTGCCACCACCCGTCCACCCCGTCCCGGTGAGCAGGAAGGTGTCAGCTACTATTTTGTCACCAACGAGCAGTTTGGGAAGATGATCGCAGAGGATGCATTCCTGGAATACGATGCCCATAACAATAACTATTATGGCACACCTGCCCAGCAGGTAGAGGACAAGCTTCAGAACGGCCATGTCATTCTGGATATCGAGCCGGTTGGCGCGTTCAATGTCCAGAAAAAACGGCCGGATGCTACGCTGATCTTCATAGAAGCCCCCTCCTGGGAGGAACTGGAGCGCCGGCTTCGCGGCCGGGGAGACACGCCAGAGGATCAAATTGCCATGCGGCTGGAACGGGCCAAGTGGGAGCTGGAGCAGAAGGAAAAATATCATTACGTAGTTGTCAACGACCAGGCCCAGGCCTGCGCCGATAAAATTTTACATATCATAGCGCAAGCGGATATGAAGTAATTGGAGGAAAAGGATATGTTGTACCCCCCTGTAGCAGATTTGCTGAAGGATGTTAAGAGCCGTTATCTTTTGGTGAACGTGGTCGCCCAGCGGGCACGTCAGATTGCCGAGGAAGCGGAGGAATTTGGCGAGGAGCTGACTGAAAAGCCCGTGACTTTGGCCATTCGGGAAGTGGCTGAGGGCAAGCTGACTGCCACACTGAAGGAAGAATACGCAAAATAACAAAGGGAGGAAAGGGCCATGATTGGAAAAATTGCTGTTTCTGCGGCGACTTTTGCTATCGATAAGCCCTATTCCTATGCCATTGCTGCGGATATGACGCTTGCCCCCGGTCAGCGGGTCATGGTTCCCTTTGGAAGAGGTAACCGCCGCTGTGAAGGCGTGGTGCTGTCCGTAGAAGAGGGCGATGCCCGAGGACTGAAAGCCATTGAGCAGGTACTGGATGAAAAATCTTTGTTGATGCCTACCATGCTTCGCCTTGCTGCGTTTCTCCGGGAACGGTATTTTTGTACCTTCTATGAGGCTGTCCGGATCATGCTCCCGGCGGGTCTGTGGTTCAAGGAGAAGAACACCTACCGCCTGACAGAGGATTTAAGCTGGAAAGACAAAACGCCTCGCCGGGAATACGCACTGGAGATCCTCGCGTGCATGGATGACCTGGGCGGACGGGCGGAGGAATCCGTTTTGCGCACGTTAGTGCCGGAAGACGAGGAATTTCGCGGCATTTTGCAGTATCTACTGAAGAAAAAGTGGATCAGCGGCAAAACAAGTCTTCTGCGCCAGACCAAGGATAAGACGGAAAAAATCGCCACTTTGGCGGCTTCTGCGGAGGAGGCTATGGAATTTGCTTCCTGCCGTCCCAAGTCCGCTGCTATGCAGCGTAGCGTGTTGGAACTGATGTGCAGCTTGGGCAGTGTGTCCGTCAAGGAGCTTTGCTACTATACCGGCGCAAATACCGCAACCATAAACCGATTGGTGGAATTGGGTTATTTGGTGTTGACAGACAAGCCGGTGCTACGTTGCAAGGAGATCCGCCCTGCGGTTTTGGATGGCCCGCTGGTGCTGAGTCCGGAACAGCAAGAGGTTTTCGATGGCTTGAACGAGCAGATGCACCTGGAAAAACCCGGTGTCGCACTGTTGTACGGCGTAACCGGCTCGGGTAAGACGGCGATCTATCTGAAGCTCATCAGCCGTTGTCTGGAAGAGGGCAAAAGTGCCCTGCTTTTGGTGCCGGAAATCGGTCTGACGCCCCAGCTTTTAAGCTTGGTTGCTGCCCATTTTGGTGACAAGGTGGCGGTGCAACACAGCAGCCTTTCCGCGGGTGAGCGGAATGACCAATGGAAGCGCATTGCTTCCGGTGATGCCAAAGTGGTGGTGGGTACCCGCAGTGCGGTGTTCGCACCCAGTTCACAATTTGGCGTTATCATCATGGACGAGGAGCAGGAACACTCCTATAAGTCGGAAAATTCGCCCCGGTATTCTGCCAAAGAGGTGGCTATTTGGCGGGGCTCCCGTGAAAATGCACTGGTGGTGCTTGGTTCAGCCACACCCTCGGTAGAAAGTATGTACCGGGCGAAGAATGGCGATTATCAGCTATATACCTTGAAAAACCGTTTCGGCGGCCGTACTCTTCCCAAGGTGCGCATTGTGGGCATGGGAGAGGAACTGAAAAACGGAAACGACTCCAATTTCAGTTATGACCTGCTGGAGACGATGGAAAAGACCTACAGGGCGGGGAAGCAGAGCATTCTGTTTCTAAACCGTCGGGGCAACAGCCGCGCGCTGGTATGCGTGGACTGCGGCGAAGCGCCCGAGTGCCCCCGGTGCAGTGCGAGATTGACCTACCATAGCGCTAATGAACGGCTGATGTGCCACTATTGCGGCCATTCCATTCCTGTACCCGATCGGTGTCCAAGCTGTGGCGGCCCGCTGAAACGAGTGGGAAATGGCACGCAAAAGGCCCAGCAGGAATTACAGGAACGCTTCCCGGAGATGGAAGTGATCCGCATGGATGCAGATACCGTCAGCGCGGTAAATACCCATGAGAAAATACTGGAGCGGTTTAAAAACGACCGTATTCCGGTGCTCATTGGAACCCAGATGGTAGCCAAGGGCTTGAATTTTCCTGATGTAACGCTGGTTGGTGTACTGGATGCGGACAGGGAACTGTATTCCGGTTCGTACCGTGCGGCGGAGAACACATTCAATATGCTCACTCAAGTGGTGGGCCGGGCCGGACGGGGCGACGCTCCCGGCGAGGCCCTGATCCAAACGGTAGTGCCCAGGCACAAGGTTATCGAGCTGGCGGCCAAGCAGGATTATGACGGTTTTTATGAATTGGAGCAGGAAATGCGCCGGATTCAGGAATGCCCGCCCTTTGGCGATTTGGCAGCCATTACATTTTTGGGACAGGAAGAAGTCCGGGTGCTCCGGGGTGCGGCAAAATTCCGGGACAGCTTGAACGCCTGCTTAAAACAAACTACCTATTCCGGTGAAATTTGCCGGGTGTTAGGCCCTGCGCCCTGCGCTGTGCCGAAGATCAACTATAATTTCCGTTACAGATTGACGTTGCGGTGTCGGATGACGAAGCCACTGCGGCTGCTGATCGCCCATCTTCTGCGGCAATTCATGCAGGATAAGGAAAACCGGGGCGTCAGCGTCTTTGTAGATGTAAACGGATTGGAAGAATAGAGAGGAAAGCAAATGGGACTGCGAAAAATTTTGGACGATAAAGATCCGGCTCTGCACAAAGTCTGCAAGCCGGTGGAGAAGTTTGACGCAAAACTCCATAAACTATTGGATGATATGGCCGAGACCCTGGAAGAAGCGAACGGCGTAGGCCTGGCCGCCCCGCAGATCGGTATTTTGAGAAGAGTGGTCATCGTGGACACCGGGGAAGAGATTTTGGAGCTGGTGAACCCAGAGCTCATTACAACTGACGGCGAGCAGGAAGGTCCGGAGGGCTGTCTCAGCGTCCCCGGTCGGTACGGCTTGGTGAAGCGGCCCTACTATGCCAAAGTGCGCGCCCAGAATCGGCATGGCGAGTGGTTTGAAGCAGAGGGCGAAGAGCTGATTGGCCGGTGCTTTTGCCATGAGCTGGATCATTTGGACGGTATCCTTTACACCCAGGTCATGGAGCGCTTCCTGACCGAGGAGGAGTTGGAGGCCGGTGAGTAATTTCCTTTGGAGGGAAACAAATGCGCGTTGTTTTTATGGGAACCCCGGATATCGCGGCTACCTGCCTGACGAAAATATTGGATGATGGCTTTCAGGTTGTGGGTGTTTACACCCAGCCGGATCGCCCCAAGGGCCGGGGCATGAAAATGGTATATTCCCCGGTAAAAGAGGTGGCTCTTGCCCACAATCTGCCGGTGTTACAGCCGGAAAGCTTCCGGGAAGATGATGCGGTGGAGGGGCTAAAGGCATTGCGGCCGGATGTGGTGGCGGTTGTGGCCTATGGCCGAATTCTGCCCCAGCGGGTGCTGGATATCGCTCCCAAAGGCTTTATCAACATCCATGCCAGCATCCTGCCCCAGTATCGAGGCTCTGCTCCCTATCAATGGGCGGTGCTGGATGGCCTCACCGAAACCGGCGTGACGGCTATGTATTTGTGCCGGGAAATGGATGCCGGTGACATGATCGATGTGGCGAAAACCTCTATCGGAGCGGATGAAACGGCTGGAGAACTGTTGGACCGTTTGGCGGTATTGGGCGCAGAACTTTTGAGCAAAACACTTTCCAAGGTGGAAAAGGGCGAGGCAAAGGGCATACCACAGGAGCACGAAAAAGCCACCTATGCCCCTATGCTGGACAAGACCATGTGTACCATCGACTGGACAAAGACCGCTCAGCAGATCCACAATCAGGTTCGGGGTCTGCACCCCTGGCCGGTAGCCACGGCAGAACTGGCCGGTACAAAATTCAAGATCCACGCGACGAAAGTGGTGGATGGTAGCGGCGAACCGGGAACGATCTTGGGACTGACCAAGACCGGCCTGCGCATTGCTTGCGCGGAGGGCGCGATTGAAATCCGCTCCTTACAGGCCGAAGGCGGAAAGCGGATGGCTGCGCCGGATTATTTTAGAGGACACCCATTGGAGGGATAAACATGTCTGCAAGAAAAACAGCATTGGATGCGCTGATCGCCTGCCGGAAGCAGGCGGCCTGGTCCAACGGCGTACTAAAAGATTATATCGCCCGGGACCGACTGGACAGGCGGGATGCGGCCTTGGCCACCCGGCTGTGCTATGGCGTGCTGCAGCACCGTGGAATGCTGGATTTCTTCTTACAGCAGCTTCTGACAGGCAAGGTAAAGGATCTGCACCCGGTGGTGCGGGACATCCTGCACATGGGTCTGTATCAGATTTACGAACTAGACAAGATCCCGGAGTCTGCTGCGGTCAACGAATCGGTGGACCTGGTGAAAAAATACTGCCGCACCCAGCGTTTCGCCCCGGGACTGGTGAATGCGGTATTGCGCAGCGCGGTTCGAACAAAAGGTACTTTGCAACAGCCTAAAACTTTGGAAGACCGCTACTCTCATCCCCAAAAACTGATTGATTTTTTAGCGGATTATGTAGGTCAGGAGCGTTTGGAGCCCATGCTGGCGGCAAACAA
This sequence comes from Faecousia sp., assembly GCA_045606205.1. Lineage (GTDB taxonomy): Bacteria > Bacillota > Clostridia > Oscillospirales > Oscillospiraceae > Faecousia. Next base: position 5,725 of record JAZURL010000012.1, on the reverse strand, counting down.
CGACACGCCCCAAACGGTGGTGCAGGTGAACACCCTGCGCATCACCACAGAAGAGTTGGTGGAGCGATTGAAACAGGAAGAGGTAACGGCGTTGCCCCATCCCTGGATGAGCGATTGTTTGGTTTTGAGCAATACCGGCAGCGTGGAGAGATTGCAGGCGTTTAAGGACGGTTTGTTCTATGTGCAGGATGCGGCATGCAAGCTGAGTGTTATGTGCGCCGGGATTCCTGCCCGCGAGGATGTCCGAGTGCTGGACTGCTGTGCCGCCCCCGGCGGCAAGACATTCGCGGCTGCCATTGCCATGGCGGATAAGGGCAAGATTCGCTCCTGCGATATTCACCGCCACAAAACTACTCTCATTCAGCATGGCGCAGACCGCTTGGGATTGGACTGCGTACTGGTGCGGGAGCAGGATGCCACAGAAAACCATGCCGGTTGGCTGGAAAAAATGGACGTGGTGCTGGCGGACGTGCCTTGCTCCGGCTATGGCATCATCCGCAAAAAGCCGGACATCCGGTATAAAGATCCTGGGGATATGGAACGCCTGCCCCATTTGCAGCTTCGTATCTTGAACAAGCAGGCAGAGTATGTGAAAAAGGGCGGCGTGCTGCTGTATTCCACCTGCACCTTGGTGCGGCGTGAGAACGAGGCGGTTGTGGAAGCCTTCCTTGCTCACAGAAATGACTTTATATTGGAGCCCCTGGTTCTGCCAGATGTATTTCCTAAGAATACCACCGGCATGCTGACCCTGGTTCCAGGTGAATATGACACAGATGGCTTCTTCATCGCAAAACTGCGGAGGAAGGTATGACGGAGAATTTGAAATCCATGACCATGTCGGAAATCAGCGGCATTCTCAAGGAATTGGGGCAGCCGGCGTTCCGGGCAAAGCAGATCTTTACGTGGCTCCACAAGGGTGTAAAAAACTATGATGAGATGACCAATCTTCCTCAAAACCTGCGAGAAGACCTGGCATCAAAGTATCCCATATGCCCACCGGAAGTGGTGCGAAAGCAAGAATCCAAAAAGGACGGCACCATCAAATATCTTTGGCGGCTGTCCGACGGCAACTGTGTGGAAACGGTGCTGATGCGCTATCATTACGGCAACACGGTCTGCATTTCTTCGGAAGTGGGATGTCTGATGGGCTGTGCGTTCTGCGCTTCCACTCTGGGTGGCCTTGTACGGCGGCTGGAGCCTTACGAAATGCTGGATCAGGTGCTGTTTACCCAAGTCGATTCCGGCCTGCCCATTTCTCACATCGTTTTGATGGGCATTGGCGAACCGTTGGATAATTTTGATAATGTGATGCGCTTTTTGGAACTGGTAAATAGCCCTGACGGCATGAACATTTCCATGCGTCACATCAGTTTGAGTACCTGCGGCCTTGTGCCAAAGATCGATGAATTGGCTAAGCGGAAATTACAGATCACATTGTCTGTGTCTCTGCACGCACCTAACGATGCGGTGCGAAACACCATCATGCCGGTAAATAAGGCATACCCAACGGAAGAATTGCTGGCGGCCTGCCGTCGGTACTATGCGGAGACCTCCCGGCGCATCTCTTTTGAGTACGCCATGATCGATGGAGTCAATGATTCTACCGAGCATGCAAAAGAGTTGATCCGCAGGCTTAAGGGCCTGCCGGCCCATTTCAATCTGATTCCGCTGAACCATGTGGAAGAAAGCTCCCTCAAGCCCAGCTCCCGCAATGCAGTGGCGAAATTTCAGAAGACCCTGGAGGATGCGGGAATTACCGCAACCGTTCGCAGGACTTTGGGTGGCGACATCGATGCCTCCTGCGGCCAGTTGAGAAGAAAATACACCAAAGAACAAAACACACCTGCCGACGGCAGGTAAGGAGTCAATCACCCGAAAGGAGTGAAGCAATATGCAGTATTGGGGAATTACGGATCCCGGATGTGTCCGCGAGCAGAATCAGGATACATTCCAAATGGAATATTTGGATCGGGATGCCGTGCTGTGCATCGTCTGCGACGGTATGGGCGGCGCCAAATCCGGCAATGTGGCGAGCCTCTTGGCAGCTGAAGTCTTCGTGGATGAGATCCGCAGAACTTGGGTCAGCAACATGACTCAGGCACAGATTGATCAGATGCTCCAGGCCGCGGTCAAACTGGCAAATTTCACTGTTTTTGATCAAGGAAAGCAGTTTGAAGAGTTTTCCGGTATGGGTACCACCTTGGTGGCGGCGCTGATCAAGGACAGCGAAGTCACCATCGTCAATGTGGGCGACAGCCGGGCTTACCGTATCAATGCCAGCGGCATTCAAAAGGTCACCATTGACCATTCGCTGGTAGAAATGATGGTTCTGCGCGGGGAACTGACCCCGGAGGCCGCAAGAAATTACCCCGGCAAAAACTACATCACCCGGGCTATTGGCACCGAGACTATTGTAGAGTGCGATGTGTTCCATGTGGACATGGAACCGGGAGACTGCCTGCTGTTGTGTTCCGACGGTTTGAGCAATATCATTGACGAACAGGAGATCCTGTTTGAGGTGGTACATGGAACAGAAAAGGCACATTGTTGTCAGCAGTTACTGGACATCGCAAAGAACCGGGGCGCACCGGACAATGTGACCTGTGTGTTGGTTCAGATCTAGGCCGGCATAGAGAGGAGAAACTGATATGGATAAATACATCGGTCGGTTGCTGGACAACCGATATGAAATACTGGAGGTCATCGGTACCGGCGGCATGGCGGTGGTTTACAAAGCCCGTTGTCATCGGTTGAACCGCTTGGTGGCAATTAAAATTCTCAAAGCGGAATATACCCAGGATGAGGAATTCCGCCGCCGCTTCCATGCGGAGAGCCAGGCGGTTGCCATGCTCAGCCACCCGAATATCGTGTCGGTTTATGACGTTTCCACCACCGATGAGGCGGATTACATCGTCATGGAGCTGATTGACGGTATCACACTGAAGCAGTATATGGAGAGGAAGGGCACCCTCAACTGGAAGGAGACCCTGCACTTTGCCATTCAAATCGCCAAAGCGTTGGATCATGCTCACAGCCGCGGCATTATCCACCGGGATATCAAGCCGCATAACGTGATGGTGCTGAAAAACGGCTCTGTCAAGGTGACGGACTTCGGCATCGCCCGGGTGATGTCTGAGAGCAACACCCTAACCAAGGAAGCCTTGGGCTCTGTGCATTATATTTCTCCTGAGCAGGCCAAGGGCGGACGGGTGGATAACCGGTCTGATCTGTACTCTTTGGGTGTTGTTATGTATGAGATGGCGACCGGCTGCCCGCCCTATGACGGCGAGACTCCGGTGGCAGTGGCTATTCAGCATATCAATGGCAAGGCAACGCTGCCTTCCATGCTTAATCCCAACATCCCTGGCGGATTGGAGCAGATCATTGTGCGCTCTATGGCCCACGATCCTGCTGACCGTTATCCCTCCGCAGGTGCGTTACTGACGGATTTAGACGAATTTCGGAAGAATCCGACCATTCTCTTCGATTATAACAACCCTAATACAGACATGGATGCAGCCATCCGTTTGCAGCCACCTAAGCGGGATGTAGATGAGACCATGCCTCTGCCGAAGACGGTTGCAGAGCGCACCGCGGCACACACAACGCCTCCCAGACCGCGCCCTAATTCGCAATCGACTTCTGCCAAGAAGACTGCCCAACGCAGGGAAGTTATTGTCGAAGATAAGGAAGAACGGAGCAAAGTGGCCACTATTGCCATCGTTGCTTGCGCAGTGGTGGCGCTGGCCGCCATTATTCTGCTGTGTATCGCACTCTTCGGCGGCGGATCCTCAGAGGAATTGATTACCGCCCCTAATTTAGTGGGCGAAATCTTTGATGAAAACAGAGATTACGGCGATTTTTATGTGGAGATCAGCAGCAAGCAATACAGCGAAGAGTACGAAAAAGGTGAGATCATAGATCAAACTCCTAAGGGCAATAAGAAAATGAACAAGGGTGACACCATTCGCGTGGTCATCAGCCTTGGCCCGCAGCCGAAAGACAAGGAGATGGAAGATCTGTCCCATGTGCCTCAGGAGCAGGCAATTAACTTCTTGAACACCATGGAGCTGGATCTAAAATTCTTGCCCAAGACGGAATATAGTAGCGAGGTTGGAGCAGGATGCGTTATCCGTACCGATCCTATCGAGGGTGAGCTGCTGGAGAAGGGGCAGACAGTCATTTTGTGGATCAGCCTAGGTCCGCAAACAGTGGTTGCGGATCTGCCGAGAGTGGAAACCTACAGTCAGTCTGTGGCAGAACACATGTTGACTGAGGCTGGCTTCATCAATGTGGACATCGAAGAGGTAGAAAGCAGTGAGCCCAAGGGCACTGTTTTGAAGCAGTATCCCGATGGTGGCACCAAACTGGCTGTGAGCACCACCATTAAGCTGACGATCTCCAAGGGCCCAGCAGAAGATCCCACGCCCCCGGTAGTAGAGCCGGATAATTCCATTGAATTGCTCATTCCGTTGGAATTTGAGACAATCCCTGAGAAAGACTGTATCTTGACGATCTGGAAGGGCACAGAGTTGGTTGCGGAACGGGACGTGTTCGCTGGAACAGTTTCTGTAGAATTGAAGCTCCGGGGCGAAGGCCTTGTGACCTTTACGGCTAAGATGGATGATGAAGCGGCCACTACCTGGACGTTCCAAGTGGATTTTACTGACGACGAGCTAGGACTGTAAACGCAGATGAATGAAAAGAAAACGGGCCGGATCATTCGGTCCATCAGCGGATTTTATGATGTACAGGCGGAGGATGTCGTCATCTCCTGTCGTGCTCGTGGCATCCTGCGAAAAGAGGGCAACAGCCCTTTGACCGGTGATATGGTAGAAATCACCGTCGAAAATGGCAAGGGTATGGTGGAGAAGATTTTCCCCCGACGCAACAGCTTTGTGCGCCCGGCTGTGGCTAACGTGGACGCATTGGTGGTGTTTGCCGCGAATGTCAACCCAGTGACAGAACCCTTTTTGATTGATCGGGTGGCTGCCATCGCAGGTGATCAGGAAGTGCCGGTGTATTTGTGCATCAATAAATGCGACCTTGATCCGGCCATAGATCTGGAGCGGATCTACAGCCATGCGGGATTCGAAGTCATCTGCACCAGCGCTGAGACCGGTGAGGGTGTGGAGCAGCTGCGGCAGTTGATCAAAGGAAAGCTCACCGCTTTTACCGGAAATTCCGGCGTGGGAAAGAGCAGTATCCTCAACCGGCTGTGCCCAGAGCTGGCGCTTTCCACCGGCGAGGTTTCTCAGAAACTGGGCCGCGGACGGCACACTACCCGTCATGTAGAGCTGTATGATCTGGGGGAGGGGACTTATGTAGCGGATACCCCTGGTTTTTCCTCGTTTGATACGGATATGATGGAGATTATTCTAAAAGAGAATCTCCAGTATGCGTTTCGGGATTTTGGCTCATATATCGGAAAATGCCAATTCCACGACTGCACCCACAGAAAAGAGCCTGGCTGCGCAGTGACTGCGGCTGTGGCGGCAGGGGAGATCGAGCCCACCCGCTATGACAGCTACCTGCGGCTTTACGAGAAATCCAGTCAAATCAAACCTTGGGAAATTAAATAAAAAAGGTTCTATGTCAATAGTTGGGGTAGAGCCAAAATAGAATAACTTTTAGATCGTGTCGGAGCTTTGGCTCCGGCACGATTTTTATGTATTACAGAACAGGATTCTTTTTCTGAAATTGTTGAAGTTACGCATACCATAGG
>JAZURL010000011.1:0-5930 GCA_045606205.1 Faecousia sp. | reverse complement strand
CAGGGAATTGACAGCGCTCTGACCAATGGCGTGAGTGGGCAGTTTGGTGACATAAGCCACATCCATGCCGTAGTTGGCAAGAGACAAGTCGGATCGTAGCCATGTCGTTCTGTGAGCCAAGGAGTTGGCACAATAATTTGTCTTCCTAAGACCGCTTGGCCTCCGACTTCAGGGAATTGACAGCGCTCTGACCAATGGCGTGAGTGGGCAGTTTGGTGACATAAGCCACATCCATGCCGTAGTTGGCAAGAGACACAGCTACATTCGCCTCGCCACCGCCAAAGGTGAATTCAACATGGTCGCACTGAACAAAACGCTCGTAGTTATAAGGTTGCAGGCGGAGCATCAGCTCGCCAAAGGTAATTACTTTTGCCATTTTGATTTCCTTCCTTTCGTTTGTTAGCCCAGGGCAGCCTTACGGGCCTCGGCACAAAGTGCAGTGATCTTCTCAAAGTTGCCTGCTGCAATGTCAGCCTTGGGGCAGACCCAGCTGCCACCGACAGCGTGGATAAAGGGTGCATCCACATATTCCTTGATATTGCCGGAGTTGACACCGCCGGTGGGCAGGAACTTCACACCCACAAAGGGAGCGGACAGGTTCTTCATAGCGTTCAGACCGCCGTAAACATTGGCGGGGAAGAACTTAACCACCTTCAGACCCATGTTCACAGCTGCGGTGATCTCGGTGGGGGTGACACAGCCGGGAGTGACAGCAATGCCGTTTTCGATACACCAGCCAACGACCTGTGCATCAAAGCCGGGGGAAACGATGAACTTTGCACCCATGGAAACAGCCAGTTTGCACTGTTCCAGGTTCAGAATCGTACCGGCACCGACCAGCACATCCGGGCAGTTTTCGGAAACGGCCTTGATGGCATCGGGAGCAGCAGCGGTACGGAAAGTGATCTCCATCACATCAATGCCGCCGGCGGCCATGGCCTTAGCGGTGGGGACAGCATCCTTTGCATCGTCGATGACAACAACAGGAACAACGATGGAGTTTGCAAGCCTGCATAAAACATCCATAATGAAATACCTCCTGTGGCTTACTAAGCCAAATGTAAAAATGAAATATCAGAGCCTTCAAGACCCTAATCTCCTATGCTAATTATAGAGGCTTTTTCCTGTTCTGTCAATTGCCAAAACCAATAAAGCCGGGCAAGGAATGATTCCTTGCCCGGACGCATTACAAATGTGCTGCCTCTGCGGATTTCAGCTGCAGTTGCAGCTTATCCGCAATCAAGGCGATAAACTCACTATTGGTGGGTTTGCCTTTCGTGTTGCTGACTGTGTAGCCAAAGAATCGCTGCAGGGTATCCAGATCGCCCCGATCCCAGGCTACTTCAATGGCATGGCGAATGGCACGCTCCACACGGGAAGGCGTGGTCTGGAAGGTCTTTGCCACCTGGGGATAGAGAACCTTGGTGATGGCATTGATCACGTCCATGTCTTCCACGGCGATGATGATTGCTTCCCGCAGGTACTGATACCCCTTGATATGGGCCGGGACGCCGATCTCATGAATAATTCCGGTGACCATGGTCTCAATGCTGTTCTTGTCCGGGCGACGCATGGGAATGATCCGCTGGTTCTCCCCACCGCGGAATTCCTCCAGTCGCTCAACAATAGCGGAAACATCACAAGGCTTCAGCATCAGATACCGAGCACCAAGGCTGGCCGCCGTTGCTGCCACGTAGTCCGATACAAAAACGGATGTAGCCAAAACGATGGGCTTCTTTTCAATGCGGGAAAGCGCCCTGAGAATGCCCACACCGTCCTTGCTGGGCATCATCATGTCCAAAACCACCACATCCGGCTTTTTCTCCAGAATCATGCGAGTGGCCTGCTCCCCGTCGCTGGCCGTGCCGATGACTTGAAAACCCTCTGCGCGATGTAGCGCAGTGGAAAGTAATCCACAGAATTCTTCTGCACTGTCGGCAATGAATACAGTTGTGCGATTATCCATAATATCCTCTCCTGTCATAATGAACTTACTCCCCAAGAGCACGACATGGCCTGCCGTGTGCGACAAATATAATTTAGCATAATGTATCATTTTTTGCAAGGAAAAATCAAAACAATCGTTCGACAACAATCGACAAAATTCGACATTTCCGAAAAAAACGTGAGGCCACGGTCTTGACAGTTGACGGGAATTGCTGTTTGATGTAAAATAAATAAAAAAGTTTAGGAGGACACCATGGATCACAGAACAGAAAAACTCATGGCTTTTTTGGATGAGGCGGTGAGTGTTTATCATGCGACGGCCTATTTGGCAGATGTTTTGGCTGATGCGGGCTATACCCGGCTGTCTGAAGGAGAAAATTGGAATTTGACTGCCGGTGGAAAGTACTATTTGGTGCGCGGAGGTACCGCGGTGCTGGCGTTCCGGGTCCCGGAGACAACGCCTAAGGGCTTTTTGATGTCTGCAAGCCATTCTGACCGCCCCACCTTCAAAGTAAAGGAAAATGCGGAACTGACGGGCAAATACACCCGCCTGGCTACGGAAAGGTATGGTGGCATGCTGATGGCCCCTTGGCTGGATCGGCCTCTGTCCATTGCAGGACGGGTTCTGGTGGAAACGGAAGATGGTGTGAAGAGTCATCTTGTGAACATTGACCGGAATCTGATGATGATCCCCAATGTTGCCATTCACATGAACCGTCAGGCTAATGAGGGCTATAAGTGGAATCCGGCGGTGGACACTCTGCCTTTGCTGGGCGGTGCGGATGCCGCAGGAAAGCTCAATGCGTTGTTGGAAGAGCAGGCAGGCGGCAAGATTCTGGGCCATGACCTGTATCTGTATGTTCGTCAAAAGGCAACGGTTTGGGGCATGGATGAGGAATACATCTCCTCGGCGGCTCTGGACGATCTGCAATGTGCCTGGGGCTGTACCCAAGGCTTCTTAAGTGCAGAAGATGGGAACAGCATACCTGTGTTGTGTGTGTTTGACAGCGAGGAGGTGGGATCTTCTTCCGTGCAGGGCGCGGCATCCAAACTGCTGGAAAACACCATCAGCCGCATCTGTGCCGCGTTGGGTCTGCAAGAACAGGTGATGCTCAGCAACTCCTTTATGATCTCTGCGGATAATGCCCACGCAATTCATCCCAATCATCCTGAATTTGCCGATGCCAATAATGCCCCGGTGGTAAACGGCGGTGTGGTTCTGAAATTCAATGCCAACCAGCGTTATTGCACAGATGGCGTTTCTGCTGCAATTTTCCGTAAAGTGTGTAGTAAGGCAGGCGTCAAAGTACAGACCTACTGCAACCGGGCAGATATCCCTGGTGGATCGACACTGGGCAATATTTCTCTTTCCCATGTGTCCGTACCTACAGCGGACATCGGATTGCCTCAGCTGGCCATGCACTCCTGCTATGAAACCGCCGGTGTGCAGGATGCAATTGATCTGGAAGAGGTCATGGCGGCATATTACGCCGGATCGCTGGAAGTCGACAGTGACGATTACCGATTCGCTTAAAAATGAATGCCCGGATGCATCGCATCCGGGCATTAGCTATGTTATTCGTTGTTTTCTTCGGTATCGTTCTGGATTTCTTCGGTGACTTCTTCTGCAGGTGTTTCTTCAGGGCTTTCCTCAGCGGGAGTTTCTTCGGAAACAGCCGGTGCGGCAGAAGCAGCATGCTTGGGCTTGATCACCACGAAGTATACGACCACAGCGGCCACCACTATCAAGCCGGCCACGATGGGCAGGATAATGACAAGCAGATTGCCGTTGTTGGATTCTTCCTTTTGAATGAAATCGTCGGGATTCACAGGCGTGGTTGCCATGGGTGCGGGCTGAGCAGGTTTGGTGGAAGGTGTGGAAGAGGGGGTAGAGGTCTGTGTGCCCTCGCTGGTGCCGGGCTGGAATTCCGGAGGTGTGGAAGTGTCTACAGGCGGCTGAGAAACCGGGGGCTGGGTTACCGGAGGCTGTGTTACAGGCGGTGTGGTAGTCGTAGTGTTGCCAGTGTTGCCAGTGTTGCCGGTATTGCCAGTGTTGCCGCTATTTCCGGTGTTACCGGTATTGCCGGTGTTGGTATTACCGCCGGTAGAATCGTTGGTGGTAGTCTTTGTATAGAAAGCCAAGGCATAGTCTTCACTCAGACTGTCGGGATTGTAAGCGCTCCAGTTATTCTTGGAAGCGTACCACTCCAAATACAGATCTCGACCATTATTCAATAAGTAGAACTGATTGGTACCGGCACTGGAGAGCGTCCACTTGTCGTTGGTACCGCTCTCGTTCAAAGAACTGTATTCCGCAGCCATAGCCAGTTTCTTTCCGTCTCCGGAAGTGAAAGACCAGGATCCGTCGCTGTTTTTCTTTGCAGTAAAGATTTCGGAATCAGCAATGTTTCCAAAACCGCCGGAAACATCCACACCGATGTTGTAGAAGCCAGTCTTTGTGGTAGACAGGGCCATGTTGCTTGCGGGATTGACGATGACAACCTTGTCGCCGTCTTTCAGGGAAGAAACTTGGGTATAGCCGGTGCTGCTACCGGAGGAAGAACCGCTGTTGCCGGTATTGCCTGTATTACCGGTATTACCGGAGTTGCCGCTGTTACCGGTGTTGCCGCCGGGGTTGGCAGTTACGCCATCGTTATCGGAGGGAGTGGTAATGCCTTCGGGCACATCCTGGCCAAACATCAACCATGCGAATTCGGGATAGTCAACAAAGACATTCCGGGTGCCGGTGATGGACTGGACTGCATCGTTACGGCCCATTTCCCATGTGTCAACGGGATCTTCTTCCATCCAATCGAGCAGAAGATCCAAACTTTCGATTACACCACTGCTACCCCATGCAGTATACTGGCCGTTGCCGTTGGTGTTGCCCCAGCGGGTATAGACATACAGGAAGATACGGGCTACATCACCACGCACATCCACACCAGGATCAAAACATCCGGAGCCTGTGCCGTACGCCTTGTTGCCACGGCTGCCATTTTCTGTGGGGATGGTGGGGCGAAGCATCATAATGTCATTCTCGTCCATGCCACCCAAACCCTTGCTGTTTGGCCATGTATGCTCACGGTTCCAAGTCTTTCCGCCAGAAGACCATGCACTTGCAACCATCTTGCCGGAATAGAAAGAGGACAGTTTAGAGTAATCACCGAGAACGCAGTCGGTATAGCAATACAGATTCTTCGTCGCGTCATAACTGGTTTGATAGGAATGCTTGCTGGTCATGAAGCTTTTCAAAGCCGCGTACAGAGCACTTTGCGGTGCGTTGCTTTGACTACTGCCGCCGGTAAGGGCAGACAGGGCTTCAAATGTATTGGAGCCGGTATAGAAATTCTGTGCATAACTGGAGAGAAATACACAAACTTCGCCTCTGGCACCCCAGTTGGCAACATACTTACCGTTGGTTACATATTGCACATCAGATGCAGAGGTGTAACCTGTCGGAGTGGTGATGATCGTGTGTGCTGCAGAAATGGACATCGGCAGCAGCGAGATCACGATGAACAATGCCAGCAGGCCAGCACTCATGCGTTTCAAGAGATTTTTCATAGCAATGCTCCTTGTCATTTTTTGTCTTTTTATAACATATCACATAATATGCCAAAAGGGAAGAGGTATTTTTGTTGGAAAATCCACAAGTTGCGTCTTGACATTTTTTGAAAGTATGCTATAATCTTACCTGTTCCGATACGGAGGCTTAGCTCAGCTGGTTAGAGCGCATGCTTCACACGCATGAGGTCACAGGTTCGAGTCCCGTAGTCTCCACCAAAAAATCTCACACCCCATTTGGGGTGTGAGATTTTTTAATGGAGCGGGACTCGAACCCGTCTAAATGCGGCGCGGATGAGCGCCGCCGGCGAGGGCTAGACCGAGCCGAACCTTAATTTTCGCCAAGGGCGAAAATGCAAATCGAGTCCCGTAGTCTCCTGCGCCGAAGGCGCAAAAGGGGACGATATGTGAACATC
>JAZURL010000010.1:0-3699 GCA_045606205.1 Faecousia sp. | reverse complement strand
AAGGACAACGAAGAGCGCATGGTCCACTGCGATAACATGCTGGAGCGCGGCCTGAGCCTGGGCATGTCCTCCGACGATCTGTGGTTCGACCCCCTGTTCCTGGTCGTCAAGGGTATGCAGGACAAGCAGATGGAAGTCCTGGAGGCCATCAAGATGTTCTCCGACAAGGGTCTGAAGTCCACCGGCGGTCTGTCCAACAACTCTAACGGCGCACCCAAGGATGTCCGTCCCATCATGGACTCCACTCTGGTTGCAATGTGCATGATGCAGGGTCTGACCTCCGCCATCGTCAACCCCAACGATCGCCGACTGATGGAGACCATCAAGTCCTGCGACATCTTTAAGAACCACGTGCTGTATTCCGACAGCTACCTGGATATGTAATTCGTATATCCCGTAATACAAACCGGGAGGGAGTTTACCTCCCTCCCGGATTTTGGTTTCTGCGCGGAGGAATAATATGGAAGATATGATTGAAGCGGTGATCGAACTTGTTGGATCTCTGCTGGAATCCGCGTTTATGAGCACTAAGAATCCCACAAAGCGAAAGTGGGCGCTTTCAATATTTTATTCTGTGATCCTGTTGGCTATTGTGGTATTTATGCTGTGGTTAGCGTGGTCACTCCTGAAAGATGGAAACCATGTGGGCGCCGCTGTGATCGGCGGCATCGCAATCTTGCTTTTTCTCGGGTTTGGTGCGCTCATCATCCGCGGACACAAGCAAAATTGGAAAAGCAAAGAAAAAGATTAACTTCGTATATTCAGCCATTGGGCTTTATATAAATTTACCATTCAAATTAGGAGGAGAATATTATGAGTGTATTAACCGATCTGATCTATGGCGGCTCTAATGCTGTAGCAGGCCTGACTGAGGGCGCTGTTAACGATGCCATTGCAAAATATGGCACAGACAAGGAGATCGCGTTCCCGGATACTGCTTATTATTTCCCCACCATTTATGCCGCAACCGGCGTGAAGGTCAAGACTTTGGGCGACCTGACCGCTTGCGTGGGCGTGCTGAAGAGCCTGATCACCAACCAGGAAGACCTGGGGCAGGCGCTGAATGCAGGCCTTGCCACTGCTGTGGGTGCGGAGATCCTTGAGGGCTTGAAGTATCTCAATGATGACCCCTATGCAAACGAATCCGGCATTGGCTTCGTGCCCGACCCTATCATCCGATCCCTGGGCGTGCCCCTGGTTACCGGTGACATTCCCGGCGTAGCCGTGGTGCTGGGCAAGGCTGACGATGCGGCCAATGTGGTGAAGGTGGTCAAGGACTACCAGTCCAAGGGTATTCTCACCTTCCTGGTGGGCGATGTGATCGAACAGTGTATTGAGGGCGGCGTGAAGGCAGGTCTTGAGTACCGTGTCGTTCCCTTGGGGCATGATGTGACTTCCGTTATCCATGTAGTGACGGTGGCTGTCCGTGCTGCGCTGATTTTCGGCAACATCCAGCCCGGCAATCTGGGCGGTCTGTTGGATTACACCAAGAATCGCGTTCCTGCCTTTGTCAACACCTTCGGTGCCATTGACGCTGTGGTGGTTTCCGCCGGTGCAGGTGCAATTGCTTTGGGCTTCCCCGTGGTGGTGGATATTGACCTGGGTGAAAACCAGGTTCCCGGCGCGCTGGAGTCCGTTTGCGACCACAATGAGACTGTGAAGAAGTCCCTGGAACTGCGCGACATCAAGATCAAAACCACCGAACTGCCCATTCCTGTGGCCTTTGCTGCCGCATTTGAGGGCGAGATCATCCGCAAGGCCGATATGCACAACGAGTTCTTCTCCGGTAAGAATCCCACCGCCGAATTGGTAGTAATGCGGGAACTGAGCGAAGTGGAAGATCACAAGATCACCGTCATCGGCCCTGACTTGAATGAAGCCAGCGAACTGGCATTGGTTACTTACGTGGAAGTCGCCGGTAAGAAAATGCAGGTGGACTTTGAGTCCGTTATCGAGCGTAAATTCCACGCCTGGTTCAACTATATGGAAGGTGTCATGCACACCGGGCAGCGCAACCAGGTTCGCGTCCGTGTATCCAAAGCTGCTTTTGAGGCCGGCCTGCGGCTGAAGGACTTTGCAGAAGTTCTGTACGTGATGATCGTGAACGAGTTTGAAGCCGTGGTGGATAAGTGCCAGGTGACCATCATCACCGATGCCGCCCAGGCTGAGGCCTTCCGGGACGAGGTGGCAATGCCCCGGTATCAACAGCGGGATGATCGTCTGGCATCCATGACCGACGAGGCGGTGGATCGCTACTACACCTGCATCCTGTGCCAGTCCTTTGCCCCTGCCCACTGCTGCGTGGTCACCCCTGAGCGGTTGGGCCTGTGCGGCGCGGTTAGCTGGTTGGATGCCAAGGCCACCAACGAGCTGGATCCCAACGGCCCCTGCCAGCCCATCTTCAAGGAGGGCCTCATCGATGAGCGCACCGGCCGGTTCGAGTCCGTCAACAAGATGATCACAGAAGCCACCCACGGTGCGGTTGAGAATGTGACATTGTATTCCATTTTGGAAGATCCCATGACCTCCTGCGGCTGCTTCGAGTGTATCTGCGGTATCGAAGCTGTTTCCTCCGGTGTCATCGTTGTCAACCGTGAGTATAAGGGTATGACCCCTGCCGGTATGACCTTCGGTGAGCTGGCCTCTTGCACCGGCGGCGGTGTTCAGACCCCCGGTTACATGGGCCATGGCCGTCACTTCATCGCTTCCAAGAAGTTCGTTTCCGCCGAAGGCGGCATCGAGCGTATCGTTTGGATGCCCAAGGAGCTGAAGGACGATGTGGCCGAGCGCCTGAATAAGACCGCTTTTGAGCTGTACGGCATTGAGAACTTCGTGGATCTGGTGGCCGACGAGACCATCACCACCGATTGCGAGGAGCTGCTGTCCTGGCTGACCGAGAAGAACCACCCCGTCCTGGGCCTGGATCCTTTGATGTAATGATTTCCTGTGGGGCGGCGAAGCCGCCCCACACAACATGATAGGGGAGAATGACCATGGAATTCCAATTTGAAAACACCACGATCCCTGAAAAGAAAATGTTTGCAGAAACTTTCCGAAGACTGCATAAAATGTGGTTGTTCATTTTGATCGGATCTGTGGGATATATGCTCTATATGGCGTATAGATTTGTGGAAGCCTATCTAAACAATGTTATCTGGCTGGATTATATTTTCTGGTTCGTTTTCTATTTTGCTTTTGCTATTTTTGCGTTGGTTATGCCCTCCATCTCTGTCGAAAGAAGCTTCCGTGCTATGCGCAGACAGAATTTAGGGCAGCCAGTAGTCATGGTGAAGCAGTTTGGCGATCGGATTGTCAGCAGCTATGCCGGTAGTGTGAACACGCTGGATTATTGCAATATGAAGCGGGTTTATTCCCTGAAAACCTGCTATGTGATTCTTTTTAAGAGCAATATGGCGATTTTGATCATGTCCCGTGACGGCTTCACCAAAGGTACCTTCGAGGAGTTCAAACAGTTCCTCCGTGAAAAACGGCCTGACTTGATAATCCCGGAATAAGTCATCCGTAGGGGCCGATACCCACATTGGCCCCTACAATATACTGCAAAAAACGACCGCGGTTACTCCGCGGTCGTTTCTGTTATTCCTTATTTTCTGCGGTGGGCAGCTTGCTGCGGCGACGTCGGCGGCGGGTGCGCTGCTGATCCTCGGGATCGGCCTTTTCCGCCCGGCGGGCATAGGC
>JAZURL010000009.1:0-2350 GCA_045606205.1 Faecousia sp. | reverse complement strand
GCAATTCGTATGCTCTCCGCCTTCATAGCAGCGGTAGAACGGCGTTTCCACACCCAGCACAGGGTGTACATCCACACCGCAGTACGGACATTGAAGGCGTTGTCCGGAATACGCATCTTCAGCCCGAATGGTCCTGCCTGTCCGCTTATCAATCGCTTCAACGATCATGTTATCACATCCTTTCAAAGTGAAAAATAAATATCATAGCTGCTCTTGGTAAGAAAAAACCACCAAATCTGCCAAAAGCCGCATGCAACCCTCTACCTAAGTAATATGAATTTTTGCTTAAAAAGTCAAGGGGTGCACCGGACTTTTTTCGCTTCAAAAAGAAAACCTTTTGTGACGAAAATGCGCGCCAGATGTTATCATCTGACGCGCTGCTGTATATCGTGTTGCAAAGAAATTTGTTTGGAACGGACTATTCCGTTTTGAATCAGCAGTATAATGTATCTCCTATCAGAAAACCCGGAGCAAAAGCCCCGGGCTGATTGCATTAGTTTGAGAATTTAGGCGGCGTCACATTGTTGTTTGCAAAAGTATTGGGGCCGGGATTTGACAGGGAGAAGTACATCTTCGCCGCCTTAGTGGTACCAAAATCCTGATTGGAGCCGGAATTCTGTACTTCGTTAAATGCATCCCGGAACATCTGATTGTGGGCTTCCTCGCGGTTCAGGAGGAAATCGATGGTCTCCCGTACCTTCTTGTCATTAATCTGGCGGTACAGGTATTCATAGACCACCTTCGCCCGTTGTTCCGATGCGATATTGCTCAAAAGATCTGCGCACAGATCGCCGGTCACCGTCACATAGTCTGCCGTCCAGGAATAGCCGGATGCGTTGATAAGTCCTGGATTCAACCCTAGGATCACATGGCTTTGGATCTCACCACTGGGAACCTGCGCCGCATCCACATTGTGGCCGTTCAGCAAATTGATGGTCTGGGCAACCATTTCCATGTGTCCCAGTTCCTCTGCCGCAATATCCAAGAACAGATCCTTGATTTTTGGATCCTTGATGCGGAAGCTCTGGGACATATACTGCATGGCAGCTTTTAGCTCACCATTGCCGCCGCCAAGCTGCTCCTGCAGCAGTGCCGCATACTGGGGATTAGGACGCTCGATCCCCACCGGATGAAATAACTGTTTTTCGTGCTTGAACAAGCACACCACTCCCTTCATTGTGATATGCTTATTCTTCCAATTCTTTCCTTGAAATATACACGGTGGAGCCATCTGCTTCAGTAATAAAATGCCGCCAGATAGTATCAAGTAATACCCCCTGGCGGCAGCTATATCTGTCATTCAACAGGCTCTATCAAATCTTCTGCTTTGCAGTGCAATGCATTGGCCAGCATCATCAGGTACTCGGCCTGTGCCTTGTTGATACTCTTTTGACGCTGCTCGTATTGCTGGATCGTCCGCACCGGAACGCCGGACTGCTCTGCCAGCTCACTTTGGCTCATTCCGGCACGCTGCCGAAGCTGTTTCAGTTTCGTTTCCGGATTGGCTGCGCGGTACAGCTCGTTCATGCGGTCACAAAACTGTCGGATATCCATTTCGTGATAGGGTGAGTACATACGAATGATATCATCGAGGGAAACACATTCCAGGATATCCAGGAACGACATAGCGGTTTCCCACTGGTAATACGCCAGTGCCCAACCTGCCCAGTATTCCGGGCTTCTGTCAGCCGAGTACCTGGGTTGCCGCTCCTCTACCTGATGCTTGGTCAACTCCAAAACTCGGTATGCCAGCTCTACGCCGGACATTCCAACGGTTACGTTAAACTCGCCCTTTTCAAACCGCTTGGCCAAGCCGGAATTCATAAACAGATCAAAAAAGGTGCAAGGATCATATCCCAAGTCGTAGGTGGCAAAATCCAGCATACGGCCCAAATTGTTGCGGGCCTTTTCCAAATAAACCTTATGATAAGCGCGGATCATTTGGCTTCATCTCCTCATCCATAATCTGCATGATATACAGATCCCCACGCTGTCGCTTAAAGCGTTCCACATCAAAGTACTGCCGCCGAGCCTTTTGATCTCGGGATTGCTGTTTTGCGTACCATTCCTTGCGTTTAGCAGCTTCTGCACCGATAAAGCGGATTCGATCAAAAGCCTTTTTACTCTTCAGTACAAACTGCTGACCCAGCTTGCCCAGGTGCATAGCATTGTTCAGCTGCCGATAGGAAATAGTACCGTTGATAAAGTCCTGGGCAAAGGAAAAGTAGCTGTCGTCTGCCCGGTATCCAATAATGGCATCATAGTCCTTATAGTCAACAGCGAAGTTCTTCAGGATGTACTCCTTTGCTTCCAGAGCCAGAGCGGAGGGCACATCAAACTCCCGGTTTTC
>JAZURL010000008.1:0-29950 GCA_045606205.1 Faecousia sp. | reverse complement strand
AGATGCAATGGCCTCACATCTGCCGGGGTCACCGGGCAGGAAGCAATAACGGCCCACATCGCCTTCTTTGCAATGGATATGATATTGCAGATCGGTCTCTTGCATAGAAATTCTCCTTAATTATGGCTTTTTTTCAAAATATGTAACAGTCGAATAATAACAGGACAGCACAACACATTGACTAAGAATTCCGCCACAAAGTTCAGTCCAATAAATGTGGTAATCACATACAGTGCCACATTTTCACCAAAAACGGACAAATCTTCATAGAAAAAGGTCATACAGCCCAGGAAAAAGATCGAGGTATTGACCACCGGACAAACAATTGCGCAAAGAACTACCGCCAAAACAGGTGCTTTTTTAGCAAGTGCCTTGTAAGTCATGCCTGCCAGCAGGCCACTGAGCGCACCCTTAACCAAAACTACGATGACCGTTCCGAAAACGCTCATGTCATAAAAGAATACTGTTCCGGGTTGGGCAAGTACTACGGCTCCAAAGGTAGCGCCCAGAATTGCGCCAGCGGTCGGGCCATAAACAGCAGCGCCAATCACGATGGGAAGTAGCACAAGGGAAATCTCCACCGGGCCGAGTCTAATAAAACTTCCCAGCAATTGCAGCACAACGACCACTGCCATCAGCAGAGCAATACCTGCCATTTTTTTGATCTTTTGGTTTAACATATGAATTTCCTCCTACTATCCCTCCGGCTTAATCCGGATGGGATGTAATGTTTATTCCACGCAAAATGCGTTAGAATCAGTCGATTTCCTCCGGCACAGCGGAGTCATCAAATTCGGACAAGGACAATTGACCGTTCTGGCCGTTCTTCATAGCCAGCCATTGTTCCTTTGTGATCAGAATGGAACGGGGTTTGCTTCCCTGGAACGGGCCAACGATGCCCTTTTCTTCCATCTCGTCCACGATACGGGCGGCTCTTGCGTAACCCAGTTTCAGACGGCGCTGGAGCATAGAAACAGAGGCCTGGCCGGTCTCCAAAATCACATCCACAGCCGCTGGGAGCATCTCGTCTCCATCCAATTCGTCCTGGTTAGGCTCCGGGTCGGACGCAGTGGCCTTGCCGCTACCGGCTTGCACCGCTTTCCGCTCGATTTCCTCCATGACGCTTTGGTCATAGTTAGTATTGAAATTCTCCTTGACAAAGGATGTGACTGCTTCCACTTCTGGATCGCTGACAAAACAACCCTGCACGCGCATGGGTTTGCCTGCACCGATGGGCGCAAACAACATATCGCCCCTACCAACCAGTTTTTCCGCACCCTGGGTATCCAAAATAATACGGGATTCCATAGCGGATGCAACCGCAAAAGCAATGCGGGACGGAATGTTGGCTTTCATCAAACCCGTGATAACATCAGCAGAGGGACGCTGGGTGGCAATGATCAGGTGGATACCTGCGGCACGGCCCATCTGGGCAATGCGGCAAATGGATTCTTCCACTTCTTTTGCGGCAACCAGCATCAAGTCTGCCAACTCGTCGATGATGACAACCACCTGAGGCAGCTTCTGACCCTCGCCCTCTGCTTCTACAATGCCGTTGTAGGACTCCAGGTCACGGACACCGGCATCGGACATTGCCTTGTAGCGGCGCATCATTTCGGTCACAGCCCACTGCAAAGAGCCTGCGGCCTTTTTAGGATCGGTGACAACCGGGATCAGAAGATGGGGAATGCCGTTATAAATGCCCAACTCTACCATCTTGGGGTCTACCATGATGAGTTTGACGTCCTCAGGGCTTGCTTTATACAGCAAACTGATGATGATGGAATTCATGCAGACGGACTTACCGGAACCGGTGGTACCGGCAATGAGCATATGGGGCAGTTTTGCGATATTGCCGACGATGCAAGTACCGCCAATGTCCTTACCAACCGCAAAGGATGACTTAGACTTTGCCCTTGCAAATTCAGGGGAATCAATAACTTCCCGCAGGGAAACATTGGTCACAGCGCGGTTGGGTACTTCGATACCCACAATGGAAATTTTACCGGGAACAGCCGCAATACGGACGCCGGATGCGCCCAGACTCAAAGCAATATCATCGGCGCAAGATGTCAGCTTGTTCAGCCGCACACCCTTGTCCAGCTCTACCTCGTATCGAGTGACACTGGGGCCGCGGGTCACATTGATGATATGTGCCTCGATCTTAAAACTTGCCAAGGTCTCATTCAGCCGACGGGTGTTTTCCCGCATTTCGGCGGTAGCATCCATGTTGCTGCGCATACTGGGCTTCAGCAGATCCATGGGTGGGAATCGGTATTCCGGCTTCACTTCCTGCTGGGCCAGGGCGATCTCAGCCGCCACCTGTGCCGCAGATTCCTGCGCATCCTTGGCAGTTATCTTAGCCTGTGCTTCGGCAACCTGGGCAACCGTCTCGGCAACCTCAACAGAAATCTCTTCTTCTGACTTCGCAAAGGGCGTCATTTCCTCGGGAACGTTCTCCATAGCGAAAGTATTGTCATTGGCAGGCTCTGTCTTTGCAGACTTATCCTCCAAAATGAGCTCCACATTCGCATTGCCGCTCATCCCCTCCTTGGCAGCCGCCACAGGCGTCTGTACATCCGTATCCACCTGATTCATAAAATCGTTGGCTTCGGGGGTCAGTACGCGTTTGGCTCTCTTGGGCTTCAAGGGTTTGTCATCCACAGGAATGTCGATTTCCAGCTGCCGCTCTTCCTGATGCTTGCGCTTGTTTTCAACATAGGCAATGCGCTTGTTCGCAATATGGTTCACAACAACTGCTGCAGGCTCTTCCACCTCCGGCTCATCATCCTCCCAGTCAGCACGAGGGCGATTCTGCACCGCGCGGATGATGCTGGGGATGGTAATTTGGAAGGACGCCAAAAGTGTTAGCAGAGCTGCCACGATCAGTATAATCAGACTGAACGCCTTACCGAACAGTAGATTCAGAAGCAATGCGACGCCGCCGCAGATCAAGCCAGCAGTATCGCCGGAAACGCCGCCGGAAACCAGTTCGGACAGCAGCGCCATACCGGTTGGCAGCGCATATCCGTCGTCCATCAGCATGACGATCTGAGAAATGCAACCGCAAATAGTCAAAAACGCCAGCAGGCATACACTGCGCAGGATCACAGGGCGCTTGCCGCTGAAGGCATGGATAGTAAATAAGTACAGCAGCGCAGGAATAGCTACATAAAATGCCACCTGTCCGATCAAAGACATGACCAAGCTGCGCACCAAACCCAAGAACACTGCCTCGGGATTTAGAAATGCAAACAGTAACAGGAAAAAGCATACAATACAGATTGCAGATGTGATCAGTCGCACGGGAATCTGAAGTGTTTCCCCGGGAGTAGACTTGCTTGTATTTTTCTTAATGGCATATTTTTTCGTTGCATTTCCGCTGCTCGACTTGGCCTTCTTGGCAGCGCCCGCCTTTTCTGCCTGAGATTGTTTCTTTTCAGCCATATACTACCTCCTGTACGATTATCCCATGAGATAAAGAATAAAGGTTAACATTGCGAGTCCCCAGCTGTAATAGGCAAGGCTTTCATAGCCATCCTTTACTGCCAGGAAACGCATCAGCCGGATTCCGGCAAAACCTGCACCAAAGGCCGCAACACAGGCCATAAGCCCCGCAAAAAAGGATACGCCCACTTGAGGTGCATCAGTAAAAATAAGCATACCCAGGTCACCAACACACAACGCTACAAGTGCCGGGATCGTCAGCAAATAAGTAAAATCCAAACCAAACTGCCGGTCTGCACCGCGCATGCTGGCAACGGAGGCGAGTGCGCCCACTCTGGAGAATCCCGGCAATGAACCAAATATTCCGCCAAAACCAATCAATGTAGCATCCAACGGTGACAGGGTGCGGGCATCCTTATTGGCCCGGCTCATGTAATGAGGCAGTAACACTACGATACCACTGAGTACCGTAAAAATCGCCAGTAGCCACATTCCGTCCACATACTCACTGAGCCACGGTGCAATCAAACAGGACAAAATCACCGGCACTGCTGCGATCTTCAGCAGGCGCAGCTGCATCAGACTGACAAAATCCGGCTGGCGTTTCCGTCTGCGCCTTGGCTGTCCGGCAATTTTCTGTTCGTGGGACAATTTACTGATGCTACTGTAATATGACAAAATAACTGCCGCCAATGCACCCACATGCACTGCAAAACAGAGGCCATAGCCACCATCTTCCAAGCCTGTGATCTTCCGGAACACCTCTTGATGTACCTGAGGCGAAACAGGCAGGAATTCAAAAAAACCACCCATTGCTCCATAGATAAGGCCCAACAGCCAGCTCCATTCCATACCTGCGCCCCCCTTTATATAAGTTTACACTTTATTGTAACATAGTTCCCACCAAATTTCCACCCTTACTTCAAAAAAAGTTAGTGCTTTTGGCTATCCTTTTTGTATTTCGCGATCATTCGATGCAACGCAGCCAGCGCATCATTAAGACCGCCAAGCTTGTCGATCAGCCCGGATGCAACCGCTTCCTTACCGTAGAGAATCGTGCCCACATCTGTGGCCATCTCCCCGGTGGCCATCATATAATGCTCGAACTCCGCCTTGGAGATCTTAGAATTAGCAGTGACAAAATCTGCAATCTGCTCCTGGATGCGCTGAAAATACCGGAATGTTTGGGGCGCGCCGACTACAAGACCCGTCATGCGCACCGGGTGCACTGTCATGCTTGCAGTTGGTGTAATAAAGGACTTTTTGGTACAGACTGCCAGCGGAATACCAATAGAGTGCCCGCCTCCCAGTACAAGGGAAACCGTGGGTTTTTTCATCCCTGCGATCATTTCTGCAATGGCAAGACCTGCTTCAATATCACCACCCACTGTATTCAAAAGCAGCAAAAGTCCATCAATATCATCACTTTCTTCAATTCCCGCAAGTAACGGCAGAACATGTTCGTATTTTGTTGTTTTGCAGTTCTCGGGCAGCACCTGGTGTCCTTCAACCTGTCCGATAATGGTCAAGGTATATATCTTCCCATCTCTGGATTTGGTAACGTCAGAACCCAGTTCAATGATCTGTTCCTGGTCTTGATTGTTTTTGTCATTGTTGTTTTTCATAAATTCCCCTCCTGTGGTTTACTTATAGGATAACCGCATTGAAAGAAAACAATCAAAAAGAACCTGCCGGAATTCGGCAGGTTCAATGCTATTAACGAATCGCTGCAACGCAGTCTCTGACGATTTGCTCCATCTGGGGCATCTTTTTCTGCATATCCTTGGCCAGCGCGATCTGATTCCGGGTGCGAACCAGATTATGCTCCGGATAATTGATCTTGAAATAAGGACTTCCCTGAATATAGTCATCCAGGAATCGCACCGCCAGTTCCACAGTCAAAACAAAACTGCTCAATGCAAGAGTGTCCAATTCAGTCTGTGTCAACGCATTGGCTGTTTTTTCCAGGAATCCTTCCGTAAAGGCCTGGAAAACATCCATATTCACACCCACCTTGTCATACTCCGGACTGTCCTCTTCCATAAAGTTTCCGGCAAAGCGGATGGCATCACCAAAATCGTGACCCACCAAACCCGGCATGACCGTATCAAGATCGACCACCACCAGGGCGGTATCTCCATGTACATCGAAAAGCACATTGTTGATCTTTGTGTCGTTATGAGTCACTCGGAGCGGAAGCTTTCCGGCCTCCCACAAGCTGGTCAGCCGGCAGGCTTGCTCTTTAACAGAGAACAGATAGTCCAGCTCCTCGCGGACCTCTGCCACCTTGCCACAGGGATCTGCAGCAACAGTAGCTTCCAACGCCTCAAACCGTTTGGTGGTGTTGTGGAAATTGGGAATTGTCTCAAAGAGCTCATTGCTGTTAAAATCCGACAGATCCACCTGGAAACTGCCAAAGGCGCGGCCGGCATTGCGTACCACGTTCAGATCATCCACCACATTGTAGGTGGTTGAGAGAATAAAGTTGGTCATCCGCCAAAAATCATCGCCGCTTTCGATATAGGTTTTGCGATCCTTGGTATGGTGAAAATGCAGCGCCAGCTGACCCGGGTGCTTTGCACGGATATGCTCCGTAACTTTGTCGATATTGTCCATCACCTGAACGGGATTTTTGAAAACGTAGGTGTTCAGATTTTGCACAAGAAAGGATTTCTCATTACCGTCTGTAAGGCGTACCTTCACTTGATAGGTCTTATTCACATTACCTACCTGGATCAGCTCATGGCCGATATAGGTTCCGTCGATGCAAAAACCTTCGCAGACCTTTGCCAGTTTCTTATCAATATTCATGATTTATCCATCAACTTTTCTTCATAGTAATACGTCTGCTATGTTTTTTGCATAACAGACGCACCATAATTATACACATAACGACCTCATTTGTCAAGGTATATCCATTTTCTACTTACTTTATGTTTATTTTTTAAATTATTTTATATCTTGCAGAGGATTGACGGGTATAGTATAATAGTAGCTGGAAGCTTTGAAGAAAGAAAGGAAATAATACATGCAATATACATATCAGACCAGCGGTACTTGCTCCCGAGAGATTCTGTTTGAGATTGAGGACGGCAAGGTAAAGAACGTACAGTACATCGGCGGCTGCAACGGCAATCTCAAGGGCATAGGCGCTCTGATCGAAGGCATGGACGCACAAGAAGCCATCGCACGCCTGGAGGGTATCACCTGTGGACCTAAGAATACCTCCTGCCCCGACCAGCTGGCAAAAGCACTGAAAAAGGCACTTGCTTGATAACCAATGTAAAACGACCGCATCCATGTGGATGCGGTCATCTTTTATTCTTTTACTGCTGACAAAATGTACTTCACCAATTCATCCCGGCCGTTGCCTTTTTCTGCAGAGAATGGGATCACCGGGCAATTCTCCGGAAGCTCCAGATCTTCCCGGATGATCTTGAGATTGGGTTCCAGTTCGCTTTTCTTCAACTTGTCCATTTTGTTGGCAACCACCACAAAGGCGCAGCCACTGTCCATGAACCAACGGGCCATGGTGATGTCGTTGTTCGTGGGCGGATGGCGGTAATCCACGATCAAAACGCCTAAATCAATGCGGTTTGCCGCGAAATAATCCTCCATCAGCCGACCCCAGCGGTCTTTTTCAGACTGGGCTACTTTTGCGAAGCCATAGCCTGGCAGGTCTACTAAATAGCACTTGCTGTCCAAGGTGAAGTAGTTCACATGGATGGTCTTACCAGGCTTCTCCCCCACCCGGGCGAAATTCTTTCGCTGTAAAAGGCGGTTGATCACCGAGGATTTGCCCACGTTGGACTTTCCTGCAAAGGCGATCTCCGGCAGGCGGTTTTGGGGGAAATCTTTCGGAGAGGCTGCAGAAATTAAAAATTCAACCTTTTGAAAATTCATATTCACCTCACTGCCGAATGCCCGGCTTGTGGCTCTTGCCCTTTACATCCTCCGGGAGGGTATTCAGAAGTGCAGGTGACACCCCATTGATCCTTCGGTTCAGCGCTGTATCCAAAACCGCATCCACAGTCTGGGCGGATACAAAATTCAGCGCCTTGCGCACCGTCTGATCGATTTCTTCCAAATCCTTCTCATTTTCCTTAGGTATGATCACCGTGCGAATGCCATGGCGCAAAGCTGCCATCGTCTTCTCTTTTAATCCGCCGATGGGCAGTACACGCCCGCGAATGGAGATCTCGCCGGTCATGGCAACATCCGAACGGACTGTCGTTCCAGTCAATGCCGATACCATGGCGGTGCAAACCGTCACACCTGCAGAAGGGCCGTCCTTAGGTACTGCACCCTCCGGGAAATGGACATGGATATCCTTGGTCTTGTAAAAGTCCGCGGGAACGCCTAAAGGGTTTGCATTTGCGCGAATATAGCTTAGGGCAGCATGAGCAGATTCCTTCATCACAGCACCCAAATTACCGGTTAGCTCCAGCTTTCCACTTCCGTCCATCACATTGACTTCCACTTCCAGCACTTCACCGCCAACAGAAGTCCAGGCAAGGCCGGTTACCAAACCGATCTGATCTGCCAAGGGCAGCCGGTCAGGCAAAAATTTACGCGCACCGAGATATTGCTCTATATTGCTGCCATTGATGCTGATGCGCTTGAGTTCTGCATTTTGCAGCAACATCATATCTGCCTTACGGCAGACCTTTGCAAATTGGCGCTCCAAATTCCGCACGCCGGATTCCCGGGTGTAGCAGGAAACGATTTCCCGCACGGCATCGTCTGTAACACGAAGCTGAGACTTCTTCAGACCGTGTTTTGCCAGCTGCTTAGGGATCAGATGATCCTTTGCGATCATCAATTTCTCTTCGTCAGTATAAGAACCCAGCTCGATGACTTCCATGCGGTCCAACAAAGGCCGCGGAATGGTATCCAGGGTGTTTGCAGTTGCAATGAACATCACATCCGACAGATCATAAGGAATTTCCAAATAATTGTCCCGATATGCGCCGTTCTGCTCTGAATCCAACACTTCCAAAAGGGCCGCGCTGGGATCAGCGCGATAGTCAGAGCCCATTTTATCCACTTCGTCCAGCAAAAGCAGCGGATTGCTGCTGCCGGCTTGACTTAAAGCAGTCATGATCCGACCGGGCATTGCACCCACATAAGTCTTCCGGTGGCCGCGGATATCCGCCTCATCGTGAACGCCGCCGAGAGAAAGTCTCGCCATTTTCCGGTTCAGCGCACGGGCAATGGAATAGGCAACAGAGGTTTTACCCACACCGGGAGGGCCTACAAGACAGATGATCTGTGCAGGGTTCTCCGGTGCCATCTGCCGCACGGCAATGGTCTCCAAAATGCGCTCTTTGACCTTTTGTAGGCCAAAATGATCCTTATCCAGCACCTTTCGTGCAGCGGCAACATCAATACGCTCCTTGGTCTTTTTATTCCATGGCAGTTCCAGCACCACATCCAAATAATTGCGCAAAACCGCCGCCTCAGAAGAGCCAAAAGGCTGCTTTTTCAGCCGGGACAGATCCTTGAGAAGCTTCTGCTCCACCTCGCTGTCCAGGTTCAATTCCAGGAGCTTTTTCTCAATTTGAACAAACTCGTTGTCCTCTTCCTCACCAAGTTCATCCCGGATGGCGCGCATCTGCTCCCGCAGATAGTAGTCGCGCTGCTGTTGGTCGATGTTGAACTTTGTCTTTTCGTGGATGGAGTTCTCCAGGCGAACCATTTCCATCTCCTGGCGCAGCATTCTTACCGCCATTTCAAGACGGCGCACCGGGTTCATCTGAAGCAAAAGCTTCATTTTATCCGCAAATTCAATGCCGGAATTCTGGCCGATACTGTCTGCCAAAAAGCCGCAGTCATTGGACGCCAGCATTTTCAGCTGAACAGGCTGCGCCTGATGCTCCGTGATCTCCAAATAACCACCGTAAAGGGTGTTGGCTTCCCGCCGGAGTGCCCGGGCATTCAAATTGTCCAGCATCTCAGTAGAAGGCACAGATGCCACAACACCAAAAAGATATGGCTCTGCCTGTGTCAACTCTTGAATTCTTGCCCGGTACAGACCGGTAACCAGCACACGGATCGTCTCCCCCTGCCCCCGCAAGATCTGCTTGACCTTTGCCACTGTACCCATAGCGTACAGATCTTTCAGATCCGGATCGTCTTTGGAAATGTCCTTTTGGGGCATGAGAAGCAGTGTTTGATCCTTCTTCATCGCTTCTTCCAAAGCAAGCACGGATTTCACCCGACCGACTTCAAAATGTACCGTCTGCTCGGGAAATACCACAAGACCCCGCAAGGCTAAAACCGGCATGGTGCCGATACTGATATTCTCGTTCATGGGATTTCTCCTTTCCCTTGGGATAGTGCAAAGAAGGAGGCATTGCTACCCCCTTCTAGAAGTATTATTTTACGCCTGCGACAACGCGCGGATTTTTAGCATCCCGAAGGATCACAGGTTCTCCGCCACGGACACAATCTGCCGTGATGGTCACCTTTTTGATGGTCAGATCCGAGGGGATCTGATACATGATCCTCATCATGATGGATTCCATAATCGCCCGCAGGCCTCTTGCGCCGATCTGGCGGTCCAGCGCCTTCTTAGCAACCTCTTGCAAGGCTTCCGGCTGGATCTCCAGTTCCACGTTATCCATAGCCAGGAGCGCCTGATACTGGCGGGTCAGAGCATTTTTAGGCTCGTCCAGGATGCGCACTAAATCCTCCTGAGTCAGACTCTGCAAGGATGTGATCACCGGCATACGACCTACCAATTCGGGAATGATGCCAAATTTCAGCAGATCATGAGGTTCAACCTGAGCAAGCAGTTTGCCCACATCCCGCTTTTTCTTGCTCTGCACCGGCGAATCAAAGCCGATGGCAGATTTATCGGTGCGGGTCTCGATAATCTTATCCAAGCCATCAAACGCACCGCCGCAGATAAAGAGGATGTTAGAAGTATCCAGCTGGATCATTTCCTGCTGGGCATGCTTTCTGCCGCCCTGAGGGGGTACATTGGCAACCGTACCTTCCAAAATCTTCAGAAGTGCTTGCTGCACACCTTCACCGGATACATCCCGGGTGATGGGGGTATTTTCGCTCTTGCGGGCGATCTTATCCATCTCGTCGATGTAGATGATTCCGCGCTCAGCAAGGTCCACATCAAAATCCGCAGCCTGCAGAAGACGAACCAGGATATTCTCCACATCGTCGCCCACATAACCGGCCTCGGTCAGCGTGGTAGCATCGGCAATGGCAAAGGGAACATCCAAAATCTTGGCCAGGGTCTGAGCAAAGAGGGTCTTGCCGCTGCCTGTAGGGCCAATGAGCAGGATGTTGCTCTTCTGCAGCTCCACATCGGAATCCACATTATGATAAATACGCTTGTAATGGTTGTAAACTGCCACGGACAATGCGATCTTCGCATCCTCCTGCCCCACGATATAACTGTCCATAAAGGATTTCATTTCCATGGGTGTGGGCAACTTTTCTGGTTTACGCAGTTTGCCTCGGTGATCCACTCGCAGATCGTCCTGCAGCAGCTGTCCGCAAGCCTGCACACATTCACTGCAGATATAGACTCCCGGACCGGCAATCAGCCGCTCCACCTGAGTCTCCCGCTTTCCGCAGAAGCTGCAGCGGATGGACTGGTCTTCTTTTCTGGGCATGACAGGCTTCCCGCCTTTCTACGGAATCAATGATGATCGAGGACGCGGTCAATAAGGCCAAAGGCCTGGGCTTCCTCTGCGGTCATGAAGTTGTCACGCTCACAAGCAGCGGTGACTTCTTCCACACTCTTGCCGGTATTCTGGGCCAAAATACGGTTCATCCGCTCCTTGATGGTCTGCAGACGCTTCATGTGGATTGCCATATCCGTGATTTGACCCTGTGTACCGGCGCTGGGCTGGTGGATCATGATCTCAGAATTGGGCAGAGCCATCCGCTTGCCCTTAGTGCCGGCACTAAGCAGGAATGCACCCATAGATGCCGCCATGCCCACGCAAATAGTGGCAACATCGCATTTGATGTACTGCATGGTGTCATAGATAGCCATACCTGCGGTCACGCTGCCGCCGGGGCTGTTGATATAGAACTGAATGTCCTTGTCCGGATCCTGAGCCTCCAGGTACAGAAGCTGGGCAACTACCAGCGAAGCGGTAGTGTCATTGACTTCTTCGGACAGGAAAATGATGCGGTCATTGAGCAGACGGGAGAAAATATCATAGCTGCGCTCTCCCCGGCTGGTTTGTTCAACAACATAAGGTACTAAACTCATGGTCAAAGTCTCCTTTCTTGGATCTGAAACATTCTAACCACGAAACCGGCTGCTTATTCCTCGATGGGAGTCTCTTCCTTTTCAGCGGTCTTGGTAGTCTTCTTGGCGGTGGTTTTCTTGGTAGTAGTCTTCTTTGCCTTGGAGGGCTTCTTAGCCTTGGCGCTGTCAACGATCACCTTCACAGCCTTTCGGGTCTTCAAGCTGGTCTGGATCTCCTCAGCAGGAACCATGGTCTTGACCTTCTCGACCTCCAGGGAGTACTGCGCAGCAACAGCAGCATACTCAGCCTCAACTTCCTCCTCGGAAACGGTGATGTTCTCCACCTCAATGATCTTCTCCAGCGTCACATTCACCTTCGCCTGCTTCTCAGCAGCAGGACGGAATGCGTTGCGCATGGTGTTCAGGTCGCCGCCCATCATCTTGGCATACTGCTCCATGGAGTAACCGCTCATCTGCAGCTGATAGCCAAAGCGCTCCATCTGATTGTCCAGCTCAGCCTCAACCAAAGCATTGGGCATGTCAACGGTGGTGTTCTCAGCAGCCTTATCAACAGCAGCCTGCTCGAAAGCGCTGTCGATCTGCTTCTGGACATTCTCCAAAGCCTTGGCGCGGATATCGGCAGTCAAGGCTTCCAGGGTGTCGAACTCAGAAACGTCCTTTGCAAACTCATCGTCCAGCTCAGGCACGATGGTCGTGGTAACCTTGTTGCACTTGACGTGGAACACAACAGGTTTGCCTGCCAGTTCCTTATGGTAATCCTCGGGGAAGGTGATGTCGATGTCCTTCTCCTCGCCGGCGGACATGCCAACAACCTGCTCCTCAAAACCGGGAACGAAAGAGTTGGAGCCCAGCTTCAGATCAAAGTTCTCTCCCTTGCCACCATCGAAGGGGACGCCATTGTCAAAGCCCTCGAAATCGATGTTTGCAGTGTCACCCATCTTGGCAGCACCATCCACAGTCTCGGTGGAAGCAACGTTCTGAGCCATGCGGTCCAGTTCAGCCTTGACTTGCTCATCGGTAACAGTAGCCTCAGCCTTCTCCACTTCCAGGCCCTTGTACTCGCCCAAGGTAACCTCAGGGTAGGTATCGGTGGTCAGAGTCAGAGTGACAATGCCCTCTTCAGAAATATCCATGTCGGTCAGGCTGGGACGGCCAATCGCCTTCAGGTCTTGGTCAACAACGGCGGTCTTGTAAACTTCGGGGAAAATCTCCTCCAGACCGTCTTCATAGAAGACATGCGTGCCGTACATCTTCTCAATGAGATAACGGGGGGCCTTGCCCTTACGGAAGCCAGGGATCTGAATATTCTTGCGAGCCTTCAGGTATGCCTTCTGCACACCGGACTCCATCAGTTCCTTGTCGATCTCCACCACAATCGTGGCCTGATTACCGTTTTTTTCAATGTTCTTAACAGTCATTGTTTGTGTCCTCCAATTATTGATGACATAGTGTCACCATTCTATTTATAAATTCAGCCGTAGTATTTTATCAAAGAAACCGGAAAATGTCCATAGTTTTCTTGAAAATTTTTCTTATTTTTCTGAATTTCAGCGAAAGAACCGGGCTAAGCCCGGTTCTTTATGGTAGAATACGACAGGGAGCAAAGTTTAGTTTGTCTGCAGAGAGCAATTTGAAGCTTACTCCGTCCCACACGCCTTCCATGGCAAGACCATGGCTAGCCCCATGCAGGTGGCCGTAGAAGCAGTTGCGAACTTCATATTTTTTCAGCAGCTCCAATATCTCCGGGCATTCATAGCCCTTATATCGGGGAGGATAGTGCAAGAAAACCATCTTTGGCAGTTCCCCTGCTGATTGAAGCGACGCTTCCAGCCTCAAAAGTTCCCGTCTGAACACCTTTTCATCATGCGCACCGCTTCTGTCTTCCTCAAAGAACCAACCCCGGGTACCGCAAATGGCAATGCCATCATACACGAAATGATTGTTGTGGAGAATGTGGAAATTTCCAAAACCGTTCTGCGCACAGAATCCGTCAAATTTCTTGATGGTACTCCACCAATAATCATGATTTCCCTTCAGGATGATCTTTCTACCCGGGATCTCACTGAGCCATGAAAAATCTGCCTTGGCCTCTTCTAAGTCCAAAGCCCAACTTAAGTCCCCCATCAAAACCAAGGTATCTTCTTCCTTAATGACAGAAAGACCCTCTTTCAGTTTGTTCATGTACCCTACCCATGCACCGCCGAAGATATCCATAGGCTTCGGCACACCCAGGCAAAGGTGCAGATCTCCAATGGCGTAAAGTGCCATCTGTTCACACTCCTAATTTTTCACGCAACTGCTGCTCGGTGATTTCCATGCAGGATGCCACCGTCTTGCTATCCCCTATCGGACTTCTGTCAGACATGAGTAGCGCAAGGCGGTTTTCACCGGTCTTTGCCCGGTAATCCTGCAGACCACTGTATGCCAAAGCCGTATTGGGACTCATGATATAGTTTGCCATGCGATAGACACTGGGGATCAGCCCATTGACCCGATCCTGACTGCAGACGGTAGCGTACATGCCCTTGCGCAGGTCCTCCAATGTTCCCGGACGAGTCGCATATATCCGGCCGTTTTCACAAATTTCACAGTACCGCAAATTTTCCTCAATACCCTGCGTGGCCATGATCAGCCGCTCCAGGTTTTCAGGCAAGTTTTCATCTGTACGCACTTCGCCCTGGTGAAGCAGATTCCATACAGAGGAATCGTCATGGCTGCAAATGATATTTCCAATGGGAAGTCCCATTTGACGGGCGTACCAGGCAGCCATAGGTGCTGCAAAGTCTTCCGTTGCCACCGCAATGTCCACCGTGGTATCCAGCCGAGTTGCCTGAGATTGCAACAGGTCGCCGTAAATACCAAACAGCATAGCAATGCGAATGGCAATCCCTACCCAGGAGGTAGCCTTGCGGTCTGTATCTTCATAGCCGCAGATCCGTGCCGCCAGGCGGCTTTCAAGCCGGGCGTAATCCAAGTCATGGTTATGCCACATCTCTGCCACCAGAATGCGATGGCTCATGCTTACCAATGCGGCAGGATTTTTCCCTGCGCACAGTTCCACATCCCAGGCCGTCAGTTGGGCATTGAAGAATAGATTCAGAATGTTTGCAACACGCTGGCAGAAAGACTGTTCCGCCAAAGCCAGCACATCCTCTTTGCTCAGCGAGGGCATCCGGAACGGCAGAAACAAACCGCCATCCGGGCCACGATCGGATTGATTGGCCTTGTGGACAGTATAAGTATCGAACTTGTTACGTGTGGTTACATACAGCATTTTTCCATCACTCCCATTGCATTGTTCCAGAATATATCGTACACAGTTTGCTCGCCGACACCGCGAGCCAGTAAACGTTCGGCTAGTTTCGGGTAATCCTGCACACCGGCAAAACCGTCAGGCAACGGGGATGCACCATCCAGGTCACCGCCCAGGGCAACGTGCTTCTGCCCGCCCAACTCCATCCAATGCAGAACATGATCACATACCGTATCCAAAGTTGCGTTGTCGCCCAGGAATCCGGCGTAAAGATTCAATCCTGCCACACCGCCGGTTTTGCAGATGGCTTGGAACATATCGTCTGTCAGATTCCGGCTGTTATGATATACCGTCCGGGAATTGGAATGGGTTGCAATGACTGGACCTTGTGTGATCTCCATAATATCCCAAAATGCTTCATCGCTGATGTGGCTGACATCAATGAGCATTCCCAAACGCTGGGCTTCAAACACGAATTCTCTGCCCAGGTCTGTCAAACCGCCATCGGTCTTGTGGCTGCCGCAGAGTTCGTTTTTCTCGTTCCACCCCAGGGTGGTGATACGGAAGCCAATCTTATACAGATCTTCCAAAAGCGCGGGATCAAAGCCGAAGCCTGCAGGGCCTTCAATGGTCAAGATCGCGGACATTTTCCCATTTTTTCTGTTTCCCTCGATTTCACGGGCCGAATACGCCAGGCAGATCATATCCTTATTCTTCTCCACTTCCCGGAGAACCGTCACCATTTCACGCTCAAACAGTTCACTGACAGTGATATTTTCCGGCAATTTTTCCAAAGGTGTGGTAAAGCAAGCAAAACACTGGGCATAACCGGGCAAATTGGATGCCCGTTCCAAGTCGATATGGCAATCATTTTTCCGTAAGGAACCGCATTCACGCATGCTTTCTCCAAGTAAAGCATAAGCAGTATCACAGTGCAAGTCAAAAACAGGAAAATTCATTGGAATGCATCCTCCAGATGGGTAATTTCAGGTGTTTGCGTCTGTGCACCCTGAGGCGCATAGATTTCGATCACATCAAAACGGGGCTGTAGTTTTGTAGGATTTTGCGAAAGGTACATAGAGGCCGTAATTCGGATCTTATCCCGCTTTGTTCGGTTCACATACTCCCTGGCAGATGCAAAATTGCTGTTTTTCCGCAGCTTTACCTCCACAAATACAAGATACTGCTTGTTTTGCACAATCAAGTCGATCTCACCAAACCGGCAATGATATCCGGCAGCAACCAATTTATAGCGCTTTTTCCGCAAATATTCTGCTGCCACCGCCTCACCCCAGGCACCGCTTAACTTACTGATCGCCATAAAACTTCTTTAAGAAAGTCACTCTGTGTAACGGGCAATGTCCGTATGTACGCAGGGCTTCATAGTGGGCCTTTGTGCCGTAACCCTTGTGGATCTCAAAACCATATTCGGGATACTGCTTGGCCATTTCTTCCATATAATCATCACGGCTGACTTTTGCCAGAACGGATGCGGCCGCAATATTGGCGCTGCGGCTATCGCCCTTGACCACCGTCATCACGGGAAGTCCAAAGTCTTTTTCCCGGTTGCCGTCAATGAGGGCAAAATCCGCCTTCCCCTCCAACTGGGCAATGGCACGCTCCATAGCTAAAAAGGTTGCCTGCAGGATATTGATCTCGTCGATCTCCTGCTGTGTGGCAACACCGATGCCATAGGCAATAGCCCGTTCCTTAATGATAGGCATCAGTTCCCTGCGGCGCTTGTCTGTGAGTTTTTTGCTGTCGTCCAGGCCGGGAATCTCCAAATGATCCGGCAAGATTACCGCTGCTGCATACACCGGGCCTGCCAACGGGCCGCGGCCAGCCTCGTCCACGCCACAAATGACACCAACGCCTTGCTGGATCAAGACTTCTTCAATTTCCCACATATTCTTCTCAGCCATTTTCGTCCTCCACGGGCTCTTCAAAGGTGATACGGCCCAGTTTGCCGCTTCGGTATTCATCCAAAAGCACCTTTGCCATTCTTTCTGTGTTGATCTCGCCGCCGGAGACCAGGAATCCGCGCTTGCGACCTGCCATTTCCAGTAGTTCATAACCGGGAGTTCCCTCTTCTGCCTCCAGCCCGTAACGGTCTTTCAGGGACTGGGGGTAACGGCGGTGCAGCACCTGAATCAAGTGACAAGCCAGTTCTTCCACATCCAAAATGCCGTCCTTCACCGCGCCGGTATAGGCAAGCATCATACCCACTTCCGGGTCTTCAAACCGTGGCCACAGGATACCGGGGGTATCCAAAAGAAGCAGCCCACTGTCTACAGTTACCCATTGTTTGCCTCGCGTTACACCAGGACGGTTTTCCGCCTTCGCACCCTTGCGACCGGAGATTTGATTGATGAGGGTAGATTTGCCCACATTGGGAATACCAACCACCATCACACGTAACGGCCGGTTCATACCCCGGGCAGTATTTCGGGCGATCTTCTCTTTCAGTACCGAGCGAACCGCCGGCTGAAAGTCGTTGATTCCCTTACGGCTTTTACAGTCCGTCGGAACTGCCGCCATGCCCTTACTTTTAAAATAGGACACCCAACGCTTGGTGGCTTCAGGGTCTGCCAGATCCATGCGGTTGAGAACAATAATACGAGGTTTGTCTCCGCAAATGGCATCGATATCCGGATTACGACTGGCAAAGGGAATCCGGGCGTCCACGATCTCACACACTGCATCCACCTGCTTCAGATCTGCTTCGATCTGCCGCCGTGTCTTGGTCATATGGCCGGGATACCACTGGATATTCATCTGTTCAGGCTGCATCAGTCAACCACTCCAATTCTGCCAAAGTCCTGGGAGGTCCTCCCCTCATTTGTGCCGGGTACAAATAGGAAGAAAACCTTACCCAGCACCTCCCGCTTGTCTACAAAACCGATTTCGGGATGGCGGCTGTCCTTAGACCCGTTTCGATTATCACCAAGCACAAACAGGCATCCCTCCGGAACAGTCTGAGGAAATTTAATGCCCTCGCTTACAGTGGTGGGAGTCAGTGTATAGGGTTCGTCCAAGGCGATACCGTCTACATATACGATCCCTTTATCAAAGTCAATAAACACCTCTTGCCCCTCGGTGGCAATGACCCGCTTAACGATGGGTGCACCGTTGTCAAAGCTCTCTTTGCTGGCAACTATAATGTCCCCATACTGGGGATCTTGATAAAAAGTACTGCTCAGGAGGAGCAGATAATCTCCATCTAGCAGGGTGCTGTTCATGGATGTACCGGAAACCACTACCACACGGAACAGCAGTAAAAACACAAGGATCAAGCCAGCAAGCAGGTACACCAGGTCGTGCAGGTACATAAGCACCGTACTCTGCCAGCCGTCCTTTTTGTTTCGCTTGGCAGGTTTTTTCTCCACATCCGCTGGCTCTTTCGCAGACTCCGGTTTCGTTAAATCCACAGGATCCTGGGCGGAGGAATCCTCCTCGCGCATCCACTCGTCCAGCAATTCATCAATATCTGTATGGAGCATATGCTCCAGGGTCTGTTCGTTTAATTCTTTTTCATCCATCGATACCACTTCCAATTCTGTATGGGCAAACAAGAAATATTTTCCCTTTTATGCTTTTCTATCATTATAAACCAAAAGAATACAAAAAAAAAGAGGGCAAGCCCTCTTTTTTTTCGTTTTTCTGTTAGACCTTTTCTTTGATCTTGGCAGCCTTGCCCATACGGTCGCGGAGATAGTACAGCTTTGCACGACGAACCTTACCATGACGGACAGTTTCGATCATTGCAACATTGGGGGAATGCAAGGGGAAAACCTTCTCACAACCAACGCCGTAGCTGATACGACGAACTGTGATGGTCTCACCGATGCCGCCATGCTTCCGTGCGATCACAGTGCCTTCGAACACCTGAATACGCTCACGGGAGCCTTCCTTGATACGCACATGCACACGAACGGTGTCACCGACCTGAACCTCAGGCAGCTCTTCCTTCATGTACTGGCTGGCCAGAGCCTTTACCAAATCCATAATCTTGTCCTCCTTAAATATTAGGCGTTCGTACGGCGCATTTTAGCCCGCAGAGGACTCACCTTGATTTCAGACTGAGGTATTATAGCATAGCATTTTCCAAAAATCAAGCATTATTTTAGGTTTTTTTACATTTTTGCCAGCTTATCGCCTTACGCATGGCGATGCTGCGGTCTATTTCGGTGTGATACAAGATACTGCAGTACGCCCATAACACTATTTACATCGCTTGATTCTCATCTGTATCGACAAATGTCACAACTGAATCAGATACCATCGACATCGGTTCACCGGCATAAACGCCTGATAATGTAAGCTGACACGCGATGGTGGTGCACTTCCCTTCCCGGAACGTAACAGTGACCTGCTGTGTGGCAGACGTCAGCTCGATCCCGCTAGCTGCAAAAATCGGAGCGTACTTTGACAGATCCGGTGCACCACTGGTCAACAGATATACGCCTTCCTCCTGTTGCTGGATGCCGGTGATCACAGCAGGATTATAATCTGCATAATTGATCAGACCATCAATAAATTCCTTGGCCTCCTGTTCCGTTTGCTCCGCCGTGTGGGTTTGGCCGTTGGATGTAACTTTCTGTTCACCACCCTGGTACTGAAGCAGGAAGCTGTTATCATCCATTTCCGCTGTAATGTCATAGAAATACGCACCGTTCTTTCGTCCGTATGTGACCGTATCCGTTTCCCTGGATGTACGAACCTGGCCCTGCAGTTGCTCGGTGGTCGTCAACTGTAATGTAAACTTGCCGGCAGATGCCTCCTGTCTTTCTGCCAGTGCATCTGCCACTGCACCAAGAATGCGAACATCGGCAACGGTTGTATATTCCTCCGCCTTCAGTCTGACAGGATCAAACACCGTGGCGTTATATCCGGAATATTCCGCGACCACAGAAAACTCCGGCGTAACCTCCTCTTCCTCTGCGGAAAAACGGAAGCCGATCTCCAGCTTTTCCACGTAAAAATCAGAGTTGGCCGTGAGGTTCACCGTCATATCTTCAACAGGCGCGCCCAAGACTTCCTCTGTCAAATTCAGAGTCTTCAGCGCGCGATCCACCGTCTTCTTTGTATAGCCGCTGAAGTTCAGCGTCCAGCCGCCATTTTCATCCTTTGCATATTCCGCCGCGGTGCAGTCAGCTACGTCAATCTCTTCCGTCAGTTCACCGCTTTGCATCTGGTCATATTCCTCATGCGTCATCGCGGAGCGGAGCTTTTGATCGTATGTACCGTCACTAACAGCAGAATACATCATACCGTCGTAATATGCCTCCACCGTCTGTGTAGTTTGCGCCATGGACAGCTCCTCACAGGAGACCACAACCGTATTCGCTGTGTAGTGAGTATCCTGACAGGTGAGAATGTTGGACTCGCCCGTAAGCGTGAATTGATAACCCATGGAATAATACGCTGCATTGATGGAAACCGTCATTTCCATGGACTCCAGCGTATTCATAGTTTCGTCCACCTTTTCCCAAAGCGCAATTGCACTTTCCGGCTCATAAGCAGATTCTTCCGTTCCTTGACAAGCGGTAAATGATACACTCATCAGCACGGCAAAAAGTAGTAGCAAAATTGAACGAATAGTCTTCTTCATGGTCACAACCTCCTATTCGACACAAATTATACTAAAATATCGCATTTTTGTCAACAAAACGTAAAAAGCACGCCCAAAACGGGCGTGCTTTGTATTATTGATGCGCAAACTGCTTATGATCTTTGATGCGGTTCTTCAAAGATTTCAGATCCACTCTCAAGGATTTGTGGTCAAAAATCATGGCCAGCAGGAAAGAAAGGGGTGTCACAAGCAGATACACCGGCACGATCATCCAAAACCAGGGCCAGTACTTTGTCTGTCCCGCAAACTGGCCCACAGGGACGGTCTTGAAAAAGTCGGGTGTAAACAACGCCAGAAAGTCACCGATGGCGTCGTTGGTGCCGGGGCCCCAAATGTAGGACGTATTTTTGTAATCTATGCCAAAGAAATTACCCCGGTCGCGCAGCGGAATGAAGCCCATCTCGGACTGGAATATTTGATTCAACATAATAAAGAGCATCAGCAGCAGCAAACCGGTAGGCGCGCTAAAGATCCGCCTATATGACAGCTTGTGATGGCCGAACAGAACCATCAGCAGCGGTACGGCCAAAACCATCCAATGGTGGTAATAGAAACGGACGATATCCCACTGCTCGCCCAACTGATTCACTTTCGCAATGGGCTCTTGGGGATAGAACAGCGCGATCAAGCCGCTGAGGACACCAATGTAGAACATGTAGTCCTTGACCTTGTCATTCTTTGACCAAAAGAAAAATGGAAACAGGGCAATATTGGCGCCACAGATGTTGACAAACCAGCTATCGCGCAGCATCCGTGCTTCGTCAACAGAATACGGTGGAATGTAAACCTTCAAAAAGTGCAAGAGCAAACCAAATACAAGCAATCCGAACAGGACACTCTTTTGCACTTTTGCGCTCTTGTTGCGAAGGCCAAAGTACAGACCCAGAATTGCACCGGCCGCAAGAATCAGCCAAAAGAAATACCAGCCGTTAAACATTGCAATAAACATACCTTTAACCAACCTTTCGTGTCGATTTGTGTATGTTAACTGTAAAATTTTGCTTCCACATTGTCAAGCGGCTTAATAAACTCTTAAACTCTTGTTAAGCATTTAGCAAGCAGCAAAAGCACATCCCTGTATGTCCTTGATGCATTATTTGTGGCCCGCTTGACCAAGCACAGCCTTCAATTCCGGTATACCGGAGATCCCCCCGAGCTTTGTTGTAGAAAGACTTGCGGCGGTACAGGCGAAGCACGCCGCATCCCGCAGTTCATCCTCATTCAGCTGATCCGGCGCTTTACCGTACTGTAGAAGCTTCCAAACCGCGCTTCCGCCAAAGACGTCCCCGGCGCCGGTGGTGTCAACCACCTTGATACCGGAGTGGCTGGGTACATGGCCCTTTGCAATCGCATTTTGAAAGAAACAGCCGTCAGCCCCACAGGTAACGAAAACGAGCTTTACGTCG
The DNA here is from genome assembly GCA_045606205.1 of Faecousia sp. Lineage (GTDB taxonomy): Bacteria > Bacillota > Clostridia > Oscillospirales > Oscillospiraceae > Faecousia. The sequence goes on along the minus strand of JAZURL010000008.1, from coordinate 7,967 downwards.
AAATGCTCCAAAATGTGCTGTGCGCCCTCTGCTGCATCCAGGCCAAACAGGAACTCCACCTCTTCATCGCTGATCTTTACCACATCTGCATAGCGAAGACCCCACAGCAGTTGCCGTTTTGCTTCGTCCATGCTGTTCCACAGAGGCTGGCGCAGGTTGGGATCGTAAGTGATCAACTTTCCTTTTTCCCTTGCATAGGCAACTGCCTTCTGTGTGGCTGTCCTTGCCGGCTCGTCCGTCAGAGAAAGAGTACCGAAATGAAACACCTCGGCTTCGTCGATTAGGCTTAAGTCCAGTTCTTCAAAACTGATGCAAGTATCTGCACCGGGCTTGCGGGCAAAAGAGAATTCCCGGTCACCGGTCTCATCCAAACTGACAAAGGCCAATGTGGTAAACACATCATCCGCAAGAATGATACCCTTCGTCTCAATACCGGCATCACGCAAGGTTTTCAAAAGCAGATGCCCGAAGGCATCCTGCCCAACCTTGCCAAGCAGTGCAGTCTTTGCTCCGAATTTAGCAAGCGTCGCCAGAAAATTGGCCGGTGCACCGCCTGGATGAGCCGCCATGGTAGGATATCCGTCAGAATCCTTGTTGGCACAGGTAAAATCAATGAGTATTTCGCCCAAAGCTACAACATCCATCATTCCACCTCCAGATACTGCTCCAAATGCGTATTGAAAGATGCGCACTTTTTGCTACTTTATTGCATGCACCTCAGCACGTATGCCGCAATAATCTTCGTATATTCCAAAAACTCTTCGCACTCCAGGAACTCATCTGCCTGATGCGCACCGCCGTACTTATCAAAACTCCTGACGATTCCAATATCAAAAGTTTCTTTGGGTCCGTATTTTAGAATTACTGACATATCCGACAGGCAAGTCGCGCACACCTTCAGGTTTCTTCCGCTCACAAGCAATGCCGCTTCTTGCATATCACGGATCGACGCATTGTTGGGATCGGAATACACATAATGGAAAAAGCGCGTATTGGGTGTAAAGCCATCCCCAATTACTCCGAGAGGCAACAGTTTTTCCGCAATAACACCTTCAAGATCATGCAGTTCTGCAAAAATCTCTTCCTTGGTTTTGTCTGTGTAGGTCACAAACAAAATCTCACCGACGCCCATGTCCGCACCGTTATCACCGGCTTTTGCGTGGAGATATCGGAACGACGAGTCGGGAAAAACAGTCTTTTTGTAAAACTCATTTTCCGAAAGCTCACGCCTTCTGCGTTCTGTAAAGTCCTTCATTTCGTCCATTACGATCCCAATGGCTCTTGCGGATGCCTCCGCATTGTCAACAGCCTTTGCAGTATGGTAGCGGTATTTTACCTCCATGCCGCCGGATGCACAGTGACAGATGTCGAAATTTAGGCAATCCATATTGACGATGCGCTCTGCCGGATAACGAAGCACTGCTGCGAGCGCACCATGTGATCCACCGTATTCCTCATCACCATACGATGTAAACAGAATGTTTTTCTTTGGAACAAAGCCTTGCTCTTTCAAAAGCTTTATGACAAAAAGCGATGTTGCAATGGCATATTTATCATCACATGCGCCTCTACCCCAAATCTTTCCGTCACGAACCTCCCCTGCGAGAGGGTCACAGCTCCACAAATTGGGATCTCCTATTCTGACGGTGTCAGAATGCCCCATAAGCATGAGTCCATCCGTATTCTCTTTGCCGTTCCATCGTGCTGTGACATTGAAACGATTTTCGAGCCCTCTTCCTTCAAAGTAGTCGGGATGCTTTTCAAAATCCTTCAAATCAAGCGGTGAATACATTTCCGTTTCAAGGTTCAGGTCTTCACATAGCTTTTTTATGTATTCAGAAATTTCCCGTTCATTACCGTAGGATGCAAAATTTTCCGAATTGATACGGACCAAACTGCAAAGAAGCTCAAAAAGCTCATCTTTACGTTCGTCAATAAGCTGACAAATATCTTGAATTTCCATGTTCCAATTCTCCCTACTGATTTTCTCTAAGTGACTGCCAACGAAACAAAAACATTTTCTGCAACATGCTACAATGCTCCTCATTTTATTGACAAGTCTTAGAATTGCTGTTTACACGATCTCCGGAACACCGGCCTCTTTTAGAATACGTGCAGCAGTGTCATAAAATATCTTATGTGTCTTATCTTCCAATGCGCACTCATATATCCACGGCCCGGTATAACCGCTGGCGTAGAGCTTGGTTATAAGCGGAACCCAGGAAATCTTTCCTTCCGTCGGAAACTGGTGTCTTTCCTCAATAAAGTCATAATCGGAGAAATGTACCGTCACGATTCTGCTTCCGAGACGGTCGATAAAATCGCTGTGGCTATCATGCAGAAGGTGGTTGACATCAAAGCATACCCGAAGCTTCGGATTGGTGTTTACCAGCGCCTCGATCTCATCGATACTCCTGCCGATGCAGTGCGGCATATCCTCAACTGCAATGACCGCACCCTCGCGGTGTGCAATCTCCGCAAGCTCGTTCACAAGCTCCATCGCACACTTGAGCCTCTCCGGACGCTCCCTCTCGTCCTCGAACGGAGTACCCGGGTGCATTACGAACTTGTCGATTCCTACTGATGCGCTCTTTTTAATTTCCTCGGTATAACGCGCAAGCACTTTCTGTCGGGTATCCTTGCACAGTGTAGAAGCATCAAGTACGTCAAAAGGTTTAAAAGGAAGATGACATGTCCAAACCTTGACATCATTATTATTTGCAAGCTTCACTACTTCCCGTGGGTCATAATATACGTCTTGGGCAAGGCTGTGCTCAACAAGCGTCATGCCGCTTTCGCGCAATGCGGCAAACCCTTTATCTGATACATCAAAATGATATGCGGTTGTTCTTCCTACGCGATACATATGAACCTTCCTTCTTTTCTTTAAAATCTATTATGATGGCATTGTTTGCATCCGCTATATGTGGTCGTCTTATTCCATATTCAGATCAACAGGAGACACGCCCACGAACGGAACTTCACCGTAGATTGCCGAAACGAATGCTTCCTGGGTTTCTGGAGTGGGATTATATCCGTTCACAAAAGTAGGACATTCATCCATAAAGTTATAATGAATAAACGGATATCCTAACGATAATCCAATCGACTTTTCCTTGCCTGTTGTAAAGGCATAGCGCAACGACCAAAATTCCTCCCCGTAGAAACTCGGAGCACCTTTGGGTGCATGGAAATAAAGATAGCCCACATATACAATTAAGTCATTTTCCGCTGCAATGCGCTCTGCCTCTTCCCAACTGGCCAGCCTTCTCTGCATGGAAACCTTCGCTCCGCGCTTTTCAAAGGAAGCCTTCATTGTGTGCAAATTCTCAAAGATATTCTCATCGTGGGTATAGCATATGATCTTTACGTTTTTTACGGACTCTTTTGCAAGTGGAATAAGCGCGTTATTGTCTCGAAGAAGTGTAATGCCTTTTTCTGCCACTTTACGCAGAACATTTTCGGTATCGGCCTTTACGTCTTCGATCTTGACGCTGCCCCGCTGATAGGAATCTTCAAATAATCCAAGCTTTTCTTTCAGTTCGAGTACTCTGCGGCAAGCATCATCAATTCTCTCTTCCGACAAATCACCGCGCATAACGCCGCGTTCAATAATATCAACAGCATCAACGCCTACACCGAGCAACATATCGTTGCCCGCTTTGAGCAACTGAACATACAGTTCTTCATGAGAATAGAAGCTTGTATAACCGCCCATGGTAGTGTCATCAGTTATGACAACTCCATCAAAGCCCATTTTTTCCTTCAGCAATCCTGTGATGATCTTATGGGAGAATGATGCAGGAAGATATTTTCCATCGATCTGCGTATCATCCACCGCCGGGAACGCACAAGCGCCGGACATGATGGTATAGACTCCACCGTTAATCAGCTTTTGGAATACTTCTCCCTGGTTCTTTTCCCATTCTTCAAGCGAAGTGCGGATATATGTTGTTACGATATGGCCGTCTCTTTTTTCAGTGGGGTCCGCTCCCGGAAAATGCTTCGCAGTTGCTGCCACATTAACAGACTGGATTCCTTTAATATAAGCATCTGCCAGCCGGGTGAGTGTATCCTTCTCATTGGAAAACGGCCGAACGATTTCAGGCGCAAAGCGGTTCTTGATATCGACCATCGGTGTCCAGAGCCAGTTACAACCAAAGCATTTCTCTTCATTCGCAAGGCTTCTTCCAAGCTCAAAGGCAATTTCTTCATCGTTTACGGCTCCCACGATCAAGCCTGAAACAACAGGACTCAAATCTGTAAAAGCACGCACTCCCCGTGCATCATTTGCACAGAGAAACGGTATTTTTGCAGCCTTTTCAAGCGGCGATATCCAATCGAGATATTTTTTGGAGCTAAACTGGAATTGCTTATGCAGATCCGACCCCATCTGGTTGACATCTTCATTGCCATGCGACCATACCCCTCCGAACTGATATTTTTCCATCAGCTCTGCAGCTTCAGAAGGTTTGCGCATTTTTGTATATGCAGAATCTGCGTGCATCTGCAGATCGGATTGCCTGACCACGCAGGTCTGTGCAATCTTCTCGCGCAGTGTCATTTTTTCAATGCTGGGCTTGTTCATATATTTTTCCTCCATTAATGTTTCACACATTCCGACTGTACGATATCAGCACCGTAATGGTATCTGTTTTTGGCATACCAGAATAATTGGTTAATACTCGAATTATGATCATTTCTTGGGATTTGCCTAACGCTTCCGGATTTAAAGGCAGGCGTAAAGCACGTTTCTGAGTCTCGGTTGATAATATGTCTCCTGGGGATTGAGCATATGGTGGGTGTAAAACACAGAAAGATGAAGCTTCGGATCAACGATAGCCGTGGCACCTGCTGCACCGCCCCAACCGAACTCACCGATGCTTCCCAGGGAACCACTCTCGGAAGGACTGATCATCGTGCGTACACCGAGTCCGTAACCATATCCCTTGAGATGCTGCCAGTCAAAATATTTGCTTTGGCTTTCATTAAGCTGGTTTGTATGCAAAAGCTCAACAGTACGGGGGGAGATAATTCTCTCGCCGTTTCTGCCAACGCCTCCATTGGCAAGAGCGGAAAGGAATTTTGAGTAATCAGAAATAGAAGTTGTGATGCCGGCACCACCACTGTCGTATTCGCTCCCCAAAACGTGACTAATAACCTTTCTACCCACATTTACAAGGATACCATCTGCATCGCTGTTTGCTGCTTGCTGAAGTTTGACTGTATCTACTTCGTCTGAATTTACATATTCGTATTGCTCACACACTCTGTCCAGAACATGATCGCTGTGGTAATATGATTCATTCATTTCAAGAGGGGTAAAGATGTTATCCTTTACATAATCACGGAATTTCTTGCCGGAAACGACTTCCACAACTGCCGCAAGAACATCGTGGCTCATGCTATACTGCCAGCATTCGCCCGGCTCAAAGGAGAGTGGGTCCTCTGCTATGCACTTTGCAACGGTAACCGTGTTCATTTTTCCGTCGGTAAGCTTTCTTGCCTTATCATACGCGGGGGTCTTCTGATTATATGTAAGTCCGGATGTCATGGTGAAAAGATGGCGGAGTGTTATGGGATTTTGCGCCCTTCTAAGATTCCCATTGCCGTCGCAAATATTCATTTCTTTGTATTCCGGGATAAACTCATAAAGCGGATCATCAAGGAGAAACAATCCTTTTTCATAAAGTTGGAGCGCAGCTGTCACAGTTGCAACTTTTGAGCAGGAATAGATATTAAACAGCTTGTCGCTTCCCATCTTGATTTTCTTTTCGAAATTCTCATATCCGGATTGATAAGAAAACACTTCGCGGTTGTCAATACAAATACTGATACTGTTGCCGGGGATTCTCCACGCAGTAAGCCTGTCCATAAACTCCTTCATTAAATCGAAATTCATTTTCCCAAACTCCTTTTATTTTATTAGACACAACAGCTGGAAATAAGTCAACCTGTGAATATGAATATTTTACCATTTTTAGCCTGAATGTCAATGCTTTTCGTTACGTAAAAAGCCTTTACTTCTTTCAAAATGAAGACTGTCAAGAGGTAAGATGCAATAAGTAAAATCCCGCCCACTTACGTGAACGGGATTTTTGTCTTTATTGTACTTTTATACAAACATCTGAAACCCCGTGATTTTCGATGTTTCCTGATCATCTTTTCTTACTATGTATAAAATACTAAAAAAACAAATAATAATTTACAGCTTTTGGTTGCGGGTAAAATTACAACTTTAATGTTTTCAGCTTTTCCGTAATAGCCCTTGCAATCAAAAGATGTCCATCTCCATTTGGATGACAACCGTCACTTGTATGCTTCTGCCAACAGAAGCCAAAGTCATCAAACAAATTTAGACACGGAAGATCGTTCGCCTTACAAATTTGATCTATAACATCAACATACTCCTTCAATGTATGTCCGTTATAATTCTTTTCGCTCGTATCATGACGGTTGGACTCTTTCCAGTGACTTCCGCCATAAAAATTCCCAACTCCGTTATGAGGATACGGGGTTACGAATAAGGTTATTCTCCCGGTTCTTTTTTCTTTGATTCGTTCTACAAGCTTTCTTATCGCAGACTCAAAATATTGATCTCCAAAACCATAAATCGGGTGATCACTCCAAAAATAGTCATTCGTGCCACCGAAGATAACGGCAATATCGGCGTCATCTATCAAAGTAGCTCGACTCAAAAAATCCTTTTCATCAGTTTCATTCAGTCCTGCCTTGGCAACCAAAGTACCGGTGATGCCATAATTTAATTCATCCATTCCCAATCCCTTGCTGACCAATGTAGAATATCTGTCTTCTTTATTATCCAGACCATATCCAAATGTAATACTATCACCCAAAAAAGCAATCGTCATCACAACATCTCCTCTGTTTGATTTCTTTCCTTAATTATAGCATAAAGCGTCGAAACTGCAAGAGTTAGTGAAATCGTTCGCATATGCTCACGGTGAAATCAAAGGCATACGCCTTTGGTGTAATATTTTGCTGTCGCAAAATGTGAAATTAAATCCACCCACCGCCGCAGCGATTTCACTCGAGTGTAGCGAGAATTTCACATTGCGAAGCAAAATTTCACCCACCCGCAAGGGTGGATTTAGCTGAAAAAACGACCTGTCAAAACAGGTCGTTTTTTCTGGGACCGACACTCAAAATGGAACCGATCTAAAAACCTGATTTTCTTATAAATATTATTGTTTAACCATGTTTTTGTAGATTCAAGAACTCAATTAAGCAATTTCTCTTTTTTATGAGTTATTAACATTAATATTGTACCAGAGATAAAGAACAACAAGCCAAGACACGGTACTACAAGTAATGCTAAATCTGTATGCTTTGAACTAATGTTTTCCGGATTATCAATATCATAATAAATTTCAATTTCTTCTCCAACATTCCAAGCAGACGAATACATTTTAACAATATTGTTATAAGATACACCATCAACCTCGTATGTCAAATGAGTTTTATAGCGTGTGCTCCCTTCGCCATCTCGATAAGACTCGAAATCAGTAATTACTGCAGTTGTTTCAACTTTATTATCATAATCAAAAACTTTCAAACAAAGGAAAGCGCCACCAACCGAAAGAATTAAACCAAATATTATAAATATCAAAAAGATAATTCTTGACTTCTTCATATCTCCACCTCCTTGGCTGTATTATAGCATAAAAGCGGCGAAGCCGCAACACTTATTACCTTTTACTTATTACTTCTTACTTCCCAAAAATCCCGTATCAAACTTTATTTGAGGTAAGAGTGAAGAGGTAAGAAGTAATAAGTAAAAATCCCGCCCACTTGCGTGAACGGGATTTTTGGAGGTACCGCCCAGATTTGAACTGGGGAATGAGAGTTTTGCAGACTCTTGCCTTACCACTTGGCCACGGTACCGTATGAAATAAGGAACGCGTTGCGCGTTCCTTATCTGTTTGGAGCGGGTGACGAGGCTCGAA
>JAZURL010000007.1:0-3695 GCA_045606205.1 Faecousia sp. | reverse complement strand
TGGTGATGAGATGGCCGGACACCCGGTTATCAACGTGAACGAGGGCACTCTTGCACCGCATACGCAGACTGGTGGCGGTGTCCATGAGGAAACCGAGATCTATTATGTGGCCAGTTGCAAAGACGGTTGCTGCTATGTGGGTTTGGACGACAAGAAGCTGCTTGTAAAGAACGGTGATTTCATTGTGATTCCCGGTGGTGTCTTCCATTGGATCGACAACACCCAGTCCGACGAAGAATTCAAGATTATTACCCTGTGGTCCCGTCAGCAACAAAACGAGCTGTACTTTACCCGTCTCGACGCCTGGGGTACCTCCGTCCGGAATCTTGACGATCAATACACCGAGAAACGTCTCGAAAACAAATAATAAAAAGGAGAATATTTATGAATATTGCACGCTATTTTGATGCAGCTATTTTGAAACCTGATTATACTCGTCAGCAAGTTATTGACGAAATCCAACAGTGCATTCACCACGATTCCAAGACCGTCTGCGTCCGTGGATGTGACATTGATCTGGCTCTGGAACTGACACGCGGAACAAATACCGGTGTATCCTGCGTTCTAGACTTCCCCTATGGCTATGGTGGAATTGAAGCCAAGGCCGCAGCTGCCGCTATATACGCGAAAAAGGGTGTCGAGGACATTGATATGGTCATGAACTATGGCTATGCTCTGGGCGGCGACTGGGATGTTGTAGAAGCAGAAATTAAAGCTGTATGCGATGCCGCTCACCCCTACGGCGTAGAGGTAAAGGTCATTTTTGAGACTAGTCAGCTGAATATTGAGCAGATCAAAAAGGCCACTGAGGTGTGCATCAGTGCAGGTGCAGACTTTGTCAAAACCTCTACTGGTTTCAACGGCGGCGGCGCCACCGTGGAAGCAATCGAAGCAATGCTGGAGGTCGGTAGAGGCCGGATCAAAGTCAAGCCTTCCGGCGGTATTCGCAATTATGAAACCGCAAAGGCCTATGTAGAGCTGGGCGTTGACCGGTTGGGCATTGGTTCTACCAGCTGCGCACTGATCTGTTCCGGTGAGCAGGAGGCTCAGAAATAAGCATTTGTTTGCAATTTGAAATGGCAAATGCCGTGACTTCATTGAAGTCACGGCATTTTTATTTTAACGCACCAACATGTTCTGTGTCACATATAATAATGCGAAGCATGAAAGGAGTGATTCCTCTGCCAGCAACAGGATACATACAGGTACACGCCTATGAAAGCTTTGCCCAGATTCCTTTGCAGGATGTTTCTGTATCCGTTTCCGCCACCGATGGAACAGCCATCGCATTGCGGCTTACGGATCGAAGTGGCCGTATCGAGCCCATTCCCATCCCTGTGCCGGATCGTGCAGAAAGCCTTACCCCCAATCCCGGAGAACGGCCATTTACAACAGTAAACCTCACAGCACGGCTTCGGGATTACGAGCAGATTTTTATCGATGATCTGCAGGTATTTGCCGGGATAACAACGGATCAGGACCTTCCTTTGATTCCATTGTCAGAGCTTCCTGCCAGTCGAAGCAAATCCGAAACCTTTGATACCTCACAGCAAAATCTGTAAAGGAGGGATAAAATGCCACCGGTGGTTCTTCCGGCCATACCACAGCAAATCACAGTACATCTGGGTGCTCCGTCGGCCTATGCGGCCAATGTAACGGTACCCTTTATCGACTATGTGAAAAATGTCGCTTCCAGTGAGATCTATCCCACATGGGACGAAAGTGCCTTACAGGCAAATATTTTAGCAATTGTCTCCTTTGCTCTGAACCGGGTGTACACTGAGTTCTACCGCAGCCGAGGATATGACTTCGACATCACGAACAATACAGCCTTTGACCAAGCCTTCAACAATGGACGTAGTTATTTTGACAGCATTTCCCGACAGGTGGATACGCTCTTCAACGACTATCTGCGCCGCCCGGGTTTTGTAGAGCCTTTAGCAGCCAAATTCTGCAACGGCACTACGGTCACCTGTGAGGGCTTAAGCCAATGGGGCAGCCAGAACCTGGCACAACGGGGTTTTGATTCTGTACAGATCCTACGAAACTATTACGGGAATGTGGAAATCGTTAACAATGCACCCATCCGCGGCATCACCTCCTCCTACCCTGGTACGCCCCTGCGTCGGGGCAGCTCCGGCCCTGCTGTGGTGGTCATTCAAGTGGAGCTCAACCGCATTGCGCAGAACTATCCTGCAATTCCAAAGCTAGCAACGGTGGATGGAATTTTCGGAAGCCGTACGGAGGCATCGGTGCGAAGATTTCAGGAGATCTTCGATCTTACCCCGGATGGCATCGTAGGAAAGGCCACGTGGTATGAACTGGTACGTCTGTATACAGCTGTCACCCGGCTGTCCGAGCTGCGAAGCCAAGGTCAGCAGTTCTATTCCATCAACTGGGAGTATCCCGACCCCATCCAGGAGGGGGATACAGGTGACAAGGTAAGACACCTGCAATATATGCTGTCGGTGCTCTCTGCTTACATCAAAAACATCCCGCCCGTTACTGTGGACGGCATTTTCGGCCCAGCTACGCGTGATGCGGTGGTTGCTGCACAGCGCTGGTTCGGTCTGCCAGAGACGGGACAGGTGGATGACCGCACATGGGATGAGATCTATGACCAATTTGCCGGCATTGAGAACACCAGCCTTCGCAATGGCGAGGTCTTCCCTGCCATCCGCCCCACCAATGGTACCCGTCAGGGGGCTGTACAGGCAATGGCAGGAAATAACCGCATGCGTTATGCCCAGTCCACCACCTTGATCCAGTTCCCCGGGGAAGATTTGCGTTTAGGCAGACAGGATCCGGTTGTACAGGAGGTGATCCGATGAGACCCAATGAATCCTTTGTCGGCCAGCCAGTGCGAAGCTTGCAGACCATGCTCCGGGTGATTGCGGAAAACGATGCACTTCAGCCCAGCGTCATCCCAGATGGCATCTACGGTCCGCAAACTGTTACGGCAGTTTCCACATTTCAGCGACGCAACGGTCTGCCTGTCACGGGCATCACCGACCAAAACACATGGGATCAGATCGTTGCCGTCTATGAACCTGCCCTGGTAGCAGTTGGTCCGGTAGAACCCCTGGAGATCATTCTTGAGCCCCGGCAAGTAATCCGTCAGGGAGAATCAAATCCCAATATCTATCTTGTGCAGGCAATGCTTATTGTGCTTTCCGAGGCGTACAGCAGTATCACCGCTCCCGCAGTCACCGGAATTCTGGACATTCCCACTTCGAACGCCCTGTCGGAATTTCAGGTGCTTACCCTACTTCCAGCCACTGGTGAGTTGGACAGACAGACATGGAAAAACCTCGCACTCCACTACCCCATGGCAACGATTCCGAAGCAGGAAGAAAATTCATAAACTTTCTATGAATTTCCTTTTTTGCACTTGATTATCCCAACTATATTGTCTATAATATAGTGTAATGTACTGACTGCATGGCAGTCATCGGAGGAAATTGGAATGTTTATCAAGGACTGGAAAAAAGATCTCTTTACAATTCCAAATATGCTCAGTCTGTTTCGCCTGCTGCTGATCCCTGTCTATATCGTGATCTACCTCAATGCTGATGCGGATATAGATTACTACATCGCAGGCGGTATTTTGGCTGTCTCCTGTCTGACGGATATGATCGACGGCCAGATCGCACGGCACTTCAACATGATATCCACCATCGGCAAGATCCTGGATC
>JAZURL010000006.1:0-114345 GCA_045606205.1 Faecousia sp. | reverse complement strand
TGGGGCAAACGGCCACGCTGGGAGCAGACAGCTTCCAGTTGGAGCCACGACGCTTATCACGACGGGCCTTGGATACTTTACACTTAGGGACAGCCATGGATGACACCTCCTTGGTCAAACTGCTTTTTGCAGCATTCTTATAGTTTTACTTCTCGAGAAGCTGCTTCAAAGCAGCAAAACGGGGATCCAGCTCTTTTTGGCAATTGCAGGGGCCTTCGTTCAGGTTTTTACCGCAGCGACAGCAAAGTCCTTTACAATCCTCCTTGCACAGCAACTTGGAATCAAAGTTCAGCACGAAAACCGTGCGTACAATGTCTTCCAGGTCTGCATGATCGCCTACCAGAGGGAATACCCATTCGTCTTCGTTTTCTTCATTGCTCAGTTCCGTCACCAGCACCACATTGATGGGAAGGTCCACATCCTTCTCAAAGTCCTGGGCGCAGCGGTCGCAAACACCGTGGATCGTGGTATGCACCTGCCCGGTCATCACCAACACGCCGGCGGTGTTACGCACCATACCGGAGGCCAGCACCGGTTCGCTTGCCGGGTAACTCTCACCATATTGAAGATCACTTAGGTCCACACTAGTGGAAAAGGGAATGGACGCACCGGGACAGTCTATAATCTTAGAGAGCCCTAAAAGCATAGTTTCCCCCTCCTCACAGTCGTGCCTAGATATTATATAGCCCTTTGCGCGATTTGTCAAATGTTATTTTTCGAAAAAAACTGTTTTTCGCACAGTATTTTTTCGTAGTCAAGTCGTTCTATTCCCATTTTATCGGACATACCTTGTTGTAGACCATGGCAGGAGCCTTAATCCTGCCGGATGAGGAGGCAGGCTATGGAAAATATTTATGCTGACATCGCCGCCAGGACCGGCGGAAATATTTACGTAGGCGTGGTTGGTCCGGTACGTACTGGTAAATCCACCCTTATCAAGCGCATCATGGAGGAGCTGGTGATCCCCCGGATTGATGACCCCTATCGCAAGGAGCGGGCACGGGACGAACTTCCCCAAAGCGGCTCTGGGAAAACCATTATGACCTCGGAACCCAAATTTGTGCCAGAGGAGGCCATTGAGATCTCCCCGGACGGAAAAGTGAAGCTGCGGGTGCGGATGATCGACTCTGTGGGCTACATGGTTCGCGGTGCGGTTGGTGCCGACGAGGACGGCGTTCCTCGGATGGTCACCACCCCCTGGTACGACCACGAGATCCCCATGACGGAAGCAGCCGAACTGGGCACAAAAAAGGTGATGGAAGAGCATTGCTCCATCGGCTTGGTGGTCACCACTGACGGTACAATCACCGACATCCCCCGCTGTGATTACATAGAGGCGGAGCGCCGGGCCATTATGGATATGAAAGCCACCGGCAAGCCCTTCTTGGTGGTCATCAACACCCGCGCGCCCGGTGGCACAGCAGCAAAGGAAGTCAAGGAGTATCTGCTGGACGAATTTGGCGTGGATGCGGCGATCGCCGACTGTCAGGTGCTGGATGGTGACGGAATCGCGGAGCTTCTTAAGGAACTTCTGTACGCCTTCCCCATGCAGGAACTGAAAATTTATTTACCCCGTTGGATGGATGCTTTGGAAGCAGATCACCCCGTTAAGGCGACCTTGCACGAGATCCTCTTGCAGTGCGCCAAGGAGATTGGCCCATTGGCTCAGGCAGAAAATGCCCTTGCCGCACTTAGCAATGTGGAGCAGCTGCAAAGCTATTTTATCCGGGATATTGATTTGGCCACCGGCTCGGTGTCCTGCGTTTTACAATTTCCGGAGAGCCTGTTCTATCAAATCCTCAGCAACAAAGCAGGCATCACCGTCACAACGGATGCCCAGCTACTGCAGCTGCTGACAGAGCTCAGCCAAATCAAAAAGGAGTATGATAAGATTTCCGATGCACTATCTGCTGTGAAAGCCACCGGCTATGGTGTTGTTATGCCCAGCGCCGAGGAAATGGCCCTGCAGACTCCGGAAGTCCTGCGCAAGAACGGCGCATTCGGTGTCAAGCTTAAGGCCGGTGCCCCCTCCATTCATATGATCCGAGTGGACATCGATACGGAAATCAGCCCCATGGTGGGCAGTGAGCAGCAATCTCAGGATTTGATTTCTTATTTGACCGGAGAAGATCCTGATAAACTGTGGCAGAGCAATATTTTCGGCAAATCCGTATATGATCTGATCCAAGAGGGACTTACCGCCAAGGTCATTCGGATGCCCGAAGATGTACGCACAAAGTTCCGCGGCACTTTAAGCCGCATCGTCAACGAGGGTGCGACTGGGTTGATTTGTTTGATTCTCTGATAAAAGAGCCGGCTGTATTTGCAGCCGGCTCTTGTTACTTATTATTCAGTTTTCCGGCCATGGTCTGCACCACTGTAGCACACCGCCGGGCGGCGATGGCCTCAAAGGTGGGATAGTCCATCTCCGCGCTGTCATCTGCCTTGTCGGAAATGGCGCGAATAATCACAAAGGGCACTTCATTGCGGTAGGCTGCCTGGGCAATAGATGCACCCTCCATTTCCGTACACAGTGCCTGGGTGTTTTCAATGATGGCGTTCTTTTGTTCCCTGTTGCAGATGAACTGATCACCGGTGGCAACTCTGCCCATCTTGATATGGCCGGGATGCACTTGCTCACCGGCAGTCAATGCATAATGCATCATCGTTTCATCCGCCGGGAATGCAATTACATCCATTCCGGGTACTTTCCCCCGAGGATAGTTAAAACCGCAACAGTCAAAATCGTGGTACATGGCATCCCGGCTCACCACAAGGTCACCGATGTCTAATTCATTACACAGGGAGCCTGCAATGCCGGTGTTTACCAAATGGGTCACCCCGAAGCAGTCGCACAAAATCTGCACGCATAGCGCCGCATTGACCTTTCCAACGCCGCATTGCACCACCACAGCGGGCAGGCCCTCCAGCGTTCCGTCGCAGAATTCCATGCCGGCACGCCAGGTAACGGTCTTGTTTTGCATATTCTCTTTCAGTGCATCCACTTCAATTTTCATGGCGCCGATAATACCAAGCTTCATATTTTTCTCCTTATTCCGGATAAATCAGCCGGTCTTGGCCGATATTTTCCAGCAGATCCGCGTATTTTTTGCCCCAGTAGTTTGCCATAGGCAGGTTCATATCCCGGTAATTTCCGCAGTCTTTGGCGGATGCCCCGGGCACCTCACCCCGGAAATCCGCAATGAAACGGAAGCAAGCGCGCACCAGCGGCAACACCTCCCTGGATGTCAGATTCCCCGCCAACAGCAGATAAAAGCCGGTGCGGCAGCCCATAGGGCCAAAGTACAGCACCCTATCTTTCCACGTCGGTTCGTTGCGCAGGTAAGTGGCCGCCAGATGCTCGATGGTATGCACCTCCGCGGTGTTCATCACCGGCTCGTCGTTAGGCTTTGTCAGCCGCAGATCAAAGGTAGTAACGAACGCCTCCCCTACCCGGTCCTTTCGGGACACATACAGACCCGGCTGCAGCTTAATGTGGTCAATGGTAAAGCTTGTTATTTTCTCCATGTTTTCGGTTCCTTTAAATGTCAATAGTGATGCTCGCATTATCCTTCTCGCAGTTTACCGCGTCGATAGCAAGCACCAATAAAAGGGCCGGGACTTCGTCCGCAGGATTGGTATAATGAATGGCATATGTATCACTCCAGGCAAGCAATTCCTTAGAAACCCGCAAAACCTCATATTCTCCTCTGCGGGCGACGTAATTCCAACCCATGAAATCTCCGTCCACTTCCCAGCCCCGGAAGTCCACATTGTACTTAGGCTTCAGAAAAGTAAACTCCCGGCAGATCGTACCGACAATGCTGCCATTGATGATAATTTCAAATTTCGGCAGGAAGGTAAAAAGCTTCTGCTTGATTGCACCCACCTCTTCATTGGTCTGCTTGTCAAACACATGGATCTGATGCCCCAGAGAAAATACCTTTCCTTTCACAAAATAGCGGGGCTGGCCGGACTTGTCGTACACATCATAAGAATCTCCCCAGGAGAATATCCGCTGTTTGATCAGTAGTTGCATAAACCTTCCCTCCTTCTCACATATCATACTGCAAAACTGCTCCAAAAGCAAGAAAAATACAATCCAACCGTCCGTTGAGCGGCACTCAACCGGTTGTTGGGAAGGTTTTTGAGAGAATTAACAAATGATTGATAGCTTTTTTCGCCCGTTTATGGCATAATGAAGGCAGAAATCACAAGGAGGTATCCTTATGGAGCAAACATTAGGCAAACGCATTGCTTCCAATCGCAAGCAGATGCATCTTACACAGGATCAGCTGGCGGAGCAATTGGGTGTCACCGCTCAGGCGGTGAGCAAATGGGAAAACGACCAGTCCTGCCCCGATATTACCATGCTTCCCCGACTGGCTGAGATTTTCGGCATCTCCACCGATGAACTACTCGGTCGGGAAGCCCCTCCCCCTACATTCCAGGGTGAAGTTGTGGAAGAAAATGAGCCGGAAGGCATCCATGTACAAAAAGGGGGATGGGAATTTCATTGGGACGGCGGTAAGCGAGAGGCTCTGACGACCGCATTTTTGGTGCTGTTAGTTGGTGGATTGTTGCTGGCCGCACGGATCCGTTCCTGGGATGTTTCCTTTTGGGGTATCCTTTGGCCCTCTGCCTTGTTGGTGTACGGACTGAGAGGGTTGCGCAGATTCTCTGTTTTTTCCTTTGGTGTTGCACTATTCGGCGGATACTCTTTGATACATAATTTGGGTTTCTGGACACTGGATATTGCAGGAGAACTGATATTCCCCATTGTGATCCTGCTTTTCGGCCTTGGCCTGCTCTTTGATGCTATGCGCAAGCCGAAAAAGCCTAAAGCCACATTCCGTCATAATGGCGGGGATAACAAAAAAGCCCACAGCAGTTTGACGGAAGATAAGGAACACTTTGATTGCACTGTGCGTTTCTGTGAAAACACCTATTCCGTCACGCTTCCCCGACTCTCTTCCGGCGATGCCTCTGTCAGTTTTGGCGAACTGACTTTGGATCTGACGGAATGTGAAGAGATCGCGGATGACTGTGATTTGGATCTTTCCTGCTCCTTTGGCGAACTTTGTTTGCTGGTGCCCAAATCCTGTCGGGTAGTGACGGACATCACTACCGCATTTGGCTCGGTGGAATTTTCCGGCCATCCCGACCCGGATGTCCGTGCCGTCATCCGCCTGGACGGCTCTGTTTCCTTCGGCAGTATTGAAATCCGGTACGTTTAATATATCAAAACCGCCCCAAACGGGGCGGTTTTATTTCTATGCAATTCCCAAATCTGTTTCCATTTCTGCCTGGTTCTGTGTATAGTACTGATTTGCGGTTTCCAATCCCTCTTTTACGATTGCCATGGTCCGGTCATAAGACTCTTGGCAGAAGTCCAGGCATTCTGCTGACAATTCTCCATTTTCTTTCCAAGCACCTTCCCCATCCATGGCAAGGATCTGGAAAATCGTTTTGCCGGCTTCCGTATAACGATACACCCATGTAGGCAGTACGTCCGCGCTTTCCAAAATCACAGTGCCGTCAGAATACTTGGCAAATGTCACCCGGAACAGCATACCGTCCTCTGTTTCAGCCGGATAACTGGGGCCTCTGCGGATATTGGACAGCAGATTGCCGGTGGAATACAGACAGAGCGTTTTTTTGCTTTCGTCATTGGCATTGCTGAGCAATACCACGGGCTGGGGCACATGGGCGTGGTTGCCGACGATCACATCGATCCCCATATTGCACAACGCCTGCGCCATTTTCTTTTGTGTCGAATTGGCCTCAGTGTGGTATTCATCACCCCAATGGATATACAGCATGATCACTTCCGCACCGTCCGCTTTCATGGCTTCCAGTTCCCCGGAAAGTTTTGCATAAAAGCCATCCAGATCGCTATAACTAAATGAATTGATCAATGCGGTTGCCTCTGCCGTCAGGGGAATGCCGTTTAGGGATGCATTTCCATTTTCATCGAATCCGGTATTGTAGGTGTAGTTGATCATACCGATATTGATGTTATTGATGTTTTTGACGAGATAATTCTTATCTTCCTGGGAGTAACGGGTTCCGGTATAATCAAGATTTCTGTCTTTGATAACTTCCTGCGTACGCATAAAGCCCTTGATCCGGGTATCAAAACTGTGATTATTGGCTGTCAGCAGCATGTCAAAACCGGCATTTTTTGCCGCATCTACAATGGCATCCGGTGAATTGAAACAGGGATATCCGTCGTAGGCATAGCCATTGTCCTCACCGCACAATGTACCTTCCATGTTGGCAACCGCATAGTCCACCTGGGATACAAACTGGGAGAAAACAGAAAAAACATTGTTATAGTCGTATGTGCCTGTTTCTTCCTTATATCCGCTTTGGATGAGCCGATCATGCAGCAGAATATCTCCGGATACACTGATGGTTGCGCAGTGGACTTTTGTAACAGTGGGTTGGGTGGCTGGCTGGGAAACCGGCACGCTGGAAGACGGTGATGTGGAGGCTGTACTTTGATTTTCCATCTGTGTCCCATCATTTTCCTGTTGCGTGGTCAGCAGATGTCCGCCGATGGCCAAAATACCGATCAAAGAAACTGCCACCAGAATACATCCGATCCATATACGAATCTTGCTGGCGGTATGCCGCCGCCCTTTAAACTGTCCTGCCATTTTCTTTTTCCTTTCAGGTGTTTTCTCTATTATACGACGAATGTTTGAGAATGTAAACCGGTAATCTTTCGCGTGCCGTGTTTCTGTATTTGACAAATGCTATTGTTGGCATTAAAATGATGCATAGAAATTAACAATGAGGTGATCCTTATGGATAAGAAACTTGGATTGGAAACCCTGTGCATTCAGGCTGGCTACACTCCCGGAAACGGCGAGCCGCGACAGATTCCCATCATTCAGAGCACAACGTTTAAATATGCTACCTCTGAAGATATGGGCAAGCTCTTTGACCTGGAGGCCAGCGGTTATTTCTACTCCCGCCTGCAGAATCCTACCTGTGATGCAGTGGCAGCTAAGATTGCAGCTTTGGAAGGCGGTACGGCAGCAATGCTCACCGGCTCCGGCCAGGCAGCCAATTTCTTTGCTATGTTTAATATCGCCTCTTGTGGCGACCATATTGTGTCCAGCTCTGCTATTTATGGCGGCACGTTCAATCTACTGAGTGTGACTATGAAGCGGATGGGTATTGACGTGACCTTCGTCAGCCCTGATTGTTCTGAAGAAGAACTGAATGCGGCTTTCCGTCCCAACACCAAGCTGGTATTCGGTGAGACCATCGCTAATCCCGCCCTGACGGTGCTGGACATCGAGAAGTTCGCCAAGGCGGCACATGCTCACGGCGTCCCCCTGTTTGTGGACAACACCTTTGCTACTCCCATCAACTGTCGTCCCTTTGAGTGGGGAGCAGACATTGTCACCCACTCCACCACCAAATATATGGACGGCCATGCCAGTGCTGTGGGCGGCTGTATCGTGGACAGCGGCAAATTTGACTGGACCAAGTACCCGGACAAGTTCCCCGGCCTGTGCACCCCCGACGACAGCTACCATGGTGTCACCTACACCGAGCGATTTGGCCTCGCAGGCGCATTTATTACCAAGTGCACCGTTCAGCTGATGCGTGATTTGGGCTCTGTCCAGTCTCCTCAGAGTGCCTTTATTCTCAATCTGGGCTTGGAGAGTCTGCCCTTCCGCATGAAGCAGCATTGCTCCAATGCGCAGCGCATTGCCGAGTATCTGCAGAGCAATAAAAAGGTGGCTTGGGTGAAATACTGTGGGCTTAAGGGCGATAAATATTACGACCTGGCGCAGAAGTATATGCCCAACGGCTCCTGCGGTGTCATCTCCTTTGGTCTGAACGGCGGCAGAAAAGCTGCTGAAGTCTTTATGAAGCATCTGAAGCTGGGCTCCATCGAGACCCATGTAGCCGACTCCCGTACCTGCTGTCTCCACCCTGCTTCCTCTACCCACCGTCAGATGACGGATGCGGAGCTGGACGCCGCCGGCGTGGGCGCTGACCTCATCCGCCTCAGCTGCGGTCTTGAGGATGCCGACGATCTCATCGCCGACCTGGAGCAGGCCATCGCTCAGGTATAAGCTATGGCAGATCAGTATTCCCGTACCCGGTTACTTTTGGGTGCAAAGGGCTTGGACAAGCTGAGAAACGCCCGGGTGGCTATTTTCGGTCTGGGCGGCGTGGGCGGCTATGTAGCAGAAGCTCTGGCTCGTTCCGGTATCGGTCAAATGGATCTCATCGACGATGACACCATCAACCTGACCAACCTGAACCGGCAGGTGCTGGCGTTGCACTCCACCATTAGTATGCCGAAGGTGGAAGCCGCAAAACAGCGAATTCTAGACATTGACCCCACCATTCAGGTTCGCACCTATGAGACCTTTTATCTGCCGGAAACGGCCGATCAATTTGATTTTTCCCAATATAACTATGTGATCGATGCCATTGACACGGTCACCGGCAAGCTGGAGCTGATCGCCCAGGCGAAAAACGCTGGTGTACCCGTCATCAGTTGCATGGGAACGGGCAACAAGCTTGATCCCACCGGATTTCGGGTATCGGACATTTCTAAAACCCGGGGCTGTGCTTTGGCTCGGATCATGCGCAAGGAATGTGCCAAACGGGGCATCAAGGGCGTGAAGGTGGTTTGGTCGGAAGAGCTCCCCTTAGAGCCCCAGGTCGACCCCAACGAGCCCCCGGAGCCTCAGAGAGAGGGTTCTTCCCGGCGTTCCCTCCCCGGCTCTACCGCCTTTGTACCCGGCGTGGCAGGTCTGATTATGGCCGGAGAAGTCATACGCGATTTAGCTGACTATAAATAAGAACAAAGCCTCCCTTTCGGGAGGCTTTGTTCTGCTACCTGATTCGTTTGGCAATCTCATTGGAAAGCTTTGCAAATTCCGGAATGCCCAAAGTTTCACCACGGGCATTTTCATCGAAACCGCAAGCCGCAATCACTTCTGCCGCACCCTCTTTTCCCAGTTGTGGGAATCCGGAAGCAAGGCCATTGCTCAGCTTCTTCCGGCGCATGGCAAAGCTGCTGCGCACAGTGCGGAAGAAAATATTTTGATCCTCCACATTCCAGGGCCGCTCCTTGCGCACACGCAGGGTAATGACCGCACTTGTCACCTTGGGCTGAGGCAGGAAGCAATGAGCCGGCACATCGAACAGCAGCTCCGGCTCGGCATAGTACTGGCAGAACACCGTAAAGGCGCTGTAATCCGCCGTACCGGGTTTTGCGGCGATCCGCAGAGCCACTTCCTTTTGCACCATGACTGTCACCTGGTCAAAGCATTCTGCCTCCAGCAGCGCCGTGAGAATGGGAGAAGTGATGTAATACGGCAGATTTGCGCATGCTGCCGGGCGCAGACCCGGGAATTTTTCTGTCACAAGAGCCGGCACATCCAGCTTCAGCACATCGTCCCACAAAATTTCAAGATTCTCAAATTCACCCACCGTCTGTGCTAAAATGGGCTGCAGCCGATTATCCAGCTCCACCGCGCAGACTTTTCCTGCCCGGAGGCAAAGCTGCTGGGTCAGTGGGCCAATACCCGGACCGATCTCCAGCACACCGGTGTTTTCATCCACCCCGGAATCCAGGACGATCTGCTCCGGCACCCAGGATGCGATCAAAAAGTTTTGGCCTTTGGCCTTGGAAAAATGAAAGCCGTGCTCAGCGAGCAAAGGCTTCATCACTTGAATATCACAAACATTGATCATAAAAAGGACCGCCTTTCTTCCGGTAGTATACCAAAAGAAAGGCGGATTTGCAACTATTATCCCAAGAAATACACTTTGCAGTTCCGAATACCAAAGGTATTGCACTCGGCTACAGTATCAAAATACAGGTCAATGCGCTTGCCCTTGATGGCGCTGCCGCAGTCCTCAGCAGTTGCGATACCATAGACATACTTGCCGTCGTTGGACACAATATACATCCGGGTACCGTAGGGGATCACCGTGGGATCCACTGCGATGGCGCCCACGCGGCACAGCGTACCAATAAAGTTATACTCCGTGCAGCCCGGATCCTGATTGTTATAGGCCGTAGCCTTAAATTCCTCAACACGGGTGTAGGTAAGGGTCTCGCCGTCGGGTGTGATGATGTAACCGTCCCCAATGATGGGCTGGCCGGTGAATTCCGGCTTAATCACAGGAGAGGGTACAGTCGTTGCAGGCGGCTGAGTAGCAGGAGGAGTCTGCTCTACGTAAGTGCCTACGGCGACCACAGCATTGACAGGCTGTGCGATCACGTCCTCGCTCAATACCGTGCGGCTTACCTCGTCACCATCCAAATATACCACGTTTGCTGTGCAAAGCAGCTGGCCGTCCACACCGGGGGTCAGTAGCTTCTCCTCGCCCTCAGCAAGGGCAGGATCATAACAGTAGGTGATTTCACAGGGAATGACAGCGACGTAAGTCTCCTCCGTCTGAACGGAACGAGAGATGGTGATGTTCAAGCCGTCAAAGGTCTGAGAATTCAGGGGTACAGATACCACATCTTCTTTTGTCAAGATCAGAGACAGGCGCTCCAGCAAGGACTCCACAGTTTCGCCATAGCTGATTACTTCCAATGTATTGCCGCCGTGGTTAATTGCGATCAGCTGTTTGCGTTGAACCGTGATCTCAGAAACGCCCAAACCGGGCTCTGTAGTGAAGGTATCATCCGCACCCAGTTTCAAACCGACTTCATCCAGAACGGCAGCGGGATCTGTTGCATAGGTTGTATGGATCACGACCCGACCGCTATCGTTGATCAGATAAGTATTCTTCGCAAATACGGTCTGGCTCAGCAACAAAACAATGCAAACCACAACCAGCATCAATGCTACGTAACGCATGGGTTTCGTCATATTCTTGGTGATTAAACGATTACATTCCAGCATAGAATGTACCTCCTTTCACAGGTAATAGACAGTAAAATGACAGTCCAAAAAATTGGTATCAAAACGGTTACAAGACAATACATATGCGTGAACATCATGTATTATAACATTTTTTCGTTAAAAGTCAAGTATTTCCGTCGAAACGACACTTTTCTGCAACATTTTACACAAAAACCCAAATAATGTTATGTTAACCGCAAATCAAAATATGTTGCTATATTTGGCAAGAATACACAATATATGGTAAAAGTATGACATTTTGTTAACATAAGAGCAATTATTTTGCAACCAACTGTTATGCGACACAAACACGCGTTATGGAAACCAAAAAACGTCTGTTTTATGGGTTTTTTCCTCCCCGGGGATTGACAAAACCGTTTTTTTGTGCTACATTCTCTCCATAAAAGCTGTGATGAAGACACGCACATCCGCAAAGCTACGCAGAGAGGGACCTGTTCGGTGTAATGGTCCTGTAAGCTTACGGACGTGATACCACTTCTGAGCTGCAGGTTGGAAATAGCCTGCCGGGTGCGCCCGTTACTGTGCCAATGAGTGGCGGACTTGCTCCGCAACCAGGGTGGAACCGTGGAATACTTTGTATCCCATCCCTGATCTTCAGGGGTGGGTCTTTTTATACCCTCCCCCATCAAAAAGGAGGAAAACCTATGGAAAACGAAAACCTGTACACCTTTGAAAATCCGGAATATCGGAAGACCTACTGGCATACCAGTTCCCACATCATGGCGCAGGCTGTCAAACGGCTGTGGCCTGAGGTGCAGCTGGCCATCGGCCCTGCCATCGATGAGGGCTGGTACTATGACTTTGACGCTCCCTTCTCCTTCACTCCTGAGCACCTGGAGAATATCGAGGCAGAAATGAAGAAGATCTGCAAGGAGCGCATCCGTCTGGAGCGCAGTGAACTGTCCCGGGCTGAGGCCATTGCGTGGGCGCAGACACAGAACGAGCCTTATAAGAAGGAACTGATCGAGGATCTGCCCGAGGATGCAGTCATCAGCTTCTATACCCAGGGTGATTTCACCGACCTGTGCGCAGGTCCGCATCTGGATCACACCGGCCGGGTCAAACACAATGGCTTCAAGCTGACCAAGAGTTGCGGTGCTTACTGGCGCGGTGACAGTAATCGTAAAATGCTTCAGCGTATCTACGGCATTGGCTTCCCCTCTAAGGAAGAACTGGATGTCTATTTGGAAAAGCAGGCAGAAGCCCTGAAGCGCGACCACAACAAGCTGGGTCGTGAACTGGAATTCTTCACCACGGTGGAAGAAATCGGCCAGGGTCTGCCCATTCTTCTGCCCAAGGGCGCCCGGGTTATTCAAACCCTGCAGCGCTGGATCGAGGACGAAGAACAAAAGCGTGGCTATCTGCTGACCAAAACTCCTCTGATGGCAAAATCCGACCTTTACAAGATCTCCGGCCACTGGGACCACTACCGGGACGGCATGTTTGTCCTGGGTGATCCCGATGACGAGACCAAGGAGTGCTTCGCCCTGCGGCCCATGACCTGTCCATTCCAGTATCAGGTGTATCTGAACCGAGCAAGATCCTACCGCGACCTGCCCATGCGTTTGGGCGAGACCTCTACCCTCTTCCGTAACGAGGATTCCGGTGAAATGCACGGCCTGATTCGTGTCCGCCAGTTCACCATTTCCGAGGGTCACCTCGTGCTCCGTCCCGACCAGTTGGAAGAAGAATTCCGCGGCTGTCTGGAACTGGCCAAGTATGTTCTGGATACTGTGGGTATGCTGGAAAACTGCTCCTTCCGTTTCTCCCAGTGGGATCCTAACCGCGCCGGCATCAAATACGAAGGCACTGCCGAGCAGTGGGAAGAAGCTCAGCGTGTTATGGGTGAGATTTTGGACAATCTGGGCGTGGAATATGAAGTCGGCATCGATGAAGCTGCTTTCTACGGCCCGAAACTGGACATCCAGTACAAGAATGTGTTTGGTAAGGAAGATACCATCGTTACCATTCAGATCGACATGTTGCTGGCGCAGAAATTCGGCATGGAGTATACCGATGCGGACGGCCTGAAAAAAACTCCCTATATCATCCACCGTACTAGTCTGGGCTGTTATGAGCGCACCCTAGCCTACCTCATCGAGCGGTACGCCGGTGCACTGCCCCTGTGGATGATGCCCACTCAGGTCAAGGTCCTACCCATCACCGACCGGGCTCACGAGTGCGCCAAGGAACTGGTAGCAAGGCTGGAAAGCGCTGGCATCCACGCAGAAAGCGACTGCCGCAGCGAAAAGTTGGGCTACAAGATCCGGGAAGCACAGTTGCAGAAAGTTCCCTATATGCTGGTCATCGGTGACCGGGATATGGAAAACGGCACTGTTTCCGTCCGTACCCGCAAGGGTGAGGATCTGGGTGCCATGACTCCCGACGAATTCATGGCCAAGTGCCTGATGGAAATCGCCACCAAGAGCAAGGAAGTATAAATTTACAGGCCGCCCACCCGGGCGGCCTTGTTTTATATTTGGGAATGTGGTATAATGAAGTAAATCCTTTTAGGAGGTTACCACTATGATCGGACAAAATTATGCGGAATATGCATGGGAAATGACCGAAACGCTGCTTTCCATCGACTCTCCCAGTGGCTACACTGCCCGGGCTGCTGCTTGGGTAAAGGAAAAATTTGAAGGTCTGGGCTTTGCGGCCAATATCACTGCCAAGGGCGGTGTGCTCATTGATTTGGGCGGCACAAATGAGAATGATGCTCTGCTTTTGGAAGCCCATGCCGACACCCTGGGCGCAATGGTTGCTGGAATCAAAGGCAATGGCCGTCTGCGGCTGTCCCCTCTCGGCGGCATGAACGCCAACAACGGCGAAGCGGAAAATGTTTGGGTCTACACCCGCTCCGGCAAGGTCATCGACGGTACATGCCAACTGTGCAACGCATCCGTTCATGTTAACGGCGAGTATGGGAGCGCCAAGCGGTCCTTCGATACGGTGGAGGTGGTGCTTGACGAGGATGTAAACTCTGCCGACGATGCTAAGGCTTTGGGGATCGAAGTGGGCGACATTGTCTGCTTTGAACCCCGCACCCGGCGAACTCCCAGTGGGTATCTCAAGAGCCGATTCCTGGATGACAAGCTGAGCGTTGGCATCCTGTTGGGCTTTGCAAAATATCTCAGCGAGAACTCCGTCACCCCCAGTCGAAAGACCTATATTCATGTAACGGTGTATGAGGAAGTGGGCCACGGTGGGTCTGCATCCGTACCTGTCGGCGTGACGGAAGCCATTTCCGTGGATATGGGCTGTGTAGGTGACGGACTGAATTGCACCGAGAAACAGGTCTCTATTTGTGCCAAGGATTCCGGCGGCCCCTACTCCTACGAAGTGGTAGGCAAGCTCATTGAAGCTGCCAAGAAGACCGGTGCAGATTACGCAGTGGATGTGTATCCCTACTATGGCTCTGACGTGGAAGCCACCCTGCGAAGCGGCGTAGATATCCGCCACGGCCTGATCGGCGCCGGCGTTTACGCCAGCCACGGCTACGAGCGCAGCCACATGGACGGCATTATGAACACCCTGAAAGTCCTGTGCGGCTATTTGGATGTATAAAAGCATTACTGCAGTGCATTTTCAGGTAGACTAATTCTTACTTTTTGAAGAGGTATGATTGTATGAAGTGGAAAGAAATGACTGTGTTTCGTAAATTGGCTTTAATTCTTTGTGTTCTGTGTGCAATTACTGCGCTTAGCCTGACTATCCTAGATGCTATGGGTGTTTTGGCAAGTATTGATATACTAGAGGATCTTATAGATTGCATTTTCTCGTTGGCTTCGGGCGTCGCATTCTGGAAAAAGAAATCCCTCCTATTCCCAATTGTTTGCTTTGTCATGGCTGGACTTAATTTAATCTGTCTATTCATATAATTATCAATTGCCCCACAAGATTTGTCGAATAATTAACCGCAGCACCGGTTGGTGCTGCGGTTTTTGCGGACGAGCAATGCTCGCCCCTACATTATTTTATTCAATACCCTGGACTTCCAGTAGTTCCAGCGCCTGCTGGCCGAGAATGGTCAGGGCAATGCTGCCCTTAATGGGATATGCATCGTAGGCGGGGCTATATCCGCCTTTCAGCGGCTGATCGAAATCAATGGAAATCAGACCGCGCTTGGCAAGGCATTGCAGCGCCAGGCTACTCTTTTCCGGGGTCAGCTCCCCCTCTTCCAGGTAGACCGGCTCCACGGAGGATGCGCTCCGGGCTACAGGCAGAAAAGGAATCTGTCCCAGTAATCGCAGCATGGTAATTTCCTCTGCCGCCAGCACCAAGGTGCTTCCACAGCCACCGCAGTTACCGCAGCAACCACCGCAGCCGCCTTTACAATCCGCCATTACACTTCTCCTTGCAGTTTCTTTTCCCGACTCTGACAGGTAAACAGGATCACCTGCTTATCTTCTGCCATTTCCGTGAGAATATTCAGGGCCGTTTCCAAACGCTTATCGTCAAAGCGCACCATGGCATCATCCAGCACCAATGGAGCATCCGGGGTCAGTTCCTCCGCAACCGCCAAACGCAAAGCTAGATACAGCTGATCCACAGTTCCGTCGCTCCGCCACTGGCTGGGACGCGTGGTAGGCTCCTGCTGAGCGCTCACATGGATGCTCAGATCCTCCGCCAGCATGACTTTTTCGTACCGCCCATCGGTGAGTTTGCTGAACAGCTCCTGTGCCCGCTTGGCGATCCGGGGCGCGAAACGTCGCTGAAGCTCGCTGGTAGCGGTACTGAGAGCCTTCTGGGCCACTTCCAACGCTGCGTAAGTCTCTTCCAGCCGTTCAATGCGGCTACGCACCTGCTTCAGCGATGCGCGCAGAGCACTCTCCTGGCCCAAGGCTTCTGCCTGACCCTGAAACTGTCCAAGGCGCAGTTGATTCTGCTTCAGCTCAAACGCGGCATTGGCCAGCAAAGCATCGGTCTGGCTTAATGTGTGCGTCAAAGCATCCGGCGCGGCAGGCGCAGGAACTTCCTTGGTCATGGCCTGCAAAGCCGTGATTTGCTCCTGGGCGCGCTGAATATCCCGCCGGGTATCGGCTAGGGCCTTCCATTTCTCCCCAATCTGTGTCCATTTTTCCATGCACACACCAATAGCTTCGCCACTGGTGATGGTCTGCAAGCGGGATACGAAATCATCTCGCCGTTGCTGCAACTGCGCGATCGTTTGTTGATACTGGGCCAATTCTTCCTGGTAAACCTGCTGATCGCGGGCAAATTCCTTTGCCATAGGAATCCACAGATCGATCTGCGGTGTTTCATATTTGGTCACAAGGGTGTTCAAAAGCGCTTTGCGCTTCTTTTGTTTTACACTACCAATGATCAACAGTACAATTCCCAAAAGCAAAGAAGCTCCCCCAACGGCAAACAGCACAGACAGTAGGAGACCGCCAAGAATCACCAGCAATGCCACCACAATGGCTGCAAGACCAATGCCCATAAGGGCATTTTTCTTATTCTTTTCCCACTGTCTGGCTTGCTCGGTGTCGGTATTTGCCTGAGCCATCGCCTGCTGACCGGTCAAGCCATCAAAGCAAGGCTTACAGGCAGGTGGAATCGGTGCCGGCGGCATCATTTGCTGCTCCATCTGCAAGGACATACTCTCATTGTGTAGCCGTTGCAGTTCAGCGCGAGCACGCTCCACATCCTCCTCCGAGGGCAAGGCTACGCACTCTGCTTCCAATGCTTTCAGTTGCTGCCCGATTTGATCTCGGACAGCTTCCGCCTCCCGGATGTGTTGGAATTCCTCCTGCGACTTGACATAGTTCAAGGCCGCCTTGTGGTTTTCCAGCTTGGCCACCCAGGCATCCAATTCTGTTTGACGTTCCTGAAGCCGCTGTGCCTGGACATTCAGTTCCTGCAAGGAACGGAGTTGTTCCTCCAGCTTGTCTCGCTCTGCCTCCGCTTGAGGCAGCAAGCCGGTTTTATTGTGGCGGCACTTATTTTTCAGATCCTTCAAAGTCTGTGCCAGCTTGTCTCCGGCGCCGCTTTCGTCACCTGTCGTCACCAAATTGTTCAAACGGCGACGCAGGGCATCATCCTGGGTCACAGGCATATCGGACATTTTCAAAAAGCCAGCCCGGACAAAAACGCTCCGCTCCACGCCCAACAGCTCCATGCCGCAGTTGGCAGCGGTCAGTTCCGGGATGTCAATTCCAGTTTTCGTTTCATATGCCCGAAATTCGCCAAATATCAGCCTCCCACGAGTACGGCGCTCGATGGTTATATCTTTCCCCTTCCAGCAAAGATCCATCCGGCCCTCCATGGGCGCACCGGACCAGGGCGCATAGCGCTCCTTGTCTGCCAGGGCAGACATGGTGGTACGGGCCTTGGTGTCAATGCCGTAAAGCATAGCAACAATAAATGCGCTCCAGGTGCTCTTGCCCCACTCATTGGGGGCTTCGATGATGTTCAGACCCGGCTGTAATGTCAAAGTTTGATGCTCCAGCTTGCCAAAGGTAGCTGTCATGGAATAGATCTTCACGGCAACACCACCTCCTGCCCATCGAGAATCTGCCGGGAGATCCGGGCAGCCAGTTTGATACGCTGCTGAAGAATTTCACTTTCCGTATCCAGCCCATCATGAAGAATGCCGAAAAGCATTCCCTCCAGGCTATCCTCTCCCACTGCGCTCCACAGTTCCTTTTCCGGGATGGTCTGATCTCGCAGGATGAGGTTTTTCACATGAGAAAATTGGGATGCCAAGGTATCCAAATTCAAGTCATCGCTATAGCCGGTAAGTGTGACCCGGTAGAAATCCTTTGTAGCTACGCCGGGTAGCAATGCAGACAGGCTATGTGCTGCATCAGAACCCACTTCCAGTGTCTCATCGTAAAAACAGGGCGTGTCCAACGGACGGAATTCTGCATGTATCTGCTCACCCAGTTCCAGCAGAAGCACGCCCTTGACGCCAGTCTCGTCGTAGCCATGTCCCATGGGGCAACCGGGCCAAGCACAGAAGGCATCGCCACTGCGGAAACTGCCGTTCTTATGGATATGGCCCAAGGCTAAATAGTGAAGTCCCGACAAACGCACCTGCTGGGGATTCACCGGACAATAAGGGGACGATGTAGTGGTGGCATCTCCGTGGAGAATGCCGATTTTCCATTTACTATCTCCCTCTGCCCGGAAATTTTCCAGGAGAGCAGGACAGTCCATGGCTTCATAGCCTGCACCGTAAACAGTACAATTCAAGGACGGAAGCTGCACCATTTCCATAGAAGGATGCTTAAAAATATGCACATTTTCCGGCCAATTCTCTGCCAAATACGGAGAATTTGGTTGACAAAAATCATGATTTCCCGGGGTGATGAATACCGGGATCTTCACATCCTCCAAGGCTTTGTACACCTTGCGGAAGGAATCCTGGGTATACGCACCGTCAAACAGGTCGCCGGCCAGCAACACCAAATCGCAGTTTTCCCCCTTGGCAAGCTCCGCAATCTTTTCCGGAATCTTGCCCAGCTCCTGCCGCAAAAAACGTGCCTGCTCCTCGGTTTTGCCGGTCATGGGTGCATCCAAATGCCAGTCAGCGCTGTGAAGAATTTTCATCATAAAGATCCACCCTTTCCGCCTTTCGGCATTTTCCTGTGGCAGCATCAATGGTAAACAGCACTGCCTCTATTTTCGTAGGCCCATTGGCCCATTGATAACGATTGGGGATGTCACCCCGGAATTTTGCAATGGACAGCTCCGGACGGATGCCTAGCACAGAATGGCTCGGACCAGTCATACCCAAGTCCGTCACATATCCGGTGCCACCGGGCAAAATCTGAGCGTCCGCAGTTGGTACATGAGTATGGGTTCCCCAAACCGCACTGACGCGGCCATCCAGCATATAGCCCATGGCCAGTTTTTCTGCGGTGGCTTCCGCATGCATCTCCACAAGGATGATCTTTACGTCGATATCCTTGAGGATCTGCTCCACCAGCAGGAAGGGATTGTTCGGGCCATAGTCCATATTGCAACGGCCGATCAGATCGATCACCGCCACCGGCCCTGCCTTGGTTTCGTAGATTCCGTATCCCCTACCAGGCACCTGAGGTGCATAATTGGCTGGGCGTAGGATCCGGGAGCAATCGTCCATGTAGGTAACGATCTCCCGCTTTCCCCAAGTGTGATTGCCCATGGTAATCACATCCCCGCCGGCATCAAAAATATCCTCCGCCTGATCTGGGGTGATTCCCACCACGCTGGCATTTTCGCCGTTGACTACAACAAAATCTGCACTGCATTTCCGTTTCAGATAACGCAGGGAGCGTTTGATCCGATCCATACCCGGACCGCCCACCACATCACCTACGGTCAATACTTTTAGATCCAATGTGATCTCCTCATTTCTAGAGTAGATTTTGGTAATTTATCGCACGGACTTAGCATACTCCGTGGGTGTGAAGCCTACCTTGTCCTTAAACTGCCGGGAGAAATGATGCACAGTTGAATAATGCAAAGTCTCGGCAATCTCCGTGAAATTCATATTGCCCTCCCGGATCATCTGCTTGCTCTCCTGGATCTTGATGCGGCGAATGTACTCGCCGGGAGAAATCTGCAAATTCTTGTGGAACAGTGCCGTCATATAGCTGGGGCTCACATCCACCATCCGGGCAACATGGGGCACAGAGAGTTTTTCCCGAATGTGAGCGCTGATATACTGCTGTGCCCGGCAAATAATCTCGTTTTCCGAGTTCAACGAATTGGATGCCATCAACTTGGCGACCGGCTCCTGATACCGCAGCAGCAGCAAAAGCAGCTGGGTCAGTTGGGCGGCAATCATATCCATAGACCAAGCATCCATTCGATCCTTTTCCCGGATCATCTGTTGGATCAAGGTCACGCCTGCCTGAGGCGAACGAATCTTGCGATTCAGAAGTGCATCCAAATTGCCGTCCTGAATTTCAAAGGACAGCGTCACATACCGGGGCGCAACATCCATATCCGCATACTGCATATGCCACTGATTTGGGCCGTACAGCACCATATCACCTTGCTCCAGCACCAGTTCCTGGCCATCGGTCACAGAGTGCATTGTGCCCTGATCCACATAGGTCAACTCCAGCGCAGGATGCGCTTCGCCGGCAAAGAAAAAGCCCTTTTCCTTTTCTTGATAAAAGAAGGTATAGATACTGGAAACCCGCATATTGCTCTGCACATGATCACAGCCCAGATGGGAGTCCACCTCAATGATTCGCGGCGCTTGCTCCATGCACAGCTCCGCGCCGGCCTTTTCCCGGCGCAAGGGGGCCAAATAAAAATATTTGTCTGCGCAAATGCACACCGGTTGATCCAAATAAAACGAATCAAAATGTTCCCCGTCAGCAGAAACGGAGAGCACTGTCATACCCCTGTTGGTCAAGATCCGGGTATCCGTTACTGCCTGGTAGATTGTCTGTCTTTCCCAGTCCAGCTCCAGCTGTTGGGTCAGCTTTGCTTCCCGGCGAATATCCTCCGGGTTGCGATCTGGCTCCCGAACTCCATATTTATAAAAGCCGAATTGATTCAGATGCTGGATCATTTCCATCTACCCCTAAAATACAAGAATGGAGTCACCGTCTGGTGACCCCATTATTATACTAAAAAAAGTTGAAAATGGCAAATATTTTATTTCTGATATTCAAATTCAAAATTATAAATATCCACCGTATCCCCGTCCTGAATGCCCATTTCTTCCAAACGGGTGAATAATCCGCATTTTCTGAGCTGCAGATCAAAATAATTTCGAGCCTCATAATCGTCGAAATTGATATTCTCCACCAGCCGTTCCAGCCATGTACCGGTGACCAACCAGGTGTTTCCGTAGTGGTCGATCTCCAGGGCATTGGGATCGGAAATTTCCTCGACAGGCGCTACATACTCTGGCTCGTAAATAGTTACCGGGGGCAACGTCTGCAATCTACCTGCCACAACACGCATAAGTTCCCGCGTGCCTTGTGTCGTACCTGCGGAGATCTCATACAGATCACATCCTGCCGCCTCAACGACTTTGCGCAGGCGCTCCAGATTGTCAGAATCCGGGGGCAACAGATCGCACTTGTTAGCGGCCACGATCATGGGCCGGTTGCTCAGATCAATGCTGTAATTCGCCAGTTCGTCGCAAATGGCGCTGAAATCCTCCACAGGATCTCTGCCCTCGCTACCGGATACATCCACCACATGCACCAAAAGACGGCAACGGTCAATATGCCGCAGGAAGTCATGACCCAGTCCTGCGCCCTCAGCTGCACCCTCGATGATGCCGGGGATATCTGCCATAACGAAAGACACGCCCTCATCCACATAGATGACACCCAAATTGGGGAACAGTGTGGTAAAGTGATAATTTGCAATCTTCGGCCGGGCATTGGATGTGACGGACAGCAAAGTGGACTTGCCCACGTTGGGGAATCCAACCAGACCCACATCAGCCAGCAGTTTCAGTTCCAGGATCACATCCCGTTCCTGACCTTTTAGGCCGGCCTTTGCAAACCGGGGCACTTGCCGGGTAGGGGTTGCATAGTGGGCATTGCCCCAGCCGCCACGACCGCCCTTGGCCAGAACAAAATCTTCACCAGAAGACATGTCCACAATAATGGCATTGGTTTCAGCATCCCGGACAACTGTACCCCGGGGTACCTGGATGATCAGATTCTCACCGCGCTTACCGGCACACTTCCGAGTCAGACCATTCACACCGCCCTGAGCCACATACTTGCGCTTATAGCGAAAATCCAGCAAGGTGGACAGATTGTCATTGACTCGCAAAATTACGCTGCCGCCATGGCCACCATCGCCACCGTCCGGGCCGCCGGATGCCACATATTTTTCTCTGTGAAAGGCCACTGCACCGTCGCCGCCCTTACCGCCGCAAATCGTGATGCGCACCTTATCTACAAACATTTCCATAAGTCGTTCCTCCTATCATCGGAACTTTTCTGTCGTTCTCAAGAAAAAGGGCTGTCGCAGATAGTTTGCAACAGCCCTTCGTTTCTCATACGCTATTACTGCTCGGCGTACACGGAGCACTGCCGACGATCCTTGCCCTTGCGCTCAAACTTGACGACGCCGTCAACCAGAGCGAACAGAGTGTCATCCTTGCCGATACCAACATTGGTGCCGGGATGGATGTGAGTACCTCTCTGACGAACCAGGATGTTACCGGCCAGAACGAACTGACCGTCTGCACGCTTGACGCCCAGGCGCTTGGCCTCGGAATCACGGCCGTTCTTGATGGAACCGCCGCCCTTGTGGTGAGCGAAGAACTGAATACCAATTTTCAGCATGGTGTTACACCTCCATAACTTCGATATAATCAGGATAGTCATCCCGCAGATTGCAAAGAGTGACCAGCATTCCGGCAAGCACTGCCTGAACGGTTTCCTCTTCATCGCAGGATGCGGGGAGGGTCAGGGTGATGCGAGCATCCTCTTCCTTGACCCGGACCTTGGCTTTTGCACCACACACATCATTGATGGTGGCTTCTGCCATGGTCACAACAGCGGAGATGGCGGCGCAGACAATGTCCTGCCCGTTTTCAGAATAACCGCTGTGGCCGGAGACGGTGAATCCGGTGATCCGGTCACCTTCCGTGAAAAATTCGCATTTTGTCATGGCTAATTACAGAGCGATCTTGGTGATCTCAACCTTGGTGTAAGGCTGACGGTGACCAATCTTCTTCTTCTCGTTCTTCTTGGCCTTGTAGCGGAAGATGGTGATCTTCTTGCCCTTGCCATTCTTAACGACCTTAGCCTCGACCTTGGCGCCCTCCACAACGGGAGTGCCGATCTTGGTGTTCTCGCCGTCCAGGACAGCCAGAACCTGCTCGAAGTTGACGGTGGATTCAGCCTCGGCGTTCAGCTTCTCAACGAAGATCACGTCGCCCTCAGCAACAGTGTACTGCTTGCCACCGGTCACGATAACTGCTTTCATTTGTTTCACCTACTTTATATTGTGTAGTCTCGCTCTGAAGGCGTGACATTTGCATGCCAACTTAAGCCCATTCGATGCGGCTGGACTATTTTAGCATTGAAATCCGGAAAAGTCAAGGGGAATTTCAATGTTTTTCTTCGATTTTCCATACTTTTTTGCGGTCTTCACATTTTTTCAATTTTCCCGAAAAAGTGCTTGACAAAACATTCCTGCTGGGTTATAATCTGTCATGCGCCTGGACGATTAGCTCAGCTGGCTAGAGCATCCGCTTGACGTGCGGAAGGTCATAGGTTCGAGTCCTATATCGTCCACCAAAAAGAAAACCACACCATTCGGTGTGGTTCTTCTTTTTATTCGGAATAAGAGATAGGACTCGAACCCACCTAAATGCAACAGTCCGGTGGACTGTTGCCGCCGA
Source organism: Faecousia sp. (assembly GCA_045606205.1). GTDB lineage: Bacteria > Bacillota > Clostridia > Oscillospirales > Oscillospiraceae > Faecousia. Next base: position 91,101 of record JAZURL010000006.1, on the reverse strand, counting down.
GGGCTAGACCGAGGCGAACATTTATTTTGCTCCTAAGGAGCAAAATGCAAATCGAGTCCTATATCGTCCACCAAAAAGAAAACCACACCATTCGGTGTGGTTTTTCTTTTTATTCGGAATAAGAGATAGGACTCGAACCCATCTAAATGCAACAGTCCGGTGGACTGTTGCTTGCCGGGTTCCACCCCGGCAACTCCTTAGTTGCCAAAAGGCAACGCAAATCGAGTCCTATATCGTCGTCTTATTGTTTCCGCATCTGGTGCAAAAAGAGAATGATCGCGCTGGCTACTGTGATAACGCCATAAATCAGCACAGGATAAATATGGTGCAATCCCCCTGCAAGGTCTCCTCGAATCACCGCCCTTTCCAGTTCCACCGCATGGACAAACGGCAGTACATTTGCTATTTTTCCAAATGTCCCTCCCACCAGTTCCAAATCAAACCAAACCCCGGAAAACCACGCTGATAGATTTGTTAACAGCGCTCCGCATATTCCACCCACCGCTTTTACATTCAGGACGCTCCCACACAGCAATCCCAAAGAAATATAAAACACGGAAACAGGAATCAAAAGCAAAATCCCATACAAAATATTTATGGAAACAGGCAATCCAAGCGCAATAGCGGTCAAATAGCATGCACAACTCTGCCCGATTGCCATTGGGAGCATCGGCAGCATATATCCCGCGATAAAATCCGACGCTTTCATGGGTGTGGTGTATAATCTTTGGATCAAAGAACTCTCCCTGTCTTTTGCAACCAATGTGGCCGAAAACAGCGTTATAAAGGAAAGGCCAAATACTGCAATTCCCGGTGCAAGGCTTTCCGGTTCAAACAAAGAAACCGGTATATTGGCTTGTATGGCACTCAGAAGAAGCAACAACACGATGGGAAAACCCAATCCAAACACCAAATTCAAAGGATCTCGCAATATTTCTTTGGTACATCTTTTGGCAAAAGTACGCATTCTCATGTTTTCTCCCCCTTTACGATCCGGACAAACGCATCTTCAAAACGATCTGCAGATGCCATTACCATCAGTTCATTTGCTGTTCCAACCACTAGTAATTTCCCGTTTTTCATAATGCCAATACGGTCAGAAAGGGCTTCGGCTTCTTCCATATAGTGGGTCGTCAGGATCACGGTCGCTTTACCTTTCAATTTCCGAATCACATCCCACAGTTCACTCCGGGCAATCACATCCAGCCCCAAGGTAGGCTCATCCAAAAACAAAACAGACGGCTCACCGATTAGCGCCATGGCAATACTGACTCTGCGTTGCCAACCTCCCGAAAGTTTCCCTGCTTTCTTCGACAGGATGCTGTGCAAATCAAATTGCTGAGCAACGCTCTGAATCTTTTCTGCACATTTTTCTTTTGTAAATCCGTAAATGCCGCAAATCAGTTCCAGATTTTCTTTTACGGATAAATTCGGTGCAACCGCCGTTTCCTGAGGTGACACACCTATCAAGCGCTTTACATCCCATTCATCGAATGCAATACTGTTCCCCAGGACAAATGCCTCCCCGCTTGTTGGCTTTGTAAGGCAGGAGAGCATTTTGATTGTCGTGGTCTTCCCTGCCCCATTTACACCCAACAGCGCAAACAATTCTCCTTGCTTGATATCCAGGCTCAGTTCGTTAACAGCTACAACATCTTTATACCTTTTCGTCAGGCTGATTGTTTTGATCGCCTCCATAAAAAATCCTCCTTGCAACCAGTTTACAAGGAGATTATAGCATCTTGTTTTCAGAAATCAGCAACTTTTGGCTGATCGGTAACTTTTGACAATTAATCGGTTGATACAATGCACCACGGCTGCCGCAGCAGCCGGGGTGCATTGTATCAATTACTCTTCGTCGTTCTTGGCGTCCTCGATGATCTTAGCCTGTGCAGCCTTGGGAACTTCCTCATAGCGCACGAAGGACAGAGTGAAGGAGCCACGTGCCTGGGTCATAGCCCGCAGATCGATGGCATAAGAGCCCATTTCAGCCATGGGAACCTCAGCTTCAACCACAGTATTGCCATCTGCATCAGGGTTCATGCCCATGGGACGGCCGCGGCGCTTGCTCAGGTCGCCCATCACGTCGCCCACGTAGGCCTCGGGAACGGTGACAGCCAGTGCACCAACAGGCTCCAGCAGTGTGGGCATTGCATTGGGCATTGCTTCCTTGTAAGCCAGGATGGCAGCCAACTTAAATGCCATTTCGTTGGAGTCAACGGGGTGGTAAGAGCCATCGTACAGGGTAGCCTTCAAGTTGACCATAGGATAGCCAGCCAGAGGGCCCTTCTGAACAGCTTCCTGGATGCCCTTTTCAACCGCAGGGTTGAAGTTCTTGGGCACAGCGCCGCCAACAACGGCCACGTCGAAGATCAGATCGTCCTGCTCCTCCTGGGGCTCGAAGCGGACCCAAACGTCACCAAACTGGCCGGAACCACCGGTCTGCTTCTTATGACGGCCGTGGGCTTCTACAGTTTTCTTGATCTTTTCGCGGTACGCGACCTTGGCGGGCAACAGAACGGCATCCACGCCAAAGCGGCTCTTCAGCTTTGCAACCAGCACATCCAGCTGCTGGTCACCGGCACCGGACAGCACCAGCTGACGGGTCTCGGCGTTGTTCACCAAGGTGAAGGAGGGATCTTCTTCGTTCAGACGGTTCAAACCGGAACCTACCTTTTCTTCCTGGCCCTTGGTCTTGGGCGCGATAGCCATAGAGTAGCAGGGTGCGGCATAGGGAATGCCCTTCAGAGAGACCACCTTACGGGGATCGCACAAAGTGTCGCCGGTCTTGACCTTGTCCATCTTGCCGATGGCACCGATGTCGCCGCAGGATAACATCTTGACTTCGGTGTTCTTCTTGCCGCACATAGTGTACAAACGGCCCAGCTTTTCGGTCTCGCCGGTACGGGCGTTGACCAAAGTGGTATCGGAAGTGATCTCACCGGACAGGACCTTAATAAAGGAGTACTTGCCGTACTGATCGGAAACGGTCTTCCACACGAATGCTGCAGGCACGCCGCCGGTAGAAACCACGAATTCCTCAGTAGTGCCGTCGGCCAGAGTGGCCTTGTGGTAGTTGCCCTCAATGGGGTTGGGCAGCAGGTCGATGATGTGATCCATGAGCATTAGGCTGCCCAGGCAGTTGACACCGGAGCCACACAGAACCGGGAACAGGCTCAGTTCGGAAACGCCTTGATGCAGGCCCTTGATCATTTCAGCGTAGGTAAAATCATCACCCTCGAAGAAGCGGTCCATCAGAGCCTCGTCGGTTTCAGCAACGGATTCCTTCAGCGCATCGTTGAATTCCTCGATAACGGCCAACTTGTCCTCGGGAACCTGGATCTCAACCCGCTTCAGGTTCTGCATCTCATATGCGCGCTTATTCAGCACATCGATGATGCCTGTGACCTTCTTGGAAGCATCCCAAATGGGAACAACCACAGGGGCGATCTTGTTGCCGTACTTTTCACGCAGAGCGTCGAAAGTGGCGTTGTAGTCAGAGTGATCCTCATCGGTCTTGGAGATGTAGACGAAGCGGGGCATGTTCCGCTCTTCACAGTACTTCCATGCTTTCTCAAAGCCAACGGTAATGCCGTCCTTTGCGGAGCAAACCAAAATGGCTGCATCAGCTGCACGGAGGGCTTCCACGACAGCACCGGAGAAATCGAAACCGCCGGGGGTATCCAGCAGATTGATCTTGGTGTTCTTATATTCCAGGGGAACGACCGCGGTAGAAATGGAAATATTGCGGCGAATCTCCTCGGGATCAAAGTCACAAACGGTGTTACCGTCGGCATTTTTGCCCATACGGTCGATAGCACCGGTCATGTAAAGCAGGCTCTCTGCCAGGGCAGTCTTACCGCTGCCGCTGTGGCCCAGCAAGCAAATGTTACGAATCGCGTTGGCTGTGTACATAATTCAAATCTCCTTTCGGTAGGTGCGGAGCACCGCATGAGGACATTATACACGAAAGTGAGCCGCATTTCAATGCCTTTTTTCGTCAGAGTGCAAAATTGGTCAAAATGCCAATAGACATTTGTTTTCCACAGCAAAACACACAAAGAATTTCGCCAAAAGATGCAGAAACGCCCCGGCAGCTACGAATGCTGCCGGGGCTTGCGCTCTTATACATATCTCGTCCATTCTGTGATGAGCAGGCCGGGAATCATCCAGACCAATTCATACAACAGAAGATTCTCCGGAGTCACCAAATATTCCGCATGCACCACTGTCAGTGCCAGCATGATCAGCAGACCCAGAATACCGCCCACCATTTGCACCGCCACGCCAGCGACGCAAGTACTTCGCAGTGTCCGGGCGCCGGTAACGGCATAGGCCGCGCCAGCAAGCCCCTCTTGGGTGGTGAGTGCAACCACTTCCGCCGCTTCGTCAGGTTGACGGGCAGCAAGCGCATTGCGCACCTTTCGCTCCGGGAAGGCCATGCGCCGTGTGTTCACATCGAATTTTCCGGCAATGAATTCTTCCGTCAGCATAAAGTCACCACTGGTCACTACTGGGGTCAGCCCCCGATATGCACACAGGGTGGTCAAACCCATGGCTGCAACCTTTGTCTTGTTATAGGTAATGGCAAATACGCCATTGAGTACGCCATCGATAGCCGCATACACCGCCTGGCTGATCTTGGCGCCTTCGGGGATCTTCACATCCATTTCCTGCATAAAGGATCGGGTCCCCACCAGCACTGCTTCTCCATTGACGATGCCACCCACGCCTCCATTGGGATAACGTCGCAGGGTCTCCACTTCAAAATGATATCCGTTGCGGCTTTCCAACAATTGATTAAACAGAGGTGCAAGTCCGCCGTCGTCTGCCACCATCACGGCTGTGGTATACGCCACTACCTGATCCGGATTGCGGCTGCCGTAGAACTTCAGTCCGTTCATTTTTACAGAGCCGGATGGGAACAGATCCTCACTGTTCAAAGGGAATGACAACTTGGTATTCAACGCAGACACGCCCCGCCATCCACAAAGAACCGCACCTAATTTATGCATTTTACGTTCCAAGATGGCTGCAGGACGAGACACAGCAATATGGGCCGTCGCAGGAACTGCCACCAGCAGCGATGCGCCGAAAAAGCGAATTCCTGTCACAATACCGCTGAATACACCAGCGATAATGGCGATGCCCAAGCTCGAAAACAGAGCAACCAATGCGTAGGTATTCAGGGTGCGCTCCGGGCTGGCAATCGCACGGTAGTGATCCATGAAATCTTCTACCTGTCCCTCACCCCGGAGAATTCCGGACGTGCCATTGTAGAAATTCTCTTCCAGTACCACACTGTCCAGCCGGATGGCTTTTCGCATAGTATCCATTTGCTTCAGCTCGGTGATGCGGTTATGATATGCGCACCACAAAGACATGGTCATATTCAGACTAAACGGCGCACAGCAAGGCACGCGAACTTGGTACAGGCACAGGATGCCGTCAGCTACGCAGGCAACCAAACTGAACATCAGCAGTGTATTCAAAGAGAACTGACGTTTGATCAGATCTCCAAAGCCCTCCATCAGCTGATAGCTGCCCAACAGTGCAGAGATCATCAGCCCCAGCAGTTGGCCAAACACCAGCAGACGGATTCGTTCCTCCGGTACAACGCCCATTGCGTGCATAGTTGCGGTAATCACCGACAGCAGCGACACCACACCGCAGCCCAAAATAGCTGCCTGCAGCTTACCGAAGCCTCGCTCCGTCAACTGATAATACCGCTTCTCCGGTCCAGCTATAAGTTTCTTTTTCAGTTCCCGTAACCGGGACTTTGGGCGAAATACAATGGGCTCCAGGGGCACATATTCTCCCATTGGATCCTCATATTCCGGTTCCCACTGTTCCGAATACGGCTCCGTTTTCGGAACTTCCGGTGGGATATACACCGGCTCCTGCGTTGCTTCTTTCTGCTGTACAGGTGTAAAGGCAATGGTCTGATCAGACACTTGTGTCTGCTTTTTCACTTCTCGGGTAATGTCATTCAGCCGCACCGTATCCTGGGGCATTGCCGGTGGAACATGTTCCCGCTGAACAGGTTTCCCGTCCCACACCAAAACATCCTCATCTTCCTGTACGGAAAGTGCGCCTGGAGCGTCCATATCCTGCCGGGAAGAGCTAAATTCCTTGAGGATATCATCCAAGTTCAGATCGCCTGTATTCTTTTCCCATTGCTCCATTGCCACACTTCCTTTCCTTATCCGATGCGTTGACGCACCGCTTCATACAGCAGGATCGATGCCGCCGCCGATGCATTCAACGACGAGATCCGACCCCGCATGGGGATATGCACCGTTACATCACAATTTTTGCGAACCAGTGGGCTCATGCCGTCACCTTCGTTGCCGATGACGATGGCCGCAGGGCCTGTCAGGTCTGCTTTGTACATGGGAATAGACCCTTCCGCCGCCGTTCCAAAGATCCAAACGCCCTTTTCTTTCAATTCGTTGATGGCGTTGTTGATATTGGTAACTCTCGCCACCTTCATATATTCCACCGCACCGGCAGATGCCTTGGCAACCGTCGCTGTCAGCCCTACGCTTCGGCGCTTGGGAATAATCACGCCATGGGCCCCTGCACATTCCGCTGAACGCATAACAGCACCCAAATTGTGGGGATCGGTCAATTCATCGCAAATAACGATCAAAGCATTCTCTCCACGCTCTGCAGCCTCTTCCAGAATATCATCAATCGTGCAGTATTCATGGGCCGCCGCCAGGGTAATCACACCTTGGTGAGCCTTGGTAAAGCTCATCGCGTCCAACTTTCGGCGGTCAACAGGCACTACAACCGCGCCGACCTCCTTGGCTTCTGCCGCCAGGCGCTGCAAGCCCCGGTCCGTTTCACCGGATGCAATAAAGACCTTGTCGATGGTACGTCCGCTGCGCAGAGCTTCCTGCAGGGCATTGCGCCCCTCCAGCTGACCCTCCACCTCTTCCACAGGCGCGGTATTTTGGCGCTTGTCAAATCGTTTCGGATTGCGTCCTTCGTTCATGGCATTTCACCCCAAATGTCATTAAAGTTACGACTATTATAACAGATTTCAAGTGGCTGTACAATAGATTTTTCCGAAAAAAGCGCCGTTTCGCGGAAGTTTACAGAAATTTTACGGCATAATAAGGAAACATTCATTGCCCTTATCGAAAAAATGTGATATGATGGTGCAAACATTTAGCCCAAGGAGGCAGTAAAATGGATCAAAAAGGAAATAATCCTCAAAATAATAAGTCAGGAAATGACAAACGTTCCAAAAGCAGCATTCTGGTCACGCTGATCATTGCCGTTGCTATCGTTGTGGTGATCGGGACGGTTTACAACATCATAGCCGGCAGCCAGTATGCTCAGACCACTTATTCTGATTTTTTGGAAGCCATGGAGGACAATAATCTGTCTGAAGTGCAGTTGCAGTATGATCGAATCCTGTATCTGACCAAGGAAGAGGCTGCCAAACCTGCGGCAGAGCAAAAAGCCTGCTACACCGGGCTACCCACCGGTGATAAGTTGGCGCTGGCGGACAAGCTGCATGAGATGGGTGTTTTGGTAGATCAGGAGATCGTGGAGGATAACTCAACCATTCTGATGATCCTGTACTACGCGCTGATGATCGGCGTGCTGTTCTTCACCATGCGGATGATTACCCGCCGGATGAGCGGTGAGGGCATGATGGGCGGCTTCGGTCACAGCAAGGCTAAGATGTATATGGAAAAGGAGACCGGTGTCACCTTCCAGGATGTGGCCGGACAGGATGAGGCCAAGGAATCCTTACAGGAAATCATTGATTTCCTGCACAATCCCAAGAAGTATACCGACATCGGTGCAAAAATGCCCAAGGGCGCCCTGCTGGTGGGCTCTCCCGGTACCGGAAAAACGCTGATTGCCAAGGCCGTGGCCGGTGAAGCAGGTGTCCCCTTCTTCTCCATCTCCGGCTCTGACTTTGAAGAAATGTTCGTAGGCGTAGGTGCAAGCCGTGTCCGGGATTTGTTTCAGCAGGCCACCAAGGTAGCCCCCTCCATCGTGTTCATCGACGAGATCGATGCTGTGGGCCGTTCCCGGGATTCCCGGTTTGGCAATAATGATCAGACCCTCAATCAGCTTTTGGGCGAGCTGGACGGCTTTGATTCCTCCAAGGGCGTTGTGATCCTTGCCGCCACCAACCGACCCGAGATTTTAGACAAGGCACTTCTGCGTGCTGGTCGTTTTGACCGCCGGATCGTGGTAGACCGCCCCAATCTCCAGGGTCGCTGGGATACACTAAAGGTTCATACCCGGAAGATCAAGCTTGCCGAGGATGTGGATCTGAAGAAGATCGCCCAGGCTACTGCCGGTGCAGTGGGCGCGGATCTTGCTAATCTTGTCAACGAAGCTGCCCTGCGTGCGGTACGCCAGGGCCGCCAGATGGTCAATCAGGAAGACCTGTTGGTTTCCTTTGAGACGGTCATTGCCGGTACAGAAAAGAAAAACACCGTCCTCAACGAGACAGAAAAACGGATGGTTGCCTACCACGAAGTGGGTCATGCTTTGATTTCCGCTTTGGAAAAGCATGACACGCCTGTTTCCAAGATCACCATCGTTCCCCATACTGAGGGCGCGCTGGGCTACACTTTATACCTACCCGAGGAAGAAAAGTACCTGTCCACTAAGGAAGAACTGCTGGTGCAGCTGCGATCTCTGCTGGGTGGCCGTGCCGCGGAGCAGTTAGTGTTCGGAACTATGACCACCGGCGCTGCCAATGATATTCAGCGTGCCACCGCCTTGGCCCGGAATATGGTCGCGCTGTACGGCATGAGCGAAGAACTGGGGTTGATGGCTCCGGCCAGCATCACCAATCAGTACCTGGAGGGTCAGGCACAACTGGACTGCTCCCAGGCTACCGCCGCTACCATCGATACCACTGTGCAGAAGATTTTGAAGGACTGCCACGCAGATGCCACCCGTATTCTCACCGAGAACCGGGAATTGTTGGATGAGATCTCTGAATACCTGCTTGTCAAGGAATCCATCACCGGCGACGATCTGATGGCGTTCATCGATCCCGAAAAGAAGGCAGAGCTGCTAGCCCGGGAAGCTGCCGAAAAGGCTGCAGAGGAAGCCAAAGCTACAGAAGAGGCTGCTGAGAAAGAACCCATCGCGGAACAAACAACTGAAGAGGAAGCTTCTGACGAGGGCGGTGTCGAAGAAGAATCCGAAAAAGAATAACATTTTGAGCCTGCTAAAGTATCAGCAGGCTCAATTTTCACTTTTCATTTCTGCCATTTTGTGGTATAATGGGAAAAATCAATTAAAGGAGTTACTTATGCTTTCCATCGCTGAAATCCTGTCCCAGGAGCTGGGGCAAAAACTTGCCTATGTGCAAAATGTGATCAATCTCATGGATGAGGGTAACACCATCCCCTTTATCGCCCGTTATCGCAAGGAAATGCACGGTGCGATGGATGATACGGTCCTTCGTAATTTGGAGACACGTCTGACCTACCTGCGCAATCTTCAGGAGCGTCGGGATGAGGTGAAGAAATCTATCGAAAATCAAGGAAAACTCACAGAAGAGCTATCCGTTGCCATCGATAATGCCGCCACCTTGGCCGAGGTAGAAGACCTCTACCGCCCCTATAAACAGAAGCGGCGTACCCGGGCTTCCATTGCCCGAGAGAAAGGTTTGGAGCCTTTGGCTGAGGCCATTTTTGCCCAGGATGGACAAGACCCTGCCATCTTGGCCGAGGCCTATGTAGATCCAGAGAAGGAAGTCCATTCTGTCGAAGAAGCTTTGGCCGGTGCATCGGACATCATTGCGGAAAATCTTTCCGATGATGCAGCCATCCGCAAATCCCTCCGGGAACTGGTGTTGCGTAAAGGTATTTTCACCTGCAAGACAGAGGATGCTGAAACGGATACTGTTTATCGCTTGTACTACGATTTCAGTCAGCCCATTTCCCGGTTGTTGGATCATCAGATCCTGGCAATAAACCGGGGTGAAAAAGAAGGAATCCTAAAACCCAATGTGACCCTGCCCGGCAACGAGGGCGCAGCATTGGTCTGCCGGGCTGCATTGAAGCCTACTATGTTTGTATCCACTTTTGTCCGCGCCGCCGCGGAAGATGCTTTTGATCGTCTGATCTTCCCCTCCATTCAGCGGGAGATCCGCTCGGAGTTATCTGATCGGGCATATAACGGCGCGATCCACAATTTTGCGCTGAATTTGAAGCCCCTGCTGATGCAGCCTCCCGTCAAGGGCTTTGTCACCATGGGTCTCGACCCCGGATACCGCAATGGCTGTAAAGTGGCGATTGTGGATGCCACCGGCAAGGTGCTGGACACCGCTGTGGTCTATCCCACCTTCAGCGAGCGCAAAAAACAGGAAGCTATTGATGTTCTGTCCGTCCTCATGCGCAAGCACAGGGTAAAGCACATTGCCATCGGCAACGGCACTGCCTCCCGGGAGACGGAAGCCATGACAGTAGAACTACTCCACAGCTTCCCCGATGCCAGTTATATGATCGTCAACGAAGCCGGTGCGTCCGTCTATTCCGCCTCTTCGCTGGCGGCGGAAGAATTCCCTGATTACGACGTGAATCTGCGAAGCGCTGTTTCCATTGCCCGTCGTCTGCAAGATCCCTTGGCAGAGCTGGTGAAGATCGATCCCAAGGCTATTGGCGTTGGTCAGTATCAGCACGACTGCCCCCAAAAGGAACTGGATGCCGCCTTGGGCAATGTGGTGGAAGACTGCGTCAACGCAGTGGGTGTTGATCTTAACACTGCATCCAGAAGTCTGCTGGAACAGGTTTCTGGCCTGAACAGTACCACTTCCAAGAACATTGTTGCGTTCCGGGAGGAAAACGGCCCATTCACCAGCCGTACACAACTCAAAAAAGTCCCCAAACTAGGGCCCAAGGCATTTGAGCAATGCGCAGGTTTCCTGCGCGTGCCGGAAAGCAAGGAAATTTTGGACAACACCGGTGTCCATCCCGAATCCTACACCGCTGCGAGGGAATTGCTGGCGTGGCTTGGCAAGGACGACCTGCAAGCCCTGCCTGCCAAACTGGAAGCCTACGGCACAGCGAAGGCCGCCCAGGTCTGCGGTGTGGGTGAGCCCACATTGATCGATATTGCCAAGGAATTGTCCAAGCCGGGCCGAGATCCCCGTGACGAACTGCCTGCTCCCATTCTGCGTAAGGATGTATTGGACATCAAAAATCTGCTCCCCGGTATGGAACTGACGGGCACAGTACGTAATGTCATTGATTTTGGCGTATTCGTGGACATTGGCGTGCATCAGGACGGCTTGGTGCATATTTCCGAAGTGTGCAACCGCCGGCTGAAGCACCCCAGCGAAGCCGTCAAGGTGGGTGATGTGGTTAAGGTCGTGGTTTTGAGTGTAGACCAAGACCGCCACCGCATCAGTCTGAGTATGAAACAGGTAAAGAATTAAAATATGTCATTGCGAACCAGTGACCGATGTCACTGGTTTGCAATCCCATTCATCGTTGGGGATTTCCACACCAGTGTGCGCACTGGCTCGGAATAACACGATGTTTTAAGGCGCGCTGCTTCCGCAGCGCGCCCTTTTCTTGACATCAAATTGGCTTATTGCTATAATGGGCCTATCACAGTTCTTCCCGGCTGCGCAGCAACAGCTCCGGGGACTTCATAATGACTGTGGTATTCGCCGGAATGGAACGGGTCACAAAGGCATTTGCGCCAATAACACAGCCCTTGCCGATGACGGTTTCGCCACCGAGTATGGTAGCGCCGGCGTAAATGGTCACACCGTCTTCAATGGTAGGATGCCGCTTCGCTCCCGCCAGGCTCTGGCCGCCTCTGGTAGAAAGACCGCCCAAAGTAACGCCTTGATAAAGCTTCACATGGTCACCGATGATGGTGGTCTGACCGATGACGATGCCCGTACCGTGGTCGATGAAAAAATGCGAGCCAATGGTCGCACCGGGGTGAATATCGATACCTGTGGTGCTATGTGCAGCCTCGGTCATCATTCGGGGGATTAGCGGCACGCCCAACTGATACATTTCATGGGCCAGGCGGTATACTGTAATGGCATAGATACCCGGGTAGGCCAAAACGATCTCATTGTATCCGGTCGCAGCCGGGTCACCCTCGAAGGCGGCCTGTAAGTCCGTCTCCACCATGGCACGCACCGTAGGAATGCGGTTCAAAAACGCCTTACATAGTTCATCCACCTGCTCTTTGGGGCAGACCTTGGCCAGTTGACTGTACAGCTCTGCATAAACCTTTGGAATTTTCTCATCCAGCTTGGTTTCCGCCACTTGGAAGAATACCATTTCATGAAGTTGGGCTAAAATATTCTTGACAGCAGTGCGATCCGGGAAACGTTCCCACTGAATGGTATCCATCAAGCGCTGCTTGTGATAATCCTCACGGATGGCATTTGTCAGTTGCTGCATATCCATCACTCCTTCATCCTCGTCTTTTATCATAATAATCAGTATAGCACCTTTTTGCGCATTTTGAAAGGAGATTTTTTATGAATATCCATTCTTCTGCCACGAATTTGATTGGAAATACACCTTTGCTCCGATATGACAACGATTTTTGCGCCATTTTTTGCAAAATTGAGAGCAAAAACCCCGGCGGCTCTGTGAAAGACCGGGTGGCGCTCTATATGATCGAAGAGGCCGAAAAGCAAGGTCTGCTGACCCCGGGCATGCGAGTTATTGAAGCAACTTCCGGCAACACCGGCATCGGTTTATGTGCCATTGCCGCTGCCAAGGGCTATCCCATGACCATCGTCATGCCAGATACCATGAGCGTGGAGCGACGGATGTTGATGGGGGCTTACGGTGCAAATGTGGTCCTCTCCCCCGGTGCCGAGGGTATGTCCGGTGCCATCGCGTTGGCCGACAAACTGGCAAAGGAAGCCGGCAAAGCATTTATCCCCGGCCAATTCACCAATCCTGCCAATCCCAAAGCCCACTATGAAACCACCGGCCCGGAAATTTGGCATGACACCGACGGAAAAGTGGATATTTTTGTGGCCGGAATCGGCACAGGCGGCACTGTTACCGGTGTTGGACTCTATTTGAAAGAGCAGAATCCCAATATCCAAATCATCGGAGTAGAGCCTGCAACCTCCGCTGTTCTGTCCGGTGGGCAAAAAGGCAGTCACGGTATCCAAGGCATCGGCGCAGGATTTGTACCTGAAGTGTTAGAGACCTCTATTTTGAATGAGGTCATTCCGGTTACCGATGATGATGCCATGGAAACTGCCCGCAATTTTGCCGCTACCCAGGGGATATTGGTAGGCATTTCCTCCGGTGCAGCATTGTGGGCAACCCTGGAAGTTGCCAAGCGCCCGGAAAATGCGGGCAAAACCATCGTTACTCTCCTGCCCGACTCCGGCGAGCGGTATTTGTCCACCGGGTTATATAAGTAGAAAAACAGTCCATCCGATTGGATGGACTGTTTTGTTTACAGTTCGTAATCTGCTGCTACCCGGGAATCAAGGAAATGCCAAAAATGCTCCTTGGCTGCCAAGTGCAGTGGGTGCTTGACGTAATCTGTCAGCGCCTGCTTGCTTTCAAATTCAGAGTACAGCGCGTAATCCATGCCATTGAATGCACGGCGGATCTCCATATGGGTAAGACCAGGGATCTTGCCCACCAGGGGCTCCAGCTGTTCCTTGATGATAGCAACGGCTTGATCCTTGTCCACGCCCTCTTTCAAGGTGTAAAGTACGATATGCTTGACCATATTTCTTCTCCTTATGTAAATACCGGAGCCGGTGTATCGGCTCCGGTATGTATTTGATTACTCAGCAGTCTCTTCAGCGACTTCCTCAACAGCTTCTGCAACCTCGGCCTCAACTTCTTCGGTCTCTTCCTTAGCAGGCTCCAGCAGAGCACGGATGGACAGGGAGATACGCTTGTTCTCGGCGTCCACATCGGTAATCTTGACCTGGACTTCCTGGCCCTCAGCCAGAGCATCCTCGGGCTTGCCGATGCGATGGTCAGCGATCTGAGAAATGTGGATCAGACCGTCAACACCGGGCATGATCTCAGCAAATGCGCCGAAGGTCATCAACTTGACCACCTTGGCAGTGATCACATCACCGACATTGTAACTAGTCATGAACTGATTCCAAGGGTTCATCTCAGCGGTCTTGTAGCCCAGAGAGATCTTGTGCTTCTCTGCATCGAAGGAGATGACGTAAACATCGATTTCGTCGCCTACCTTAACCACCTCTGCAGGGGTCTTGATGCGGTTCCAGCTCAACTCAGAAACGTGAACCATGCCGTCCACACCGCCGATATCCACGAATGCGCCGTAAGAAGTCAGAGACTTCACGGTACCGTGGTACTTCTTGCCTTCCTCGATCTCGGCCCAGATCTTCTCCTGAGAAGCCTTGCGAACCTCAGAGGTAACAGCGCGAATGGAGCCGATCACACGGCGGCGTGCACGGTTGACTTCCGTGACCTTTAACTGAACAGTCTTGCCCAGCATAGCAGCCATGTCACCGCCCTTTGCAACACCGGACTGGGAAGCGGGGATGAAGACCCGGATCCCCTTAACGGTAGCCACCAGTCCGCCCTTGTTTTCCTCAGTGACGGTGCCTTCAACAGTGGTCTTGTCCTCAACATAGGCAGCCAGATCGTCCCAGACCTTCATGCCGTCCAGCTTCTTCTTGGACAGCTGAACCGTGCCTTCCTGGTCGTTGACGCGCACAACGAAAACCTCGATCTCATCACCCACATGGAGAATGTCCTCAGGCTTCACAGAAGGATCGGCACTGACTTCGTCATAGGGAATGTAGCCCGCATGCTTGGTTCCCAGATCCACCTGGATCTCAGTGTTACCGATTGCGGTAACGATGCCAATGACCTTATCTCCTGTATTTAAAGTCTTGATGGACTGCTCCAGGAGTTCCTCGAAGTTCTCCTCCTGCACAGCATCAGCATTAATGATTTCGCTCATAGTCTTATTGACCTCCTTTATTATCCACGCCGGTGTAGAGGCACCGGCAGTGATTCCAACCTCAGCAACATTCTTAAACCGCTCCGGGTCTAATTCGGATGCGTTGTCCACCAAAACCACGTTGGGGCATTGTTCCCGGCAAATCATGGCCAAACGGCCGGTGTTGGAGCTTTTGGCATCCCCCACAACCACCATGGCCTGGCTGGCAGCACTTAACTGGGCTGCTTCTTTCTGCCTGGATTCAGTTGCTCTGCATATTGTATCAAAAATTTTTACGTTAGTAAACAGTTTTTTTGCGATTTGTACACTTTTTTTCCAAGATATTTCCGTAGAAGTGGTCTGGCTGACCATGCAAACAGGCGTATCCGGAAGAATTTCGCCACTTTTTGCCCACGCCTCAAATTCTTCCGACGTCTCAAAAATCTTGCAATGACTGCACCAGCCGGCAATTCCCTCTACTTCCGGATGGGATCTTGTGCCCATAATGATAGGCAATTCCCCTGCCGCTTCTGCCTTTTCCACAATGCCGTGAATGCGCTTAACGAAGGGGCAAGTAGCATCGATAATTTCCACGCCTCGACTTTCCAGCCTCTGGTAAACATCCCGGGAAACACCGTGGGAGCGGATGATGACGGTCATGCTTTGCTGCGCATCTTCTGGCTTTTCAATGACCCGCACGCCCATAGCATCAAATTTGCTGACCACATGGCGATTATGGATAATGGGACCCAAAGTCACCACTTCCTTCCCCTTCCCTGCGGCCTGCTCAACCATTTCTACTGCACGGCTGACGCCAAAGCAGAAGCCGGCACTTTTTGCAATACGGATGCTCATAACGCGGTCTTCTCCGTAACGATCTTGCGAATGGTCTCTACCACCTGCTCAATCGTCATGTCAGAGGTGTCCACTTTGATGGAATCCCTTGCCATTTTCAGCGGCGCAATGGGCCGATGGGTATCCTGGTAATCCCGCTGCTGAATCTCCTGCAGGATCTTGGCAAAATCCGCCTTCTGACCCTTGGCGATCAGTTCATCGGTGCGGCGCTTGGCTCGGACTTCCGCAGATGCGGTGAGGAATATCTTTACATTGGCATCGGGCAGCACCACCGTGCCGATGTCCCGGCCATCCATGACCACATTGTGCTGTCGGGCAACCTCCCGCTGCATATCCAGCAACACTTCCCGCACCACCGGCTGGGCAGAGATCAAGGATGCCTTTTGGGAAATATCCTGGGTGCGGATATCCCCGGTGACATCCATGCCGTTCATGATCATGTGCTGCAGACCGTCCTCATCATATTCGATATTGATAGTCAGTTCGTCGATGTAACGCTCCACACCGTCGGTATCCTTGGGGCTTACACCCAAAAGATCCATAAAATAGGCAACGGTGCGATAAATCGCGCCGGTATCCACATAGTAACAGCCCATCTCTTTGGCAATTCTTCGGGCGATGGTGCTTTTGCCTGCTCCAGCAGGGCCGTCAATGGCAATAGAAATCGTCTTAGCCACGTTACTTACCTTCCTTATCCTTCGTTTCGAAGTTTGTTCAATGCTTGTGCTTCCCGGGCAGACACCTCATCGGCCGTCAGTCCAAGTATGTTGCCAACCTCCACCGCACTCATGGGCAAGCCCTTCTCAAGGCCAAAGCGTAGCGTCAGCAATTTAGCATCTGTCTCATTCAGATTGCTCAGCAAGTCCGAGATCCGCTGGCGCATTTGGAAATACGCAGTATCCTCCACCGCTTGTGTCTCAGCCAGTTCCTCTTCCTCCGGTTCCGGCTCTTGCTTAGTAAAGTGCATCCGCCGGGCTGTTTCCAGCATTTCCGCCACAGTGCCCGTCTCCTGCACACTCATGTGCAGCGCTTCTGCCAACTCCTCGAGGGTGGGATTTCGGCCCAGATCGGTCAACAGCTGCCCGTCCATAGACCGGTAATCTTCCATGACCTGACGCATTTTCTGACCAACGCCAAATTCTCTTGCCTGCAGTATCAGCGCCTTATTCAGACTGCGCTGAATATAACGGCTGCAATAGCTTTCAAAATCTCCGTCTTCATAGGAGAGAATTGCCTGCCAAAGGCCCAGGCCGCCCTCTTGCAGCAGATCCAGCAGCAGCACACCCCGTCCGGCCAGGCTGCATGCCTGCTCCGTCACATAGCTGAGCATCAAATTGGTCAGCTGTGGAAGCACTTCTTCCCTCCCCGCCTTATATTCCTCTGCCAAACGCTGGGCATCGCCGCAAGCAGGCAGTGTCGCAAGCTCTTCCAAATACAGCCGCAGCGGGTCATTTTCTTCCAAACCCTGGGGGAGTGCATTTTTCACCACCAGGTCTTTTTCCAGGCGCAAACGCACCGCTGCGTCAGTGGATGCGGCAAAGGGGCTTAGATTGTCGATATTCAGCAAAATATCCCGATCGTCCAGCAATGCAAGCGCCGCTTCCACATCTTCTTCGCTTTCCGGCTCCATCATTGTAAGAAACTGCATTCCATCCAGCGCACCGCCGGGAGCAATTTCGCCAATGGCCTGTTTCCACGATGATGCGTCAAAAGCAAATTCCAAGTGCGTCATTCCAAATAATCCTCCAGTCCCATGCTGGCACCCATTTTTTGAAGTTTTTCCATGGCTTGCCGTTCGATCTGTCGGGCGCGCTCCTTGGAAATACCCAGGGAAACACCGATCTCTTCCAAAGAGTGGCAAGCACCATCGGTTATACCAAAGTGCAGTTGCAAAATCTGTCTTTGCCGGTCACTCAGCATATTCAGAAGATCATCCATCGTATGCTTCAGTTCGTCCCGAACCAGAGTCTCATAGGGCTGCGGTGCATGGATATCTTCCAAAATCGTACCCACAGAACTCTCTTCCCCTACCGGGGCATCAATGGAGAAAACTTCCGGGTGCAGTTGCATCAGTTGCTGCAACTTGTCCACCGTCATATCACAGGCACTCGCCAGAGCTTCTTCCGTGGGTTCTGCGCCATTTTCCTGTGTCATGGCCGCGCGCACAGAAACCACCTTGCGAATCCGTTCTGCTGTATGGGCAGGCACCCGAATCAAATTTGTATGATTCACAAGGTACCGGGTCACACGCTGACGGATCCACTTGGTAGCATAAGTGGAAAAGCGAAAATCCAGGGTGTAGTCAAATTTCTTTGCCGCTACCAGCAGACCGATACTTCCCTCCTGGATCAAATCCAAGAGCGGAATACCCCTTCCTGCATATTCCCGTGCAACGGAAACCACCAACCGCAGATTGGAATTTACCATCTGACGAATGGCCTCTTCATCCCCATTGGCGCAGCGCTTTGCCAAAGTGTGTTCTTGCTCCGCAGTTAATCGGGGGTAAACTCGGATCTCGCTCAAATATTGCCGTACATCGTCCTCTCCAGCGGATACAGGGGAGGATTCTTTTGTGAGCAAATCGGTCATTCTTTAATTCCTTTTCTTTCTTTCAGCCTGGAGCGCAGGGCCAGCAGATCATCTTCACTGCTGACAGATGCGGCTTGATGCTCTGCGCAAATGGTGGCCACGCAGTCGGCGAAAGCCTGTTCGTTGACCGGCCCTTGTTGGCGCTGCAAAACACCCACCATGTGAGACATTTCCTCCTGACTGAGATCTTCCAGCACCGCCAAAGAAACTTCCAAGCCCTGCTGATGGCGCTTTTGCAACTGGTCATAAACACGTCCCAACAACGTAGAAGAGAAAATTTCCGATTTCAGACTGCCGGTACGATCCAAAAGCGCCGGCTCCCGAAGCGCCAAAGCGATGACACCCTCCTCCGCCATAGCGGATTTCATATTGTCGTAACGAATATTGCGACTCTTGGGCTGCAGATTCCGGGCAGGAGACAAATCAATTTTCTCCTGCTGCTTCTTTTGGTTTCTATCACGGCGTTTCCACGCCCGTTCAATCTCCAGTTTCATGGCAGCCGGGCTGATCTTGGCTTTTTCCGCCACACGGCCGGCATAGACCTCCCGTTGGACAGCACTGCCCAAAGTGGCAATGAGAGCTGCAGATTCCTGCAGGAATTTTACCCTTTGGTCATCCTGCTTCAGATCGTACTTCAGCGCAATGGCATTCAACTGATATTCCACCCGGTTGGAAGAGCCTTCCAAGAGTAGCCTGAATCGATCCGCACCGAATTTGTGCAAAAATTCATCTGGATCCTTTGCGCCCTCGATCTGCAAAACCTTTACCTGTAGGCCGGCCTTTTCCAAAATAGGAATGGCTCGTTGTGTAGCATTCTGCCCGGCCTTGTCGCCGTCATAGATCAGTACGATCTGATCGGCATACCGGGTCATCAATGCCGCCTGCTCTTCTGTCAGGCTGGTGCCCAGGGATGCAATGGCATTGTCAAATCCATATTGATGCAGAGCCACCACATCAATGTTGCCTTCCACCAAAATGAGATATCCTTGTTTGCTCTTTTTGGCCAAATTCAAACCAAATAGGTTCTTACGCTTATTGAAAATCAGCGTTTCCGGGGAATTTAAGTACTTTGCTGCAGTATCGTCTTTTTTGATGATGCGGCCGCCAAAACCGATCACATTGCCCCGCACATCGATAATGGGGAACATCAGCC
Source organism: Faecousia sp. (assembly GCA_045606205.1). GTDB lineage: Bacteria > Bacillota > Clostridia > Oscillospirales > Oscillospiraceae > Faecousia. Next base: position 71,579 of record JAZURL010000006.1, on the reverse strand, counting down.
GATCTCGGAAACGGTCAAAAATCTTGGTTTTATCCTTTTGGGATTGGGTCACCAAACCGGACTCGATCAGTTCCTGGTCGGTATAGCCCTTTGCTTTCATGGCCCGCACCAAATTGTCCCATCCGTCCGGAGCATAACCCACACCAAAGGTGGTGAGGATGGATTTGGACATTCCTCTGCCCAGGGCATACTCCAAAGCCGTCTTGCCTGCAGGGGCGTAAAGTTGACTGTGGAAAAATCTTGCCGCTTCTTTGTGGAGCGCCCACAGACGTTCCTGCTGGCGGTAACGGGACTGGTACTGCTCGTCCTCGGGCACAGTCATACCGGAGCGTTTTGCCAAGGCCCGGACGGCATCCGGATAACTGAGTCCCTCTACTTCCATCTGGAAGTTGATGACACCGCCACCCTTATGACAACCGAAGCAGTAGTAAATGCCTTTATCGGGGGCTACGGAAAAAGAGGCTGTCTTCTCCCCATGAAACGGACAAAGTCCGAACATATTGGCACCGGCCCGGCGCAAAGATACATACTGCCCCACCACATCCTCAATGGGATTGCGGGCTACCAATTCATCGATAAATGACGCAGGAAATGCCATAAGAATGCCTCCTTCCCAATAAATTAATTTATTATATCACATTCTCATGTGTTCTGCCAAGATGCTGGATAAAAATTATTACATATTTTCTGCGGTATCTATTGGAAACGCCCGATATTCCTTAGCCGTTTCCATACCCTCAATGGTGGCCGCGCTCATATCTGTCAGCCGATCCAAGAAAGGCTGCGCCTGGGCTTCCGCCATCAAAATCTCCAATTCCACTTCCGATGTAAAGTCCGTTTTGCGGATGATGCCACCAAAGGCCGCCACTTCCAGCTTGACCCGTTCATAGAACGTGTAGGGGCAGGGTATATACAGCACCGACCACACCCGCTTCATGGATTTCCCTGCGGCATTGACAGCAATTTTCGCACCCTTGGTATAGGCACGCACCAAGCCGCCAGCGCCCAAAAGGGTGCCGCCGAAATACCGGGTCACCACGCAGACCACATTGAAAAGTTGCTCCTTTTGCAGCACCTGCATCATGGGATTACCGGCTGTGCCCCCGGGTTCTCCGTCGTCGGAAAACCGGGCAGGGCCGTCTTTGATGATGTACGCCCAGCAGTTGTGGGTAGCATCGTAATGCTGACGCTTCATCTGCTGGATCTTTTCCTGCGCCTCTTCTTCGGATTCTACTAACCAGACCCTACCGATGAAGCGGGATTTCTTCTCTATAAATTCATCTTCACCGAAACCGGTGGGTACCAGGTATTCGTCCAAGGATCAGCACTCCCCTTCTGTCATTGCAAGGAGCGAAGCGACGTGGCAATCTGCTGAACATTCCCGAACCCTTCGGGGATTGCCACACCAGTCTGCGGACTGGTTTGCAATGACATGTTTTTTATTGTTTTTCTTCTGTAATATACTCTCTTAATCTACCATACAAGATGGGGTCAACGATGGTTTCCACGGCGATTCCCTCGGCGGTATAGTCAACACTCAGTACCTGGGCACTGCTGTGGAGGGTTTCCACCATACCGCCCATGGAATAAGGCAAGGTGACCACCACATGATGACGGCTGTGACCCAAAGCCTTTTCAATGGCGGTTTTGAGTTCATCCATACCCATTCCGCTTTTTGCAGAAATGGCCACCACATCTTCCCCGATGGGGATATCCGTCTTTTCCACAAGATCGGCCTTGTTATAGCACCGCAAAACCGGTGTTTCCGACTTTGCCAATTTGCTGATCAGCTTGTCTACAACGGCAATGTGCTCCTCCCGGTTTTCGTCGGAAGCGTCGATCACATGGAGCAACAAGTCTGCAAACTGCAATTCCTCCAATGTTGCATGGAATGCTTCCACCAAATGGTGGGGCAGTTTTGCGATAAAGCCGACTGTGTCGGTGAGAATCACATCCAAATTATCAGAAACGGTCAGTTGCCGGGATGTGGTATCCAAAGTATCAAACAGCCGATTGTTGGCAGGAATCCCGGCATCGGTGAGTTTATTGAGCAGTGTGGATTTTCCTGCGTTGGTATACCCTACGATGGCCACCACCGGCACGGAATTTTTCATTCTCCGTTCCCGCTGGACCATCCGCACCTGACGCACCTGCTCCAGTTCATTTTGCAGACGGGCAATGCGCTCCCGGATGTGCCGGCGGTCGGATTCCAATTTCGTTTCACCCGGGCCACGGGTGCCGATACCGCCACCCTGCCGGCTCAAACTCTTGCCCATGCCGGACAACCGAGGCAACAGATACTGATACTGGGCAAGTTCCACCTGCAGACGGCCCTCTTTGGTCTTGGCACGCTGGGCGAAAATATCCAAAATCAGCGCACTGCGATCCAGCACCGTCACACCAATAATTTCTTCCAACGCCCGGATATTGCCGGGAGAAAGTTCATTATCGAAGACCACCATGGTGGATTCCGTGGCTTCCACCAGCATCCGCACTTCCTGTGCCTTGCCCTCGCCTATAAAGCTGTGAGAATCCGGCGTATGGCGATTTTGCAAAATTTTTCCCGTACAGAAGCCGCCGGCAGTTTCCAGCAGGGCTTCCAGTTCTTCTATTGTTTCGTCGGTGGCAGTCTGATCAGCCCGAAAACAATCCGCATTCAGACCAACCAACACCGCCCGTTCCTGTTTTGTTTCAAAGGTCTTTTCCATTTATTCCTCCATGGATACACATTTTTATTAGTATATCACATAATGGCACATTTCGCAAAAACTTTCAATAAAGTATGTCATTGCGAGGAGGGCACAAGCCCGACGTGGCAATCCGCATCTTTTGTGGCACCAAGGTGCCACGCAGCTCTACGAGCTGCAAGGAGAACGGATTGCCACACCAGTGACCTAAATGTGGTATGCTTGCCACTGGCAAGCATCAGAATTCCAATCTGCTGCGCAGAGCACCACGGTCACTGGTTCGCAATGACATGGATTATACAAAAATAAAAGTCCGCACTACGCAAAACGCAGTGCGGACTTTGTTCTTACTTCAGGCCGAAACGCTTGTTGAAACGATCAACGCGTCCACCGGTGTCAACCAGCTTCTGCTTGCCGGTATAGAAAGGGTGGCACTTGGAGCAGATCTCAACACGGATGTCCTTCTTGGTGGAGCCAGTCGTAAAGACATTACCACAAGCACAGCGAATGGTAGTCTGTTCGTAGTTGGGATGGATACCTTCCTTCATTTTGTTCACCTCTTTCTTAGCAGTTAAAGGGCATAATAACCCTAACAATCTTTAATCGCCCGGATATCATAACACATGCAAACCGATATTGCAAGTGTTTTTTTCGTTATTTTCCGAAAAAACTCTTAAAATGCCCAGTTGCCGTTACGGAAGATGGGAACCACCTTACCATCTGCGCAAATGGCATCGATATTCATGGTATCACAGCCGATCATGAAGTCCTCGAGGATCATGGAATCGTTGATGCCCAGTTCACGGCACTCTTCCAACGTCTTGTTGTGATGGTCACGGATAGTATCAGGGAAACCCATACCCACAGCCAGGTGGCAGGCAGCATTTTCATCAAACAGCGTGTTGTAGAACAGGATACCGGACTGGCAGATGGGGCTTTCCTGGGGCACTAAAGCGCACTCGCCCAGGTATGCTGCGCCTTCGTCCATAGACAACATGGTGTTCAGCAGCTCCTCACCTACTTCAGCCTTGGCTTCCACCACCTTGCCGTTTTCGAAACGCATGGAGAACTTATCAATGATCTGACCCTGATAGCTCAGAGGCTTGGTGGAGTAGACGATACCCTCAGCCTTGCCCTTCATGGGGGAGATAAAGCACTCCTCAGAGGGAATATTGGGGTTGAACACGATGTTCTGACGGCTGGTTTCTGCACCACCGCAGAAAATAGCCTGGGGGATCATCCCCACAGTCAGATCGGTACCGTTGTCAGCAGTATAGTGCAAGCTCTCGATACCCAGGGAGTTGAGGTAATCGCAACGCTTCTTCAGATCAGCGTTGTGCTCCTCCCAGGCCTTGATGGGATCCTCGTTCACACGGGAAGTGGACAGAATGGCCTCCCACAGCTTCTCCACAGCCACGCTGGTGCGCTCGCCGGGGAACACTTTCTTTGCCCATGCCTTGCCGGGCACTGCGGCGATACACCACTGCTGCTTGCCTTCCAACTGATCAGCATAAGGCTTGAGGATAGGGTAAGACATCTTTCTTGCCTTGGCGACCTTAGCCATATTCATTCCCTTCAAACCATCGGGATCTTCGGAGATCAAATGGATACGGGCAGGAACGGTGTCCACCATGTGCTGGCGGCGTGCCTTCTCCCACTCAGCAACCGTGCCCATGGTGGTCACAGAGCGGTAACGCACATGGATCTTGGCCAGGGGCTGATAGTTCCACTCCACAATGACCTTCTTCGCCTTGGCCTTGTAGGCTTCTTCAACCACCATCTGCACAAATTCCGGTTGGTCCAGATCAGCGTAAACCATGACCTCCTGGCCCTTTTGGACATTAACACCGCAACGGACAATGAGTTTTGCATACTCTCTTAAAACAGTCTTTTTCATCTGAATTACTCCTTATTTTGTTGAGATATTGCCATTTTAACAGAGATTTATTCTTTCGTCAATGCTTCTTGCAATCTTATGTCCTTTGGCGTATAATAAACAATCATGTAACAGGAGAAAGCCTATGCTTACGAGAGAACAGTTACAAAACAGAATTGCGGACGGCCTGCGCTTTTTGGATGGCGCCACCGGCTCCAATCTGCAAAAGGCCGGGATGCCCAAAGGCTGCTGTACAGAACAGTGGGTACTGGAAAACCCGGATATGCTGCATAATTTACAACGTGCATATGCTGCAGCCGGCAGTCAGATCCTCTACGCCCCAACCTTTCAGGCCCAGCCCATCGCATTGGAGCGAGTCGGACTGGCAGAAAAGACAGAAACGGTAAATGCCAGCTTGGTTGCACTGTCCCGATCCGCCGCGCCGGAATGTCTGATCGCCGGAGATCTGACCACATTGGCCGCATTTTGCGACAGTTGGGATCCGGACAACATTGACCTTTTAATTGAGAACTACCGCCGGCAGATTCGCGGCCTGATCGATGGCGGTGCAGATCTTTTAATCGCAGAAACCCTGATGTACCCCCTGGAGGCCGAAGCCATCCTGGCTGCTGCCGAAATGGAAGGCGCGGGCGCGGTTATGTACAGCTTTGTGATGACCCCGGACGGATCTCTGTTTTCCGGGCAGGATGCCACACCGATTTTGAAAGATCTTGCTGACTCCGGTGCTGCCGCTGTTGGTTTTAACTGCGTCGCTGCCGACATGATGACTCCCTATTTGGTACGCAAGCTCGCCAAACACATTCGCATCCCCATCCTGTGCAAGCCCAATGCAGGCAATCCTGTCATCAATGCCGCCGGCGTTCCGGAATATGACATGGATATGGATACATTTGCAAAAATCATGCTGGATTGTCACCGTAGCGGTGCGCGCCTTTTGGGCGGATGCTGCGGCACTACCCCCGCACACATTGCCGCTTTGACAGAACTTGTTAAATGACGGATGCACCTGCATCCGTCATTTTTTACCGTAATTGTGAATAAACTGTTGCCAAGTGTGTCGAAATTTGTTATAATAGTTTTGTTATGGGAAAAAAAGTATCATTATATGTCAGCCGTAAAAACGTGCTGACATGGCTGATGGCACTTTGCCTGGTCGGCTCGGCAGTGGCCCGCATTGTGATCACCGGTGTGAAAGGGATCGGTTATACACAGGAAGTGTGGAGCCAAATCGTTCTGCCAGTAGCAGCCACCTTGCTTTTCGTGCTCGTCACATTGATCAATGGCAAAGAGATGTTCTACAAAACTGCCATCCCCGTATGGCTGATGGGTCTGTACTTTGCCATCCGTCCCCATGCGTTTATGGGCAACAACCCATTCGTTATGGGCATGTATTACACCTGCATTGTTTTCTTCTGTCTGCTGTATACGGTAATCACCTGCGGCAAATTATACCCCTGGCTGTTGATGCTGCTGTTTGCCACGCCACTAGCCGCGATCGGCTATTTCTGCAGCATTGCCATTGGCACTAGCCTGGAGTTGTACGTATTTTTGATGTTCCTACCGGATATACTTCTGTTTATCGGTTGTTTTCTGCTGGTATTTGCCATCCGAGCACATACTGACGGAATGTATCACCCCACCTGGGGAGATCGCAGCGATGGTCGCCGGGTCCGTACTCTGGCCCCCATGGCACAGATCACCATGTACTTCCAGTGGGAGCGGAACATCTGCTCCAACCTCTTTGAGGACTCCTTTGAGATCACGCACATTGATCGCTACATTCGCCAGAAGCGACGGGAAGGTTTGACGGATTTTGGCATTACCCATGTGCTGCTGGCAGCCTATGTCCGGGGCATCGCCAAGTATCCCCAACTGAATCGGTTTATCTCCGGTCAGAAGGTCTACTCCAGGGGCGATGACATTCAGTACTGCATGGTAGTCAAAAAGGAAATGACTGTAGACTCCCCTGACACCTCCATCAAGGTCCATTTGAATCCCCGGGACACTGCCGAGGATGTGTATCGCAAATTGAACGCTGCCATCGAAAGTGTTAAAACCACGCAGGAATTGGATTCCAGCCTGGACGGCCTGATCCAATACCTCAATCTGATTCCCGGATTGCTCCTGAAGTTCGTAGTGTGGCTACTCAAACTGCTGGACTACTTTGGCTTGCTGCCCAAGTTCCTGTTGGAGCTGAGCCCCTTCCACGGCAGTCTGTTCTTCACTTCCATGGGTAGTCTGGGTATTCCTCCCATCTATCACCACCTGTACGACTTTGGTAATCTCCCCTGCTTCGGTGCCTTTGGGTGCAAACGTCGGGCTGTGGAAGTCAAGGAGGACGGTTCTGTGGTGCAGAGAAAGTACATCGACGTGAAATTCGTACTGGACGAACGGATTTGTGATGGCTATTACTATGCTACCTTCTTCAAGCACTACCGCCGTCTGTTGGCGCATCCGGAATTGCTGGACAATCCTCCCGAAGAAATCGTTAAGGACATTGATTAATGATCAACGAAATTCTTTCCCGTCTCCCCGCCAGTGATCCCTGGCGGGGAAACATTCATCATTTTGAAACCATTGACTCTACCAACACTAGAGCCAAGCAGATGGCTTTTGACGGCGCACCCCACGGAACGGTACTCATCGCAGACAGTCAAACCGATGGCCGTGGGCGCATGGGGCGCAGTTTCTACTCCCCTGCCGGGAGTGGCATCTATCTGAGTCTGATCCTGCGCCCTGGATGTGATGCAAAGGATCTTCTGCATCTGACCTGTGCGGTAGCTGTTGCTGCTGCTGACGGTATCCGGGCCGCCACCGGCTTGCTTCCCGGTATCAAGTGGACAAACGATTTGGTGGTCGATCGAAAAAAACTGGGTGGCATTCTCACAGAAATGTCCGTAAACAGCGCAGGAAATGTGGACTGGGCTGTTATTGGCATTGGCATCAACTGCAGCCAGAGTGCTGAAGATTTCCCCAAAGAAATCAGAAAAATTGCCACCTCTTTGCAGCTTTGCAGCAGTAAGACAATCGACCGGGTATCTGTCATTGCCCAGCTCATCGCATCTTTACAGAAAATGTGCAATGACCTCGCTGATCCCAAAACCATCCTCTCCCAATATCGCAGCAACTGCATCACCATCGGCCAGGAGGTCTCCCTGGTGCGGGGTGATGCGATCCGCCACGGCAAGGCATTGGACGTGGACGAAACCGGTGCATTGGTGGTGCAGTTTTCCGACAGCCACATAGAGGCTGTGAACTCCGGTGAAATCAGTATCCGGGGTATGTACGGCTACGTTTGACTTTCAAAATAATTGTTGCATTTTCCCCTTTGATTGGTTATACTGAATATAGAAACCATATATAAACGGGAGGGTCTATTATGAAAGCATTAAAAGTAATTGCGAAGATTGTTGTGGCGCTGGCCGCCATCGCCGGTATTGTCTACGTCGTCGCCACCTACGGTGACCGCATCGTCGCCTGGGCCCGGAAGCTGCTGAACCGCTATACCTGCCGCTGCGACTGCGAATGTGACTGCGACGAATGTGATTGCGAGGATGACTGTGAAAACTGCCAGTGTGAGTGCGCTTGCGACTGCGCCGGTGACTGCGACGAGTCCTGCGTTTGCGACTGTGAAGAGCCCGAGGCCGAAGTTGAAGAGGGCGCGGTTGTCGCGGAGCAGACCGATTTTGAGGGTTAATTTCATAAAAGAAATGGACTGTTCCACGGAACAGTCCATTTTTTATGGATTCTTTTTTCTTGCAAGCAGCAACCCCAGAAGCATTAGCGCCGGAAACACAATAGCAGCAAGGATTCCCTTTTGCATATCTCCTTCTGCGCCGTCGGAGACAACCCCCACTATTGATGGCCCCAGTGAGCAGCCTACATCCCCCGCCAGCGCCAACAGCGCAAACATCGCTGTACCACCTGCGGGCAGTGCCACGGATGCTTTGCTAAGCGTTCCGGGCCACATAATACCTACCGCAAAACCGCAGACAGCGCATCCCGCCAGGCTCATAAGAGGCAAGGGAGAAAGGGATATCAACAGATAACCAATCACGCACAATGCTGTGCTTCCGATCATGCATTTTTCAATATCCAGTTTATCGCCAAGTTTTCCGTAGATTGCACGGGCAGTACCCATTAGTGCCGCAAATGTCAGCAGGCCAGCAAGGTCTCCAACTGTTTTGGAAACACCCAATCCCTGCTCAGCAAAAGCAGATGTCCACTGACTTACCGCCTGCTCGGATGCGCCGGCACACAGCATCACCAAAATAAACAGCCAAAATTTCCTGTTTGAGAACAATTCCCGAACCGTCATCCCTTTTTCCCCCTCCGGGATCAAAGGTGCGATGGGTGCTTTCCAAAACAGAAATCCGTTCATAATCGGAACCAAAGCCCAGATTATTGCCAGTGCCTTCCAATTCTCAACACCAAATAATACAAAAAAACCGGTAGAAAGTAGCACAACGCCCACATGTCCCCAGCAATAGAAAGAGTGCATAAGGCTCATAGCCTTTTCCTTGTTGTCTGTCGGACAACTTTCCATGATCGGGCTGGTCAATACTTCAATCAAGCCGCCGCCAATAGCATAGATGACCACAGCGATCATCAAGCCTGCAAAGGGTTGAATCATATCCGGAAGCACAGCAAGAAGAATCAGTCCCAACGCAGCGGTCAACTGCGCTGCGACGATGCACGCACGATAACCAATTCTGTCCACAAAGAAGGTAGACAAAAAATCCACACTTAATTGTACCCCGAAATTAATTGCTACCAGCCAGGTCATCTGCGCTATGGGAATATGATAGGTGTTTTGAAAAGTGATAAACAGCAGCGGTGCAAAATTAACAATGATTGCCTGCACGACAGCGCTTGCAAAGCAAGCAAAAATCGTAGATTTGTAAGTGAATTTCATCATTGCAGTACCAAAAATATGCCGGAGTGGATGCTCCGGCATATTATATGTTTTATCTTATTTTGCAGCCTTGACCAGCTCAGCGGTATCCTGGGCAATCATCAGCTCTTCGTTGGTGGGGATGACCCAAACCTGAACCTTGGAGTCGGGAGTGGAGATCAAAGCCTCCTTGCCGCGCACATTGTTCTTTTCGGGGTCAATCTTCACACCCATAAAGCCCAAGTATTCGCAGATCGCTGCACGGGTAGAGGGGCCGTTCTCACCAACACCGGCGGTGAAGGTCAGCATATCGATGCCGTTCAAAGCAGCGGCATAGGAGCCGATATATTTGGCAACTTCGTAGAAGAACTTCTGCAGAGCCAGGATGCACTTCTCATCGCCCTTTGTCTCGCCTGCTTCCAGATCACGGAAGTCAGAAGAGGTCTCGGACAGAGCCAGCACGCCAGACTTCTTGTTCAGCATGTTCAGGCAATCATCCACGCTCATGCCGTACTTGTTGCAGATGAACTGCACCACGCAGGCATCGATGTCGCCGCTGCGGGTGCCCATGGGCACACCTGCCAGAGGGGACAGGCCCATGGAGGTATCCTGGCACTTGCCGTCCTTCACAGCGGACAGCGAAGAGCCGTTGCCCAGATGGCAGTTGACCAGCTTAAACTCCTTGGAGCCGTACAGCTCAGCGGCACGGCGGGCGATATACTTGTGAGAAGTGCCGTGGAAGCCGTAGCGGCGGATATCGTCATTCTCGAAGTATTCAGTGGGGATGGCGTAGCGGTAAGCCTTAGGGGGCATGGTCATGTGGAAAGCGGTGTCAAACACGGCAACCTGGGGAGTGTTGGGCATAACCGCTTGGCAGGCGCGGATGCCCATCAGGTTTGCAGGGTTATGCAGGGGGCCCGGGGGGATGCACTTCTCGATGGCCTTGATGACCTCATCATTGATGATACAGGAATCGGAGAACTCCATGCCGCCGTGGAGCACGCGGTGGCCGACAGCATCGATCTCGTCAGTGGACTTGATCACGCCGTGCTCGGGATCTACCAGAATCTCCAGAACAGCCTGAATGGCCTCGGAGTGGCTGGGCATAGCAATGTCCTTGACCACCTTATTGTCGCCGACCTTGTGAGTCAGACGACCGTCGATATAAATACGCTCGCAAAGACCTTTTGCGGACACATCGCCGGTCTCAGGGTTCATCAGCTGATACTTCAGGCTGGAGCTGCCGGCATTGATAACCAGAACATTCATTGGGAATTGCCTCCTGTAAAAATAAAATATTTTCTTTTTTCATCGTTTGTGGTATGATAGCCATAACTGGGTATATTGTACCTCATTTGAAATGATTTCTCAACCCCCGAGGGGGAACTTTTTTGGAAAAGGAGGGATTTTTTTGAAAACCATTGGTATTATCTGCGAGTATAACCCCTTTCATCTGGGGCATCAGAAGCAGATCGACCAAATTCGCACTGTTTTTGGATCTGATGCGATCATTGTATGTCTGATGAGCGGCAATTTTGTCCAACGGGGCATGCCGGCCATTTTCGACAAATCCCTTCGCACCAAGGCAGCCATTGACTGCGGTGCCGATCTGGTGCTGGAACTACCCATCCCCTACACCCTGTCCTCTGCGGAGGGTTTTGCCGCCGGCGGTGTCAAAATTCTCTCCCCCATTTGCGACTATCTGTGCTTTGGCTGCGAAACCGGAGATGCGGATACATTATTGGAAACTGCCCGGGCGCTTCTGTCCCCGGAATTTGTGCCCCTTCTGCAGCAGGAACTGGAATCCGGCTGTTCCTTCCCCGCTGCCCGACAGCAGGCACTGGCACAGATGGGATGCGACGCTTCCCTGCTCAAAAACCCCAATGACATTTTGGCTGTGGAATACTGCAAGGCCATTTTAGATCAAGGCACTTCCATGAAACCCCTGCCTATCCGGAGGGGTGGCAGCTATCACAACACCGAAGCAGATACTGAAAATCCCTCTGCCACATCGTTACGGCAGCTGATAGCCACAAATCAATCTTGTGATACCTACATTCCTGCCCCGGCCCGAGAGATTTTCCGAGATGCGCCAGTACACGCCATCACTGTCGGCGAACGGGCGATCCTCGCCCGTCTGCGCACCATGTCTGACGGAGATTTTGAAGCACTCCCCTACGGCTCTGAGGGCTTGTGGCGCAAGTTTATGCACGCTTGCCAGGATTGTGCCACTTTGGAAGAGATTCTGACCGCCACCAAATCCAAGCGTTACACCCGCACCCGGCTTGACCGGATGGTGATGTGCGCTTATTTGGGTATTACCTCGGAGGTTCTGAACACCACCGTACCCTATGTTCGGGTGCTGGGTCTGCGCTCAAGCGGTATTCCCGCGCTGAAAAAGGCAAGAGAAAACGGCCTTTTTCCCCATATCGGAGAAAAGACCGGATTTCCATATGAAAAACTGGAGCAGCGGTGTGATGACCTATACGGTCTTTTCTGCCAGGACGCCCCTCAACCCAGTGGGCAAACAGAAAAACGCAGAATCTACCTGCGCAAATAAGGGCGAAGGCCGGTCGTGTAATCCGCGACCGGCCTTATGTATCCTCTTAGAGCTTGTCGCCAACCAAAGCCAGGGCTTCCTCGTCTGCAACCAGCACGAAGTCGGGATGCAGCTGCAGAATAGATGCCGGCATCTGAGGAGTCACAGGGCCGCAGAAAGCGTCATAGACCGCCTGTGCCTTATTGGCGCCGGTGGCGATCATCACAATGCGCTTGGCCTGCATGATAGCCAGCATGCCCATCGTGTAAGCCTGACGGGGCACCATGCTCTCGTTCTCGAAGAAACGGGAGTTTGCAGAAATGGTGGAAGCAGTCAGATCCACCCGATTGGTGCCGGTGCTGAACTGTTCAGCAGGCTCATTGAAACCGATGTGGCCGTTGGCGCCGATGCCCAGCAACTGCAGATCCACACCGCCCAGGTTGGCAATGACCTTATCGTAGCGGGCGCATTCCTTGGCCGCATCCAGTTCCAAGCCGTTAGGTAAGTTGGTATTTTTCTGATCGATATTGATACCATCAAAGAAGTTCTTACGCATGAAGTAAGCATAGCTCTGATCGTGGTCAGCAGCCAGGCCAACATACTCATCCAGGTTCACAGTCTTGGTCTCAGAGAAGTCCACATCACCCTGGGCGCACCACTTGATCATCTGCTGATAAGCACCCACGGGGCTGCTACCGGTAGCCAGACCCAAGACGCAATCAGGCTTCAGAATGACCTGTGCAGAAATGATGTTTGCCACCTTACGGCTGGCATCCTGGTAATCTTTTGCACGAATTAAACGCATAATACGCACTCCTTTTGTTTTTTCTTTATTTTACCATCTGTCGCTTGCGCTGTATAGAGTATCGCGTCGAATTCAGTTTATTTTGATACATATAAAGTATTTTTTACCCCATTATCCACATTTTGATAAGCATAAAATTTCGCTTGCATTTTTTACCATATTATGCAATAATAGTGCAAATCGAAAGGATGTGTATTTATGGCAAAAAAGAAAATATCCACCAAACAAATTGTCCTTGTGGGTCTTCTGGCAGCCTTGACCTGTGTAGGCTCCGGTCTTCGGATCAAAGTGCCTGAAGCGGTGGGTACATCCGCGTTTCACCTTGGCAATATTCTGTGCGCCCTGTCCGGCGTTTTGCTTGGCCCCTGGCTGGGCGGACTGGCCGCAGGTATGGGCTCTGCAGTATATGATATGCTGGATCCCATGTACATTTCCGAATGCTGGCTGACCTTTATCATGAAGGGCGCATACGGCGTGCTGGCCGGTCTTGTGATCCGTAGCGGCAAAAGTGAATGGGGCTATGCAAAGGCTTTACTGGCTTCTGTCACCGGCGCAGTTGGTTATGCCGCCTTGTACTTAGCAAAGACATTTTTCTATAGCGGTATGCTGATACACGGCTTGACTGCCGAGGCCGCATGGCTCTCTGTGGTCAGCAAATTTCCTGCCACCACTTTCAATGCCGCAGTGGCCATCATCGCCACTCCCCTGCTGGCCATCGCCCTGCGAAAAGCCTTGGCAAAAAGCAAGCTGTCTATCGAATAACTATAAAAGGCTCGCCAGTTGGCGAGCCTTTTTGCGGGTCGATGTGTCTCAATCGACCCCTGCAAATATTGACAATGCACATCGTAGGGGCGGATACCCACATCCGCCCGAAAGCCTACCTTATGCAAAGGGGCCTTTTCTCTCAAAACAATGTGGTTATCCAATAGATAAATCCATACACCACACTTGCAACCGTACCATACACAATAACAGGCTCTGCGATTGTAAACATCTTTGCACCAACGCCCAAGATAAAACCTTCTGCTTGTGGTCAAGTAGGACCCATTAGCTTCCTAAAAACTTCTTGCATTTTCTCCGTTACAGTGTTATACTGTTTATGCCAAACCAACTTAATAACGCAGAAAGTATTTTCTTTTATAGGGGTATTATACCCTTTTCGCAATCACAAACTGAATTTGATAAAAATGCAAATTCCGTTTCTGTGGTTGTAAAAGGGTTTACCTTTCTGCGGAGTTGGTTTGGCGACTATCGGAGTTTGCGTTTTTTGTGCGGTTACTTCGGTAGCCGCACTTTTTATTTTTAAGGAGAGATATTATGAGCAAGTTAGAAGACGGTTATATTTACGGGGATTCAAACGGAAATGTCAGATTTGTTTCCTATGACAGCCTTGGGGGCGGCGGTGTGTTTTTCGCACTCATTATTTTGGCTACAATTTTTCTTGAGAAACTCGGAAACCTCCTCATCGGCAATCAATGGATCGTGCTGATTCCTACTCTCATTGCAGTTGTAATCCGTTACCTTACATATGACGAAGGCTTATCTGCAAAGCAAAAAGTATGTAATGTTGTTTCAGACGCTCTTCGCACATTAGGCATTTATGGAGTTCTGATTGCACTCTTTGCCAAGGTTCTGTCATGTCATGTATTAGACCGAATATTTGTTGCATTGGGTTTGGGCCTGTTATTTGCCGCAGCTTACACAATCATCAACATGGTCTGCAAATTCTTCCGCACAAGACAATGGTATGTTGCGCATCTTTTAATTTCCATCGCAAGCGCATTCGTATCTTTAATAATTTACCTAGGCCAAGTCACCAATGTAGATATTGAACTGTTTAATTCATCAACTATCCTGGACCTCTCACAATCAGATTCTTTTCCACTGCTAATCATTATACTTTCAATAATTATAGGTGTCACAATTAGAAAAAAGATAAACCGTGAAACACAAGCAAAATTTAATTCCATTGGTAACGAACTAAAGAAATACTTGCCGTGTGACGCAGATGAATACTATGTAAACAGCGACGGTATATCCTACGTTGACAAACAGGACGAACGGTATTATCTTTCTTATGAACAATTAGGTTATGCATCCTTTCCTGTTGAAAACGAGACAGTAACAATGCGCTATATTAACGGTATGGGAAAATGGCTTTTAAATAATATAGTATCTGACTCCGCGAGATATATGATAGAAACGTCAAGGGAAGGTCTTGGATATTGCCGTTTAAGAACACACGAATACATTAACAAACATACACTTAAAAAATGGTAACAAAATTAACTAAACAAGAAAGGCTTGCCGAACGGCAAGCCTTTCTTGTTAGAACAAAGTCGTTATCCAATAAATCAATCCATAGACTACGGAAGCGGACACGCCATACACAATAACAGGTCCCGCTATTGTAAACATCTTGGCACCAACGCCCAAGATAAAACCTTCTGTCTTGAACTCGATAGCCGGGGCGGAGACTGCATTAGAGAAACCGGTGATGGGCACCAAGGTGCCGGCACCTGCAACTTTTGCAATATCATCATACACACTCAGACCGGTTAGGAGTGCCGCCAGAGCCACCAAGGTCATGGATGTGGCGCAGGATGCGTCCATCTTTTCCAGCTCCAAAGCCGAATAGCCATTCATGATCAGCTGTCCGATGGCACAGATCAGTCCGCCGATCCAAAATGCGTGAAAGCAGTCCTTCCACATGGGCGATTTGGGCGCCATGGACTGCACCAGTTTGTCGTATTCTTTTTCCGTCATGTAGATCCCTCCCAAAACAGTTTGTCCAACTACAAACTTTTTATTTACAGAATGCTGTTCTTTGTGATATGATATATGTTAGGATTGCAAAATTAGAGGTAGTATGATGGATTACATTGTATTGGATATGGAATGGAATCAGCCTTGGCCCGGCTCACCGTCTGCCAAGAAGGTCCTGCCTGTGCAAATTCGTGGCGAGATCATCCAAATCGGTGCTGTTCGGGTGACGGAAGTACAAGAAGTAGCTGATGAATTCCAAGTTCTTATCAAGCCGAAATTTTATCGGCGTCTAAATCGCCGAGTCAGTAAGCTCACCGGCATCAAAGAGGCGCGGTTGCGTGAAGAAGGGATCCCCTTCCCTGAGGCAATGACACGTTTCCGCAAATGGTGCGGTGAGGATGTGATATTCCTTACTTGGGGCTTTGATGATATCACCATTCTCCGGGAAAATCTGCGGCTGTATGGCATCGACGAAGGCTGGACCGGCCATTGGTACAACGCGCAGATGATCTTTAATGCCCAGACGGATGGCTCTTCCTCTCAAAAGGCGCTGAAGACTGCTATGGAGATCTTTGGGATCGAGGCCAGCCGCCCCGCCCATGACGCTTTGGGCGACGCTTACCACACCGCACTGATCTGCGCCAAGCTGAATTTGGACATTGGTATCCAGGAATACGGACAGGCGCTGAAAGACCACGACAACGGCTTCCATGGAGCAGAACTTCCCGGCTGTATATCCCGTAAGGTATTTTACGATTATGCGGATAAGCGCGCCGCCCTGGCCGCTATGTCCAGCGAGGAAAATCTTTGCCCTACCTGTGGTGCAAGGATGCTCAGCAGCCGTTGGTTTGCCCAACCGGGCCACCGGTATATGGATCTGGCTACCTGCCCGGAGCATGGAAAATTCCTCATCCGTATTCGGATGTCCGAGCAGTCCAATGGCTTGACCCGCGTCAGCCGGCTGACTTACGAGGGTACTTCCGAGGCCGCAGCCACCTATGCCCGTCGGGCTGAAAAAGCCGATCCACAGGAGGTTCGCACCACCCGACGCCGCCGTCGCCGACGTGTCGCCAGTCAGGAAATCCGTGACGGACAGGATAAAGCAGAATAATTATCTCCCCGGCCTATTTTTTCTCATAGGCCGGGGAAAATAATCCTTGACAGAACGGCGTTTGGATGGTAGAATATGCAGGCGGTGGTGCGAAGCACACCCAACGATATTATGGGCCTTTAGCTCAGTTGGTTAGAGCCTCCGGCTCATAACCGGATCGTCCCGGGTTCGAATCCCTGAAGGCCCACCACATACATTCGGCTTACGCCGTTCATATATAGGGGTATAGCTCAATTGGTAGAGCGGCGGTCTCCAAAACCGTAGGCTCTGGGTTCAAGTCCTAGTGCCCCTGCCAGAAATAGTCCGAAAATCCTTTGTTTTCAAGGGTTTTCGGGCTTTTCTTGTTTTTGTGCCAGTTTGGGGGTGCTTCCTAACTGGCTCTTATTTTACCTATTTTTGCCCGATTTTAGGCTGTTTTTGTGGCAGAATTTGTGGCAGATTCGTGCATTGAAAAAGGCACCCCATTGGGTGCCTTTTTGCTTATATCGCAAACTTATTTATGCGATTGCTCTTGTATTTTTGCTCAAGGTGAATATAGGTTTTTGCCGTGAAGCTTGCGCTCTCGTGCCGTAGCATCTCAGACACAAACTGGGTATCGCCGTTGGTCAGTTCGTACAGTTTAGAGGCAAATGTGTGCCGTAGGGTGTGCAAGCTTCTTTTCTCAACCTGTGCCAGTCGCAGCAGGTTGTAGAATCGCTTTTCCAGTGCCTGTGGTTCGATGGTCAAAGCATCATTATGAATGATATACCCATCGTACCCTTCAGGCTCTTGTGCCTGCAATCGCTGTATGATATCAACAGCAGTTTCATTAATGCTGAGTAGTGCGGTGCTCCGCTTGGTTTTGGTCTCGCCACTGATAACAGCCCGTTTGCCTGTTGCTCGTCCGTCGCTGTCTCGTGCCTTTGTGGAGGTGATGTTTTTGCTGACAAGCACCGTCCTCTTGGCATAGTCAAAGTCGCTGTATTTCAGCGCCAGTGCCTCACCAGCCCGAAGCCCTGTGTTGAGCATAAAGATAAAAAACTCTGCCTGCTTCAAACAGGGCTTGCCATTATCGAAGGTCTTGACGGCAGCCGCCTTTATCCGTTCAATCTCGTCATCGGTGAAAAACGACATTTCTTCCTTGTCATCACACTTGATGGGGGAGTTCATGTATGCGATTTCCTCCGCTGTGAGTTGCTCGTTGTTCGCTGCTCGTTCCTTCAGCTTTTCCCGTTTATTGCGGATTTCCGCTTGCTTGCTTTGGACATAGGATTTCTTGTACATCTTGACCTGTCGAACGGGATTCCGTTCAAGAGTGCCACCATTGACATGGTAGTTGAAAAACTCACTCAAAAAACGATATATCTTCAACAAGGTTGAATAACTGTACCCCTTGTCAAGGTTAAACTTCATAATTGCCTTGATGTCCTTGCTGTCGATGTCTGCCAACCTATGATGTAGCAAAGTGGCCAGGGCGGGGGTAATTTGATAGACAAGGATTCCTTCCAGCCTATCAAAGGTTGTTGCTTTGACGGTACCGAACTTTTCGCAGTAGAGCCAATCACTCATTTGAGCAATGAACGACTCGGTTGTTGCTTTCTTTTCGAGTGTTGCTGTTATCTGCTCTTCAATGAAGATTGCTCGTTTGAGTGCGATGTCGTTGCCGTCAACACCATAGATTTCCTTATAGACATATCGTGTCTTGTTGCCGAACTCGTCCAGTTCATAGGCAAAGGGTACACGGCAGAATAATCTGCCGTCCCGCTTTTTCGTCACAGTACACTTCTTGTACTTCATATCTTCGGTGAATGCAATTTGAATAACCATATTACTTTCCTATCCTTTCTACCTCGTATTGTGGATTTTATCTTTCCAATTCTTCTCGAAGTCAACATAATCGAACGTGAGTTTTTGCACAATATTGCCCTCATCGTCACATACGGAAGGCACATAAACAGGGCATAACGAAATAACATCCATATCATAGAGACAGACTCGCATATCTCCGAACTGCTCTTTGTACTTACGTAGTTGCTCTCCTATGTGCTCTAAATCGTTTGTACGGCAATTCTTAAATGAACAGACTCTTAGTACAGGCAAGTCATAGTCCAAATCGGTATATGGCCGTTCAATGTTGCATACTAAAAATGAGACATTATATGTCGCCATAAAATAACCTCCTTTAATTCTCTAATTTATAGTTACGGTCTGGTAATTTCTGAATATTGTTAAGCCACTTTTCAAACTCGTCTCGTCTAACGAGATACTTCCCGTCAAACTTGAAGGACGGAAACGACTTCTGCTTGAACAGGGCATAGGCTTTGTCGTTGCCAATGTGCAGGTGCATCTTTACATCTGCCACAGTTAGCGTCAAAGTATTATCCATGCAGTTTTCTCCTTTCATATTATTTTGGTGGACCGCCCGATTACCCGATCCTGCGGACCGAGTGACGGGGCGGGTAAGAAACTTTCCAGAAAGTGGCCCAATTATAACCTGTTTTTCTGCAAAATGCAAATTTTCAAACCCCGTTTCTATTGAAAAAACGGGCAAAAACAGCCGTTTTTCAAACAAAGAAACACAAAATAAGGCGATTTGGATTTTGAGAGTCGAAAAGGGCATTTTTGACCCAATAAAAAATTCTAAATTTTTACGAGCACTTTCTACTTTTTGCACAATTTATGGAATTTTAAATTGTGCAATATCACTACGATTTTTGCCATTTTAGGGGAGCGCCCGATCATCGGTCCTGCGGACCGAGTGACGGGGCGGTGGCAAGAGTTAATCAAAATGGAATTGAATCGCCGTCAATATCGTCCAAATCAAAACTGAGTTGTTCGTACTCGACTTCTTCAGCAGGTGCTACAACAGGCGCTTTTGTTGCCATTGGTTTCTCGACAAACTCGTGGGGAGCAATTGAAATAGCACGGGCAGCATAACTGATACCTTTGCCATAGGGGCGAGCAACTGCAAACACAGTCATAAATCTACCCTTGCTGTTTGCTACCAACTTTTTGAAATCGATACCGCACTTGTTCTCAAAGCACATGACCGAAATCAAATCGGTTACACCGCTTGCTTCGCTGTCAATCTTGAATGACACAGAGTTATAGGAACCTTGGTCAACAACACTCTTGACGAATCCGCTTATCATAACAAAGTCCTCGTGTTCGTCGGGCTTTGTGTAAATTGCAACTGGATTTTTCATACAGCCGTCTCCTTTCTTTAGATTTTTAGATAGAAAAAAGACGGAATACGCCCGATCTAAATCGGGCATATTCCGCCTTCGTAGTATTTAATTCCACCATAAAAATATAAAAATTAGAGAGTGTAAGAAAACCTTACATGACAAAGAATAATGATATTTTGCAGAATGTCAAGAAAAAAGCAAAACTTTTTTCAAAATTTTTATGAGGCTGATTTTAGGTATATATTGATAATATCAGCACGGTCACGAGAATGCCCCAAACGGACACAGCAGTCGCCCTGGGCGACTTTTGCCGCCTTGTCGGGTGAATACCCTTTGTCAATGTAAAATTGGTACTGGCGGTTATAGTATGCCTGTATGGAACTCTTACGAACACTGTGGTTGCCGCTTTTCATTATCTTGTGTCCTCCTATGCACTTGCTCTGCGGAATAGTGATATTTAATTTTTTGAGCCTGCGATTTAACCAGCGATTGGCGCTATCGGGTTTGATGTTGCCGAAAAGGGAATCTGTTTTCTGCTTGCCGTCCACGAGGGTACGGCAAAAGGAATAGAAATCCTTGTCCACGACCTGCACCTGTCGGTCTCTGCCTCCCTTATCGCCCACGATGTTGACAATCACTGTGTCTCCGTTTTGGAACACAAGGTCCTGCACACGGAGCGACACACTGTTGGCTCTAACAGATGTGTAACTGCTGAATACAAAGAAATTGCTTGAATTACATGGTTTAACAATAGACTGCCGAACCCTGTCTATCTCTGCTGCCGACAAGGCAAATTCTCTCGGGCTTGTCCTGTCGGGGATAAGGTCGGCATTGACCCGAACCTCAAAGGAGGTATGCACTCCAAAGTGGTGGTTTATGACCTTGGATAGTTTCGTGAGATTTGATTGATAGGTTTTCACTGTGGTCAATGCACAACCGTTTTTTGCCCGACTGTCCAGCCACTCTTGGCACATACTGCCTGTGATTTGCTTGACCTGCCGAACATCGGGGTAATGCTCTTTGATGTACTTGCTCAGACTGTGAGCAGTATCGAGCAGATTCGCCCGACTGCTGAATCCAAATACTCGCCACCCCTGTGGGGCTTGGTCTTTTTGGTTCTTATAGGCATGCTTGTCAAAATTTTTTGAAAAGCAGCTTTGGTCTATTGCAGACTGAAATTGGTAGGCAAGCGACTTGTGTTTGCTCATGCCACCACTCCTTTCATAATATGGTCGGTTATCCCGGCCATCGCTACGCTCGGCCGTATCCCCGTTTTTTGTTAGTCAGCATTGTCGAGTTTGTCCAAACTCGTTAATGCTGACTAGTTGCGAAGTTCAGAAAAAGCGGAATGTGCACAGCACTCCACCAAAAAGGCGACGGGACATTTCCTCACCGCCCAAACCTGCCCAACACCGAGCAGAAATCAACCAGCCCCACAAAAGCAACAAAGGAGCCTACGGTTGACAATATCACCTTTCCGCTTTGAGCATTTCCAGTCAGTCAATCAGCGCGGAAAAGGTGATGTGGGTTTTGACCCTGTGGGTCTCTCTCTTTAATTCCACCTTCATATATTTGTGTGTATCTTCGTTTTTATAAAATTCCTCCTTCATAAAATGTAATGTCTAATGACAATTTTAGTATGGAATCTTTTTTCTTTTAAAGCAAGTATTTGTTCAATCATCATTAATCGGGGTTCTTATATAATCACGAGGATCCTTATGTTTAGTCTATCATTCTATCTAATCAAACGACTCAAATTATTCTTGTAGAAGACAAACGAGTCTTATGATTTATATAGAATCATTACGAGGATTATCATGCTTTATATAATCATGATTAATATAATAAAGATTAATATAAAGCATGATTATCTTTATAAAGATTCCAGTTTTGTATTGCAACCGACAAAATTCTGTGGTAAGATATTTCTGCGACGCAAGTGAATATTTATTGACCATCAAGGGTGTATTTTTTTACTTCGGTAAAAATGCACTCTCGCTTCTGCATCCCTTGGTGGTTGTAACACTTGCGTCGCGGCAGTTTGAAGCCGTGCATTTTTCGGGTGTGTAGCTTCGGCTGCACACCTTTTTTACTTGGAGGAAGAAAGACATGAAGAGAATCCTTGCAATACTCCTTGCCCTTGTTATGCTGTTGACACTGGCGGCTTGCGGTAAGGACGAGGAGGGTACTCCCACAGGCGAAAGCACGGGAGCAACCACCAACGCCACAGAAAGCACCAACGATGCCACCGACGGCACGGAGGACAGCACACAGGGTACAACTGACGATACAACCGAGAGCAGCACAGGTGGAGACACCACAGAAAACACAGAGAACGACAACACCACCTCCACAAATGGCAACGATAAGTGGGGCTCCGTAGGTATGACTGATGCATTTGTTGATAACAGACAACCTGGTGTGGAAGATTCCTTTGTTGCTACACCTCCCAAATACACAAAAGACGAGTTTGTGTCAAAACTGATGGCATACATCAACAACCACGCTCCCAACGAGAGTTACCATTATCAAGACGAGCATTTCCCCGAAACCGAGAACAAATATATAGAAGAATACTATGTAAAAGATTTTAACGAAAAGCACGAACTCAATCTGTTTCTCCACAAAACTAATTCTCATACTGGCTTCAATGGCGAATGGGTAAAAATCAAAAAATGGGACTACGAATTTACTGACGAGGTTTCATATATAATTAGTTTGAATTATACAATTACCTGCAATACCTTGGCAGAAGCCATTGCTTATGCAAAAAACGATGCTTATCGCTTGGCTCCGTTTTGTGAACTTTCTTCCTCGCAGGTTAGCTATGCTTTGTTAAAACAGGGCTTTCCCAAGACGACGGCTGTTTCCAAACTCACAGATACCGATTTTGAAAAACTTGCCAATGGCGAATATAAAACAATTATGTCTAATATTGAAGCTGGTGTAGCCGATGGTTACTCCTGCCATTTTAGTACAGAAATCAGTCAGTTGCAAAATGGACAGTATGAGTATCGTGCACTAGTATCTCTTCAAATTAGAAATCAATAATCATACAAAAAAGAGGAATGGTTCTATTACCATTCCTCTTTTCTTTCCTATATGCTCTTATTGTGTATTTTGATATTGTGGCAAAATTTGTGGCAAAAGCGGAAAGAAAACGGAAAACCCTTGCAAATCAAGCACTTTTCTCTTGCCATTTTCCGCCTCCAAAACCGTAGGCTCTGGGTTCAAGTCCTAGTGCCCCTGCCAAGATTGGGAATTTACAAGTTTTGCTTGTAAATTCCCTTTTTTGTTTGTCAAAAAGTTAAAAATACGGATTTCAGCCAAGTCAAAAACAACTTCTGGGCCTACGGTTTTGCCAAATTATGAGGTGTATAACCGCCAAGGTAAGAGGTATGCCCTGCCTTGACTTGCAGGACACCACATGATAATATGGGAATATAGTTTCTTAAGGGGGCATTCTATGTTCCAACCTACTGTGAAAGCAACAAATGAACAAGGTGTTCTCAACGGTCATGGGCGGTGGCAGCATCCCGATCGGCGAGTCTTTGAGGGAGAGTGGAAAAACGGCATCCCACACGGCAATATGACCGTTACCTTCCCTAACGGTACCCGAATGACCGCCCACTACTACTTCGGCACGATTCAGGGGCATACCATCTTTGAAAATCCTGACGGATACTACTGGGAAGGCGAATTTCGCGACGGCAAGTCAAATGGTCAGGGGTATGTCCGCTGGCCGGACGGCTGCACTTACGAGGGCAACTTTGCTGACGATATGCGTTCCGGCATGGGAACCATGCATTTTCCGGACGGTGCTGTTTACCGTGGTTACTGGTACATGAACATGCGTAGCGGCAATGGCACTATGACCTTTCCTGACGGCTCCTCCTACCAGGGGGCATTCCAGAATGATAAGCAAAATGGGCACGGCATTGGGGCCTATAGTGACGGTCGACACTATGAGGGAGAATTTCGCGACGGTGTAAAAAACGGTCAAGGTGTTTTTACATGGCCTGATAAATCCCACTATGAGGGAAACTTTGAAAATGATATTCGCTCCGGTTACGGCGTATTCACCGATGCATGGGGCGGACGTTATGAAGGCCAATGGAAAAATGATGTTTGCTGGGGAAAAGGCCGCAAAATATACCATGATTTTTCCGTATATGACGGTTTATGGCGTCAGGACTTCCCTCACGGAAAGGGCGTAACCACCTGGCCCAACGGCGAGTCCTACACAGGCTACCGCCGCAAAGGAAAATTCACCGGCTGGGGTACATATACCGATAGCACCGGAAAACGCTACCGGGGTCTTTGGCGCAATGGTCATCTGCTCTTTAACAAAAAAGCCCCCAGCCCCGGCAGCCAGTTTCATTTCACCGGCCAGGGAAAGCGGCAGTATGTCAATTACCGTTACGAGGGCGGTTTGCGCGATGGCCTATGGGAAGGCTATGGTGTCGTAGACTGGAATGACGGACGGCATTTCGAAGGCGAATTTCAAAATGACACGTTTCATGGCTATGGCATTATGATCTACCCAAATGGGGCTCGTTACGAAGGACAGTGGCAATTCGGCATACGCCATGGCCACGGCAGCTATACCAGCCCGGAGTATGATTTTGACGGAGAATTTGTTGAGGGAAAACGACATGGCTACGCTGTTACCCGTTACAAAAACGGCAACATCTATGAAGGGTACTACGAAAATGACAAGCGTCATGGCAACTGCGTCTATAAGTTTGCCAACGGCGATGTTTTCGAAGGAACTTTTGAGAATGATAAGGCACACGGCAGCTGTACTTACACATATGCCGATGGCACTCGGATGCTCTGTACTTACGAAAACAGTAAAATCGTGGGTCAGGGCGAAAAATACTATCCAGATGGCAGCGTCTACAAAGGAGACCTGGACCACGGTGGATGTCACCACGGCAAGGGCGTGCTGATTCTGCCCGATGGCACGCGTCAGGAAGGATTATTCGAAAAAGATCAGTATGTTGGCCCGGAAACAGAATAATAAAAAAGAGGAATGACGCCAAGTCATTCCTCTTTTTTTCTTATTCCGGAATTCCGTACTGCTCGATGATGTAGTCCATATCCTTATCGCCGCGGCCGGAGAGGTTAATCAGCACAGAGCCTGTGCCCATCTGCTTGGCCAGCTTCATGCCGTAAGCAACAGCGTGGGCACTTTCAATGGCAGGGATGATGCCCTCCATGCGAGCCAGCTTATAGAATGCGTCGATGGTCTCCTCATCATTGATTACATCATACTTCACGCGGCCGATGCTGTGCAAAAATGCATGCTCCGGACCGGAAGAAGGATAGTCCAAACCGCTTGCCACGGAGTATACGGGCGCGGGATCGCCGTTTTCGTCCTTCAGCATGATGCTGTTGAAGCCGTGCATGATACCCTCTGTGCCGTACTGCAGACTTGCGGCATGATCGCCCAGAGCAGTGCCACGGCCCAAAGGCTCGATGCCGTAGATCTCCACCGGGTCATTCAGGAAACCGGAAAAGAAGCCGGCTGCATTGGAACCGCCACCCACACAGGCAACGATGGCATCCGGCAGGTGGCCGGTCATATCCACGAACTGCTCCCTCGCCTCTTCGCCCACCACATGCTGGAAGTCCCGCACCATCAAGGGGAACGGATGGGGACCCACCACAGAGCCAATGCAGTACATGCTGTTCTGATAGTCCTTGCAGTAGGCATCAAAGGCTGCATCTACCGCCTCTTTCAGCGTCTGCAGGCCGTGGGTAACTTCAATCACATTTGCACCCAGGATTTTCATTCTTGCCACATTGGGAGCCTGCTTCTTGATATCCACAGCGCCCATGTAGATGTCACATTCCAGGCCAAAATAGGCAGCAGCCGTTGCCATGGCAACACCGTGCTGACCCGCCCCGGTTTCAGCAATGACTTTTTTCTTACCCATGTATTTGGCCAAAAGCACCTCGCCCATGCAGTGATTCAGTTTGTGGGCACCGGTGTGGTTCAGATCCTCGCGCTTAACATATAGCTGCACACCGCCCAGAGATGTAGACAACCGCTCCAAATGGGAAATAGGAGTAGGCCGGCCCTGGAACTCCTTGCGGATGCGGCGCAGCTCCGCGATAAATCTCCGGGATTGACAAATGGTATGATAGGCCTCAGTGATCTCATCCATGGCCTTTTGCAGATCTGCATCGAGATAAGAGCCACCGTAAGGGCCAAAATAGCCCTTTTTATCGGGATAATTTCTGAAATAAGTATCGAAATTGATGCCGTTAAATTCCATAATATTTTCCTCCTGTTTCAATAAAAAAGTCCTTGACAGAGTGATTCCCTGTCAAGGACGAATACTACATACTCGCGGTGCCACCTTGATTCACAGCCTACGCCGTGCGCTTTGCGGGATACCAACATATCCCCGGCAACTGACGCGTGCCTTACGTCGCAGAATACTCGGGTCTCCCCTTTGACTGCGCCCTCCGCGGTCCATTTGACGATTTGTTTCATACCCGACTCTCAGCAACGCGGGCTCTCTGTGATGGCATCATCGCCGTTATCTCCGCTTCCACGGTTTCTATGAAGTTGTCATCATTATATGTCCCGCTTTCCCGTTTGTCAAGGGGTTTCATTAAAGAATCTTCCTTGCTTCCAGGTAGTAGCGCTTCTCCTGGGCATGACCCATGGAGAAAGTCTTCCGGGGCAGGATACCGTCGGTGACGATGCTTTGGAAAAATTGGTTCTTCTCGACACCGGGCACAAGGAAGCCAAGGGCATCCTTTTCCTGCGCCAACTGCTTCACCACGTCATCGCCGTGGATATAGTCGATCTGTCCCGGATTCTCCGCCAAATAGGCATCCAGCGCCTGCTGGAGCACCGCCAAGGGCAGCTGTCCGGGCTGTATCCCCAGCTCCAAAATGCCCTGCTCACTGCCACTGAACCACGGAATAGGACAAATTTCTTTTCCCCTGCACGCCTTTGCCAAATATGCCAGCAAACAGGCAGGATCTGTCTTAGCAATCACCCGGTGGATAGGCGCAAACTGCTGTGCCTCATCGTGGATATTCTCCAGTTCCACCAGAGCATATCTTGCAGGATGGTTGGAAAGATCTGCATTGGGATTGTTCTTCTTGAGTTCCTCATAGCAGGCTTTCGCAGTAGCCAAGGAATGGTTGCCGTCACCTACCGCATAGGTCATAGGCACTTTTTCTTGCTCATAGGCAACCAGCGCTGCATTGACCTTCTCGGTCAATGCTCCGCTAAGAAGCCATCCTTGAATCTTGCCACCACCGGCGCACAGAGAAAAGTCGTAGACCTTTTCCATGTTTTCCTTTTCTGCAGTCAACGGTTCAATGATCGTTTTTTTCTGATCATCACACAGCAAAAGCACATGGGGCATCTCCAACGGCGCGCCACGGCGCACACGCATACGGGGCGGGATACGCTCCTGTACCGTGGCCTCGGTTGCACGAACCGGTGCATCTGCTTCGGGGTGATAGTCGTATTTTTCCAGATCCAGCGTGCCCATAAGTCCCTTGCGGATGCTGCCATCCAGCAAGGTGCGCTCCACATAGATGTACGAATCCTTGTATTGTGCAAACACACCGGCAGCCAAATAGTCCGCCATGGTCTTGTGGATCGCAGCAATCTGTTCGTCCGTACCCGGAAGGAGCACTTCCGGCAGGATCATGTGCAAGGTAGAGGGGGCATCCCCCACTTCCTTGGCAACCTCTTCCCAATACTCCGGCTGGGAAGTGAACTGGTCGCAGGCGATTACCGCCCATTTAGAGAAATCTGTATTCTTGGGCAGAAGAATATCTGCCCCGGTAAAGATAGCCATAGAAATACCTCAGCGGTTCGCTTTATCAAAGTCGCGGATAAAGCCGCACAGCTTCTCCACGCCCTCCACGGGCATAGCGTTATAGATGGATGCACGCATGCCGCCTGTCTTGCGGTGACCCTTCAGATTGCTCATACCCTGTGCCTCCGCCTGCGATACAAACAGAGCATCCAACTCCGCGGAAGCCGTACGGAAGGTAACGTTCATATCAGAACGGGCTTCAGGCTTTGCATGACAGGTGAAAATCTCCGTCTGCTCCAATACATCATAGAGCATCTTGGCCTTCATTTCGTTCACCTTTTGGATGCCGGCCAGGCCACCCATTTCTACCAGCCAATCGCACACCAATCCCAGCACATAAATGCACCAGCAAGGCGGGGTATTCTTCATGGAATCGTTCTCTGCCTGGATCTGCCAATCCAGCATCATGGGGGTGCTGGGCAGAGCATGGCCCAACAGATCCTTGCGAACAATGACGATGGTCAAACCGGCGGGCGCCAGATTCTTCTGAGCGCCGGCATAGATTACGCCGTACTTACTCACATCAATGGGTTTGCTGCAAATGTCAGAGGACATATCGCAAACGATGGGAATATCGCCGACCTCCGGCACCGTTTTCCACTGAGTGCCGTAAATGGTATTGTTGGAACAGTAGTAGAAATAGGACGCATCAGAGCGAACGCTCAAAGCTTCGGGAATATAATTATGGTTGGTGTCCTCGGAAGAACAGGCAACAGCTGCATCACCGTACCGCTTGGCTTCATTATAGGCCGCTGTGGAGAAATTGCCGGTGAGCGCATAGTCCGCCTTGCCGGTCAGCCCCATCAGATTCAGCGGAATGGCAGAAAACTGTGTGGATGCGCCGCCCTGGAGGAACAGAATCTCGTAGTTATCCGGAATCTGCATGACAGCACGGAACTTTTCCTTGGTGTCTGCAAAGATCTTGGCATACACCTTGGAGCGATGGCTCATTTCCATCACGGACATACCACTGCCGCCGTAATTGGTCATCTCCTTGGCTGCGCGCTCCATAACAGACAACGGCAGCATAGAGGGGCCTGCAGAGAAGTTAAAAATACGCTCGCTAAACATAACGGTTTCCTCCTTATTTCACTACGATCACACGCAGTACGCCGGGGATGGCCTGCATATTCTGAATGGTTTCTTCCGACACAGTCTCTTCCAAATCCAGCAAGGTATATGCCAAAGCACCTCGGCTGACATTGCTCATATTAAGGATATTGGTATGGGACAGAGCTGTTGTAAACTGACTGATCATGGACTTTACATTGTCATGGAACACGCCCACACGGCTGGCAGAGGTGCAAACGCCCATCTGACAGTTGGGGAAGTTGACACAGTTGGTCAGATTGCCGTTTTCCAGGAAGTCCTTGACCTGCTTGACAGCAGCCACTGCGCAGTTATCCTCAGATTCTTCCGTGGACGCGCCCAAGTGGGGAATGGCGATCACGCCCTTCTTGCCCAAAACCGTGGGATTGGGGAAGTCGGTAACATACTTGCCCAGTCTTCCCTCTTCCAGGGCCTTGATGGCAGCAGCTTCATCCACCAGCACATCCCGGGCCAGGTTGATCAGCACAGTGTTGGGCTTGGTAAGGGTGAATGCTTCTGCGCTTACCATGCCACGGGTGGCATCCATCAGGGGCACATGGACGGTGATGTAATCGCAGTTTGCGTAAATTTCTTTGAGGTCATTGCTGTGGCGCACATTCTTGGACAGATTCCAGGCGCCGTCCACGCTGATGTAGGGGTCGTAACCGTAAACTTCCATGCCTAAGTGGATGGCAGTATTTGCAACCAGCCGACCAATGGCACCCAGGCCGATTACACCCAACTTCTTACCGCTGAGCTCGAAGCCGGCAAATTTCTTCTTTTCCTTTTCAGTATCCTTGGCAACAGACGCATTGCCCACCTGACTTGCCGCCCAGTTGATGCCACCGACCACATCCCGGGCCGCCAGCAACATTGCAGCAAATACCAATTCCTTTACACCATTGGCATTAGCGCCGGGGGTGTTGAACACCGGAATGCCCCGCTTGCCCAATTCCATCAGCGGGATATTATTGACACCGGCACCGGCTCTTGCTACGCACTTTACATTGTCCGGCACAGCAATCTGATGCATGTCCGCACTTCTGACCAGTACCGCATCGGCGTCATCCATAGATGAAACGGATGAATAACCAGAGCCAAAACAATCTAAGCCCATCTTAGACACCGGATTCAAACAAGTATAGCGAAACATCATACTGCCTCCCTTAAAATAATAATGGTTTCATTTTAGCATTTGTTGTCTTCCCTGTCAATTCCCCCTATGGAAACATTTGTCGTTTTGTGATAAACACGCATTTTTTGACCACTCATCCCGTATTCTATGTAAAAATATCACAATTTGCCACAATCAAATCTCCAATGCCCAGTTTTTTCTTCAAATAATATAAATTTCAAAACTTTTTTCGACACAAACGTCATCCTCACATCAAAAACCCTGCGGAAAACTTATTGAAATCGGGAAAAAGATATGGTATTCTATAAAAAACACACATGTGTTTCTTCAAAAACACGGAAAAGAGGAATTGTCTATGCTCGGAAAACTGGCAGATACCATCGGTTTTGTTTCTTCCTTTGACCCCGTAATCGGGGAAATGATGCAAAAGGAGCTGGACCGTCAGGAATACGGTCTGGAGCTGATTGCTTCTGAGAACTTTGCTTCCCCTGCCGTCATTGCGGCTATGGGTTCTATTTTGACCAACAAATATGCAGAAGGTCTTCCCGGCAAGCGTTACTACGGCGGTTGCTACTGTGTGGACGAACTGGAGTCTCTGTGTATCGAGCGTGCAAAAGCACTGTTTGGTGCTGAATTTGCCAATGTACAGCCCCACTCCGGTGCACAGGCTAACATGGCTGTGGAACTGGCTTTCCTGCAGCCCGGCGATACCCTAATGGGCATGAGCCTGGCAAACGGCGGTCATCTAACCCACGGCAGCCCCGCTAACCTCTCCGGTAAATACTATAATGTTGTGTCCTATGATGTGAATCATGAGACCGGCCGTATTGATTACGACGAGATCCGCGACCTAGCAAAGAAGAATCAGCCCAAGATGATCATCGCTGGTGCTTCCGCTTATCCCCGGGCTATCGACTTCAAGACTTTTGCAGACATCGCTCATGAAGTCGGCGCAATTCTGATGGTGGATATGGCGCACATCGCTGGACTGGTTGCAGGCGGCGCACATCAGAACCCTGTTCCCTATGCGGATGTGGTAACCACCACCACCCACAAGACCCTGCGCGGTCCTCGCGGCGGCTTGATCCTGGCCAAGGAAGAGTTTGCTAAGAAACTGAACTCCGCAGTCTTCCCGGGCACCCAGGGCGGCCCTCTGGAGCATGTGATCGCTGCCAAGGCTGTGTGCTTGAAAGAAGCCATGTCTGATGAGTTTAAGACTTATGCACATAATGTGGTTGCCAACGCCAAGGTGATGGCATCTGCCCTGGTGGAAGAAGGGTTCGACCTGGTCACCGGCGGCACGGATAACCACCTGATGCTGGCTGACCTGCGTCCTCTGAACATCACCGGTAAGGAACTGCAGGAGCGTCTGGATCAGAACCACATCACACTGAACAAGAACGCCATCCCCGGCGATCCCGAGAAGCCCTCCATCACCAGCGGTGTCCGTATCGGCACTGCCGCTGTCACTACCCGTGGCCTGGGTGCAGAAGAAATGAAGCGGATCGCTCACTGCATCGGTCAGACCGCCCGGGATTTCGAAGGTACTGCCAAGGAAGTCAAGGAAACGGTTGCCGACATCACCGCAAAGTTCCCCCTGTACAAGTAATTGGATATGTTAAAAGAGCACTGCCGCGGCAGTGCTCTTTTGTTATACATTCGGATATAGTAGTTCCAACGCTTTTTGTGCAGCGGCTTGTTCGGCACGCTTTTTACTGCTGCCAATACCAGTTCCCACCACTTCCCCATTCAAAGTCAGTTCTACACGGAACTGCTTATCATGATCCGGGCCGCTTTCTCCTACCAAATTGTAGGAAAGTACCTGGTTTTTCTTTTGTTGCACCAGTTCCTGCAAAGCGGTCTTATAATCCGCATTGTGGAGTTTCGTCACAGGCACATTCACCAAAATAAATTTCTGGATGAACTGCACTGCGGCGGTCATGCCACCATCCAAATAGCAGGCCGCAATTACCGATTCTACTGCGTCCGCCAAAATGGACTCCCGGCCTCGTCCGCCACCCTGCTCCTCGCCCTTGCCCAGCAGCAGATGCCTGCCCAGGTCCAGACTATTGGCGACCTTTGCCAAAGTCTTTTCACAGACCATGTCCGCCCGCATCCGGGTCAGTTCTCCCTCTGGGCGATTGGGAAATGTGCGGTACAGATGTTCCGCCACCACCATACCCAGTACAGAATCCCCCAAGAACTCTAACCGTTCGTTGCTCTTCAGACTGTCGTGCCAACGCTCATTGGCATAGGAAGAATGAGAAAGCGCGTTTTGGAGTAATGTAATGTTCCGGAACTGATAACCGATGGCGGTTTCTAATTTATTGATCATTGCCGATCTCCTTCAGGGCTGCCAGGCCCTCTTCCAATTGCGCAGAAATACTATGACCGGCGGCTTCTTCTGCCTGACGAATGGCATTGCGCAATGCCACTTCATCCGACGAGCCGTGGGCCTTGATCACCGGCTTTTGAATGCCCAGGAACTGAGTTCCACCGATTTCCCGGTAATCCAGCAGTTTTTTGAACGCCTTGATATCCTTCATCACCAGGGCGGCCGCCAACTTGCTCAGCAAGTTTTTCTTGAACATCTTGGACATGAGACTGCCCATGAACATGGCCGTACCCTCAATGGATTTCAGCAGCACATTGCCTGCAAAGCCGTCGCAAACGATTACATCCACAGCCCCCAGGGGCACATCCCGGGCTTCCACATTACCAACAAAGTTAATGAGCCCCTTGTCGGACGCCTGCTGCAAAAGGCCATAGGCTTCTTTCTGCAGGGGCGTGCCCTTGGATTCTTCCGTGCCATTGTTCAGCAGACCCACTCTGGGGTTTTCGATGCCATAAGTAGCCTTGGCGTGGAGTGAACCCACCAAGCCAAACTGAAGTAAAAACTCCGGTGTGCATTCTGCGTTAGCGCCACAGTCCAAAATGACCGTTTTACCGCCGGCCTTATTGGGCATAGCCGGGCCCATAGCCGCGCGGCGGATACCCTTGACCCGCTTGACGATCAAGGTTGCACCGGTGAGCAATGCGCCGGTACTGCCGGCGGAAATAAAGGCATCGCCCAGTCCCTCTGCCAGCATTTTCAGACCCACCACCATAGAGGAGTTGGGCTTCTTACGGATCACATTGGCAGGATCATCGTGCATGTCCACCACATCTTCCGCGTTGGCAATCTCGATGCCATCCGGAAGCGTGTCGATCCCATTTTCCTTTAATACATTCAAGATTTCTTCCCCACGGCCCACCAAGGTGATCTGGCTTCCGTAGAGTTTTGCCGCTTCGATTGCGCCCAGTACCGGAGCAACCGGGGCATGGTCACCACCCATGGCATCCAAAATGATCTTCATATCCGTACCTTCTTTCTTTACAGTCCCTGAGTGATTAGTTCATCAACAACTGTCAGGGATCGGTTGGCAATGGCAAGATTCTTTTCAGCCTTTTTACGGACTCTCTGCTCCAAGGGAGCAATAATGCTGAAATTGACATTCATCGGCTGGAAATTGGAAACTGATTCATCACTGATGTATAGTCCCAGCGCACCAATGGCGGTGGTTTTGGGAAACTCGGGCACTTCCCTGCCCTGCACCTTGGCGGCCATGGCAACGGCTGCCAAGAAACCGGAGGCTGTGGATTCTACATAGCCCTCCACACCGGTCATCTGCCCGGCAAAGGCAACCAAGGGATTGCGCCGGTCGGCGTAATACCGATCCAGCAGTTTGGGAGATTGCAGGAAAGTATTGCGGTGCATAACACCATAGCGGACAAATTCTGCATTGGCCAGTGCCGGGATCATAGAAAATACCCGCTTCTGCTCCCCAAATTTCAAATGGGTCTGGAAACCCACCAAATTGAAGATACTGCCATCTTTATTGTCCTGGCGCAACTGCACCACCGCATAGGGTTCTTTGCCCGTGTTGGGGTCAACCAGACCAACAGGCTTCAACGGGCCGTACCGCAGGGTATCAAAACCCCGG
Source organism: Faecousia sp. (assembly GCA_045606205.1). Taxonomy (GTDB): domain Bacteria; phylum Bacillota; class Clostridia; order Oscillospirales; family Oscillospiraceae; genus Faecousia. Next base: position 37,650 of record JAZURL010000006.1, on the reverse strand, counting down.
CGGGCCATGACCTCCACCGGCATGCATCCTTCAAAAACATTCTTGTCCTCAAAGCCGTGGACTTCCGCTTCCTCTGCCGCCACCAATTCCTTGATAAAGGATTCGTACTGCTCCTTATCCATGGCGCAGTTGACATAGTCGGCATTTCCCCGGTCATAGCGGCTCTGCCACCACGCCTTGGTCATATCAATGGATTCTGCCGTCACCAACGGTGCCGCCGCGTCAAAGAAATGCAAGTAATCCTGGCCAAAGTATGCACCGATAGCCTGGCTCATGGCATCCGATGTCAATGGGCCGGTGGCCACGATCACAGGGCCATCCGGCACTTTCGTGACTTCCTCATCAAAGACAGTAATATTGGGATGATTGCGGATCTTCTCCGTTACCATTTTGGCAAATCCACCACGGTCAACTGCCAAACATCCGCCTGCTTCCACCCGGGTGGCCTCTGCGCACTGCATAATAAGGCTGCCGCAGCGGCGAAGTTCTTCTTTTAAAAGCCCCACTGCATTTTCCAAGCGGTCGCCGCGAAAAGAGTTGGAACACACCAATTCTGCAAAATCTGCGCTGTGATGGGCAGGGGACATTTTCCTGGGCTTCATTTCATATAACTCCACCTGAAGTCCCCGCTGGGCCAGCTGCCAGGCCGCTTCACAGCCGGCAAGGCCAGCACCAATGACTTTCACTACGCTCATTTGCTTGCCTCTTTCTTTTTGGTGGTTTTCTTTGCGGTCTTTTTGGCCTTCTTTTCTTCGGACTCCTTGGAATCCGCTTTCTTGTAATAACCGCGCTTGTCTTCCGGCAGGAAATGCTCGCACTTTTCGTTGATGCAGAACGGCTTCATGCGGCCGCGGCCCGATTTCTTGAACAAGGTCTGTCCGCAGCCGGGACAATCCAGCTCCGTAGGCACATCCCAGCTCATAAAGCCGCATTCTGCGCCCTTTTCGCAAGCGTAGTAAGGATATCCCCGCTTGGATTTCCGCTTCAAAATGGCACTGCCGCATTTGGGGCAGCGGCCAGACATTTTTTCCACCAAGGGCTTGGTGTTCTTGCACTCCGGCCAGCCGGGGCAGGCAAGAAATTTGCCGAAACGGCCGGTCTTGATGACCATTTTTCTGCCGCAGGCCTCGCAAACCTCCTCGGTCTCTTCCTCAGGAACCTTCAGTCGGGTACCTTGCAACGCCTCTTCCGCATCCACAAGCTCCTTTTGGAAGCCCTGGTAGAATTCTCCCAGCACATCCTTCCACTTCCGAGTGCCAGCTTCTACGTCATCCAACCTGTTCTCCATATTGGCGGTGAATTCCACATCGATGATGTCGTTGAAGCGATCCATCATCAGTCCGTTGACCACCTCACCCAAGGGTGTGGGTGCCAAACGCTTATCGGTCTTCAACACATATTCCCGGTCTTGAATGGTGGAGACTATGGACGCATAGGTGGACGGACGGCCCACGCCTTTTTCTTCCATGGCTTTGACCAGCGTCGCCTCGGTATAACGAGCCGGCGGCTGGGTAAAATGCTGTTCTTTTTCAATTTTTGCCGCATTGGCTGTATCGCCCACCTGCAGATCCGGCAAGGGAGAATTGTTGACTTCTGCTTCATCGTCACGGCCTTCTTCGTAAACCGCAATAAAGCCCGCAAATTTCAGACTTTGATTCGTGCTGCGGAATACGTGACCGGCACATTCGGTATCGATGGCCACAGTATCATACACCGCATTGGCCATCTGCGAGGCCAAAAAGCGACTCCAAATCAATTTGTAGAGCTTATACTGTTCCTTCGTCAGGCTGCCCTTGATCTGCTCGGGGTCCAACTCCACGTGCGTGGGCCGGATGGCTTCGTGGGCATCCTGTGCGCCGGATTTTGTCTTGAATACATGGAAATGGCCGTAATAATACTCCTTGCCGTAGCGATGCTTGATAAAATGCGCTGCGGCAGCCATAGCTTCATCGGAAAGACGCAGAGAGTCTGTGCGCATATAGGTAATCAAACCCGTGGTGCCTTCTCCTTCCACATCCACGCCCTCGTACAGCTGCTGGGCAACAGCCATTGTACGCTTGGGAGTCATGTTCAGTTTGCGAGATGCTTCCTGCTGCAAAGTAGACGTGGTAAAAGGCGGTGCAGCGGTGCGCTTCTTTTCCGCCCGCTTCACATTGGTCACTGTGAATGTCTTGCCGGTGATGTCATCAATGATAGACTGCACCTGCTCCTCTGTTTCCAGCTCTTTCTTCTTTTCCCCGCGGAAATAACGGGCAACAAAAGAGCCTGGCTTGCCGATACGATTTAGTGTTACATCCAGTGACCAGTATTCCTTGGGAATAAAGGCACGGATCTCATTTTCCCGATCCACCACCAACCGGGTGGCAACACTCTGCACCCGTCCGGCAGACAGACCCCGCCGCACCTTTTTCCATAGCAGTGGAGAAAGCTGATAGCCCACGATCCGGTCCAAGACCCGCCGGGCCTGCTGGGCATCCACCAAATCATAATTGATATCCCGGGGGTTGGCGATGGATTCCCGCACTACTTTCTGCGTAATCTCATTAAAGGTGACCCGCCGGGCCTTGTTTTCCGACAGCTGCAGTAGCTCCTTCAGATGCCAGGAGATGGCTTCGCCCTCCCGGTCCGGGTCGGTTGCCAAGTAAACGGTGTCTGCCTGTGCAGCCGCTTTCTTCAATTCTTTGATCAGATCTTCCTTACCGGCTACCGGCAGGTATTTCGGTGTAAAGTCGCGTTCCAAATCTACACCCATGGTACTCTTGGGCAAATCCCGCAAATGGCCCATACTGGCCTTTACGGTATAGTCCGGCCCCAAGTATTTACCAATGGTCTTAGCCTTGGAAGGCGACTCTACGATCACAAGATTAGATGCCATATCGTTACTCCGTTTCCTCATTTTAAGGTGATCCGTTTGCCGGGAAGGAGCTCCACAATACCGCGGACTTGCAGCATGGTGAGCATACTCAACACCTTACCCGTTGGTAAGCCACTGGCGGCGATCAGATCATCCACAAGGGTTTCTCCCTTTTGAAGGGGTTTCAGCAATTCCTTCTCCTCTTGGGATAGGGACTTTAAAATGTCCTGCTGGTCACTATAAGATTTCTTTTGCCCATTGTCAATGGGTTTTTTCTCCTTTTTTCTGTCGAACAGGGGTTTCTTCATTGGTATTTCCTGCTTTTGGGCTACTTTGGGCAGCGGTTTTTCCTGCTCGCGCAAGAAAATACTCTCTCCGGCATCTTCACGAATTGTATCCGGGTACAGAGAGGCATATTCGCTGACCACATCCCAGCCGCTGCTGACCGCGATCGCACCATCCCGCAGCAAGGCGTTGCTGCCATTGAACGTGGGCACGTCGATATTTCCGGGCACAACAAACACATCCCGGCCTTGGTCTGCCGCCTGCCGTGCCGTAATCAGTGAGCCGCTTCCATGGGGCGCTTCCACTACCAGTACGCCATTGCTCAAGCCGCTAATGATCCGGTTGCGCTTAGGGAAATTCCATTTATACGGTGGCGTTTTGGGCGGAAATTCGGAAATCAGACAGCCGCTACGCTCTGTATCCCGGTACAGCGAGCGGTGGATGGCAGGATATACCACATCCACACCGCATCCCAGTACACCGACCACTATACCGCCAGCGGTCAATGCGCCAGTCATGGCGCTGCCATCATTGCCCTCGGCCAGGCCAGATACCAAAATGCCGCCGCATTTGGCGATCTGATAGCCCATTTTCTTCGCAGTGGTCAATCCATAAACAGACGCCTTCCGGGTTCCTACCACGCCGATAACCGGACTACTGTCCAGTCCGGTAAGATTTCCCTTATAATATAATACCAGCGGCGGATCTGCAATATTCTTCAAACGAACAGGATAGGCGCCATCGTGAAAAGTGCAAATTTGGATGCCCTTTTCCACGCAATCATTCAAAATCTCCTTGGCTTGGGTCAAGTTCTTGTCGCACAGCGCTTCAGCGCCTGCCTGCGTCATGTCCTTTACATTGGTAAAGCTTTCCTTTTCGGCATAGAAAACCTCTTCCGGATCACGAAATGTATCCAAAACGGTCCGTTTCTGCCAGTCGCTAAGATCCGGGCGTGTTGCAAGCCATATCCAATGAATGAGCATGTTTTTAACCTTCTATCTCTGTCAGTTTTTCATTTGCCACATCACGATGGTCGCCGCTACTGCAGCATTTAGGGATTCGCAGTGGGCATTCATGGGGATGATCAGTTGGGTATCTGCCTGCTCCAGGATCTCCTGCCGCACACCCCTGCCTTCACTGCCGATAACCACCGCCATTTTGGAAAGCTCTGCCTTGCGGATATCCTGTGCCCGGTCAGACAATGCCGTAACAGCCATGCTGATCCCGGCGGCAGCACATTGGGCGTTCACCTGCTCCCAGACAGCCTGCACCGGCTGAACGCGAAACACTGCGCCCATGGATGCCCGAACTGTTTTATGGCTATAGGGGTCTGCACAACCCTCCAAAAGCACCACCGGCACGCCAAGGGCATCGGCTGTGCGCAAAATCGTTCCCAAATTGCCGGGGTCTTGAATTCCGTCAAGTATCAACATTCCGGGTGTGGGCACAAATTCCTTGTTTTCCGGCAGTCGGCACAAAAACAGTGCACCTTGTGGGGCCTCCATGGGAGAGATGGTTGCCATCACATCAACCGGTACCCGCACGACATTCACATGGGAAGGAACGTCCGCATCTATCCCGTCAGCCAAAATGACCGTTTCCAGACCGGGATAATAGCGTGCCGCTTCGGCAAGAAGCTTTGTGCCATCTCCCACGAACAGACCGGCATTTTCCCGCTCTTTCTTGGAAGTGAGCAACCGCCGTACCTGTTGGAGCAATGGGTTCTTCCGGGAGGTAATTCTCGTTTCCATCATAGCTTCTGTACAGCATCCAGTGTCTTGGTATCACCCAAAACCACCACGATATCCCCGCTTTGGAAGGTGAAATCTGCCGCGGGAGAAACATCCATTTTGCCCCCCCGACGCACAGCAAGGATATTCACGCCCAGCTTGGCACGGACGTTCAATTCCTTCAGATTCTTTCCTTCCCAGCTCTTGGGGGCGGGCAGTTCAATGATGCTGTAATCTTCCGAAAGCTCGATGTAGTCCAGCAAATTAGGCGAAGACAAGCTCTTTGCCAGTCTTGCCGCATTTTCCTGCTCGGGGATCACCACGCGATCTGCTCCCAGCTTCTCCAACACCCGGCGGTGGATATCATCATGCGCCTTGCACACCAAATACGGCACACCAAGCTCCTTCATATTCATGGTCACCAACACGGAGGTGGCCAAATCGTCGCCAATCGCCACAATGGCGCAATCAAACTCGCTGACACCCAGCATTCTCAGCACTTCCTTGTCCCGGCTGTCGCCCACGGCTGCGTGGGTCACATCGGACGAAATCTGCTGAACCAATTCACTTTTAATATCGATCGCCAAAACTTCACATCCACAGCGGTAAATTTGACGGGCGACCTCGCTACCGAATCGGCCAAGGCCAACAACGACATAGGATTTCATATGATTTCCTCCTATCCAATCAATAGATTTGTATTTGCATAGCGGAAGCGTTCCTGGGCTTGATTGCCCATCAGGAAACCCAGGCTTAGGGTCAGAACGCCTACACGTCCAAAATACATATAAATGATCATCAGTATTTGCGCCGGTACGCTGAGACTGGTGGTCACGCCGGTAGTCAAGCCCACCGTCGCCAAAGCGGAGACCGATTCATATAGACCGTCGGTAAATCCGATGGGTGATGTAGCACTGATGAACAGGCCGCCGAAAATCGCCAAACCCACCATAATAGAAACCACCGTCATGGCATCCATTACCTGATTATCCGGCACGGAGTGCTTGAAGATGCACACACTGCCTTTCCGACGGATCCGAGACCACACAAACAGTAGCAGCACGATCATCGTCACCGTTTTAACTCCACCGGCGGTGGACCCTGAAGATCCACCAATAAGCATCAGAACCATGGTCCATGCCTTGCCGCCATCCGTCAAGCCACCTTGCCCCAGACCATCAAATCCTGCGGTACGCACAGTCAAAGACTGGAACAGGCCGCACAATATTTTATCGTACCAGGGGAGGCTACCCAGGGTTTTCGTGTTGTTCCATTCCAGTACACAAAAACCCACTGTGCCACCAACGATCAGAATACCGGTCATCAGCAGCACCAGCTTCGTATAAACGGAGAATTTTTTCCAGTTATGAACCCGGACGACCTCTTCCCAAACGAAGAAGCCCAATCCGCCAATGGCTACCAGCGATCCCAAAGTGAGAAGCACCACCGGGTCGGACTTGAACATTGTCACACTGCCACCGGCATTCAAACAACCAAAAATATCAAAACCGGCATTGCAGAAAGCAGAAATGGAATGAAAGAGTCCCAACTTGACAGCCTGTCCGGCGCCGTACTGGGGCCAAAAATGAGCCGCCAGGATCCCTGCACCGGTCAGCTGTATCAAAAGGCTTCCGAAAATCACGATCTTTTGAAGACGTACAACGCTGGTCATATCGTTGACGCTCAGCGCCTGTGCCATCACCATTCTCTGCCGCAGTCCCACCCGCTTGCGCAGGACAAAAATCACCAAAGATGCCGCAGACATAAAACCCAATCCGCCAATCTCGATGAGACTGATGATCACGATCTGCCCAAGGCCACTCCATTGTGTCCATGTATCAAACATGATCAATCCGGTAACACATGTTGCAGAGGTAGCAGTAAACAGAGATGGCAAAAAGCCGGCAGAAACACCATCCCGGGAGGAAATCGGCAATGTTAGAATCAGCGTACCCAGTAAAATGATCCCGGCAAAGGCTAACGCAATGATCTGTGTGGGAGAAAGCCGCAGTTTCCGTTTTTCAAAAGGCCTTTTTTTCGCCATATTGCCCATCCTTTCCAAAAAAGTAAACACTCCTAAGTGTTGCATATATTATACCAATTTCCCTTTTATTTTCAAGTCCCTATTTATTGTGCGAAAAATTTGTAAAAAAACATGTTGACAGATCGAACATTCGGTGCTAGAATGTGGGAAACTGAATCGCTTGATAGAGGAGCGGTACACATCAGTACCTTTCAGCAAGGCCAGGCAGCCGCTGTTGGGGAAAGGGAAGACCGCCGAAGTGGGAAGGACGCCTGAATCCTTACTGCTGGGTCGGCAGAGAACATCTGTCGGACTGTCACAAACGTATGTGGAGTGCTATCGCTGGCTGTTTTGACTCTTTCTTTTTTTGGAAGGACGACCAACATTCACGGATCGCTTTGCAGGCGATCCGGTTTTCATTTTATTGGGCGAAAAGCCAGAAAAGGAAGGAAAAAGTTATGAGAAGAATGTTTGCAATCGTACTAGCCCTGGTCATGGTGCTGTCCATGGCCGCCTGCAGCACCCCTGCTGCCTCCGTTGATGTAGCCGCCGCTAAGAGCATCGCTGATCTGAAGGGCGCAAAGATCGCCGCACAGACCGGTACATTCCATGCCGATGCTATGGCACAGATCCCCGAAGTTCAGGGCTCTACCCTGCCCGAGTTTGCCGATCTGCTGACCGCTTTGAAGGCCGGCACCATTGATGGTTATGTTGCTGAAGAGCCCACCGCTATTGAAGTCTGCTTGAGCGACGACTCTCTGGCTTACTTGCCACTGAAGAACAATGACACCGGCTTTACTGCCACCGATGCCGACGTGGGCATTGCCGTTGGTCTGAAGACCGGAAGCGAACTGCGGGAACAGATCAACACCATCCTGGCGGAGATCTCCGACGAGACCCGCTCCGAACTGATGAACCAGATGGTTCAGTTGTCCGCAGGCAAGGAAGTCACCGCCCTGGCGCTGACCAGCGAAGCTCCTGCAAATCCTGTTGGCACTCTGCGTGTCGGTATGGAATGTGCCTACGCTCCCTTTAACTGGACCGATATGGATACTCCTTCCCTGGGCGCTGTTGCCATCAGCGGTGAGGGCAAGGACAATATGTACGCCAATGGCTACGATGTGCAGATCGCACAGTACATCGCCAACAAGTTGGGCATGAAGTTGGAAGTCTACTCCTACGAATGGGATGGTCTGATCCCCGCCCTGAACTCCGGTGCTGTGGATGCCATCATCGCCGGCATGAGCCCCACCGCAGAGCGTGAGGAGCAGATTGACTTTACCAATGTCTACTACTCCTCCAACCTGGTCATCATCTATAAGAAGAAGTAATTATGATTGATTTTTTAACTGACGCATATAACCTACTTACAAAACATTATGAATTTCTCCTCCGGGGCGTGGGCTATACCATGCTCATCGCCCTGGTAGGTACGGTTGCCGGTTTGTTGATCGGTTTGGCAACAGGCATCGTCCGCACCTGTCCCCTATCCAAAAATGGTTTTGTCCGCTTCCTGCAGCGTGTGATCAACGGTATAATCACCGTGTATGTGGAAGTATTCCGGGGAACGCCTATGATGGTGCAGGCCATGGTCATTTATTGGGGCTATGCCTTTGCCACCGGCGGTCAGACTCTGCCTCTGATTCCCTCCGGCATTCTGATCGTATCCATCAATACCGGCGCATACATGGCAGAAATCGTCCGGGGTGGTATCATTTCCATTGACAAGGGCCAGTTTGAGGGCGCTTATGCCGTGGGTATGACCCACTGGCAGGCAATGCTGCATATCATCCTGCCCCAGGTTTTGCGGAATATCCTGCCCTCTGTTGCCAACGAATTTGTCATCAACATCAAGGATACTTCCGTTCTGAATGTGATCGGTGTTACGGAACTTTACTACTTTGCCGGCATCATCAAGCGGGAGAGTTTCCAGACCTTCCAGACCTATCTGGTGGTCTGCGTGATCTACTTCATCCTCACTTTCTCCGTCACCCGTCTTCTGCGGCTGATTGAGAAGAAACTGCAGATCACCGACAGTTTTGTGATCTGCGGCTCCCAGTCCGATCCCAACGCGGAGATCCGCGTAACCAAGCAACCGGAGGTGCCCCATGACTGAAAAAACACCCGTTATTGAACTCAAGGGGCTGAAGAAGAGTTTCGGCAAAGTGGATGTCCTCCGGGGCATTGATCTACAAGTATCCGCCGGTGAAGTGGTAGCCGTCATCGGCTCTTCCGGTTCCGGTAAGAGCACGATGCTGCGCTGTGTCAACCTGCTGGAAACGCCCACAGACGGTGAAATTCTGTGGCACGGCAAGAACATCCAAACTGAGATTGAATCTCTGTCCAAGTACCGGGCTTCCGTGGGTATGGTGTTCCAGCAGTTCAACCTGTACAACAATTTGACGGTGCTGCAAAACTGCACCCTGCCTCAGATCAAGGTGCTGGGTCGCAGCAAGGCCGAGGCCGAGCGCATTGCCAAGGATTATCTGGATCGGGTGGGTATGCTTCCCTATCAGAACGCCCGTCCTGCGCAGATCTCCGGCGGTCAGAAGCAGCGTGTGGCCATCGCTCGCGCCCTGTCTATGAATCCCGAAGTTCTGCTCTTTGATGAACCCACCTCTGCCCTTGACCCGGAAATGGTCGGCGAAGTTCTGTCTGTTATGAAAACCCTGGCTCAGGAGGGCATGACCATGATGGTGGTCACCCACGAAATGGCTTTCGCACGGGATGTGGCAAGCCGGGTGGTCTACATGAATCAAGGTGTCGTCTGTGAAGAAGGCACACCGGCCGAAGTCTTCGGCAATCCTCAAAAACAGGAAACAAAGGACTTCCTCTCCCGTTTCTTGAATGCATAATAAAGCAAAAAAGCACTGCCGAAAGGCAGTGCTTTTTGTCATATCAGTTGTCCAATGGGCGCATGGTGGGAAACAAAATTACTTCCCGGATGGAATCTGCGCCAGTGAAGAGCATGACCGCACGGTCAATGCCCATGCCCATACCACCCGTGGGGGGCATGCCATATTCCATGGCATTGAGGAAGTCCTCGTCCAGCATTTCGGTCTCGTCGTCGCCTCGCTCCCGCTGTTCAACCTGCTTCATAAAGCGACCGCGCTGGTCGATGGGGTCGTTCAGTTCGGAGTAGGCATTGCCCATCTCGCTACAGCAGATGAAAAACTCAAACCGCTCAGTGAGGCGAGGATCCTCGGGGCTACGCTTGGTCAGAGGAGAAACCTCCACGGGGTACATGGTGATAAAGGTAGGCTGGATCAGATGCTCCTCTACTCTCTGGTCGAAGCAAGCGTACAGGGCATTGCCCCAGGTCTTTTCTGCGGCATCCGCCAATTCCACGCCCTTGGCCTTGGCAGCAGCCACAGCCTCAGCATCATCGGTAATGGTATCAAAATCGATGCCCACATACTTGCGGACGGCCTCCACCATTGTCATACGAGGCCAGCCGGGGGCAAGATTGATCTTATGGCCCAACCATTCCAGTTCGTAAGTACCCAGAACCTCCTGGGCAAAGGTGGTGTATACACCCTCTGCAATATCCATCATATCATGGAAATCGGCATAGGCCTGGTACAACTCCACAGTGGTGAACTCGGGGTTGTGCTTAGGATCCATACCCTCGTTGCGGAAGATACGGCCAACCTCATACACCCGATCCATACCACCAATGATCAGACGCTTCAAAGGCAGTTCGGTGGCGATACGCATGTACATATCGATATCCAGCGTGTTGTGGTGGGTGATGAACGGACGGGCAGCAGCACCACCGGCAATGGTATTCAGCACCGGGGTCTCCACTTCAATATAGCCCATATTGTCCAGGTAATTGCGCAGGTGCTTGATGAACTTGGAACGGATCACGAAGTTCTGCTTCACCTCGGGATTGACCATCAGCTACACATAGCGCTGACGGAAGCGGATCTCCTTATCGGTCAGACCGTGGAATTTCTCGGGCAGGGGCAGCAGGGACTTGGACAGCAGTGTCACAGTCTTGGCCCGAACGGAAATTTCCTCTGTCTTGGTCTTGAAGACCTCGCCCACAACGCCCACGATATCGCCGATATCATACTTGCGGAAGTATGCGAACTCCTCCTCACCCAGTTCATCGATCTTCACGAATAACTGGATGCGGCCGGTAGCGTCCTGCAGGTCGCAGAAAGAAACCTTGCCCATGCCGCGCTTGCTCATGAGACGGCCGGCCAGGCGGACGGTCTTGCCCTCGTAGCCCTCGTAATCGGCCTTGATGGCGGCAGAATCCGCGTCAAAATCAAACTTGGTCTGGACAAAGGGGTCCCGACCCTCAGCCTGCAGAGCCGCCAACTTGTCCCGGCGGATCTGAGCCTGCTCAGATACAGGCAATTCTGCCTGCGGTTCAAACTTTGCCATATCTTAACCCTCGCGAGAAACCTTGATGACCTTCATCTCGTAAGAGCCGGCAGGGGCGTTGACCATGAACACATCGCCCTCGGACTTGCCCACGGCGGCGCGGCCGAAGGGAGAATCGTCGGACAGGTTGTACTCCATGGGGTTGGCTTCCTGAGAGCCGGTGATGGTGTATGTGGTCTGAGCACCGGTCTTCAGATCCTCAACAGTAACCTTGCAGCCCAGGCCCACGCGGCCGGTGGCCTCGTTCTCGTCCTCGATGATGACGGCATGGGACAGGATGTCCTCCAATTCGGCGATACGGCCGTAGAGTTTTGCCTGCTCGTTCTTGGCGGCATCGTATTCGGAGTTTTCGGATAAGTCGCCGTAGGAGCGAGCCTCGGCGATCATGGCGGCGATCTCGCGCTCACGGGTGGTCTTCAGATAGTTGAGTTCTTTTTCCAGATCCTGCAGACGCAGACTGGTAATTTTATATTCCTTTGCCATAGTAAAAATCCTTTCCAGCAATAAATTTCCATAGGTTCTTACATTATAGAAGATTTTACCCATACAGTCAAGAAATTTTTCCGCTTTTGCAGGATAAAAGAACCCGGTGGCGAAAGCCACCGGGTTCGTAATATGCACTTACAGGGGCTGGCCGCCGCCCAGATCGCCCTCTTCGTCCTCCACATCAGGGTTGGACGCAGTCATGACATCTTCCAATGCAAATTTCAGTGTCTCAATTTCAGGCTCTTGAAACAGTTTCATATTCTTTCTCCCTTCATTAACCCTTAACGATTGCATCGCTTTCCTTGGCAGTATTGCCGTAGATCAGCATTGCCTTGCACAGTTCCACATAGGCCTCATCGCCAGCATTGTCATCCATTTCGATGGTGATGTAAGCCGCAATACTTCTTGTGTAGGTCTTGGACAGTTCGCCCTCGGCATTGTACGCACGGATATAGAAGTTCTCGTACATCTCGTAAGCGTAGATGTTTTCGATATAACCCTTTGCCACACCGCCATCCATCACAAATGTCTGGGTGCCGGTTGCAATGGTGTGATTACCGGAATTTGCAGCATACTCGTCTGCATTCCAGTAGACAAAGCCCGCCACATTGGTATCTGCAAACTCTACACGCAGACGCAGCGCCTCTTGGATTCCGGCAATGACTGTACCATTCTCAGGCACAAACGCGCCGGTGGTTTCCTCGACTTCTGCCAAATCTGCACGGAATGCCTCATTCCAAGCCAGGACGCGGTCAGCCTCAGCCAGCACATTGTTGAATGCCTGCGCAGGTGCGCTCATTGTACCCTTTGCCACGAAGTAGTTGCGGGCAGCGTTTGCATAGTTCAGCAGATCCTTAATGACCAACTTGGTGGCTTCACTCTCTTTATCGTTGCCGTACATGTACTCCAAGCAACTCAGAACAGAGGTGGACTTCTCAGTGCCGTACACGAGACCGTCAGCCAGTTCCACATAGGGTTTGATGTAGACCACGGTATCGATGCTCTGTGCATAGATGCCGGAAACTTCCACGGAGTAGTAGCCGGTGCCGGCGGTGGCAATGTAGTTGTAGGTTTCGTCACCAATGCGGATCAGCGCACCGGCCTTTACGATTGCGTCCTCAGTATCTGCAGTGAAGTGGAACGCCAGGTTCAGGGTGTCCTTCAGACGGGTGTCCGCCTGGAACACATTCACTTCGGTGTCGTTTGCTACATACTTGTAGATGCAGATGGCCTTCTGAGAAGCGGAAGCATAGCAAGCAAACAGACTGCTGGACTGATTATACTGCATAGTTTGGCTTTTCGCACTGCCTTGCGCCACAATCAATGCCACACCATCTGTAATCTCGATTCTCCAACTACCACTATTGTCTAATTGTGTTTTTGTCCGCAAATAGTTACCGCTAGAAGCACTGCCCGCCGCATACAGATAACCCTTTGCGCCAGCATTGAAAGCAAATGTACCTGTAACAGAACCTGTTTCAAGTGTCAAAATTTGAACATCGTTACCGAAAGTAACCGTATTTCCAGATTTGGTAACAGAAGCCTGGCCACGGTTATTATCCTTTTGCTCTGTGCTCAAGGCATATGCAGAATCCTTGGCTACGATCACAACCCGATCACCAGCCTTCAAGGTAGATGCATCGGTAACCAGAACATAGCCGCCGGTAACTTCAGATTTCATCGCAAAGTCACAGTCGGAGCAAGCGCCGTTTGTCAGCACGTGCTTTTCTGTCACGGAATAACCGCAGTCACAACCGGAAGTGTGGGTTGTGTCGGTGTAGGTTTTTGCCAATTCATGGTCTTCTTCACCCTTAGTACCACCGCACAGGGAACAAACCTGATAGTGCTGTGTTTCATTGTAGGCATCTTTCCATTCATGGGGACATCCCATATCCGTACCGCAAGTTCCGCACGTGCCGGTGCCGTTGTCCTCACAGGGGGCTGTTGCTTCAGCGTAGTCACAAATGTCGCACACACGGTTGTGGCCGCCGTCCACGGGAGTATACTCGCCAAATTCGTGATTTACGGCAGTTCCGCTGTAACCGCAATCACAGGTAGGAGTATGCTGTGTTTCAGAAGTTTGTTCATAGGTAATTGCCTTGGTGCAGACTGCCATTTTCTCATTACAGCCATTGCACAGTTTGTAATGACTATTCGCATCGGTTGCCCAAACCCAGTCAGTATGTGCGCATGTGTTTTCAACATACTTGTAGAGGTGGATGGCTTTTTGGCCAGAATAACTGCTAGACTTATAATAACGGAATCTAGTTTGGCCAGAAGTAGCATTGTATCGCAGAACAGCACTACCGGAGCCAACGATATGTGCACTACCATCACTATTTAAGGTAATCGTATTTGTATACTTTGTGCTTGTGCTTTCATCCAGTTCATTGCTGTTGCTAGTTCTACCAATGTATTTTCCACTTTTAGACTGAATTGTGTAATTACTACCACTCTTTGCAATGGTAAAAGTAGCGTTCAGAAGAGCAGTGGTAGCAGCAATCTCTCCATTGCTGATGGTAACAGCAACCGTGTTGCTAGCAACATCCAAGGTAGAAAGTCCACCATTGAATGCAAGCTTTCCGGTTTCATAAACAATCAGATATGTACCGCTCCAATCGCTGGGAGCCGAGGTCACCTTAACAAAGGTGCCACTTGCCGCTTGTGCAGGCATCGTAAACACAGGAATAAATCCGATGACCAGGGCCAGGCACAGGAGCATGCTTAAAATTCGTTTCATTGTTATAAATTCCTCCTTGCGTTTATTTTTGTTCAAAATGTTTCCAGAGAATTTTTCACAAGTAATGAATACTTCACTTTACATTGTAGCACATAAAATTATATATTCAAGCGCAATTTTACATTTTCCGAAACTTTTTTACAAAATTTTCGCGCCTTTTTGTCTTTCTAAGTGCGAGGCGTGCACAGGCACCCTTGTGTAAAGGGAGGCTTGGAGATGCGGATTGCGAGACAATAAAAATAACAGGAAGAAATCCATCTTCCTGTCATTTTCCCAATATTCTTTTTATCCGGCGGGCCAAACCGTTTTTACATCTCAGGGCAAACTGCCGACCCGGCCGCGACCAACACCACAAACGGCTATACATCCGATAGCGGAAACTTTCCACCGAGCAGAACTTCCCTTTTCGGTAAAATCCCGTGGTCACTGCGATCATCTGATCGTGTCGCACACCCGGCTCGTAGACAAACTGATTGTCGCCAATACAGGTGTAAGTCTTATCTGCCTTAACCACCCTGTGCAGGATAAAGTGGCCGTCGTCCCGGCGGTACAATGGCAGATCGTATTTTTTCAGTTTTTCCGGCAACGGTGACAGCACCACCTGATCCCGTCCGCCGTAAAGCATGGGACGCATACTCGTCCCATGGGGGGTGAACTGCACAGATTCTCCCTCCGCCAGGCGTTCCTGTATCAACGGCAGGAGCTGCGCCAGCCGCACAGATGTCTCAGGCAAGGAAATCCAACTCCTTCAGCCGGGCAACAAATGCCGCCACACTCTTGGCCGCCAGTTCCTCCGTCACATCGTACTCGGCCAACAGATCTTTTACCAGGTCTGCTTCCTCTGCGCCGACCGTCAGTCGTTCCCACAGGAATTTGCCGGTATCGTTCAAGGTGATCATCATGTCAAAATCCGTCACACCGCCCACAGGCAGGACAACCGTCTCCCCGGCAACTGTGCGCAGAATGAATCCGTCTTTCAGTTTCATGGTCTTATCTCCTTATCCAAATCTTTTTTGGGCTTCCTCGCTCATGGCTTTTTGGGATACCCGCGCCGCATCGTGGGTGGGAGTGCATTTCAGTTTCCACACCGGCACAGTTGTCAGCAAGCTGTCCACCAGTTCCAGTATTTTGCCTCGTGCTTCCATCCCCGCAGGGCGGACTGTTTGCTCCAATATCGCCAATGCCGCCTGTGCACCACCAAAAGGCACAATCTCGTTAGTTTCCCCGCGGGTCAGCACGCAGATGCCGCCCAAGGGTGCCCGGATATTGGTATTCTGATCGGTTTTGCCGCTCCAGGGTGTGCCATATGCAAACCACCGGCCGTTTTCCAGCCTCAAAGCGGGCTTGTCGTCATTGAGCATGGTCACCCGATCCTCCCCAAAGGCCTGTCGCCACATGGTGGTGTGGGTGGATTTGCCCGTTCCACAGGGTGCGGAAAATAAATAAGCATAGCCATCCATGACTACCGCCGAGGAATGGAGCATCATGCCATCAAAATTCAGCAACTGACGGTAAAAACTACTACCAGTGGAGAGATACTCACAATCCTCCAGGCTCAGGTGGGACTGCTTCTCATGCAGGGACTGTGCATGGGAGGTGATAACCAGATCTGCCTCCCCCGCTGTTTCCGATAAATACGGCTGCGCTTGCGCCGCCGCCCTGCCGTATGTATCCATTCGAACTCGCAGGCCTGCAATCAAGTAATCTCGTTCCATGTCTCTTTTCCTTTATTCCACACTGACCATTTTGGCCAAATAACTGTCTTCCTTCTGCAGTAACTCCTGCAGGGAGCCCTGCTCTTCAATCCTGCCGTTCAGCAGGACAATGGCACGATCTGCGCCGCGAATGGTTGCAATGCGATGGGCAATGATCAGTACAGTGGTGTCATCACGTAAAGAACGGATGGTCTCCTGAATGAAGCTTTCGCTTTCGTAGTCCAGCGCGCTGGTGGCTTCATCCAAAATGATCAATTTCGGCCTTCCCATCAACACGCGGGCAAAAACGATTCGCTGACGCTCACCACCACTAAGCCGCACGCCCTTGTCGCCCAGAACTGTATCCAGCCCATGGGGCAATTTTTCCACGAAGGGCCATGCCAAAGAGCGCTTCAACGCATGGATCATTTCTTCTTCTGTGGCTTCCGGGTGGAAACGCAGAAGATTTTCCCGCACCGTTGCATTAATAATCAACGGTTCCTGTGGAATATATCCGATGGTCTTACGCCATGCACCAAGGTTCTGCCCATCCAGCACCACACCGTCCACCAGGATTTGTCCCTTTGTGGGTCGCAAAAGGCCCAGTAAAAGGTCCGCTGTGGTGCTTTTACCTGCACCGCTTGGGCCAACAAGTGCGGTCACCGAGCCACGCGGAAGGGTGAAGCTCAAACCCTTCAAAACTTCCTCATTGCTGTTTTGGTAGGTAAAACCTACATTGTCGAAGGCCACTTTTTGTGCAAAGATCACCGTGCCATCCCGGTTCTGCGGCTCATGAATGCCTCGGGTCAAATCATCAATAGCAGATCGAACAGTCTCATAAGCCGGCACATAGGCCTGAATGCTTTGCAGATGTCCCTGCCAAGAGGAAAAAACCGGCCAAAGCCGTGAGAAGATATATATCAGTATCATCAGTTGTGCCGTTCCCGTGTCAAGGATCAGCACACTAAATACAAATGCTATTCCAATTAAAATTGCAGCGGCTACAGAATAGCACAGCTGAGGAATCACCCGTAGCTGCGTGGTACGCAGGCTGATGTCATAGTATTTTTGACTAATGTCAGCAAACAGCTTGCTGTGGTGGTCCTCTGCCCCGTAGGCGCGAATTTCTTTGATACTATTCAGCTGATTTTGAGTTTCTCGATGAAGCTCACGATTGGCTTCCACTGCCTTTTGGCCATACTCTCTGGATTTTTTCAAAAACGGACGGAACAAAAACAGAAAGCCTGCGCCTACTATTACAGCCATTAAGGTTACCGGCAGACTCATCCACACAGCAATAGCCAGCTGTAGCAAAGCCGAAAAGGCCGACGCGATTAGTCCAATCGTCAACTGAAGGCAAAATCTTGCCTGCCTGCACTGAAGGGAAATCAGTTGAACCAGCTCTGCACCGGACCGTTCGGACAGGGTTTCCCAACTGGCAGACCCAATCGCCTGGTAAACATCGTTGCGCATTCCCATCTCGTAGCGTTCCAGATAGGCATTCTGCCGTACAGTTGCGAAGCTGTTCAGCAGAGCCCGCAACAGCATCAATACAATAAATGCAGCAATAATGGTCACTGCCCGTTGAAGATAGGTCAGCCCAGCGAAGGGCTGCAACAGCATTCCCAGCGCGCCGTCGTTGCTAACAGAGACTGCCAATAAATCCAGCATAGGAATCAGCAGAACGATACTGATGCTACTTGTCAGGGCAACGCCAATATTCAAAAGCAGAATGAGAAGGAAGTTCTTCTTGTCCATCCGCCAGACAGTTTTAAGAATCTGTTTCATGTTAGGTCCTTTGTTTTTTTATCAGCTTCAGTTAATACGGTGTCTGTACCGAATCAATCACCCAGAACTTCATCCGTCATCGCTGCAATCCTGCCGGCAGCACATCTGCCCAGCTTTTTTTCAATAACTTTCATCGCACCCTTCAAATTGGGTGGACGATCCGTCAAATTATGACAGTCGGAGATCAACAACCCGTCGTATTTTTCCAACAGCTCCAGGGCTTGCCTTCTCAAATAAAAGTGAGAAAGGGACTCCGCGCTGACCTGCACAGGATATCCCATTTCCAGTATTCTCTCGATATCCCGTTTCTTTTGCAGGTGCAAATACCGATCCAGGTGGGCAATCATTGGGATGACGCCCCTGCGGCTTTCCAGGTTGTATAATTCCCGGAAAATGCTGTCTGTCCAGGGTGTCATCGGCAGCTCAACCAGTAGAATCCTTGTTCCTTGATAGCAAAGCTCCTCCAATTCCGCCCATTGCGTCATATCGGGTGTCCATGCCACTTCTGCTCCCAAAAGTAACCTTGGGTATTCTTTTTCTTTTGTTGCCTCCAAAAGTCGTGTCCAAGCCAATTCGCGCCGGGCCAGGAAACCAGCCGTTTCTTCCCGTCTTTGATAGAAATGCGGTGTCAGTGCCACAGTAGTGACACCCTGCCTTGCCTGCTCCTGCAGGATGGCCAATGCCTGCTCAATAGACCGAGCGCCATCGTCCATCTGCGGCAGAATATGGGTATGCAGATCTGTCATAAGAATCAGCGTTACTTCTCAGGTGTCTGAAATTCCCGGGAGGTATCATTAGATGCGTTGTGATAGCCATAATTACTATAACCATAGCTGCGATACCCATAGCGATAATACTTGTTGTAGCGGCCGGTGTTGCGGGCATATTTCCGGAAACGATACTTGCCGTAACCGCTGACCGTCTCAGCAGTCACGCCATTGAAAACAAAGCCCAGAATATTGGCTCCGGCATACCCCAACTGTTCCATACCATGTATAACCGCACCCCGCTCAGATTGATCAGCGCGCACCACAAACAATACACCGTCACACTGAGAGGACAGAGCGACCGCATCCACCACCAAATCCACAGGAGGAGAATCCAGTATGATGTAATCATACTTGTCCCGCATCCGCTCCATCAGCTTCTGCATTCTGTTGGAGGACAGTAATTCAGCGGGGTTGGGCGGAACGTCACCTGCCAGAAGCAAATCAATACCATGCTCCTCACTGTTGACCACTGCCATCTCCATCAGGTTGAAATCCATAAGAAGATTGCTCAAGCCCACAGGTGCCGTAATGTTCATTAAGCGAGCCATTCTGGGGCGACGTAGGTCACAGTCAATGAGCAGCACCTTTTTATCCATCTGGCCCAAAGAAATAGCCAAATTCAACGCTGTCAGACTCTTGCCTTCCCCTTGCAGGGAAGAAGTGATCATAATAGCCTTGGAGTCTTCTTTATCAGCAAGTGCAAAATTTACATTCGTCCGCAGAGCCCGATAAGCCTCCCGCAGATAAAAACCGCTGTTTTGGGACAGAATATACTTTCGGTCATGCTTGACCTTAGAAATCCGCTGTGCCTGTGCGGCCGCTTGCTTTCTTTTCTGCTTTTCAGTCATATGTATTCTCTCCTTATTCCTTATCCGCAGAATAGCTGTAACCACTGCCGGAAAACTCACCATCCAGATCCGGGATTCTACCCAGAATCGGAAGATCAAACATGTCTGTCAGATCATTTTCGTCCTTAATGCGGGTATCCTTAAGGAACAAAATTGTCACATAAACGACGGCCAACAGCATGCCGCCTACAGCTCCAAAAAGAAGATTGACAGAATAACTGGGGGACGTAGGACTTTGCGGAATCTTCGCCGTATTGATCAACCGCGCTGATGTGCCGTCGATTACCTTAGGACCTTCTACCGGGATCACTTCAGAAAGCACCGTTGCAATGCGCGCGGCGCGCTCAGGGTCCGCGTGGGTAATCATCAGAGTAAAGATCACCGTCTCATCCATCTGCTGCGTAGAAATTGAGTTGCGAATTTCCGCTACTGTATAGTCCTCGCCCAGCATTGCAACTGCTTTTTCTAGAACCGGATCACTTTTTGCTACGATCATATATCCCTTGACTAAATGAATGGATGCTGACAGGTCAGAGCTGGATACATAATTTTTATCGTCCAGTTCTCGATTGTTATTGACATAAATCGTAACGCGGGACTGATACATCGGGGTAATACAAAAGGCGGTGATGCCCAGTGCTGCGACAATACCCACAAACATACAGAGCGCAATGAGCTTCCATCTGCGTAGATATGTCAGCAACAATTCCTGCATATTCAGCTCTGTATCCAGTTGTCTTTCGTTGAAAATTTCTTTCATATTGCACATTCTCCATTTCGGCTTTTTTCTTAGATCCGTGCCAAAACACATAGACAGATACATGATACTTCATTTTAGTGAAAAAGTCAAACAAATTACAGATAAAATTATCTTCGACAGATACCAAAATCCGTAGGATGCAGGCTTTTATCGTTTAGGAGGCCAGCGCCTCGATTGCCGCCAGTACCTGAGGGTCCTGCCTGGGTTCCAGACCGGTTTGGTCACTTTCCAGTAATACCGGAATATCCGGCGTGACACCCACCCCTGTCAGACTATGCCCTTTTGGGGTGTAGTACTTACCGATGGAAAGCCCCACTGCCGAACCGTCCGGCAGTTGGAATGTGCTCTGGAAATAGCCTTTTCCGGAGGTTCTCTCCCCTACCACCACGGCGGCGTCGTATTCCGCCATAGCAGCGGCGAAAAATTCTGCCGCCGAGTAGGAATTGCCATTGACCAGCACCGCCATGGGAAGCTCCAAACAGGCTGCATCTGACATGTCCGTATGCTCCGCGCCGGTGTAATCTACCGTAGTAAAAAGCTTGCCTTCCGGCAGTAGATAGTCCAGCACCTTCACCAGCTCATTGGCATATCCGCCAGGGTTGTTGCGCACATCAAAAATGAGCTTCTGTGCCCCCTGAGCCACGAGCTCTTCAATGGCCGCAATGGTCTCCGTGGCGCAATTGCTGTTGAAATTAAAAATCGTCACCAGACCGATATTCTCCTCCAATAGCTGAAATTCCACCACAGGCATCCGAATCGCGCGGCGGGTTACCTGCATAGTGTGCTCTACACCATTACGCAGCACCGTGATTTGTACTGTGGTATTTTCTTTGCCTTGAATGAGTTTTTTGCTATCGTCCAGCGCCATCTCCAGGATGGACTGGCCATCCACCTTCACAATGACATCCTCCGCCTGTATCCCAGCCTCTTCCGCCGGGCCGCCGCCCGTTACCTGCAGCACCTTAATTGCGCCGTTTTCCTCGGCTGTGATGGTAATGCCCACTCCCACATAAGAGTTTTTCATCTGCTCCATATAGGCAGCATATTCATCTGCTGGAATATAGTAGCTCCACCGATCTCCCAGAGCATTAACCATTGCATGGGCTGCGGCATCTTCCATGGCCACTTGGTCAACTTCGCCGATAAAGCACTCCTGAATCAAATTTTCCAGCACCATCAACTTATTGCTCTGTTGATTGAACATATAAACACCCAGCATCACTGCAACCGTCAGCATTACCGACAGTACGGCTACCAGCACATAGGATAGAATCCGATTCCATTTTTCATTTTTCACTTGCATCACCTCAGAATAAAGGATTCCCACAGCCCCGCAGGGCTGTGGGACTATGCTTATTTTACGTACAAAAGCGGATTGACATACTCATATTTTCCCAGTTTGGGATTGTATACACTGATGCCAAAATGTAGGTGGTTACCGGTAGACGCACCGGTGGAACCAACACAGCCCAGTTCTTGGCCCGCGGTCACAAAGTCTCCTACTTTCACATAGGGGCGCTTGCACATATGCATATACACACTACGGAAGCCATCACCGTGATCGATCATCACGTAGTAGCCTGCACTTGCATCCTCCCAAGTGGTGGCGATCATGACCACGCCCGGTCTGGTGGCGTAAATGGGGGTATGTCCAATGGCAAAGTCCACGCCCTTATGCATCTTCCAGTAGTGATAGACCGGGTGGAAACGCATACCAAAGGTACTGGAGATTCGGTTGTAATCACAAGGGGTGTACCAGGTGACTCCATTCACTGTGTTGGGGGTCATTGCTGTTCCCGCACGCCAGATCGTCTCGCTGTACTCGCCGTTTCCAGAACCCGAGGAAGATGATGAGGAATTAGAGGAAGGAGGAGCTGTGGTAGGCGGAACAGAAGTTGCCAGCCATTCTTCGTACTTGACCCGGTCATACTCAACTTCCATGTTTGCCAAATCGTCTTCCAGATCGGATAGCTTATCTTCCTGTTCTTCCATCCAGATCTCATATTCTTCGCCTTTGGCAATAAGCTCTGCCAGCAGCTTTTCAGATTCCTGTTTTGTCTTGTCCAGTTCCACCTGCTTGGCAGCCATTTTCTGGCGGCTATCCTGCAAAGCGGCCTGTTCCTGCTGCAGTGTCAAGCGGGTCTGCTCCACCGTTTTGGCGGCCTCGCCCATTTCTTCAATGCGCTTTTGATCAGCAGCAGCAATTTCCTGGATCATATTCAGCCGGTCCAACAGATCTGTAAAGCTGTTTGCCTCAAACAGCACATACCAGTAGGACAGGGATCCATCCTCTTCCATGGCGCGCAGGCGCTCCATGTGCTTCTGCTTCATATTCTGTAGATCCTCATTAGCCTTGTCCAACTCTGCCTGCTTATCGGCGATCATTACCGCATAGGCAGCAATCTGATCATTCATGCTGTCGATTTGCTCGTGAAGCAAGGCCACCTGCTGATCCACGATATTCTTCTGCTCAATGATGTCCTGCATCTCAGACAGGTTTTCTTTGCGTTTATCTTTCAGCTCGTCCAGCTCTTTTTGTAGAGCCTCCTGATCTTTTTCCATCTGCTCGATCTGGTTTTTGATCTCGCTGGAGGTAGCCGCCTGCGCCGGCGTAGGAATCAGCTGCAGCAGTAAGGTTAGTATCATGATGCCCGCCATAATGCCGGCAAGCAATGAAACCAATAACTTTTTGTTCTTCATCTTCATTGGGCTCCTTGGTCTTAAAAGGTCTCACTAAACATCCATAAACTTTCGGATAGAAGTCCAGCTGCCCACAATGCCTACAAACAGGCCGGCAGCGCAGAACGTGCTGATCATAGGAATCAGCAGTTCCTGGAAGGGCACAAAATTCAGCAGCTGCAATGTGTCTACCGAAGCCACTCGGCCCAGCAGTGCATCATACAGCAGCCACAGCAGGCCAAAGGCCAGCCCTGCACCAATCATACCCAGGGTAAAGCCCTCCACCACGTAGGGGAGGCGGATAAATCCATTGGTCGCGCCCACCATTTTCATAATGGCGATCTCATCCCGCCGATCATACATAGCCAGCTTGACAGTGTTGGAGATGATCAGCAGACTCACCAGAAGCAACACACCGATCACCGCAATGGATGCGATGTGCAGGACATCCTGTAGTGTGGTAAAGCCTTCGGCCAATTCATAAGCGGCACTGATCTTCACAACACCTTCCACTTTTTCCAGTTCTGCAACCGTCTCTTTAATAAGGCTGTTATCTTCCAGCAGCACCACAAAGCGGTGGCGCAGGGGGTTGGCATCCACGCCTGTAAAAGCGCTGTCACCGCCGTGATCTGCCACAAAATCTTCCAAAGCCTCTTCCCGGGACTTAAATTCTGCCTTGTAAACATTGCTGACCTTATTGATCAGCGTACCAACACTTCTTGCCTCGGCATCGGTGTAATTCTCATCCACATACACCATGACCTGGTTGGTTTTGTTGAGATCCTCCACCATAATGCTCAGGTTGTACATCAGGCAGGAGAAGCCGCCTACGATCAGCAGGCAGGCCACCGTTACGCAAACGGCGGCAAAGGACATAAAGCCGTGGAGAAAGATCCCGCGAATGCCCTCTTTTACTAAGTAGCCAAGATTATTGATCTTCATGTGTGTAATACCCATCCATTCCGTCGCCGATAATCAAGCCATCGTCAATAGCGATGACGCGCTTGTGAAAGCGCTCCACCAGATCCTTGGCGTGGGTGACCACCAGCATGGTAGTTCCCAGGTTGTTGATCTCCATCAGCAAACTCATGATCTCCAGAGCACGGGCCGGATCCAGGTTGCCGGTAGGCTCATCCGCAATGATGGTGGCCGGATTGTTCACCAACGCCCGGGCAATAGCAAGGCGCTGCTGCTCACCGCCGGACAGCTCACCGGGATGACGGCGGCTCTTGGTATCCAAGCCCACCAGGTTCAGCACGTAAGGCACACGCTCCCGGATCTCCTTTTCCTGGGCGCCGATCGCCCGCATGACAAAGGCCACATTCTCGTAAACGGTCTTATTCTGGATCAGTCGGAAATCCTGAAACACAATTCCCACCGTCCGGCGCAGATACGGAATCTCACGCTTGCGAATCCGCTCCAAAGAATAGCCGTTAACATGAACAGTACCGGAGGTAGGCTTCAGCTCTCCGGTAATCAATTTAATTATGGTAGACTTTCCGGAACCGGAAGGGCCCACCAAAAAAGCAAACTCTCCATCCTCGATCTGCATGGAAACGCCTTTCAGCGCCCGGTTGCCCACAGAATAGGATTTGACTACATCTGTAAATTCAATCATAATGCTGTTTCTCCAGAATTAATGTAACCAAATTGTAACACATTGTAATGCTGATGTCAATAACCCCATGTGCTATTTTGCTTTTTTTCTGGGAGTTTTCCACGGAAAAGCGGCGTTTTGCATGGATTCCACAATTTTTCTGGTATTGTTTTCCACGCTTGTATAAAAACGGGCCTGCTGCATTGCAACAGGCCCAGATCAAACAGATCAGCGGGTTTCCCGGGAGGAAAGATACTTGCGCACCATCAGGGCCACTTTAAAGACGATGGCATGGTCAAATTGGCGCAGATCCAATCCTGTCAGCTTCTTGATCTTTTCCAAACGGTACACCAAAGTGTTCCGGTGGACAAAAAGCTTCCGGGAGGTTTCCGAAACATTCAGATTATTTTCGAAGAATTTATTGATAGTAAACAGGGTCTCCTGATCCAAAGAATCAATGGAGTTCTTCTTGAATACCTCGCTGAGGAAAATATCGCACAACGTGGTGGGCAGCTGGTAGATCAGTCGGCCGATGCCCAGATTCTCATAATTGATGATGCTCTTTTCGGTATCGAAGACCTTGCCCACGTCAATGGCCGTCTGTGCTTCCTTATAGGAATCCGCCAAGGAACGCATATGCTCCGCCACAGTACCAAAACCGATCACGGCCTTGACACCCAACTCGTCTTTCAGCATCTTCTCCATTTCGCGAGCCATCTTTTCCAGATCTGTCGCAGTGGTTGCGGCAGTGATCTGCTTAACCACGGCCACATCCATTTCGTTTACACTCAGAACAAAGTCCTGGCTTCTGTCCGGGAACAGATTAGACAGCACATCCACCGTTGCCACATCTGCATGGCTGGTCTGACGAACCAAATACACCACCCGGGGCGCATCGGTAACAAAATGCAGTTCCTTTGCCCGGATATAAATATCGCCGGGTAGGATGTTATCCATAATGATGTTCTTGACAAAGGTGCCTCTGTCATTCTT
Organism: Faecousia sp.; assembly: GCA_045606205.1. GTDB lineage: Bacteria > Bacillota > Clostridia > Oscillospirales > Oscillospiraceae > Faecousia. The sequence continues at coordinate 12,008 of JAZURL010000006.1, read as the reverse complement.
TTCCTCATAGAAGGTCTTTGCACCGTTCAGCGCGATGTAGGCCATCAGACAACTGCTGCGGGCACCTTCGTCCGTGCCGGAGCAAAATACCGCATACTCAAACGCACCTGTGCCGCTGAGGATTGCCTTGAAACACTTCTGATTAAACTGAACCACGGGCTCGGCAGAACCGGCCACCTTCACAGTGGCTTCAGGCCAACGCTCCCCCAGCAGCGCAACATCGGTGCAGGAGACCACACAGCCTTCCCCGTCGATCACACCGAATGTCCGGTCGGAAATATCTCTTAACTGAACAATGACATTCTGAAAAACACTGTTGGACATTTTTCAGACCTCCTTTAATCTCTCAATGAATGCACTTTTTACAAAATTGCATAATCATTATACAACCCTTTTGCACAATTTGCAAGCGCCTTTTGACATATTATTGCAAAAAATACCCTCTTTTTTGGATGTATTGCTACATTGCGCGTGTCACTTTCCTTCCAACGCACCGATTTCTTCTTCCGTCAGCAGCCGGGTCTTTCCTCTTGGGAGGTCGCCCAATGTCAGATTTCCTTCCTGCTGCCGCTCCAAATACGTGACTGTCATCCCCCGGGATGACATCATCCGCCGCACCTGATGGTATTTGCCCTCACAAACAGTAATGCGGCTTTCTCCAGGCCCAAGTGACTCCAATTTTGCACTCAAACAGACAGTGCCATCTCCCAAAATCAAGCCGGTGGCAAACGCATTCACATCTTCCTTCTCGGATGTGCCCTCATGTTGGACGTAATAGACCTTGGGTACTTCCTTTTTCGGTGAGATCAGACGGTGCAACAGATCTCCGTCGTTGGTAAATAGCAGCAAGCCTTCCGTCATCTTGTCCAGCCGCCCCACTGGCCTCAGTCCCCTGCCCTGCAGCTGCTTGGGCAGCAACTCCATCACAGTCTTATCCTGCTTGTCCTCTGTTGCAGTAATGTAGCCCGCCGGCTTGTTGAGCATCACCACCAGGCGTTGTGCACCCGTCAGTCTTTCTCCGTCCAGGCAGATGCTTTGGGTTTGAGGGTTGATCTTAGCACCCACATCCTTCTGTACAGCACCATCCACCGTAACCCGGCCCGCTTTGATGATCAATTTCACTTGACTGCGGGTGCCCGCTCCGCTGTCGCATAAGAATTTGTCCAATCGTTCCATAATTTCTCCGTTCTATCCTTGTCCAATCGCGAATAGGCTGTAATGCCAATTCTAATATGGAGGGATTCAATATGCTGGTTATGACCGCAAAGGTCGATAAAAAGAAGATCGCAATCATTCTGGCCGCCGTGGTAATTGTAGTAGCAGGACTGTTCCTAATTTTCGGTGGAAATGACTCCACCCCCACCGCATCCACCGGGGTGGCCAACAACGATGCCCGAGTGGCTTTTCTGAAAAGCTTCGGCTGGGAAGTAACCACGTCGCCGGTAGAATCCGGGCAGGTGCGCGTACCCGAGCAGGGCAACGACGTTTTCAATCGGTATAATGAATTGCAGAAGAGCCAGGGCTACGATCTGTCCGCTTATGCCGGAAAGACCGTCATGCGCTACGTGTATCAGATCAACAACTTCCCCGATGCCACCGCCCCGGTCTACGCCACACTGTTGATCTACAATAATCAGGTCATCGGTGGCGACGTTACGGATACTTCCGCCAAGGGTAGCATTCGCAGCTTCAAAATGCCGCAGGCCACTTTGCCTTCCGGCACAACCCCCACTACCCCCAGTGGCACCACCGGAACATAAACAGTTTATCACATTCCCTATTTCTTGACAAGTCTGCACCCATGTGTTATTCTGTAAGCAGTTTCATAATGATCTTCAGGGCAGGGTGAAATTCCCGACCGGCGGTAAAGTCCGCGAGCGCACAGGCGCTGAATCGGTGCAACTCCGATACCGACAGTACAGTCTGGATGGAAGATGATCTACCTTACACAACTATGCCCTGAAGCTTTCTTCAGGGCATTTTTTACGGGGTGAAAGAGATGAGAAAACAATTTGATGTTAAAAAAATGGTGCTGTTGGCTATGCTGGCGGCTGTAGCATATCTTTTGTCGTTCAGCAAGACCCCGCTGATCCCGGCCGCGCCGTTTTTGAGCTACGAGCCTATGGATGTGGCCATCACCATCGGAGGATTTTTGCTTGGACCCTTGGCCGCTCTTGCCATTTCCCTGGTGTCTGCTGCAATAGAGGCGCTTACCATCGGCGATACGGGAATCATAGGCTTTTTGATGAATTTCCTGTCCAGCGCCTGTTTTGCCTGCACCGCTGCTTGTGTGTACAAGAAGAAACATTCCATTGTTGGCGCAGTATTGGGCCTGCTGCTTGGCTCTGTGGCGATGATTGTAGTGATGCTTTTGTGGAACTGGCTGATCACTCCCCTTTATATGGGTGCTCCACGCCCTGTGGTAGTCTCTATGCTTATCCCCGTGTTTCTCCCCTTTAATGCATTGAAGGCCGGTTTTAACAGCGCATTGATACTGATGCTCTACAAGCCCTTGGTGCTGGCACTGCGAAAAACCGGACTGGTCCCTAAAACTTCTTCTAAGTCCGCATCAGCCAAATGGGGTATTTACCTGCTAAGCGCAGCGCTCCTTGCAACCTGTGTCCTTCTTTTGCTGGTTCTGCGGGGTATTATTTAATCAAACAAGCCGCTCTTTTCCCGGAGCGGCTTGCTTTTTTGGTTTAATATGGTATAATTATAATGACTATTTATGTGCACTAAAGGAGACGTTATGATCACAGTCAGCAATTTGGGTATGCAATTTGGCGGCCAGTGGCTGTTCCAGCATGTAGATCTGCAATTCTTGCCCGGTAACTGCTATGGCATCATCGGTGCCAACGGTGCAGGCAAGTCCACCTTTCTGCGGATTCTCACCGGTGAGTTGGATTCCACCACCGGTTCTATCTCCATCGACCCCGATAAGCGGGTATCGGTTCTGAAGCAGAATCAGAACGCATACGACGAATACACCATCCTGGACACCGTCATCATGGGAAACCAGCATCTTTACGATGTGATGAAGGAAAAGGATGCCATCTACGAAAAACCGGATTTCTCCGATGAGGACGGTTTGCGCGCCGCTGACCTTGAAGCAGAGTTTGCTGAGATCGGCGGTTGGGAGGCAGAATCCGATGCTTCCCGTTTGCTCCAGGGTTTGGGCATCGGCACAGAACTGCACTACGATCTGATGGAGACCACCGACCCCCGTCTGAAAGTGAAAGTTTTGCTTGCGCAGGCATTGTTCGGCAACCCGGACATCGTCATGCTGGACGAACCCACCAACAACCTGGACATTGAGGCCATTAACTGGCTGGAGGACTTCCTGCTGGAATTCCCCGGCATGGTCATCGCCGTGTCCCACGACCGGCACTTCCTCAATACCGTTTGCACCCACACCGTGGATATCGACTATGGTAAGATCAAGATGTATGTGGGCAACTATGACTTCTGGTACGAATCTTCCCAGTTGGTGCAGGCCATGATCCGTAACAAGAATAAGCGGAATCAGGAAAAAATCGAAGAACTGCAATTGTTCATTCAGCGGTTCACCGCCAACAAGTCCAAAGCAAAGCAGGCAACCGCTCGTCGGAAGTTGCTGGACAAGCTGACGGTAGAAGAAATGCCTTGCTCCACCCGCCGCTATCCCTTCGTTGGCTTCCAGCCGGAACGGGAACTGGGCAAGGACATTCTCACTGTCAACGACGTTTCCGTCACCGTGGACGGTGTGAAGCTGCTGGACAAGGTCTATTTCTCCGTGGGAAAGAACGATAAAATTGCCTTCGTGGGCGAAAACGAACTGGCACAGACCGCCCTGTTCCAGATCCTCATGGGCGAGCTGGAACCGGACGAAGGCTCCATTAAGTGGGGCATCTCCACCATTCGCAGTTATCTGCCCAAGGACAACACCCCCTACTTTGAGGGCAACACCGAAGAATTGGTGGACTGGCTGCGTCAATACTCTGCCAAGAAGGACGATGTTTACCTGCGCGGCTTCCTGGGACGGATGTTGTTCTCCAATGAAGATGTATTCAAGCCCGTCAATGTGCTGTCCGGTGGCGAAAAGGTACGCTGTATGCTCAGCAAGATGATGCTCAGCGGTGCCAATGTGGTACTGCTCGACCAGCCCACCAACCACCTGGATATGGAATCCATCCAGGCTGTGAACAAGGGCCTGGAAGCCTTCCCCGGTGTTGTATTGCTGGCATCCCACGACCACGAAATGCTTACCTCTACCTGTAACCGTGTCATTGCTTTCCAACCCGACGGCACCATCGTAGACCGCTACGGCACATATGATGACTACCTGGAATGGATAGCACAGAACAAGCAGCAATAAACAACTCGCGTCATTGCGAACCAGTCCGCAGACTGGTGTGGCAATCCCCATCAGGTTTCCAAAAACTCCACGGGATTGCCACGTCGCTTCGCTCCTCGCAATGACATGTTTATATAGGAGTCTTTTATTATGGAAAAAATTCTAGATATTATCACCGCTAAGATGCAGGCCGCCTTTGAAGATGCCGGTTACGACGCATCTTTCGGCCGCGTGACTGTTTCCAACCGGCCCGACCTGTGCGAATATCAATGCAACGGTGCATTGGCCGCTGCCAAGCAGTACAAGTGCGCCCCCATTCAGATTGCCAACGCTGTTGTCGCCAAGCTGAATGCCGAGGATTACAGCATGATTGAGGCGGTCATGCCCGGCTTTATCAATCTGAAACTCTCCGGCCAGTTTCTGCAGAACTATTTGGAGCAAATGCGCACCGCTGAAGATTTCGGTGTGGAAAAGATTGGCGCAGGAAAGACCATCGTGGTGGACTACGGCGGTGCAAACGTTGCAAAGCCCCTGCATATCGGTCACTTACGCCCTGCCATCATCGGCGAAGCGCTGAAGCGCCTGCACAAGTTCCTGGGCTACAACACCATCGGCGATGTGCACCTGGGTGACTGGGGTCTGCAGATGGGCCTGATCATCGCAGAACTGCAGGAGCGTCAGCCGGAACTGCCCTATTTTGATCCGGATTTTGCCGGGGAATATCCCGAAACCGCCCCCTTTACTGTGGATGAGTTGGAGGAGATCTACCCCACCGCATCTGCCAAAAAGGCTGATCCCGCATTTTCCCGCAAGGCCCACCAGGCCACCTTTGAACTGCAACAGGGCCGCCGGGGTTATCGGGCGTTGTGGCAGCACATTATGCACGTGTCCGTCACCGACCTGAAAAAGAACTACGACAACCTGGATGTCCACTTTGAAAAGTGGCTGGGCGAAAGCGATGCCGATCCCTACATCCCCGATATGGTTGCGGATATGAAAGCCAAGGGCGTGGCTGTCCTGTCCAACGGCGCATGGGTCATTCCAGTGACCGAGGAGGGCGACAAGAACGAGATCCCCCCCTGCATCCTCATCAAGTCCGACGGCTCCGCCATCTATGCCACCACCGACCTGGCTACCATGGTACAGCGTATGCAGGACTGGAATCCGGACAAAATGCTCTATGTCACCGACAAGCGGCAGAATCTGCACTTTGACCAGGTGTTCCGCGCTGCGCGCAAGAGTGGCATTGTGAACGCAGATACTGAGTTGGAGCACGTGGGTCACGGCACCATGAACGGTGCGGACGGCAAGCCTTTTAAGACCCGGGACGGCGGCGTTCTGCGACTGGAAACCCTCATTTCCGACATGACGGACTTCGTCCGGGCCAAGGTTGTGGAGAATCGTATCGTTCCTGAGGAGGAAGTGGAAGCGACCACCCAAAAGATCGCCATGGGCGCGCTGAAATATGGTGATTTGAGCAATCAACCCACCAAGGACTACAACTTCGATATGGAGCGTTTTGCCGCGTTTGAGGGTAATACCGGTCCGTACATTCTCTACACCATCGTGCGGATCAAGTCCATTCTGGCAAAATACGGTGCTTGGGAGAATCTTCCCATTCAAAATCCTGTCAATGAGTACGCCAAGGATCTGATGATCGCCATCACCAAGTTCGCTCCTGCCCTGGAGAGCGCGGTAAAAGCATCCGCTCCCAATCTGATCTGTGCTTACATTTATGAACTGGCCGGTTCGGTGAACAAGTTCTACCACGAGACCCGGATTTTGGGCGAGGAAAACGAAGCGCTGAAGGCTGGCTACATTGCCTTGATCGCATTGGCAAAGAACATTTTGGAGACTTCCATCAATCTGTTGGGCTTCTCCGCCCCCGAGAAAATGTAATAAAAAATTCCACCCGTTTGGGTGGAATTTTTTCATTCACCGATTTTGCCGCCGTTGTTGGCATTTTGTGTGGTATACAACTGGGAATAGATACCGCCGGTCTGCAAGAGTTCCTCATGGCTTCCGCATTCCGTGATCTCACCGTCGGCAATGGACACGATGCGATTCGCCGCCCGGATGGTGGACAGGCGGTGAGCAATAATCAAGGTGGTTCTGCCCTTGGCCAGGGCATCAAACGCACGCTGGATTTTGGCCTCCGTCACGGAGTCCAAGGCAGAAGTTGCTTCATCCAAAATCAGAATGGGTGGATTCTTCAAGAAGATTCGGGCAATGGCCACACGCTGTTTTTGTCCACCGGACAGAAGCGTACCGCGCTCGCCCACATAGGTCTGGAATCCGTCGGGCATAGCCATAATGTCGTCGTAAATTTCGGCTTTTTTCGCCGCTTCTACCACCTCTTCCATGGTAGCGTCCGGCTTACCGTAGCGGATGTTCTCAAAAATCGTATCCGCAAACAGAAATACATCTTGCTGAACAATGCCAATGTTCTGATGCAGAGACCGTTGGGTAATTTTGCGCACATCTGTGTCATCAATGGAGATTGCACCCTCGGTCACTTCATAGAATCGGGGGATCAGCTGGCACAGGGTGCTCTTACCGCCACCGGAGGGGCCCACAATGGCAATGGTCTCACCCGGATGAATTTCAAGGTCAACATGGTGCAGAACACCTACACCCGGCGTGTAGGAGAAAGAAACATCCGCTACACGAATCTTGCCTTTCACATTCTCCAGTTCCACAGCATCCGGGGCATCCTGAATGGTGGGTTCGGTGCGCATGATGCTGACAAATCGGTTCAGGCCCGCAAATCCATTGGCAAACAGTTCCGAAAAATTGGAGAGTTTGCGCATGGGGGAAACAAAGGATGCAATGTAGAGGGTAAAGGTCAGCAGATCACGGTAATCCATATCCCCCCGCATAATGAGATATCCGCCGAAGCCGATCACTACCACATTCAGGCTGCACAGAAAAAACTCCATACAACTGTGGAAACGTCCCATAGCTTTGTGGAAATCCCGTTTGGAATCCCGGAACATGCCGTTGGCGGCATGAAACCGAGCGTTTTCCACCGGCTCATTGGCAAAGGCTTTCGCAGTGCGTACACCGGACAGACTGCTCTCGATCTCTGCATTGATGTGAGCGGTCTTTTCCTTGACTTTCCGGGATGCGTTACGCATCCGCCGGCGCATGGTCATGACCAGGGCTGCAAAAAGCGGTACCATCAGCCCTACAATTAAGGCCAGTTGCCATTGGATGGACGCCATAACGATCACAGCACCTACCATGGTCAATACCGAGGTCAGCAGATCCTCCGGGCCATGGTGAGCAAGCTCCGTCAGATCATTCAGATCGGCGGTAAGTCGGCTCATCAGCTGGCCAGTTCGGTTTTTGTCGTAAAAATCGAAACTCATATCCTGCATGTGGCGAAACAGATCCCGGCGGATATCCGCTTCCACCCGGATGCCGAAGGTGTGGCCGTAATAAGCCACGATATAGTTGAGGAAGGCCCGCAGAAGATAGCACGCAACCATCACGATCATCACTACAAAAAAGGTGCGGTACATCTGCCCCGGGAGCATATCATACAACGCTGAGCGGGTCACCAGCGGGAACAGCAAGTCCACCGCCGAGATCAGCACTGCACAGAGGATGTCCACCGCAAACAAACCCTTGTGGTTGGAAAAATACCGCAAAAATATAGCAATCGGTCGTTTCTTTTGATAATCCTTTGTCGTCATTTACATCACCTGCTTTTATTATACATGATTTTTCCTCATTCGCAAGAAAAACTGGTAATTCCTTTGCTTTTTGTTCGCTTTTCTGATATAATTTTGCAAAAGGAGTGTGGCGCATGGATATTCTCTTCGAAAACCAACATATCGTCGTGTGCATCAAGCCTGTTGGAATGGATTCAGAGCACGAAGTCCCCGCTGCTCTGAATGGCGAAATTTACCCTGTTCACCGTCTGGAGAAGAATGTAGGCGGTGTGATGGTCTATGCCCGCACAAAAGCCGCTGCTGCGGTGCTAAGTAAGGCCATTCAGGACGGTTCCATGGTTAAAGAATATGTGGCAATGGTGCACGGAACACCCCCTGCGCAAGACGACTGGTCAGATCTGCTGTTTAAAGATAGCAGTAAAAACAAAGTTTTTGTTGTCAAAAAGGAACGAAAAGGCGTCAAAAAGGCCAGATTGGAATTTGTTCGGTTGACTGCGAACGATCCTGCTTTGGTACGCATTCGTCTGCATACCGGTCGCAGTCATCAGATCCGGGTGCAATTTTCCAGTCGGGGATATCCGCTGGTGGGTGATCACAAATACGGATCCCGGGATGACTCCCCTGTCCCTATGCTGTTTTCCTGCCGGCTCACATTTCCCCTTTTTGATAAGGTGCTGACCTTCGAAGCGCTCCCTGAGTGGGCCATTTTCTGACACTGCAAAATACTCGAATTTTTTTCAAAAACCGCTTGACAATTCCTCTATTTCGGTATATAATGGCAAGGCTGTCAAGCAAGCTTGCTGCTATAGCTCAGCCGGTAGAGCGCATCCTTGGTAAGGATGAGGTCGCCAGTTCAAATCTGGCTAGCAGCTCCAAAAAATCAGTCATCCCATTTGGGATGGCTGATTTTTTATTAGCGGATACAGATTTGAAGATCTAAATGCGGTGCGGATGAGCACCGCCGCCGAGGGCTAGACCGAGGCGAACCTTTATTTTCGCCCGTTACCGGGCGAAAATGCAAACAAATCTGGCTAGCAGCTCCTTTACCCCCCCTGCCGGGCACCGCAAACGGACGCGAGCCCGAGCGCTGCCTGTGGCAGATCAAGCGAGGGCGTAGCGAGTGCCGCGGTCGGCAGGATACAAGCCTGCTTTGTCCGGCGCAGTATCCGCCGGGCACCGCAAACGGATAGCCGCCGGCCCTGGACGCAAAAAGAGCGTGCTTTACAGCACGCTCTTTCTAGTTTATTGATCAGATCAGCTCAATGACTGCCATCTCAGCAGCATCGCCCCGGCGAGCGCCGGTACGAGTCACGCGGGTGTAACCACCGTTGCGCTCTGCATACTTGGGAGCAATCTCATTGAACAGCTTGTGAGCCACATCCTCCTTGGTGATGAAGGACAGAGCACGGCGATAGTTGTACAGGCCGCCCTTCTTTCCCAGGGTGATCATCTTCTCCACAACAGGCTGAACTTCCTTGGCGCGGTAGAAGGTGGTCTCGATCTTGCCGTTAGCCAGCAGATCGGTCACCAGCTGACGCAGCAGAGCTTTTCTCTGAGTGCTGGTCTTACCCAGCTTACGAGTTCCGAACATGAACTTTTCCTCCTTCTTAAAAGGTTGACTTAGTTGTTGCTGCCAGAATCTTCGCTGGCCAGGGACAAGCCCATCATCTCCAGCTTCTTCTGAACCTCGTCCAGGGACTTCTTGCCCATGTTACGGACCTTCATCATATCCTCGCCGGTCTTGTTGATCAGATCAGCAACGGTGTTGATGTTGGCACGCTTCAGGCAGTTGAAACTCCGGACAGACAGATCCAACTCATCGATGGTCATGGACAGCTTTGCATCGGCACGATCCGGGTTCTTCTCAACCACCGTGGAATCTGTACCGAGCGTATCGGACAGGTTGGTGAACACGGTCAGGTGATCAGACAGGATCTTAGCGCCCAAAGAAACAGCATCCTTGGCGGAAATGGTGGAATCTGTCCAGACCTCAAGGGTCAGCTTGTCGAAGTCGGTCTTATCGCCGACACGAGTGGGCTCCACCGCATAATTCACCTTTTTCACAGGGGAATAGATGGAGACGATGGGAATCACGCCGATCACGGTCTGTGCAGTCTTATTCCGATCAGAGGAAACATAACCGCGACCCTGAGACAGGGTGATCTCCATATTGAAAGTGGCACCTTCGCCCAAAGTGCAGATATGCAGCTCGGGGTTCAGGATCTCGACCTCACCATCAGCCTTGATGTCGCCTGCAGTGACCTCACAGGGGCCAACAGCGTCGATATAAACGGTCTTGATGCCCTGGCTGTGAAGCTTGACAATCATCCGCTTCACATTCAGCACGATCTCAGTCACATCCTCGGTAACACCGGGGACAGTGGAAAACTCATGCTGTACACCGGCAATCTTCACAGAAGTGGCAGCATAACCAGGCAGGCTGCTCAGCAAAATCCGGCGCAGAGAGTTGCCCAGAGTCATGCCATAACCGCGCTCCAGCGGCTCCACAACATACTTACCGTAGGAGACGTCTTCAACGTCATCCAAACAGGTGATGCGAGGCTTTTCGATTTCTACCATAAAACATTACCCTCCTTCTCAAGTGTATGGGGTGTAGAATGCACCCCACAATTTGACAATACGATCAACAGGGGGCCGATTACTTGGAGTACAACTCGACGATCAGGTGTACTGCGATGTCGAAGTCGATGTCGGCCTGAGTCGGCATAGCAACGACCTTGCCCTGGAGGGTGTTCTTATCACGATCCAACCACTTGGGAGCAGCAACAAATGCATCGTCCTCCTTCAGCTTCTTGAAGAAGTTGTTGGAAGCGCTCTTCTCGGAAACAGCGATCACATCGCCTACCTTAATCAGGTAGCTGGGGATGTTGACGCGCTTGCCGTTGACGGTAAAGTGGCCGTGGTTCACCAGCTGGCGAGCCTGACGGCGGGAATTGGCAAAGCCCAGACGGTAGACGACATTGTCCAATCTGCGCTCCACGAAGGTCAGCAACTCCTCACCGGTGTTACCTTCCATACGGGAAGCCTTGTCGTAGTAGTTTCGGAACTGCTTTTCCTGGATACCGTAAACGAATTTGACCTTCTGCTTCTCGGTCAGCTGAGTAGCATACTCAGACTTCTTAGCTCTTCTCTGACCGCCGGGATTCTTGTTGGAAGTCTTAGAATAACCCATGGCGGCAGGAGAAACGCCCAGCGTTCTGCAACGCTTCAGAACGGGCTGCATATTTTTAGCCATAACGCAAAATTCCTCCTATTGCTTATTAGACGCGACGTCTCTTGGGGGGACGGCAGCCATTATGGGGGATGGGAGTAACGTCCTTAATCATAACGACTTCCAGACCTGCGGACTGCAGAGCCCGGATCGCAGCTTCACGTCCCTGTCCGGGGCCCTTAACATAGACCTCAACAGACTTCAGGCCGCAGTTATCAATAGCAGCCTTTGCGGCAGTCTCAGCTGCAGTCTGGGCAGCGAAGGGAGTGGATTTCCGGGAACCACGGAAACCCAGGCCGCCGGAGGAAGCCCAGCTGAGGGCATTGCCGTTCAGGTCGGTGATGGTTACTATGGTGTTGTTGAAAGAGGAACGGATATGTGCCGCACCTTTTTCTACGTTTTTGCGCTCGCGACGGCGCTTAATGACTTTCTTAGTAGTCTTAGCCATTGTACATATCCCTCCTTACTTCTTCTTGTTAGCAATGGTCTTCTTGGGACCCTTGCGGGTACGAGCATTGGTCTTGGTGCGCTGACCGCGAACAGGCAGACCACGACGGTGACGCAGGCCACGGTAGCAGCCGATTTCGCTGAGCCGCTTGATGTTCATAGCGGTCTCACGACGCAGGTCACCTTCGATGGTGTAGCCCTGCTCAATGGCTTCACGCAGCAATGCTTCCTGCTCTTCAGTCAGGTCCTTAACACGGGTATCAGCATTGATACCGGTCTTTTCCAGAACCTTGGCGGCACGGGCGGGGCCGATGCCGTA
>JAZURL010000005.1:0-9386 GCA_045606205.1 Faecousia sp. | reverse complement strand
GGCGCGAATATGTAAACAAGCAACGCAACTGCGGTGCTTGCCACCAAACTGTATTTCGTACAGCCGGAGAGTACCCAAAGGATGCGCTCCGGCCGCTTGCGGCCTACTTCTTCGGCAGTCAGATACATGGTGGCGGTGCGAATGCCCGCCATGCCGGCGACCATTGCCATAGAGCCCACACTGAGCACAAGCTGCAGCAGACCGATGCCCTCTGCGCCAATGCGCCCGGAGAGATAGACTTGAAAGGAGGTTCCCACAAAACGTAGCAGCAAATTGACCCCTGTTAATAGCATTGCACTATAAAAAATTGGCATTTTTTTGGCCAAAGAAAATCCCCCCTTGTCCACACTCTATGCGGACAAGGGGGAAAAAATACGGTTATTTATGACCGCCCACCTCTGCACACCATATACTTAATGGGCACTCACCACATTTGGGGCTTCTTGCTGTGCAGACCTCGCGACCAAACCACACGATCCGATGGCAGAAATCCGAGCTTTCTTCGGGGGGAAGAACATTACGTAATTGGAGTTCGCACTTTTCGGGGTCTTTTGTGCCGTCAGTCAAGCCCAGTCTACCGGTAATGCGGATACAGTGTGTATCGCAGACAGTGCTGCCAGGAACGCCATAAAGGTCACCCAAAAGCAGATTGGCAGTCTTGCGTCCCACGCCGGGGATACGCAGCAATTGCTCCATGGTGTCAGGTACTTTGCTGTTATAATCGGAGATCAGCATCTGACAGGCTAAAACGATATCCCGGGCCTTATGCTTGTAAAAGCCGCAGGAATGCACCATGCGTTCAATATCCGCAATATCAGCATTTGCAAAGGCTTCCAGCGTGGGATAAGCGGCAAACAGGGCAGGGGTGATGAGATTCACCCTAGCGTCCGTACACTGTGCGGCGAGGCGCACAGAAATCATCAGCTCATAATCCTTTTTATAACGCAACGCGCAGGCGGGATCGGGATAACGGTCTTTCAGTATTTCGATAATGGAATTTACCTTTTGTTCCATATTACTCACTCCTAACGTCATCATTCTACCATAAACCCCTGGAAATGAAAAGATATTTTTGCACAATTCGGGTCTGGTGCGGATATGATGGATTATGAAATTGGAGGGATGGTTATGGAGGTCAGTTTGGATCGAATGCCCACTGGTATTCCGGCAATCGTGCTGCAGGTGGGATGTCGGCAGGAGCTGTGTAAACGCCTGCGGGATTTTGGCCTTGTGCCGGGAACAGAAGTGATCGCCCGGTATCGCAGCCCGGACAGAGGCGTAACAGCGTTGGAGTTTCGCGGTACGGTGATTGCACTGCGGACCCGGGATCTGAAAGGGGTGCGTGTAAAATGGCAATGCGGAAGATAACCGTCGCACTTGCCGGAAATCCCAATGTGGGAAAGAGTACATTATTCAATACCTTGACTGGTTTGCGGCAGCATACTGGCAATTGGCCGGGAAAGACGGTGAGCGTTGCCACCGGGTCTTTGTCAAAAGGAGATATCACGTTTGAATTCGTGGATCTGCCAGGTACGTACGCTCTTAGTGGCGGAAGTGAAGAGGAGAAAATTGCCGCAGAATATATCACCTCTGGAAATGCGGATTGGACGGTAGCGGTGTGCGACGGAACGGCGCTGGAACGAAGTCTGATCCTTGCGCTACAGGTACGGGCTCTGACATCTAATTTTATACTGTGTGTCAGTTTGATGGACGAAGCGGAGCGGATGGGCATTGCCATTGACGAGAAAAAGTTGTCGGAATTGGTGGGTGCCCCGGTCATACTGACAGCTGCCGGACGGAAAGACGGTATTGATAAATTACTACACATGCTAGCCACAAAGCCACCGGAGCATATGCCGGTTTTGGAGGAGCAAGACACAGTTGCCGGGGCAGAGCGTATCGCGAAACAATGCGTCAACTGCGAACATGGGAAGCAGCAGTCATGGCGATTAAAGGTGGATCGGATCCTGGTCAGCCGCACATGGGGTGTAGGTATCTTGCTGGGGCTTTTAATGGTGTTGATATGGTTGACGATTTCAGGGGCAAATGTGCCATCCCAATTGTTGGAACAGCTACTAAACAGAGGATATGATTTACTGCATGATTCGCTGTACAGACTGCCGGATTGGCTGCGAGGACTCCTTTTGGATGGCGCTTATGCCACTTCTGCTCGGGTGATCAGCGTCATGCTGCCACCAATGGCCATCTTCTTTCCGCTATTTTCACTGTTGGAGGATGTGGGATATTTGCCACGCATGGCGTTTTTACTGGACGGAGGCATGAGGCGCTGCGGAGGTTGCGGTAAGCAGGCACTGACCATGTGCATGGGGTTGGGGTGTAACGCAGTAGGTGTTACCGGATGCCGCATTATACAGTCGCCAAGAGAACGGCTGCTTGCTATCCTCACCAACGCTATGATCCCCTGTAACGGGCGGTTCCCAACATTGATCCTGCTCGCAGGGTTGGCGTTGGGAAAGTGGGCACCGTTGGCCGTAGGCGGATGTGTAATCATTGGCGTAATGGGAGCAATGGTTACCTCCGGCGTGCTGAGCAAAACCGCGCTGAAACACACCACCAGCCACTTTTTGATGGAGATCCCACCCTTACGTCGCCCGCGGATCGGGCAGATCTTGGTGCGGTCTATATTGGACAGAACCCTGCGCATTGCAGGACGGGCGCTGAAAGTAGCCGCGCCTGCGGGGGTGCTGCTGTGGATTTTCGCAAGGTGGGGATGGTTACAGACCCTTGGAAATATCCTTGACCCGTTTGGTGCTCTTTTAGGTATGAACGGCATCATCCTTTTAGGCTTTGTGCTGTCTCTGCCCGCCAATGAATTGCTAATTCCAGTCATTCTGATGACCATGACTGGAGCGACTTCCTTGCAGGGCGTGGGAACAGGTGATGTTGCAGGGATGCTCGGAGGATGGTCAGTGGAAACGCTTGTTTGTACCATGATCTTCACGCTGTTTCATTGGCCCTGTGCTACTACCATTCTGACTGTTCAAAAAGAGACGTGCAGTTATAGAAAAACAGCGGCGGCAGTATTCCTGCCAACCGCTGTGGGTATGGTGATCTGTGTGCTCCTACATTTCCTGTTCCAATATCTGGGCAGATAGAGCGGATATTTCATAAGCAACCCGTTCTTTTTGCCCATCTTCCGTGCGTTTGATGTAAGTACGGCTTTGTAGCCTTCCAATGATGCGGATGCGATCCCCAGTATGACAGATGGAGATATCCTCTGCGGTGCGTCCCCAAAAGATGCAGGGCAGGTAATCTGCCCGGCGGAAGCTTCGGGGCACAGCCAACATGGCATCGCAGATCTCCCGGCCCAAAGGTGTGCGTCGATAGATTGGCTCTTTGCATAACGGCCCTTCGATGATTACATCATTGCAGGGCTCGCCGTCCTCCGCAATGACGGACGCCGCGAAGATGAAAATCAGTAGATGGCGGCTACCGCCAGTGCGTGTGTTGTGGGAGCGGATTTGACCTGTGATGGTGAGCATACTGCCCCCGGATAGATCAATGGTGTCTAAGATTCTTTCCTCCACCACCACCGGCAGACAGTCAGAATTCCCAGACAGCCGAGGGATGTCCAGATAGAAACGATAAAACCGCTTTCCGTGATTTTCGTGGGAGAATTCCGGCAGATCCACCAGCTGCCCCCGAACCGTGATTTGATTGACGATATGTTCCATAGTACCACCTCAAAATTTCAGATGTATGGAACATTCTATGCATCAATATTTCGGAAAGAACAGAAGTGCTGTCAGCGTTTTTTGGCAGGTTTTCTGCCTTTTACCGGGGCTTTGGGTACCGGCTTTCGTGACGACGCTGCCTTTTTAACCGGAGGCTTGCCTTTTGCAGGCGGTTTCGCCGCGTATATGCCTGCCTTGGGCGGTACTGCCCGAATCAGGCACTTGGGGCTGGAGCCAATGAGATCCTCTCTGTGCGCCTTTATGAGTGCTTCCCGGACAAGATAATAGTTCTTTGGATTGCGGTATTGAATCAGTGCCCTTTGCATGGCCTTTTCATGGGGATCAGTAGGCACATATACCTTTTCCATGGTCCTGGGATCAAGACCGGTGTAGTACATGACTGTAGACAAAGTGGAGGGGGTGGGATAGAAGTCCTGCACCTGCTCCGGATTGTAGCCCATATCCCGGATGTACTCCGCCAGCTCCACTGCCTCTTTCATGGTCGAGCCGGGATGGCTTGACATGAGATAGGGGACAAGGAACTGATTCATGCCGTACTGCTTGTTCAGTGCGTAATATTTTTCCACAAAGCGGTTGTAAACGGCATTTCTTGGTTTGCCCATGCGGCTCAAAACGGCATCGGATACATGTTCCGGTGCGACCTTCAGTTGCCCGGAAATATGATGCTGAACAAGTTCCTTGAAGAATGTATCCTTCTTATCTGCCAGTAGGTAGTCAAAGCGAATACCGCTGCGTACGAAGACCTTTTTCACGCCGTCCAATTTACGCAGTTTGCGAAGCAAAGCAACATAGTCTGAGTGGTCGGCTTTCATATTTTTGCATGGGGTGGGGAAGAGGCATTGTCGACCTCCACATGCGCCCTTGGTCAGTTGCTTTTCACAAGCCGGTGCACGGAAATTGGCGGTGGGGCCGCCAACATCGTGGATATAACCTTTGAAATCTTTTTCCTTGATGATCTTTTCCGCCTCCGCCAGAATGGAATGGTGGCTCCGAGATTGAATGATCCGTCCCTGGTGGAAGGTTAGTGCGCAGAAAGAGCAAGCGCCGAAACAGCCACGGCAGCTGGTAAGACTAAATTTGACTTCCTCGATGGCTGGTACACCACCGACCTTTGCATAACTGGGATGCCATGTGCGTTCGAAGGGTAGGGAATAGACTTCGTCCATTTCCTCCTGCGTCAGCGGCTTCTGGGGCGGATTCTGCACTACAAATTCTTTTCCGTAGGGTTCAACCAGCCGCTTGGCAGTAAAGGGGTCACAGTTGTTGTATTGGATTTTGAAAGATTCTGCATACTTGCGCTTATTGGCCTTCAGTTCGTCAAAATTTGGCAGAGTGATGGTCGGCAGACTTTCATCGACTTCACAAGTTTTGAACACTGTGCCGTCAATATACGTGATGTCCTTGATATCCAGCCCGGAATTCAGAGCATCGGCAATCTCCACAATGCTCTTTTCGCCCATGCCGTACATCAAAAGGTCTGCCTGAGAATCCAGTAAAATGGAACGCTTCATGCTTTCAGACCAATAATCGTAGTGACCAAGGCGGCGCAGACTGGCCTCAATACCGCCAATGAGGATGGGCACATCCTTGTATTGCTGACGAATCAGATTGCAGTAGACAATGGTGGCATAATCCGGGCGTTTGCCCATGACACCGCCGGGAGTAAAGGCATCTGTTTTTCGCTTATGCTTGGTGACAGAATAATGGTTTACCATGGAATCCATATTGCCGCCGGAGACCAAAAAGCCGAGACGGGGACGGCCAAAAATATCAATAGACTTGGGGTTCTTCCAGTCCGGCTGGGCGATGATACCAATGCTATAGCCGTGATGCTCCAAAATTCGGCTGATGATGGCATGACCGAAAGAGGGATGGTCAACATATGCATCCCCGATAATATATACGAAATCGCAGCTTTCCCAGCCGCGTTCCAGCATTTCCTGTTTGTTGATGGGAAGAAAAGACATGGTTCATCCTCCTGCATTTGCTTTTTCTATTATAACAGAGAAGAGGGAAAAAGAGAAGAACTTTTTCCTTGGTTGACAAATGTGGTATGATAAAGGGAAAGGAGGGTAGGGAATGGCTGTTAGATTGAACGAAAATAAAGAAATGGTTGCGTCCGTACGGGAAGGCCTAAAGCGTACCGGCGGTTATTGTCCTTGCCGTTTGCAGCACACGGAGGAGAATAAGTGCATTTGCGCCGAGTTCCGTGCGCAAATCGAAGATCCGGATTTTAAAGGTTATTGCCACTGCATGCTCTATTATAAGGATTAAAAAACTTTTTCAAAAATCCGGAAAAAAGGTGTTGACAAATTTTGTGCCGCGTGGTATTATAGCGTGGCGGTTGGGCGGCAGTCCTTCTGTATTAATTTGGGCGAGTGGTGGAATTGGTAGACTCGCTAGATTCAGGTTCTAGTGTCCATTACGGACGTGCGGGTTCAAGTCCCGCCTCGCCCACCAAAAAATGCAGACAGCCATAAGGTTGTCTGCTTTTTTATTTGGATTAGAATAGGGACTTAAACCGCTCTAAATGCAACAGCCCGGTGGACTGTTGCCTGCGACGTCTTGATGGAGTAAAACATTAGTCTTTGCCAAGGAAAAGTGCAAATCAATTCCCGCCTTGCCCGCTCCAAAAGACAGATTTCCAGTAGGGGATCTGTCTTTTTTATGTATGACTGTCTTGACAGTTGTGCTATAATTGTACCAGCAAGCCAGTAAGGAGGTGAGCGTTTGGAAAAGGAGAGCATCAAGGTCATGGCCCGGAATCGGGAAGCCTATCACGAATATTTCGTGGAGGAGGAAATGGAGGCCGGCATTGAATTGGTGGGAACAGAAGTTAAGTCCATCCGTCAGGGCACATTAAATTTGAAAGATGCCTGGTGCGGCATTAAGAACGGTGAAATGCTCCTGAACCAAATGCACATCTCACCCTATGACCACGGAAACCGTTTTAATGTAGATCCCCGCAGACCCAGGCGTTTACTGATGCACCGTCGTGAAATCATGCGTTTGTTGGGTAAGGTGAAGCAGGACGGCTTAACCCTGATCCCACTGTCGGTCTATTTTAAGGGTAGTCGTGTTAAGGTCAAGGTGGGCTTGTGTAAGGGTAAAAAGCTACATGATAAGAGACAGGCTGCAGCCGAAAAAGATGCCAAGCGTCAGATCCAGCGGGCCATGAAAGAGAGGTACTGATATGAATCCTACATTCAAAATTACTATGGCAAACGGCGGTGTCATCGAGGGGGAACTGTATCCCGAGACTGCACCCCAAAGCGTTCGTAACTTCATTGATCTTGCTAATCATAACTATTATGATGGATTGATCTTCCATAGAGTCATTCCCGGTTTTATGATCCAGGGCGGTTGCCCCGATGGCACCGGTATGGGCGGCCCCGGCTACTGCATCAAGGGCGAGTTTTTCTTTAACGGTGTGCGCAATGATCTGAAGCATAAGCGCGGCGTGCTGAGCATGGCCCGTTCCAGCAGCCCCAACTCCGCCGGCAGTCAGTTCTTCATCATGCACCAGGATGCCAAGCACCTGGACGGTCAGTATGCCGCATTCGGTAAGGTCACTTCCGGCATGGAAGTGGTGGATGCCATCGCCGCCACCAAGACCGGCATGCAAGATCGTCCCGTGGAAGAGCAGAAGATTGCTTCCATTACTGTGGATACCCACGGCGAGGAGTACCCCGAGCCCAACAAACTGCCTGATCCTTACGGAAGATTTTAATTAAGATATAAGATATGGGATATGAAATAGTATCCTGTATCTTATATCCTCCTATCTCATATCTCCATATGGGGCCGTACTGGTTTCGACGGGGGTAGTGAGGCTGGATAAGCGTGCCGTGGCGCCTGACCACGATAAAACGGGTAACCTTTAAATTTAACTGACAACAATCCTGTTGTTCTGGCTGCCTAATTAGGCGCCCATCCGCCCCGGAAGGTCCACGAGCCGGGCTCGGGTGTGATCTGAGTGGAGACCGTGAGTTTGGTAAGCTTTGCCCATTCCACGCATCATGAAGCTACTGATTTCCGCAGGGTGTTTGTTCCCGGCGGGATGAGGGAATGTAAATAACAAACTGCGCACGGAGTAGTTCTTTCCAAGTTGCATTCGGACGCGGGTTCGATTCCCGCCGGCTCCACCAAACAATAAGAAAATACCTTGTGATGACGCATATATATTTTTACTATATTTTTACGGAATTAATAATAGACAGGACGGAGAGTTGATATGAACGTAGGCATGCTGTTTTTGAAGCACAGTTCAAGCCGGTTTTGGGGATTGATAAGAACGGTTTACGCTAAAATTTGTCTTCGCTCCAACAAGAACAGAGTTGCATACTTAAGGGGACAGGGTGCCAAAATCGGTTCCGGTTGTAATATTGGTTCTATTAGTATTTTAGGGTCAGAACCTTATCTTGTTGAAATCGGAAATAACGTTTATTTTTCTGGCACAACAGTTTCGTTATTTACTCATGACGGTGGTACCATGCAGCTGTATCATATGGGCATTACGGACAAAATGTATGATAACTTCGGAAAAATTAAAATTGGAGACAATTGTTTCATTGGTGCGAAATCGACCATACTGAAGAATGTAACCATCGGAAACAACTGTATTATTGGTGCCGGTTCTGTTGTTACCAAGAGTGTTCCGGATAATAGCATCGTTGCCGGAGTTCCTGCCAAAGTAATCGGAACAGTAACAGAATACTATGAGAAAAATAAAGCATTTTATGTCGATACTGTAAATTGGCACCCATATAAGAAATATTTGCACATTACCGAAAACGCTGAAAAATACGAGAAACGCCGGCAAGATTTTGACATTGTTCGTTAATTGATTCAATAGCAAAGACAAATTCATATCTGGCGCTTTTCTACATAGCTAATACAAAAGGACAGAGGTTTTCCCTCTGTCCTTTTTGTTTATTCGGCATTTGCTTTTTTCTTTTTAACAACTACAATGACGATTGCGTACTGCTTGCATTTCAACTTACCATATGATAAGATAAAAGAGGATTAAGGAATATGCTTCTATCATCACCGAGAGGAGACTGTGTCATGAACATTTTTCAGAAAATCAGGATGCGCAGGGAAATTAAAAGACATATAAATAGACCATTGGATATTGCAGAAATCGTTTCCCGTAGTTCTGATACAAATGTAGTAGTAGATGCATATGAATATTTTATGAGAAAATATCATTGGGAGATTGATAAATGCTCTTCAGATTGCGTTAGAGTATTTCTGCTTTGTGTATTATTTGAAGGTGAAATCGGCAGTGGTGGTATCTCCCAATTTCTCGCGGATAGTAGCGGTAATTATGCGCATCAAACATCCGATGCGTTACATCTAATCGGTGCTTTCGATGCAGAAATGCTTTTGAGAAAAAGCTTTGAACTTTTTCCCGATGGTATCGTGCCTAATGATGAAACCGATAGAAATAATATTATCGATGGAATTTGCGAATCGGATACCATGACTGATTTGGATGCAAAAGCGTATGATACCGACATTTCTCGTTTCTGCTACAAGTATTTAATGATGAATAAAGAGCAATTCCTTGCAAGCAAGTAAGTTATTTGAATACTATTCGCAGTTTATAGAAATGCTGTTGCGTTGTTTTTGTGATACAATGTTCACAAAGGGGGGCGGATTATGAAA
>JAZURL010000004.1:0-14236 GCA_045606205.1 Faecousia sp. | reverse complement strand
TTTTTGGAGGTACCGCCCAGATTTGAACTGGGGAATGAGAGTTTTGCAGACTCTTGCCTTACCACTTGGCCACGGTACCGTATGAAATAAGGAACGCGTTGCGCGTTCCTTATCTGTTTGGAGCGGGTGACGAGGCTCGAACTCGCTACCTCCACCTTGGCAAGGTGGCGCTCTACCGGATGAGCTACACCCGCATCTCGGTTCCCATTTGGGAACCGTGGTGCCTCCGGCCGGAATCGAACCAACGACACGTGGATTTTCAGTCCACTGCTCTACCGACTGAGCTACAGAGGCATATGAGGAGAATACTTCCTCCCCAACGCACCAAGATGCGTTATTAAAATGGCGACCCGGAACGGACTCGAACCGTCGACCTCCAGCGTGACAGGCTGGCGTGCTAACCGACTGCACCACCGGGCCAGATGGTGGTGGGAACAACAGGGCTCGAACCTGTGACCTCCTGCTTGTAAGGCAGATGCTCTCCCAGCTGAGCTATGCTCCCGAAGTCATCGCAGAGGATCTTTTTCTCAGCGACGTGGATTATTATACACAGAAAGATTTGCTTTGTCAAGCATTATTTACGTATTTTTGAAATAATTTTTCCCGGCACAAAATCCGTTTTTTTTCCACCGATCACAGGGAATTTCTCAGATCTTTTTCAGCAGTTCCCGGACATTTTCCGGGGTAAATTCATAAACGGTATCGCAGAATTGGCACTCCACCGGGAAGCTCTTGCCCTCCTCAGCAATTTCCATCAATTCCTCTCTGCCAAGACTGATCAGTGCAGATGTCACCCGATCCCGAGAGCAGTAGCACTTATAGGAAACTTCCGCCGTCTCCATAAACACTACGCCGATGTCACCGCAGACCTGTCCGAGGATCTCCTCGGGAGTCAATCCGTCTTCCAGCATGGCAGTCACCGCTCCAGCGCGTTGAATACCCTTTTCCAGTGCTTCGATGGTCTCCTCCGGCGCACCGGGCAGAAGCTGGAGCAGATAGCCGCCGGCCACCTTCACAGATTGGTCGGTATCTACCAGCACACCCAATGCACAGGCGGTAGGTGTTTGCTCGCTTTGGGCAAAATATGCCGTAATATCATCACCGATCTCACCGGAAACCAGAGGCACCTGGCCGATATAGGGCTCTTTCATTTGAAGATCACGGATGATGGTCAATGTCCCGTCCGTACCCACCGTTGCGCCCACGTCCAGTTTGCCAGGAAATTTTTCCACCAGTGGCACCTTGGGCTCGGTCACACAGCCGCGGACATTGCCATCCGGGTCAGACACCACGGTAATCGTGCCGATTGGGCCGCCGCCCCGGATCTGCAGGGTCATAGAGCCATTTTCTACCTTCTGCATGTTGCCCATCATGGATGCGGCTGTCAATGCCCTGCCAAGGGCTGCTGTGGCATTGGGAGTCGTTTTCTGAATTTCTGCACCGCGGCGCACTAATTCAGTGGATCGGATGGCAACCACTTTTACAAACCCATCCATGCTCATACCACGAACTAAATAATCCTGCATTTCCGTTTTCCCTTTCTTGCCTTGAAATAAATTCGTTGCTCCCCATCTTGGGGTGCCTCAAATCGCCGGTCTGCGTAAACCTCAATGCGGGTAAAGCCCGCATCCTTCAGAAAAGCAGTGAACTGCTCTTGAGAGTAGGCGTATTCCCGGTGTTCCTCAAAGGAACGGTACCAGCACTCCCCTTCCCGTTGGAACAGATCCATACCGTAAGCGCAAATGTTGGTTTCTTCATCAAATTCGCCACGCCAGACGCAGTACACGTCATCGTCTTCGTCCAAAAAGACTTGCCCGTCCATGGCATGGAGCTTTTCCGGTGTGTTGACATCAAAGATGAAGATACCGCCAGGGTTCAGCGCCTTATAGATTCGCCTGATGGCCTGCGCACAATCAGCAGGATCGGTAATATAGTCAAGACTATCCAGCGCACACACAGCCAAATCCACGCCCCTGGGTAAATGCAGCGCCTGCAACGGCTGGCAAATAAACCGTGGTGGATTCTCCATCCCGGATGCCTTTTGACTGGCAACCGACAGCATATCCTCGGAAATGTCCACAGCCGTCACGCCCAATCCGTCTTTTGCCAACAGCATGGCAACCGAGCCCGTCCCGCAGGCCAAGTCAACCGCGGTACGGGGTCTCAGCCCCTCCCGGGCCAATATCTCCTTATAGAAGGCCACCACAGCCTGATAATCCACATCATTGGTCAGGCGGTCATAACTGACGGCCAAAGCCTTGTAAGCGTCCATTGCGCTCTCCTCTTTTTTAACTCTATTGATTCTCTCCGGAATAGGGAAACAACTTTACATTCAATAGCCATGCTACGGAAATTCCAATGATTGTCTGGGATGCACGCAGCACCGCATGGAAATACCGTTCATGATTGACATGGGAAACCATCATAATAATGAATACCATGGCAGCAATACCCGTCAAAGTATCGCAGCCTACGATTTTCCCCAATGTAAGTGTTAACAGTGTGCCTACAAGAATCAGCAGTAGTTGAAATCCGATTTGCAACCACTCCGGTTTTATGAATTCCCGCAGATAGATAAATATCGCCAACACGGGAAGCCCCACCAACAGTCCTACCGCTGTGGCTTTTAAGCGCCGTATTCCCATCATTTTTGTTTTTTCCGATGTTTCCCGAATTTCCAACATTCCATATAAATATACAAAGATCGGATGCACTTCCAGATCCGGAAAGGGAATGCGGATGATTTGCCAGATTGCAAAACCAATGCAGATTGCCAAAATGCTTTTAATTTTGCGCATTCCAATACGGAAATCAGATTCTTTGAATATACGCATCGTAATTACCTCCACTGAAAAGAACACCAACGAACAACATCCCGGGCTCAAGGCCCGGGATGTATAACAGATCAAATTACTGCTTGTTGAACAGGCCAAAGAAGGCTTCCATATCGTCGCTGCCAGCGCCGGTCTTGATAACGGACTCGCCAGAAGCTTCTGCCTTGGACTGTGCAGTGTCTTTCTTCTGCTCAAAGCCAGTGGCGATAACGGTAACACGCATCTCGTCCTCAAACTCATCGGAGTAAGTTGCACCGAAGATAATGTTTGCCTCGGGGTTTGCATTCTCCTGCACAATACCGGCAGCAGTCTCCACATCATCCAGCGTCAGCTCGGTAGAACCGGTCACGTTGACCAGAACACCGGTAGCACCGTTGATGGAGGTTTCCAGCAGAGGACTGTTGATGGCGCTCAGAGCAGCCTGCTCAGCCTTCTCGCGGCCAGCGGCAGTGCCCACACCCATGTGTGCGCGGCCAGCGTCCTTCATAACAGCGGAAACGTCAGCAAAGTCCAGGTTGATGATGACACGATCAGAGTAACCAACCAGTTCGGAGATGGAGGTAACTGCCTGCTTCAGAACATCGTCAGCAATGCCGAATGCATTGGCGAAAGTAATCTTCTGATCGGTAACGTACTTCAGGCGGTCGTTGGGGATGATGATCAGAGAGTCAACCTTGCCGGCCAGTTCAGAAATACCGTACTCAGCCTGGCGCATACGGTTTGCACCCTCGAACTTGAAGGGCTTTGTGACAACACCAACGGTCAGGATACCTGCCTCGTGGGCCAGATCTGCCACGATGGGCGCTGCGCCGGTGCCGGTACCGCCTCCCATACCGGCGGTGATAAACACCATATCGGTGCCTTCCAGGATCTTAGCAATTGCAGCGCGGCTTTCCTCAGCAGACTTCTTGCCGATGTCGGGCTTGGAGCCAGCGCCCATGCCGCCGGTGAGCTTTTCGCCGATCTGCACCTTGTTTTTGCAACGAGAATTATTCAAGTCCTGCTTGTCGGTATTTACGACTACGAAGTCAACACCTTCTACACCGGCATCAATCATACGGTTGATAACATTGTTACCGGCACCGCCGACACCGATCACCTTAATTTTGACTACGCGCTCTTCAAACTGATTGGACATAATCTATCCTCCTATGTATCGTTTTGCAGCCGGGGATGCCCGCACTGCTTCAAGTTACAAATGTACTTATTTATTCTATCCTAAAAAATTCGCCAGGTCAATATCATTTTCGTATTTTTCGGCAAACTTTTTAGAAAAATTTCTGGAATTATTGGAATCTAGTGTATCTTACCCCTGTTTTATCCACTGTAAAGCTCACATCCAGCACGCCACTGTTGTGACTTTCCTGGCTTAATTTGTCGATCGCGCCCTTCACAAGACTAATCTTGTGAGAAAGCTGCTGCTCATCGCCAAGCTTCACCTGATACTGCTGACCGTACCAAAACTGGATATCTCCCAGGTTGTTGACATCAATGCTGGCCGCCTGTCCGATAATGCCGTTGGCTTCTAAATAGTCGGCAATATTCAGCGCCACCGTCAGACGATGTGCCGCTGTCACTGTCACAGGAATGGTGTTGCCGTCTTCATCCACTTGGGGTGTTTTCATTTCCTGCGCAACGGCCTGCTCCCCTTCCTTTGGATTCAGAAGATGCACTCCAAGTATCTTTGTGCAGGTGTCCTGGTTGCCTTCTTCTGCCTTCTTAATGATCCGGCCGCCGGAATCCACCAGCCACCATTCATCGTCCTGTGCCTTGACAGCGTAGGTCACACGTACCTCTGTAATATCAATGATCACCATATTAGGAAGCCGGATGCCGATTCGCACATCCTTTACATAGTCCAGTTCCTTGATCCGTGCTGCCGCACCAGGAAGCCCCAAAGAAAACAGGCTGTCTCCCTGCTTGATCCCCGAGGCTTGGCTGATATCCCAAGCTGTATACTGATCCATGCCGGATACCTGAATATGCTCCACACGGAAAAATACGGACATTGCCAGCACCAGCGCCAGCACAATGGCGGCAACAGTTGCCAGCCGCAAGAGCATCCGATTCCGCATAAAGGGTTTGGGTGGCATATATACCACATCCTGTAAGGGTCGCGGTGCTTCCTTTTCAGTTTTTTTCTGTGGCTTCGCAGGCGCGCGGCCAATTTTTTCTTTTGTGCCCATATCCGTTCCTCCGGGATTATTTCTTTTGTGCAGCCAATTTTTCTGCAATGCGGCAAATCCTGTCTGTGGAATCAGAGACTGCCATATGACGCAGATTCTTGCTCATTTGTCCGCTTCTGCGGCTGTTGTTAAGAAGATCAGTAATCTCCATATATACCTTCTGGGCGGTACATTCCCGCTCCAGCAGCACCACCGCGCCGCCCCCCGCTTCCAAAACCCGGGCGTTTTTCTCCTGGTGGTTGTTTGTCACATTGGGTGACGGGATCAAAATACAGGGAACGCCCGCTGCGGCGATCTCATTGCAAGTACCGCTACCCGCCCGGCCGATGACCACATCTGCCGCCGCTAGGACGGTAGGCATATTGTAGATGTACTCCCGCATATCGATGGCAGGGCATTTTTCCAAATCCACGCCTTTTTCCTTTACAAGAGCGGGCATCCAGCCCCAGCCGAAGCTGCCCACCGCATGGATATGGTGGAACGGAAAGCCGTCCGTCTGTTCCAAAGCAAATAACTCGGCCACCATTTGATTCATAGCTCTTGCTCCTTGACTTCCAAATGTGGAAACCAGCAGTGGCTTGTCACCAATCCCCAGTTCTTCCCGGGCTTTCTGGCGGTCTGTCTCCCAAAATTCCCGGCGGATGGGCATGCCCACCACCTCAACTTTTTCAGGATGCCTGTAGTACTTCCGGCTTTCCTCGAAGCAGACCAGCACCCGATCTGCAAGGTTGGCAGCCATTTTGGTTGTTAGTCCGGGAACAGCATTTGCTTCATGCACACAAGTGGGAATGCCCAGCTTGCTGCCGGCATACAACGCAGGAAAGCTGGCATAGCCTCCGGTACCAATGATCACATCGGGCTTAAAGTCCTTAATGATTTTTTTGCATTGGCCTACTGCATCAAAAACACATTTTACCGCTCCTATATTTTTTCTCAGAGCGGCAATACTCTTTCCCCGACTGAGGCCGGAGCCGGGAAGGCACTCAAGCCGATACCCCGCCTTGGGTACCAGCTGCTCCTCCATATGACCCTTTGCACCGATAAACAGGATGTTACAGCCCGGATTTCGTTCCTTTATCAAATTGGCAACGGCAATGGCAGGGTTAATATGTCCGCCTGTACCGCCGCAGGTAAAAATCACATTCATGTGGCAACCTCCTGTGTTTTTGTCTTGTTACGCTGACGGGAAATACTGAGCACAATTCCCATTTCTCCCAAATTCACTGCCAATGCCGTACCGCCGTAGGAGAAAAACGGCAACGCGATCCCGGTTGAGGGTAGTAGGTTTGTGACTACGCAGAGATTCAGTACGGTCTGTACTGCGATCAATGCAACCAATCCTGTTGCCAGGACTGTGGAAAACCGATCGGATGCCCGCAAAGCGATCCAAAAGCCCCGCAGGATCAATGCCCCAAAGAGGATTATAATGAGAACTGCACCAATGAGGCCCAACTCTTCGCAGACAATGGCAAAAATATAGTCGTTGTACTGAAAGGGCAAATACAGGTATTTCTGCCTGCTCTTGCCAAATCCAAGACCGAACAGTCCGCCCGAGCCGATGGCATATAAGGATTGCAGGATTTGATACCCCTTATCCGAGGGGTCGCTTTCCGGGTGCAGCCAGGCAGTGATCCGATCTCCGGCGTAACCCATAAAAGAAACATATACAATGACGAACACCACAGCGCAGCCAGCACCCATGAGCAGCCATTTGGGATGCGTCCCGGCTACAAACATGATGACCACCGCCACCATACCCATGAGCATGATCGCTGACAGATGCTTTTCCAATGCCAAGGGAATCAATATCCCCATCAGCGCCGCCCCGAAGCCCAAAACGCCGTAGCGGAATTTTCGGGCATCTGTGCCAAAACTTTTGGTTAGCTTGGCAAACAGTACGATCATGGTAAATTTTGCAATCTCCGAGGGTTGGAATTGCAGCCCTGCAATGTTGATCCAACGCCGCGCACCGTTGACCGACTCCCCTGCCACCAACACAAGCAGCAATAGCGCGATGCTGATGCCGTACAGCGGCCAGGCAAACTTCAGCCAAAAACCTGCTGGAATACGGCTGAATATCCACATGCACACAAGACCGATCCCGGCGCACACTGCCTGCTTTTGCAGGTATTTGGTGGAGATGGTGTATCCAGTATCATACATGCTTTGGGCAGAGCTGGCCGAATACAGCATCACCAGTCCAACAGCCAAAAGCAGCAACGTCAGCAGTAAAAACGGGATGTCCACAGTTTCGCCGTATAGTGTCCGGCGGTCCTCTTTGGCATACAGTTTTCCTGCTGCCATATTCGCTCCTTTCGTTTTTTAGCCCATGCGTCCGGCAACACCCAACCAGGCGATGACGCACATCACCGCAGAAACAGCGGTAAAGACCAACACGATCTTCACTTCTTTCCAGCCACACATCTCAAAATGATGGTGGATGGGAGACATTTTGAAAATTCGCTTGCCGTGGGAAAGCTTGAAATAGCTCACCTGCAAGATTACAGACAGGGTTTCAATGATATACACAAAACCCACAAGAATCAGGATCAGGGGCATATCCAACGCAAAGGCCATGGCGCACACTACACCGCCCAAGAACAGCGAGCCGGTATCGCCCATAAATACCTTGGCGGGATGCCAATTGAAGAACAGATATGCGATCAGACCACCCACCAGTGCTGCCGGCAGGATTGCAAGGTCATATTTGCCCATGGCAATTGCAACAGCCGTGAAGAAGATCATTATGGGCAGTGTCACACTGCCGCACAGGCCGTCTACGCCATCAGTGATGTTGACCGCGTTGTCACAGCCGATCATAACGAACATAGCGAAAAATACGTACAATAACGGATGGATGTAGAAATAGTCATTGAAAAACGGGATGTAAATATTGCATCTTGCGGGATCCTGCTTATAAAGCAGATACACGAAAATGGCAGAAACCGCCATCTGCAGCAATGCCTTCTGAATCGAGGTCAAGCCGAGATTGCGCTTAAATTTTGCCTTGCAGAAATCATCTAAAAAGCCTACCAGTCCAAAACACAGGCTCAGCGCCATTACATACAAAACGGTATAATCCACCATCACAGGCAGATTGGCAACAATGCAGATGATAGAACCAAGGATAAAGAACAATCCCCCCATCATGGGAGTGCCGGCCTTATTGTTGTGCCAGGTAGGGCCAACTTCCCGGATGGATTGTCCGGCCTTTAGCGCCCGAAGCACCGGCAGCAGCAACACACCAATCAGTCCGGACAAAATACCGCCTGCCAGGACCGTGATCAAGATTCTCTCCATTTCTCTTTCCTCCGTTTACGCTTCGCTCTGTAAAAGCAGCTCCAGCGCTACTTCCATGTGCATACCGTGACTGCCCTTGAACAGCAGTACATCACCTGGTTTTATGATTGTTTTCAGTGCAGCTACCAGTTCCTGCTGGTCATCAAATGCCCGGGCATGGGTACTGTCCATACCGCCTGTGATTGCGCCGCTGACAACTCTTCCGCTGTTGGGGCCGAAGGCAAAGAGCATGTCTGCATTCTCCGCGGAAATGCGGCCGATACGGTAATGCTCCGCTGGGGCGCGCTTGCCCAGCTCCAGCATATCGCCCAAAACCGCAATACGGCGGCCGGACTTCTTTCCCAGCACCGCCAAAGCCGCAGTCATGGATTCCGGTCCTGCGTTATAGCAATCTTTAATAATGATATAGCCGTTCGCCTCAAAGATCTCCTGTCGGCCGGCCATATTCCGGAACTGGCCCAATGCATCCACGATGTGCTCCGGTGTCACGCCCATTTGCATGCCCACACTGACTGCCGCCAGCGCATCGAGCACATAGTGCTTCCCTTCCAGTGCCAGGGAAATTGCAAATTTGTCTTTATCGGTCTGCACTTGAAAGGACAGGCCGCTATCATCCATTTTTACGTCTATTGCCCGGACTGCACACTTTTCATTGTCTGCACCGAAGCAAACAGATGGAACTTTCAATTCATCACGAACCGGCCATAGCATTTCATCATCGCCATTGAGCAGAATCGTACCGCCGGACTGAAGACCTTCCAAAATCTCCAGCTTTGCCTGGCGTATGCCCTCTTTCGAGCCCAAATGCTCGATGTGCATGGTACCGATGTTGATGATCACTGCCACATCCGGCTGACCGATATTACTTAAGTATGCGATCTCCCGGAAGTGGTTCATGCCCATTTCCAAAATCGCAACTTCCGTATCTTCCGGCATGGCCAAAATCGCCATAGGCATGCCGATGTCATTGTTATGATTGGCAGGGGTCTTCGCCACCCGATAGGTGGTTTCCAAAACAGATGCGATCATTTCCTTAGTGGTGGATTTTCCAACGGAGCCGGTGACACCAACCACTTTCATGCCCAGTCGCTTCCGCTCTTCCCGGGCAATCTGCCCCAAGGCGATACGGGTATCCGCCACAACTATGGCAGGATAATCCACGTCACAATGGGTACAAAGCACCGCCGCCGCGCCTTTATCTATGGCCATGGGAATGAAGTCGTGTCCGTCCCGTGCGCCTTGTAAAGCGACAAACAATTGCCCCGGCTCTACTTTTCGGGAATCGTTATTCGCTCCAAAAAAGGAGATATCCGCATATTTGGGATCAATGGTTCCGCCGCACCAGCGTGCGGCCTGAGCCAATGTGATTCGTGCCATAATTACCTCGTTTCCATCAGATGAGCGGCAACTTCCTCCCGCTCGTCCAGATGATACTTCACACCGTTAATTTCCTGATAGGTTTCGTGGCCCTTTCCAGCCAATACTATCATATCACCTTTTCCCGCAATGTCCATAGCATATTGAATCGCTTTGCGTCGGTCTTCGATCACAATGTAATTCTCTTTCTCCTTTGAAACACCCTCCAGAATATCTGCAATGATGTCCAAGGGTGCTTCCGTACGGGGATTATCGGAAGTGATGACTGCAATATCTGCCAGTTCCACACCAATACGGCCCATAATGGGACGCTTGATGGGGTCTCTATCACCGCCGCAACCAAACACAGCAATTAAGCGTCCTTTGCAGAAATCCCGGACAGAGCACAGAACATTTTCCAGTCCGTCGGGGGTGTGGGCATAGTCTAGAAGTACCGTGTAGGGCTTGCCGGGGGTGGGCACTACCTCTACCCTGCCCCGTACACCTTTGGCGGTTGCCAATGCCTTTGCCGCATCCTCCAAAGTGATACCCAGTTGCAAAGCGATACCCAAAACGGACAACGCATTGTAAACGGTAAAGCGGCCGGGAATGGGCAGGGAAACTTTTTGGTTGATATCTCCTGCGATTGCCGTAAAGGAAATGCCATCTGCATGAAGTTGTAGATCTTCTGCACGCAGACTCCCGTCACCCTTAACGGATGTGGTCACCATTTTGCAGGTCGCATTGCGGGAAATTCTTTCAAAATAGGCGTCATCCCGGTTGGCAACACCAAAATCACAACGCCGAAACAGCTCTGCCTTTGTATCGCAGTAGTTTTCCATAGTCCTGTGGAAATCCAAATGGTCTTCCGTCAGATTGGTAAAGGCCGCCACATCAAAATGGACACCCCCCACCCGGTCAAGGGCGATTGCATGGGAAGAAACCTCCATCACCACATGGGTGCATCCGGCATCCCGCATTCGGGCAAACAGTCCCTGCAATTCAAAGCTTTCCGGGGTGGTGCGCTCAGTTGGGATGATCTCGTCGCCCACCATGTTCTCCATAGTGCCGATGAGTCCCACCTTTGCACCCATGGTTTTCTCCAAAACCTGCTTCAGCAGTAAGGTCGTGGACGTTTTTCCGTTGGTACCGGTAACGCCGATCATCGTCATGCTTTTTGCAGGATGGCCGTAGAAATTACAGCCGATAAGCGCCAAAGCCAACCGGTCGGATTCCACCAAAATATAGGGCACATTTCCCTCCGGCCTTTTCGCTGTCACCACAGCTGCCGCACCCTTTTCCACGGCCATGGGAATGAAGCGGTTTCCGTCGGTGGCAAAACCGCTGATGGCAACAAACAGACAACCGGCTGTTGCTTTCCGGGAGTCGTACACCACTTTTTCAATGTCCAATTCCATGTCCGCAGTGCTTTCCAATACAGAAATACCGGCAAGCAGTTCCTTTAGTTTCATCGTCATTCCTCCCTCCGGTCAAACCGGAGCTTTCGTATCTGCAAATTCCAATCGAATGGTGGTACCCACCGGCACCTGTGTCTTAGGCGCAATGCTCTGCGCCGTGACTGTTACCGCCGGAGTAATTTCTTGATTTCCGGCAGGCAAAATGTATAAACCCAACGCACCCGCCGCGACACTTGCCTGTTGGCGGTTCATTCCTGTAAAATCCGGAACCTCCACCGTCTGCTCCGGTGCATCATCCCCCAAATACAGCAAAATCTGACTGCCGCCCGGCACTGCTGTTCCCGATTGGGGGATCTGTCCGGTCACAGTTTCTCCTGTGCCGATATATTGGGCTGTTAGGCCAATTTCTTTCAAGTGCTTGTCAGCCTCTCCGGTGGTCATCCCAGTAAAATCATTCAGCACGATGGTTTTCCCCGCCACATCTTCTTCTGAGAAACTCTGTTTCACGCCCAAATACGGCAGGATGTCTGCCATCACCGCCCCCACAGTAGGAGCTGCCATCACGCCGCCGGAAATATAAGTGCCTGTTGCCCGGGATGGGGTGTCCAAGGCTACTAATACAATATACTCCGGATCGTCCATTGGCGCAATCCCCACAAATGATACGATTTTATCCAAAGTTGGCTGGCCATTCTCGTCCAAAACGTCGATTTTTTCACTTGTACCCGTCTTTCCACCTATGGAAAATCCGGCAACAGAGGCATTTTTTGCCGTTCCTACATCCACAACGGACTTCAAAAGCTCGCACATGGTCTTTGAAGTTTCCGGACTGATGACCTGCCGAATGGCTGTCGGTTCTTGCTGTAATACTGTCTTGCCGTTTGCATCCAACACTTCGGACACGATGTAGGGCTCCATTAGATTCCCACCGTTGACCACCGAGGAGATGGCCCGCACCAATTGCAAGGGCGTCAATTTGAAGGTTTGACCAAAAGAGCCGGAGGTCAAAGAGGCCGTACCCCATTTATCTGTATTGACTACCAGTTCCTTATCGAAGAAAACGCCCTTGCTTTCCCCTGCCAGGTCGATACCCGTCTTTTCCATCACACCAAAACGGCTAATGTAATCGTAGAACCGCTCACCACCCAATTTCAAGGCGATATGCGCGAAAGCCAGGTTACAGGAGTTCTGCAAAGCCTGTGCAGTGGTCTCCGATCCATGCCCGGTGGAACGCCAGCAATGAAGCAGTTGAGAGCGTCCGGGGATTTTCTCCGAACCGGAACAATGAAAACCGGTCTTCAAGTCAATCGCGCCGCAATCCAGCGCCGCCGCCATAGTCAGCACCTTAAAGGTAGAGCCAGGTTCATAGCCATCGGACAGCACCCGGTTTCGCCATTGCTTCAGCCGCGCTGCAGTCACAGCGGTTTGATAGGCCGCCTTGGCCTTCTCGTGGGCTTCTGTCCCTTCCGGTAGGGCTAAATAGTTAAGTTTCAACTGCTCTGTTTCCTGTAAAGCAGTTTCATCTGTAATTTCCAAATAATTGTTGGGATCATAGCTACCCAAGGTGGACATGGCCAGGATCTTCCCGGTTTTGACCTCCATCACCATGCCGAATGCGCCGTTTTGCACGTCGTATTTCGCAATGGCCGCCTCCATCTGCTTTTCAAGGCATGCCTGCACTGTGGTATCCAGTGTCAGCACCACATCACATCCGGGGATAGCCTCCACATATTTTTCATAAGAATAGGGCATATCCATCTCGTTGTTGCCCTTTGTGGTGATCACCTTTCCGGCGGTTCCCTCCAAAAAGGCATTGTAGGATGCCTCAATACCTTCCGAGCCGGTATTGGAAGCATTGGTAAAGCCGATGACCTGCGCCGCCATTGTTCCATAGGGATATGTCCTCTTGGAGCTGGGCTCTAGGTGGATACCGGAGATATTGTTGCTGTTGATAAAATCGCGCACCTTTGCCGCTGTTTCTTCATCGATATTGGCGGCAACCTGTTGATATCGCTTTGTCAAATCTTTCCCCAGCTTCAGAATGCGCTCCCGGTCTGCATCTAGGAGCTGTGAAAGCTCTCTAGCCACCAAATCCATGTCTGCTTTTGACTGTTTCAATTCATGGGGGTCGAGATACACATTTTCCACGGTCTCAGAAAATGCCAAAATGTTCATATTTCGGTCGTAGATCGTCCCCCGATGGGCGGTGACGTTGGTAGTTCTTGTTTGATTGCGCAGAGCAAGATCTGAATAGTAATCAAAATCTGTGATCATCAGCTGATACAGCTGCAGTGCTACAGGCACAAAAGCCGCAATGCCCAATACGATCATCACCGCCAGGATCCTGCGGTGCTGTCCTGAGTCTGCACGAATCCGGGCGTATTCCCTCTTCCGATCCTTTTTTGCCATAGAACACCGGCCTTTCTGACTGCATTCGGCTTAAAATGGGCAGCAAGGAACCCCTCGCCGCCCATTGCAGCTATTCAATCATATTGGCCGGGAATGGCTTTATGCAAACATTCCCAGGAAGAATGCCCAAAAGCTTTCCCACGCGGTAGGCTCTTGTACCACCTGAGGTGTTACCACCTGTATGGTCACATGCTCCACCTGCTCCACAGGAACCATACCCATGGCCAGAGCAATATCACGAACCTCCTCCAAGTCATAGCTGGAGACATATGTATCCTGCAGTGCTTTATTCTCCTGCTGCAAGGACAAGGCATATTCTTTGTACATCTTCGCTTCTTGCTGTGCCTGGTTCATTTGAACCAAACCCACGATCAGCATGACAGAAAGCACAACTGCCGCCAAAATGCCGCCCATGGCGACCATATCCACTGGGATCAGCCACTTTTGCTGTTTCCTTACCTTGGGGAGCTGAACGGCCGGTCTTTTTTGAGGTCTCTTCACCGGCTGGGGTGCAGCAGTGCCGGATACATATGCATTGATATATCGGACCTCGGGCTGCATCGCCATAAAGATCCCTCCTTTTGTCAGATTTTTTCACAGATCCGCAGCTTGGCACTGCGGGCTCTCGGATTTCGTTCCAGTTCCTCATCTCCGGAGATAATAGGCTTGCGAGTCACCAGTTTGACCTGCGGTTTCTTTCCACAAATGCAAACCGGGAAGTTCGGCGGGCAAA
>JAZURL010000003.1:0-2150 GCA_045606205.1 Faecousia sp. | reverse complement strand
CCTTCTTCTCCTTCATCTCGTCGATGAGGGCCTCGAAGTACTTCTTGCCCACTTCCATATCAACGTCGGAATACATCTGGATGAAACGGCGGTAGCAGTCCCATGCCCAGCGGGGGTTGCCGGACTTAGTTGCCAGAACATTCACAACATCCTCATTCAGACCCAGGTTCAGGATGGTGTCCATCATGCCGGGCATGGAGGCACGGGCGCCGGAACGGACGGAGACCAGCAGGGGGTTCTCCTTGTCACCAAACTTCTTGCCGGTGATGGCTTCCAGCTTGGTAACATATTCCATAATTTCGGCCTGGATGCTGTCGTTGATCTTACGGCCATCTTCGTAGTACTGGGTGCAGGCTTCGGTGGAAATGGTGAAGCCCTGGGGCACCGGCAGACCGATGTTGGTCATTTCAGCCAGGTTGGCGCCCTTACCACCCAGCAGCTCACGCATGGAGCCGTTGCCTTCGGTAAACAGATAAACATACTTGTGAGACATTGAAAATTCTCCTTTCAATCTTTGCGGGCAGCTCCGCCGCCCGTTTTTTTCCTTTTTCTTATAAGATGCTATAAGGCACAGATAAGCATAGCACAAATAGGAAGAAAATGCAAATACTTTTTCTAAAAACCCGCAAAAAAACGGAAAATATTTTCGTCTTTTCAGACAATCCCGTACTATTTGCAGGATTGCAAATGGATTGCAATTGGGGTAAAATAAGAAAAACGGTGCTGGAGGTAGCTATGGAGAATTTGAGATTTGGTATTGTGGGTATGGGTGTGCAGGGTAAGCTCTACGCTGCGCTCCTGACAGGACAGGCCATTCCCGGTGGGGATACCCTTCCCCTGCCGAAGGGCTGCGTGCTGACGGCAGTGAGCAGCCGGTCTGCAGAAACGGCAGCACTGGCCAAGGCTTTGGGTGTCCATTATTTTTCCGATTGGAAACAGCTGGTGGAAAGCGACATCTGCGATGCCATTATCATCACTGTCCCCCACTATCTGCATCATGAGGTGGCTATGTATGCTTTCACGCAGGGCAAGCATGTTCTGTGTGAAAAGCCGGCGGATATCCGGGCCTCCGATGTGGAAAAGATGTTGGCCGCCCAAGGTGATCTGGCGTTGGGTATGATCTTTAACCACCGGACAAAGCCGGTTTTCCGCAAACTGAAGGAGATCATTGCCACAGGTGAGTTGGGCAAGCTGCGGCGCAGCAACTGGATCATCAATTCCTGGTGGCGCCCGGACAGTTATTATCAATCTAATGTATGGCGTGGCACCTGGAGCGGCGAAGGCGGCGGTGTGGTGGTCAATCAGCTGCCCCATCAGCTGGATCTGTGGCTGGGTCTTTGCGGTATGCCGGAGCAGGTGTACTGCCTGGCCAAGGAGGGTGCCTGGCGGGATATCCCTGTGGAAAATGATGTGACTGTCACAGCCAAATACCCCGGCGGGGCCACCGGCGTGCTCATCAGCTGCACCCACGATCCCCTGGGCACAGACCGGCTGGAGTTGGACTTTGATAAGGGTAAGATTCTGGTGGAGGGCGGCAAGAAAGCCACCGTCTATCGGTTCGCTAAGTCCGAACAGGAATGGAACGAAACCGTGGCTGCCGGCGCATTGGAGCGCCTGCCGACGGAGGAACGATACGCAACAGAAGAATTTGAAACGGAGCAGCATTTTGCTGCGGCCTACATTGAGATTTTTGAAAATTTTGCAGATCATATTTATAATGGTACGCCGCTGATTGCCACCGGTGAGGACGGTCTGCATCAGGTGCAGCTGGCCAATGCCATTCAGCTTTCCGGCTGGAAGGGTGTGCCGGTAAAAGTTCCCTGCGATACAGAGGAATTTAACGCAGAGCTGCAGAAAAAAATTGATGCAGAAAAATAAAAGCCTCCCTCTTGGGCAGTGCGCCATAGTGATAAATTGCCTGAAAAGCCGTGGATTTCCCTGATATTGCGTCAAAAATCCAAGTCGGAGGCCAAGCGGTCTTAGGAAGACAAATTATTGTGCCAACTCCTTGGCTCACAGAACGACATGGCTACGATCCGACTTATATTTGACAACATTTTGCAAGAAAAAACCCCACCTTTTGGGCGGTGCACCATAGTGATAAATTGCCTGAAAAGCTGTGGATTTCCCTGATATTGCGTCAAAAATCC
>JAZURL010000002.1:0-20915 GCA_045606205.1 Faecousia sp. | reverse complement strand
GCAGTTGGAGGCGGCAGTACCGGCGATGTCGGAATAGACATTGGTGCTGACATTGACGGAGCCTTGTTCGTTGGTTTGGCGGATCATAGATCGTACCTCCTTGTTAATAATAAAATGGATTAAACCATGCTTTCTTCCCAGCAGGAAGGAGCGGTCAGACCCATCATCTTGACGATGGTGGGAGCCACATTGGCAAGGCCGTAAGCGCCGTCCTTGAGGGTCCAGTTGTTGTCCTTATCATAGATGATAAAGGGAACGGGATTCAAAGAGTGAGCGGTACGTACAGAGGTCTTACCCTTTTTGGTTTCGGTCATCTGGTCTGCGTTGCCGTGGTCAGCGGTGATAAGGACGGTGTAGCCGTACTTGTCAGCGGCCTCCAAAATGGCTTTCAAACCATTGTCCACGCATTCCATAGCGTAGACCACTGCATCCATCACACCGGTGTGGCCAACCATGTCGCCGTTGGGGTAGTTGCAGCGGATGAAGCGGTACTTGCCGGAAGCCATGGCCTCCACCATCTTTTCGGTGATCTCCTTGGACTTCATGGCAGGCGCCTGCTCAAAGGGAATCACGTCAGAGGGGATCTCCTCGTAGGTTTCCAGTTCTTCGCAGACTTTGCCGGAGCGGTTGCCGTTCCAGAAGTAGGTCACATGGCCGTATTTCTGGGTCTCGGAAACGGCATATTCGGTCAAATTGGCTTCACACAGCACTTCTGTCAAGGTATTCTTGATGACAGGGGGCTGGACCAGGTAATTTTCAGGGATGTTCAGGTCACCGTCGTACTGGAGCATGCCGGCAAACTTCACACCGGTGTAGTCACCCCGGTCAAATTTATCAAAATCCTTGCGGTCGAAGGCAAGAGAGATCTCCTGCGCCCGGTCGCCTCGGAAGTTGAACAGAATCACGCTGTCGCCGTTTGCGATTTTGGCAACAGGCTCACCGTCACGGGCGATGACAAAGGCAGGCAGGTCCTGGTCGATGACACCGGTCTCAGCGCGGTAAGTCTCAATAGCCTCAGTAGCAGATGCAAAGAGGCGACCCTGGCCCTGGACATGGGTCTTCCAGCCCAGCTCTACCATAGCCCAGTTGGCTTCGTAACGGTCCATGGTCACCTGCATACGGCCACCGCCGGAAGCGATGGCGTAGTCGCAACCCTCGGTGTTCAGTTCAGAAAGAACGG
This sequence comes from Faecousia sp., assembly GCA_045606205.1. Classification (GTDB taxonomy): domain Bacteria; phylum Bacillota; class Clostridia; order Oscillospirales; family Oscillospiraceae; genus Faecousia. Next base: position 19,735 of record JAZURL010000002.1, on the reverse strand, counting down.
CTTCCAGCTGACCCACATATTCCAGTGCGGAAGTGGCAGGGACATCCCGGCCGTCCAGCAGAATGTGACAGTAAGCCTTTTTCACGCCCTCAGCCTTGGCTTGCTTCAGCAGGGCGATGAGGTGACAGATGCTGGAGGGGACATTGGCGTCAGACAGCAGGCCCATGAAGTGCAGCGCGTGGCCGTCCTTGGCGTTGGCGATCAGATCCTGCCAGGTGGCGGACTGATACAAAGAGCCGCTTTCAATGGACTCGCCAACCAGCTTTGCACCCTGAGAGTAGACCTGGCCACAGCCAAGGGCATTGTGGCCCACCTCGGAGTTGCCCATATCCTCGTCAGAGGGCAGGCCCACCGCAGTGCCGTGGGCTTTGATGTAGGTGTGCGGGCAGGTGGCTAACAAATTGTCCAGCGTGGGGGTCTTTGCAACGGTTACAGCGTCGCCGCTGCCGCCGTCACCCTTGCCGACGCCGTCCATAATCACCAGAACGATGGGTTTTTCCATAAATTATTTTTACCTCCAAAACGGATTTCATCCGCCAATTGCATATTACCAGTCCTACTATTCTACAACATTTCACCGCAAGATACAAGTAATATTTTTCAATTTAGAGAATTTGTCCAAATACGGAAAAGAATGGGCCTGCTCTTGCCGATTTTTCGGTAGCAATCCCGATAAATATTACGAAGTTATTAAGCAAATGGGAATTTCTATGGCAGAAATGGCAGGTATTTCTATTGCTCTGGGTTGGTTTTTGTGATAAAATGGGGAAAAACATACAAGGCTGTCATTGCGAGGAACCGCCGCAAGGCGGTGACGCGGCAATCTCCATAGGGCATCGGAATCTTGCGGGGGATTGCCACATCGCTTCGCTCCTCGCAATGACGTATTTATTGGGAGGATTCTTTTTTGCGACATAAAAAATTTCTTTTCCGGCTGTGCTGTGTACTGCTTGTGCTCAGCCTGATGCCGGGTTCTGTATTTGCCGCCAGTCCGCCAAGCCAAGCCGGCCCGCGAAAACTTGAGGGTGGAAAGAGAGACTTTGCCTGGCCTGTTCCCGGACAGCACAATTTGTCCAGTTGTTTCCTGGATAATCGTGCCCATTACTCTTTGGATATTGCCGCGCCTATGGGTGCCAATGTGGTTGCATCCTATGCAGGTAAAGTGATCGACATTTTCACCGGCTGTTCTCATAACTACGGCAAAGAAAAATCCTGCTGCAGCAGTTGGGGCAATTTTGTGCTGTTGGAGCATTCCTATACCTTAGCAAACGGTAATCGCATCACTCTCTACAGCCGCTATGCCCACTTGACGAAAGTTTCCGTCAAAGTTGGACAGAGTGTTGCCCGGGGAGAAAAAATCGGAACGATTGGTTCCACAGGTCGCAGTTCCGGTCCACATTTGGATTATGAAATTCTCTACGGAGGAACATCGCCATCCAAAACCTATTCGGTCGACCCTTACATAAATGAGTTGCTGGAACTGCCGGAAGAATTGTATACCACTTTCGGTAAGTGCTGTCAGGAATATGTTGCTTATGTGAAAGTGTTGTATCCCCGCTGTACCCACAGTCAGTATAACAGCAATGGGGCTTGCACCCAATGCGGTTATGCCTATGACTGGAAAGCCACCCGGAACATCGATGCGATGGGCAATTACATAGTTTCTTCCAATAGCCAGGCATTTACCATTCCTTACACCCAGTCTTCCGGCATAGTGTTGACTGCGGGGCAGACGTTGCAGGTAAATGCAACTGTGACTAATGGACTGGGACAAACCTGGTATGAAGTGACTTTGGCGGAGGGAAAAACCGTTTATGCACCGAAAACTGCCCTGGCATTTCAAAGTTACTTTGCGTCTCAGATTAAACTGAACGATTGCACGGTTCAAGACGGCATGACCTTACAACAGGAATCCTACCGGTTAGATGGAAGGGTGACTTCCGCATATCCTCTGCGCAGTATCGTGGGTTATTTGGACGGAAAGCAGTATGCGTCCTGGACCGGCACAGGGGGTGTTTGCCAAATCAGCCTGCGTTCCACTGCGCTGAATAAGAAACTGAGTTTCGGGGAATTGACGCCCGGACAGCATACATTGACCATTTTCGTGACGGATTCCACCGGCGCAGAGGCTACCCAGGTGCATGCCTGCACATTTACGATCAAGAAACCTGTGGTGACCTTTACGGTCACTTATCTTGCAGAGCCGGAAACCATTGTGAAGACACTACAGGAAGGGCAAACTTTGGGAGAACTCCCGGTTTTGACCCGGGAAGGGTGGATTTTCCTCGGCTGGTTTACCCAAGACGGGCAACAGGTAACCATTGACACGATTCCTGTTTCTGATATGCAGTTGCAACCCAAGTGGGAGGAAATCCCTGTAGAAACAGAGCCAACAGTTCCCACCGAGCCCACTGTCCCAACGGAACCTGCCAGCAATGAAACAGCGACCCAGGCAACCACATTTACCCCAAAAGAAGAAAGTGCTCCGGAACAGAAAACGGAAACAAAGTCTTATTTGTGGGTAATCCCTGTCGTGCTGGTCGTTTTAGGCGGCATAACCGGTGTTATCTTTTGGGTAAAAAAGAAACGCAGTGCAAAAGCACTGTTCTGACAAAGAAAAATGGCACACCCACGGTGTGCCATTTTTAATTCATGGTACCCTCGGCTCGCTGGAACAGCGTACCAATGCGCTGACGAAGTGCTATGGCTTCGGGGGTGTCGGATGTGCCCTCCGTGTCGATCCACTTGGCAGATGCGGCCTGGGCGTCCTTGAGGGTCTGCAGATCCATACTTAAGTTAGCCACCCGAAAAGTGGGTAGGCCGGACTGTCTTGCACCGAAGAAATCACCCGGGCCGCGCATTTTCAGATCTTCTTCCGCGATCTTAAAGCCGTCGGTGGTCTTGCACAGGGCTTTCAGCCGGGCAAGGGTATCGGGATTTCGGTTGTGACTGGTCAAAATACAGTAACTTTGGTGTCCGCCCCGGCCCACACGGCCGCGAAGTTGGTGCAGTTGGCTGAGGCCAAACCGGTCAGCATCCTCAATGACCATCAGCGTAGCATTGGGAACATCCACGCCTACTTCGATAACAGTGGTGGCAACCAAAACATCCGCTTCTCCCCGGGCAAAAGCGGCCATGGCGGCTTCTTTTTCCGCGCCTTTCATCTGACCGTGGATCAGCAAAATGCGCAGATCCGGGAAGACGGTTTTTTGTAAAGTTTCCGCCCAAACCGTGGCAGCCTTGATGCCCAGATCCTCATTTTCTTCCACTGCGGGACAGACCACGAAGCATTGATGCCCCTCCTGGACCTGCTTGCGGATGAACGCATTGATCCGTGCCCGGTAGGATTCCCCAACCAGGAAAGAATCCACGGCCTTGCGCCCGGGGGGCAGTTCGTCGATGATGGAAACTTCCAAATCTCCGTACAGCAGCAATGCCAGCGTCCGGGGAATGGGGGTCGCGGACATGACGAGCAGGTGGGGATCATTGCCTTTGGAGGAGAGTTTGGCACGCTGGGCAACACCGAAGCGGTGCTGCTCATCGGCAATCACCAGGCCTAAATTGGCAAACTGGGTGGTATCGGACAGTAAAGCGTGTGTGCCGATGGCAAGGTCGATTTCCCCGTTTTCCAAGGCTGCGCGCACCTGCTGTTTCTGTTTGGAGGTCATGGAGCCGGTAAGCAGGGCGATGCGAAGATGCATGGAGGCAAAGAGTTTGGAAAGGGAATGGTAGTGCTGTTCCGCCAAAATTTCCGTGGGCGCCATCAGTGCTGCCTGGTGGCCGTTTTGGACGGCGAGATAGGCACTTGCGGCGGCAACCATGGTCTTGCCGCTACCCACATCGCCTTGCACCAGACGGTTCATGGGCGCGCCGGAAGAAAAGTCGGCAATGATCTCATCAATGGCCCGTCTTTGCGCTCCGGTGAGGGAAAAGGGAAGGGCATCGACGAAAGACGAAAGGTTCAGATTTTTGTAGGGGGCCGTCTTTTTCTCCGCTCGGGCGGCACGCATGAGGGAAAGGCCGGCGGAAAATACGAAAAATTCTTCGAAAATAAGCCGTTTTTTCGCCATCTCTGCTTCAGCCATGTTGGCAGGCTCATGGATGGCATAGTAGGCCCGGTCTGCATCCAAAATGCCGAATTCCCGGCGCACGGACTCAGGAATGATCTCCGCCGGAGTGTCGCAGATGGCCAGAGCCTGTCGTACAGCCTTGAGCATGGCGGCGTTGGAAAGGCCGGCAGTCAGAGGATAGATGGGAAGCACCCGTCGGGTGGTCACCGGCTGGGAATCCAGACTTTCAAAGACAGGATTGGTCATGCTGTAGCCTACAAAATCCCCAGTCAGCGTGCCGTAAAAGATGTATTCTCTGCCGTACTGGAGCTGTTCGGCGGCGTACTTGTTGTTAAAAAAGGTCAGCGTCAGCCGGGCGGTGTGATCAGCCACCTGCACCCGGGTCAGATCCAGCCCCTTGCGGATATGGGCGGTGTGGGGGGTATTCATCACCATGGCCCGGAAGCAGGCCGGCACATCCACTTCCATTTTTTCAATAGGCAGAATTTTAGTGCGGTCCTCATAACCCCGGGGGAAGTGACAGATCAAATCGCCCAAGGTGAAAATATTCAGCGCGGCGAACTGCTTTGCCTTGGTAGGTCCGATGCCTTTTAAGATGGTAATGGGGTCTGTGAGTCTGGCCATGGTGTTCACCTCCTAACGAGTTTGTTGTAGGGGCGGCAACCCGCCGCCCACGGGCGGATGATATCCGCCCCTACGATTATTTAAGTTGCTTCCCTCAGCCTCTGTGCCAGGGTGCAATCCGTTTCATAGGGGCAATTGCCAAAATTGCAGTCCACATCGGTAATTTCGCCATCTTCCAATGTGACGGCCACCATTCGGCTGGCGTCCATACAGCGGCAATAGCCGCTTAAAAATACTTCTTTTTCCATGCTACGCCTCCGTGATGCAAAGGCCCATGGGGGCAAGGGAAACCCACTCGGGCGCTACAGAATGCAGATTGTAGCCAAACAACACCTTGCCACCGGAAATATCCCAGTTTTCACTGCTTCGGTTTACATAACATCTAAGCGTTTTTCCCTCATATTCCCGGGCAAAGCCGATTTTCTGCCCCTCTGCGTGGAAGAAATGAATGTCGCCCAGTCGCAGGGCTTCAAGGTCTTTTCTCAGTGCGCCCAACTGCCGGAACCAGGCGAGCAGAGCCTCGTTTTCCTGCCCCCAGGGGTATGTGCGGCGGTTGAAGGGGTCGTTATGGCCTTCCATTCCGGCTTCATCCGCATAATAAATGCTAGGACTTCCCGGCAGGGTGTACTGCAAAAATGCCGCAAGACGCAGCCGCTCCAAAGCGGTACTCAACTGGGCTTTTGAAAGGTGGCGTTGTGCCTTTTCTTCCCGGCTACCGTCAAAGTCATCCACAAGGGCCGTCAAGATCCGGGCGCTGTCGTGGGTGCTCAGAAGATTCATATTGCTGAGCAATACCTCAGGGGGATAATTCTCCGCAATGGTCATCACCGTATTTTCCAAACCCCGGCCATCGTCCTGCTCCCGGAGGAAATTCAAAATGGCGGTGCGGAAGGGGTAGTTCATTACGCTGTCCAGCTCGCCGTCTACAAAGTAACGGCGCATCTGCCCATAGGCGCACTTGTTGGAAGCGTCCTCCCATACTTCGCCCATGAGTAAAGCGTCCGGCTTCAGTTCCCGTAGGCGCTTTTTCAGGCACACCAAAAATTCGTTGGGCAGTTCGTCGGCCACATCCAATCGGAAACCGTCACAGCCGGCTCTAAGCCAGTGGGCAATGACACTATCCTCACCAGTGATAATATACTCCACAAATTTGGGGTCTAACTTATTAACGGTGGGCAGAGTATCAAATCCCCACCAGGCAGTATAACTGTCCGGCCAATTTTTGAATTGATACCAACTGTAATAGGGAGAATCCTTCGTGCAGTAAGCGCCGTTTCCGCCGAAAGTGCGGTTTTTGTCAAAATACAGACTATCCGTGCCGGTGTGGGAATACACCCCGTCCAAAATCACCTTGATGCCCCGTTCATGGGCGGCATCACAGAGGTCACAAAAATCCTCCATCGTGCCCAGCATGGGGTCGGGTGTCTTGTAGTCACCGGTGTCATAGCGGTGGCTGGAAAAACTCTTACTGATGGGATTCAAATAGAGAATGGTCGTTCCCAGGGATGCGATGTAGTCCATCTTCTCGATGATCCCCCGGAAATTGCCGCCGAAGAAATCATTATTGAGCACTTCACCCTTGGCATTAGGCCGCCAATCCACCTCTTCGTTCCAATTTTCGTGGACAGTATAGGGCTCCAGCTTGCCGGTGAGGTCACAGTCGCCCGCCTTGCAGAACCGATCCGGGAAAATTTGATAAATGGTGGCACCCTTTGACCAATCGGGGGTGTGGAAATCCCCCGGCACACAGCTTAATTGCCACAAAGCACCGTCTTCCATGTTGGTGTCGTTGCCGTATTTATAGAGGCGGAAGCCACCGTCCTTGGTAGTGATATAGAAATGGTAGAAATATAGCCCAGTATCTTCCAGGGAGAATTCCCCGCGGAAGATGTGATATGCGCCGGTTTGTGCCTTGAAGGGCATGATGACCGCTTTGTATAAACTTCCGTCGGGATGGCACAAGATACACTCCACCTTGGTGGTGGGCACGCTTTTGGGGATGTGGATGTGCAGGGTGCACGTTTGCCCCGGGACGAGGGTGCCGAAGGGATCTTTATACATCAGCAGTTTGCTGTCGAACAAAATACGCATAGCGGGCTCCTAAAGGATGTGATGAAAAAATTATACACCATCTTGTCCGCAAATGGAAGAGGCAAAAAGGCATGAAAAAACTCCCTCCAAGGAAAACTCGGAAGGAGATATTTTCAGAGAAATCAGGCCAGCTTGTTCAGCTTGAGAGTCATAGAGCTCTTCTTGCGGGCAGCGTTGTTCTTGTGCAGCAGGCCCTTGGTAACGGCCTGGTCAACAGCCTTGATGGCGACCTGGTAGGCGGCCTCGGCCTCGGCCTTGTCGCCGGCAACCAGAGCAGCGTCGAACTTCTTCAGGTTGGTTTTCAGCTCAGACTTGTTTGCCTTGTTCTTCTCGTAAGCGATCTTGGAAGAAATAACGTCTTTCTTAGAGGACTTGATATTGGGCATCGTGTTCCTCCTCCTTGTGATAATCTCATACAGTTCCACATTATAGCGCGACTTTTCAATAAAATCAATCCCTTTTTTGAAAAAAAGGAGGATTTTTTCCAAAAAAAGATTCCCCGAAAATCGGGTGGTTTTGGAAAATTGAAAATGGCAAGGATTAATTTTTGGGAGAGAAATTTGACTGTTGTGAAAAACACAATAGAAGAAAAAGTGGAAAAAAGTCGAAAGGGGTCGAAAATAATTATGTAAACAAGGCATCATTCAAGCCCCACTTTTTGGGGCAAAAAGCGCCTGTGGAAAAGGTTGTGGAAAATGTGGAAAAGTCAATCCAATCAACGCAAATTCCAAAATTCCACACCGCTCGTCACAAAAGAATCGTCGAATTTTTCACGGAAAAATATCCTGTTGGCGGTTGCAGTAATTACGTGTTACGGAAACATAAAAATGTAAAACCGTTCCAGTTCTTTTTGCTGAAAAAGTTGGATTTTTAGCAGACGATGTCCGGACAAAACCGGAATGAAGGAAAGCTCTGCCATATTTTTTGGTAAAATCTCCAAAGCTTATTTGGGTATCATCCGCCTCCAAATGGAAATACTGGAATCAAAGCCAAGAGGAGGATACACCATGCAGGGAAAAGTAGAGATCTGCGGCGTAAACACGGCGAAACTCAAGACCTTGCCGCCCGACCAAATGGAGCAATTATTACAAAAAGCCAGCCAGGGAGATGAAAATGCCCGGCAGGCACTGATTGAGGGAAATCTTCGACTGGTACTGAGTGTGATCCAGCGTTTTGACAAGCGGGGAGAGAGCCCTGATGATTTGTTCCAGGTGGGGTGTATCGGCCTTATTAAGGCCATCTCCAATTTCGATCCTACAAAAAATGTCCGCTTTTCCACGTATGGTGTGCCCATGATCGCCGGTGAAGTGCGCAGATATCTGCGAGATAACAGCGCTATCCGGGTCTCACGATCCATTCGGGATGTGGCGTACAAGGTTTTGCAGTGCAAGGAGGGAATGCTCCTAAAATTGGGCAGAGAGCCTACTCTGGAGGAAATTTCTAAAGAGTTGGATTTGCCCATTGAGGACATCAGCGAGGCGCTGGATGCGGTGTGTGCCCCGGTGAGCCTGTATGAACCGGTGTATGCGGACGGGGGCGATCCGCTGACAGTGATGGATCAGGTGCGGGACACCAAGAATACGGAAGGCCATTGGATGGAGCACATCACCCTCCAAAATGCATTTAATGCGTTGGGAAAGCGAGAAAAGGAGATATTGTCCCTGCGGTTTTACGATGGAAAGACCCAAATGGAAGTGGCAGATATGGTGGGCATTTCCCAGGCTCAGGTGTCGCGACTGGAAAAAGGCGCAATCTCCGCCATGCGCAAGAGCGTAACGGTTTCGTAATAGCAAAACCCCGGAAGTAGCCAATACTTCCGGGGTTTAAATTACATATTCGCCTTAATTGCAGAAATCAGAATATCGCCGGCGACTACGCGATCTTCGGCGGCAAAGCCGTCTGAGAAATTGTCGGAATACAGTACCTGCGCGTTAGGAGGGAATTCGTCGTCGCCCTCCCAGACCAAAATCTGCATCCGATAGTCACCCACAAAATCAAATTGGAAACCGGCATCGCCGTGATTGACAGGGATTGCGCTCATTTTCTCGCAGGCACTGCGGAAGGCGGCAATCCGGGTGCCAAAAGTGAACGCCGCACGGGTCAGCACCCGGCCTGTGTAGGGTTTGATGTACAGTTCGCCCCAAGGCATTTCCCGAAAAGTCAGCCATGCGCCCTTATCTGCTACAGCCTTGCCCTCCAGCAAATAGCGCAGGAGGAAAGTTTGGGTGGGCAGGGGAGGCTCTCTGCCACCGTCCAATGCCCGCAAGGCATAATCCGGGTGGGAGATGGCGTATTCCCGACCCAGTAGGTTTACATAAAATTCTTTTCCGTCCCATTTTGCACCGGTGCGTGCCGCGGCTTCCGCCGGGTCTAACCCCCGGAACAGATTTTCGTAGTAGGAAAAGGGAACTTCTTCCTTGTGATTTTCGATTTGCATAATTTACTCCTGTTTGCTGTTGGGGAACAGACTTGCATCGGTATGGGGAATGAAGCAGGCGGCCACGAAAGAATCCATGTAGCCGGGATAGGTGGACAGTTCCAGATAGGTCATGTTCGCACCCACTTCTGCGCATTTTTCGATGGCCTGGTCGCTGAGGACCATGGCATACGCGCCGGTGAGGGAGGAGTTGCCGATGTATCGGAATTTCTCTAGCTCCACATCGGGAAGCATGCCGATATTCACCGCATTTTTCATGTTGATGCCCGAGCCGATACCACCGGCCACATACACCCGGTCAATGCAGTCTACAGTCATATCCACGGACTGCAAAAGAGTATCGATAGCGGAGAAAATCGCGCCCTTGGCACGGATGAAATTGTCGATATCCACCTCGTTGATGGACACTTCCCGGCCGGTTTCGGTTTCCTCCGGGAATGCCAGGATATAACGGCCCATGCCATGCTGATCCCGGCCCACTCGCTTGCCCTCGCGGACAAACAGACCCTTGGCATTGATGATGCTACAGCGGTACAGTTCGGAAATGATGTCGATAATGCCACTACCGCAGATGCCCACACATTTTTGCCCGGCATCGCCCACGATGGTCAGGGTGGGCTCCATGGTTTCTTTGTCCAGCACACAGGCTTCCACCGCGCCGTCGGTGGCGCGCATACCGCAGGAAATATCGCCGCCCTCGAAAGCAGGGCCTGCGGAGCAGGCGCAGGACACGAGGAAATCCCGGTTGCCGAAGACGATCTCGCCGTTGGTGCCCAGGTCGATGAACAGACTCATTTCATCCTTATCCCAAATGAGGCTTGCCAAAGTGCCGGCGGTAATATCGCCGCCTACATAGGAGCCGATGTTGGGAGCAATGACTATGGGAGCAAGGGGATTGACGGGCAGATTCAGATCACCGGCCAGTAAGCCCTCCCAGCCGAAGAAACTGGGAATGTAGGGATCCATCCGCACAGGGTCTGCGTCCACGCCCACCAGCAGGTGGTTCATGGTGGTGTTGGCACCCACAGACAGGCGGACAATGCTTTCGGGGCTAAGCTTAGCACTACGGCACAGATTGCGGATGATGGGATTCAGGGTCTCGTCCACAATGGCCTTTTGCAGATTTTTCCGTCCCCCGGGACGGCTCTGCTGAATGATTCGATTGATCACATCTGCGCCATAACGGATCTGTCCATTGCCGGAAGAGCCTTTGGCCAGGATCTTGCCGGTTTCCATATCCACCATCACCATGGTGACAGTAGTCGTGCCGATATCGATGGCACAGCCCACCAGAGCAGTATCCTTGGGATCGCAAACTTCCATGCAACAGAAAGTGCCATCCTCTAATTTTCCCTTAACGCAAACAGTAAAATCAAACTTCCGCAGAGTCTCGGAAAGTTTGACCATGACCGCATAGGGAACTTCCACCTTTTCTACGCCGAAAGCCTCTTGCACAGCCCAGGTCAAACGCTCAATGTCCGGCATGGTGTCGTCTGTATTGGGCTCTGACATGGAAAGGACGGCGAAGCGGTATGCATTTTCAAAGACAATGCCGCTTTCTTTCAGCTCCTGCTGGGCAGTTTCAAAAATGGCGATCTCCTGGGGACTGCTCAAATCGGCAGTCTTCATCCGGGACTGGTAGGCAGAAGCGATATCCGGCACCAGCACGGTGCAGTCACCAAGGACTTTACAGTTGCAGCTCAGCCGCCAGCCGGCATCAAATTCCTCCTGGGAAATGTGCCTGGAGGGGATGGTATCCACAGATCCTGCCAGCAGCTGCACCCGGCATTTGCCACAGGAGCCATTGCCGGAACAGGGGGCATCGATGGCTACATTGGCCCGGCGGGCAAGTTCCAAAAGGTTGTCGCCAATGTTGGCTTCGATATCCACACAGCCGGCACCCTCCAATTGAAAAATAACCTTTGCCATGGAAAAACCTCGCTTTTTCGCATTTTCTTCATTATAGCATAGAAAGTCAATGTTGCCAAGGCAGAAAAAGGTGCGCTGCTCAAAAGCAGCGCACCGAAATGATAAAATTACTTACACAGTTCCTTAGCAACTTCTACGATGTGCTCAGCGGACAGACCGAACTGCTTCAACAGGGCGGCAGCAGGGCCGGAGTGGCCGAACTCGTCGTTGACACCGATGCGGCGAACCACGGTGGGGCACCTCTCGGCAAGAACTGCGCAAACAGCCTCACCCAGGCCACCGATGACGGAGTGCTCTTCGCAGGTGATGACCTTGCCGCACTTCTTGGCGGCGGAGAGCACCAGTTCTTCGTCCAGGGGCTTGATGGTAGCCATGTTGATGACCATGGCGTTGATGCCGGCCTCAGCCAGAATCTCACCGGCTTGGATTGCTTCGTAAACCAACAGGCCGTTGGCAATGATGGCAACATCTGTGCCGTCGCGCAGGATTTCACCCTTGCCGATTTGGAAGTTGAAGCCTTCTTCATGGAACTGAGGGATCGCCAGTCGGCCAAAACGCAAATACACAGGGCCTTCCATCTCATAAGCGGCCTTGACGGCAGCCTCTGCTTCCACGCCGTCGGCGGGGCAGATGACGGTCATGCCGGGGATGGAACGCATCAAAGCGAAGTCCTCGCAGCACTGATGGCTTGCGCCGTCCTCACCAACGGAAATGCCGCCGTGAGTGGCGCCGATCTTTACGTTCAGATGGGGATAGCCGATGGAGTTGCGGACCTGCTCAAAGGCACGGCCGGCGGCGAACATGGCGAAGCTGGATGCGAAAGGCACCAGTCCGGTGGTTGCCAAACCGGCGGCCATGCAGATCATGTTGCCCTCGGCAATACCGCAGTCAAAATGACGGTCGGGGAATGCTTTCTTGAAAACGCCGGTTTTGGTGGCGCCTGCCAGGTCGGCATCCAAAACCACCAAGTCTTCGTGCTCTGCGCCCAGCTTTGCCAGGGCAGCGCCGTAGGCGTCACGGGTTGCTACTTTTTTCACTTCTGCCATCTTACTTGCCCTCCAATTCGGCCAGAATTGCCTTCAGCTCGGTCATGGCTACCTCATACTCAGCGTCGTTGGGAGCCTTGCCGTGCCAGCCGGCGTCATTTTCCATGTAGGAGACATCCTTGCCCTTGACGGTGGTCATCACAATGGCAGTGGGCTGACCCTTGACCTTCTTTGCCTGATTCAGTGCTTTCTCAATAGCATCAAAATCATGGCCATCAATGGCGATGGTATGGAAACCGAAAGATACCAGTTTATCAAAAATGGGGTAGGGGCTCATAACATCGGCAATGTTGCCGTCGATTTGCAGACCGTTGTTATCCACGATGACCACCAGGTTGTCCAACTTGTAGTGGGCGGCTGCCATGCAGGCCTCCCAAACCTGGCCTTCCTGAATTTCGCCGTCACCCAGCAGGGTGTACACGCGGAAGTCCTTGTTCTGATGCTTTGCACCGAGAGCCATACCAACAGCGGTGGAAATACCCTGGCCCAGAGAGCCGGTGGACATGTCCACACCGGGAACGGTGTTCATATTGGGGTGGCCCTGGAGATAACTGTCAATGTGACGCAGGGTGGGCAGATCTTCCACGGGGAAGAAGCCGCGATGGGCAAGAGTAGCATACAGACCGGGGGCGGTGTGGCCCTTGGATAGGACGAAACGGTCCCGGTTCTCTGCTTTGGGATTCTTGGGATCGATGTTCATCTCCTTAAAATACAGATAGGTGAACATTTCTGTGGCAGACAGACTGCCGCCGGGGTGACCGGCCTTGGCCCCATGGGTGGACTCGATGATACCCATACGGACCTTTGCTGCAAGCTGCTGCAGCTGGTTCTTTTCACTTGCCGTCATGGATTAGCCTCCTAAAAATTATGAATTATGCTCTAGCATGTGATTACGGATCGCGTCAAAGGTTTCGTCACTGACCACGTGTTCGATCCGGCAGGCATCGTTGGACGCGATCTGCTGGTCAACACCTAATTGGACGAGCATTTGGGTGAGGATGGTGTGGCGATCCAGAATCTTTTCCGCCAAAGCGCGGCCTTTGTCCGTCAGACGGATGAAGCCCTCTTTTTCCACGGTGATGAAACAATCCTTTTTCAGAAGACCCACAGCCCGGGAAACGCTGGGCTTGGAGTAGCCCATGTGTTCACTGATGTCCACAGAACGCACCTGCCCGTTCTTCCGGGAAAGGATCAAAATGGTTTCCAGATACATTTCGCCGGATTCCTGCAATGCCATACGCCACCTCCTGTTTTTTGCTGCGTCTAGCATACCATGAAAGGAAAAAATTTGCAAGCATCCGGCACGAAAAATAAAAAAGACAGTTGAAAGAATGCTAAATTGTGGTATACTGTTGTTAATGGGTGGTTTATCCATTAATTTTACATTGGAGGGAATCAATATGTCCAACAAATATGCAGGCACGCAGACCGAGAAAAATCTGATGGCTGCCTTCTCCGGTGAGTCCGAGGCTCGTAACAAATATACCTATTTCGCATCCAAGGCCAAGAAGGAGGGCTATGAGCAGATCGCAGCCCTGTTTTTGAAGACCGCTGATAACGAAAAGGAGCACGCCAAGCTGTGGTTCAAGGAACTGAACGGCATTGGTTCCACCGCTGAAAATCTGGTTTCCGCCGCTGAGGGCGAGAACTATGAGTGGACGGATATGTATGCCGGTTTTGCCAAAACCGCTGAAGAGGAAGGTTTCCCCGAGCTGGCGGCCAAGTTCCGCATGGTGGCTCAGATCGAGAAGCATCACGAGGAGCGCTATCGCGCATTGCTCCACAATGTGGAGACTGCCGAGGTCTTTAAGAAGAGCGAGGTTAAGGTTTGGGAGTGCCGTAACTGTGGCCATTTGGTGGTTGGCACCAAGGCTCCTGAAGTCTGCCCCACCTGCTCACATCCTCAGAGCTACTTCGAGATTCACGCAGAGAATTATTGATAGCACAGCATAAAAGCGGCACCCGACGGGCGCTGCTTTTATTCTTCTTTTTGCGTCATGTGATGGACTCCCTAAAATCAAAACAGACCATCTGGGACAGCGGTGTGATGATAGCCAGTGTCATGATGTTCTTGCCGCATTGATTGAGGTTGATGGCAGAAACGCTCAAAAAAGAACTTAAAACCCTCATTGATCGATACAAACTATTTGACAAATATAGTTTTCAGGTTAAACGGGATTTTTTTGAATACCGGCTGAGAAGAGACAGTCAGCGGCAGGACACAGAGGAATTGAATGCAGCAAAGCAGTTGTTTGAGAAATACAAAATTGCTTAATCTTGTCATTTTGTTGTTTACTTGTGTGGAGTTGGTCTGAAGATATTTCTTATAAAATTTGTTTGTGCTATGATGTAATTGCCAAAATTTGAAACCATATAGGAGGTCTATTTTATGAAAAAGATCAAGGTTGGTATCATTGGATGTGGCACGATTGCCAATAGTGCGCACATTCCGTCCTATCTCAAGAACCCGGATGCAGAGATTAAGTATTTCTGCGATATTATCCCGGAGAGGGCGGACGAAGCAGTCAAAAAGTATCAGTGCGGAACTGCGGTCTATGATTATACAGAGGTTCTGAATGATCCGGAGATCGACGCAGTTTCTGTTTGTACACCCAACAAGATGCACAGCATTATTGCGATTGCGGCTCTCAAAGCAGGCAAGCATGTTCTGTGCGAGAAGCCTGCGGCAAGAACCTACGCTGAAGTAGAGGCAATGCAGAAAGCGCAGGCAGAGACCGGTAAAATTCTGAACATCGGCGTGGTGAACAGATTTAATGTTGCGGTCAACAAGATCAAGCAGATGGTGGATGCAGGTGAGTTGGGCGATGTATATCATGTATATGTCAGCTTCCGTTCTCATCGTTCCATTCCCGGTCTGGGCGGTGATTTTACCACAAATGATGTCTCCGGCGGCGGCGTCTTGATTGACTGGGGTGTCCACTTCCTGGATATTGTCATGTATTGCCTGGGAGATCCTGCGGTTAAAACAGTGTCCAGCGAGTCGTTCTGCAAGCTTGGCAAGAATATTGAAGATTATACTTATGTGAACATGTGGGCCGGCCCTCCCAAGATGGATGGCGTGTATGATGTGGATGACTCCATAACCGGTATTATCAGAACGGATGGCCCTGTTATCAATTTCAACGGTGCATGGGCACAAAACATCGGTGAGAATGAAATGTTTATCGACTTCATGGGCGATAAGGCCGGAATTCGACTGAAGTATGGCAAGAGCTTTGTAAAGTATGGCGTACACAATAAGATGCTGAGCAAAACGGAATATCAGTTTGAAGCCACAAACATGTTTGAAAATGAAATCAATGCATTCGTGAAGTGTGTGCAGACAGGGGAGAAGCTTCCCTCCAATATTGATATTACGATCAAGACTGCAAAGATCATGGAAGGCATTTACGAATCTGCCAAGAAGCATCAGGAAGTAGTTTTCTAAAGAAAAGCTGATGGCGGGCTTACCGGCAAAATATAAGGAGGATATAACAAATGTTAAAAATAGGTTTTATTGATTATTTTTTGGATGAGTGGCACGCAAATTCTTATCCGGAGATGTTCCGGAACTGGGCCCCTGAAGTTGAAGTGGCCTATGCTTACGGAAAAATCGACTCTCCCAGACCGGGTGGCATGACAAACAAGGAATGGGGCGAGAAGTACGGCATTGAGGTATTGTCTTCTATAGAAGAAGTCATTGAAAAATCCGACGTTCTGCTGGTTCTTTCACCGGATAATCCGGAGATGCATGAAGAATTGTGTGAACTTCCCCTTAAGTCCGGTAAGCTTACATACATTGATAAGACGTTTGCGGAAACCCTGGAATCTGCAAAACGCATATTTAAGATGGCAGAGGAAGGAAATACACCGTGCTATTCCAGCTCTGCACTGTACTTTGCAAAAGAATACGGCGAATTTTATGCAAAAGATGCAGCATACATTGACAGCTGTGGCCCCAACCAGTTCGCTATCTACATCATTCATCAGCTGGAGCCCATCGTAGCGATGCTAAAGGCAGATCCTGTAAGAGCAATGTCTGTGGGTACAGAGGAGTTTCCTGCGGTGATCGTAGAGTTTGAAAACGGCAAGAGGGCAAAAATGTGCACCTTCCCAAGGGGCAGCTCCTTCATTATGAATATCGGTTATTCAAATGAACGCGCTGCATTTGTGAAGGCGGGATCTGATTTCTGGGAAGGCTTTATCAAGTCGTTGGCGCATTTTTATGTCACAGGAGAGATTCCCGTGCCGCATGAAAATACTCTGCGTGTGATTTCTGCACGGGAAATTGCCACGAAAGCATTGAAAAAGCCGTATGAGTGGATTTACGTTGAACAGTAAAGAGGGACAATATGAAAGACTTTAAGCTTGGTGTTATGCTGGAATCGTTTCTGCTTCCGTGGAAGGAAGCAGCAGCCTGCGCTGCACAGATTGGCGCAGATGGTGTTCAGATCAGAGCCACAGACGGAGAGTTTTCTCCGTCTGTGATGACCCGGGAAAAGAAAGCAGAATTGCTGAGTGTGCTGTCAGACAACGGTCTGCAGATCTCTGCACTTTGTGGTGATTTGGGCAAAGGCTTTGGAAACAGAGCCTTGAATCCAACCTTAATAGAACAGTCCAAGCGGATCATTGACTTGGGCAAGGAGCTGGGAACGGATATCGTTACCACCCACATCGGAGTAGTTCCTGCGGACAAGAATCATGATCGCTATAAGATTATGCAGGAAGCTTGTTTTGAACTTGCTGCATATGCAGACAGTTGCCAGGCGCACTTTGCGGTGGAGACAGGTCCGGAGACATCCTTGACATTAAAGGGCTTTTTGGATTCACTTGGGTCCACCGGCGTGGCCGTCAATCTGGATCCTGCCAATCTTGTAATGGTTACCGGAGACGATCCGGTGCAGGCAGTAGAAAACTTAAAAAAATATATTGTTCACACCCATGCAAAGGACGGTCGCAAGCTTCTTGACCGGGACCCGGAAATTATTTACGGAGTCTCCGAAGCCGAGATGCTTCAAGACACTGCCTTTATTGAGCTTCCTTTGGGTGAGGGAGATGTTCCGTTCCCGTCCTATCTTTCTGCATTGAAAAAGATTGGATATAACGGATATCTCACCATTGAAAGAGAAGTGGGAGAGAATCCTAAGGCGGATATTGTCACAGCAGCGGAGTACCTGAAAAGACTACAATAAAAATGGCGCGCAGACAGTGCGATACAGAGGTTGTTATGTCAGTATACAATGTGGGGCTGATCGGATGCGGATATATGGGGCAATCCCATTTAACAGACATCGCCTCCAAAGAGAATATTTGCATTTATGCAGTTTGTGACCGTGACAGACACAGAGCAGATGACACAGCAGAAAAGTATCATCCACAGAAGGTTTACTATCATGCTGAGGACCTGATCAATGATCCGCAGGTGGATATTGTGATCATTGCAACATATCCGTCCAGTCATCTGCTGTTACTAAAGATGTGTCTGGCTCAGGGAAAGCATGTCCTGTGCGAGAAGCCGATCACGGATAACTTGACAGACGGTAAGGAATTTGTTAGAGTTGTAAAAGAAAACCCGCAGAGCAAGGTTCTGGTCGGACATATTCTCCGACACAATGATACCTACATCAAGGTGAAAGAACTGATAGATGAAGGACTGATCGGCAAACCGTTGATCATGCGTATGGTGCAGAACCATAACACACTGCATGATTGGGAAAAATATCGGACGCTGATAGAAGAAACCTCCCCAATTGTTGATTGCGGCGTTCATTATGTGGATGTTATGCGATGGTTTACAGGAGAAGAAGTGGTAAGCGTGGATGGCGCCGGTGCGGTTACGGAGGCCGGGATTCCTACAGGAAAGTACAACTATGGCATCATCAATGCCAATCTTTCCGGCGGTTCCGTAGGCTTTTATGAGGCGGGATGGAGTAACAGCATAGGGACGGACAGCTTCAAGGAGTTTATTGGGCCCAAGGGACGAATCCAGATTACATACCAAAAGGAAAGACCGAACCATCGTGAGGACGGAAATTTGGTTTCCATTTATAAGTACTACGACGGCACAACGGAGTATATTAACATCCCCTTTAATGTAAAGCCAACCGGATTGCAGCTGGATCATTTGATTGCAATGATTGAAAAGAATGTTCCTGCCAATCCCACAATTGAGGATGTGTTCAGAAGCTTTGAAATTGTTTGCGAAGCGGATCAGAAAATCAGAGAAAAGATGAAGCAAACGAAGCACATGTAGCATGCTAATGAGGGAAATGTATGGAGTATCTCGAACAAGTGAATGTCTCGTTTTATGCCGATGACTTTCAATTTTGTGTTTCCAGACAAGGCAGGAATAACCGCGGGCTTGTGTGCCCGTTTCATTGGCATAGATTTATAGAAATACTATACTGTGATTCAGGAACGGTACAGGTCTTTATCGAAAATACGGAGTACCGTATGACAGAGGGAGACATGGTGCTGGTGGGCCCCAATGTCGTGCATAGGACATTTAAGGAAGCCAATAATACGGGAAGCCTGTATAATATTTTGTTTGATACCGCCATGCTGCAATGTGAATCCTTGTCTGCAATGGAAGCAAGATGCGTCAATTCCTTCTTGAACTATCTTTTCGGTTTTAATTATTATTATCTGAATAAAGAAAGCGTTCCGGCTGGTATGGAGCAGCTGATTCTGCGAATGGAGCAAAGATATCAAGGCAAAGAAGATTATAACTGCATCTATATGCGGTCGTATCTGCTGGAGCTGATCGGGATGTTCTGTGAGAGCGGATTGTTTGCTGTTACGGCAGATATGGCCAGCAACCATACTCTGGATGCAGTTAAGAAAACAGCAACATACATACAAAATCATTGTGATGAAAAAATTACGCTTTCAGATATGGCAATGAAAGCCAATTTAAGTTATCATTACTATGCCAAACTGTTTAAAAAGGTCACGGGGAAGCCGTTTGCTGTATATCTTGCTTCGGCAAGAGTTTTTATGGCAGAAAGACTGATGCTTGAGGGGAAGTACTCGCTTCAGGAGATCGCAGTTAAGGTGGGCTTGTATCCGCAAACAAATTTTAATCATACATACAAAAGACTGAGAGGCTTCTCTCCCAAGGAATTTAAGAAACGACTTGTGGACTGCTCGGAATGATCTTTTGTCTGTATCGTATTGACAAACAGGCAAGGATTTGGCTTTGTATGGAATTTTAGAAATATGCCGACAGCCCTTTATTTCAGGCTGTCGGCATATTATTGCTTGTTTTAGTTTCATTACCGTTTATTACATTCGGAGTGGCCACAACGGTCTTATACTAAAAGTGTGAACTGCAGGCATCAATTTTCCATAATTTATCCGCATTTCCGAAAAGAAACAATCATATTTCATTCCAAAACGGCCATGCTATGGTTGCGGAAGAAAAACCGCGAAAGAAGCAAAAAGGAGCGTATTTGGAAATGAAGAACAACAACCAGATCAATGTCCCTCAGGCTCGCGAAGCTATGGACAAGTTCAAGATGCAGGCAGCTCAGGAAGTC
>JAZURL010000001.1:0-18513 GCA_045606205.1 Faecousia sp. | reverse complement strand
TTTTTTAATTTTTATAAAAAAAAAGGGCCTGCTCCCAGAAAGAATCTCCTTCCTTTGTATATCTTATAGTGTCGCAGCCATGACAGCCTTGATGGTGTGCATACGGTTTTCTGCCTCGTCAAAGACAATGGACTGCTCGCTTTCAAACACCTCGTCGGTGACCTCCATGCAGTCAATGCCGAATTTCTCATAGATCTGCTTGCCAATGTCGGTGTTCAGATCATGGAAAGCGGGTAGGCAGTGCATGAAGCGGCATTGCGCGCCGGCATTGTCCATCAGTTCTTTGGTCACACGATAGGGAAGAAGATCGTGAACACGATCCTTCCAAACATCTTCCGGCTCACCCATGGACACCCAAACATCGGTATAGATCACATCTGCACCCTTGGTGGCTTCCATGGGATCGGTGAGAAATTCCAATTTTGCACCGGTTTCAGCAGCAATGGCCCGGCACTGGGCGATCAGATTCTCATTCGGGAAGTAGTTAGCGGGCGCACAGGCTACAAAGTGCATACCCATTTTTGCACAGCCTACCATGAGGGAGTCGCCCATGTTGTAACGGGCATCGCCCATGTATACCAGCTTCTTACCCTTGAGACTGCCAAAATATTCTTTGATGGTGAGAAAATCCGCCAAAATTTGCGTGGGATGGAACTCGTTGGTGAGGCCGTTCCAAACGGGAACGCCGGCGTATTTTGCCAAATTTTCCACAATGGTCTGCTCAAAGCCCCGGTATTCGATGCCGTCATACATCCGTCCCAACACCCGGGCGGTGTCGGCAATGGATTCCTTTTTGCTCATCTGAGAGCCGCTGGGACCTAAGTAGGTCACGCCCATGCCCAGGTCACTGCCTGCCACTTCAAAGGCACAGCGGGTACGGGTGGAATCCTTTGCAAACAGGATGACGATGTTCTTGCCCTCGTGCACCCGATGGGGGATGCCAGCCTTCTTTTTGGCTTTGAAATCCGCAGACAGGTCTAAAAGATATTGAATTTCTGCCGGGGTAAAGTCCAACAGTTTCAAAAAGCTTCTGCCTTTCAGATCGATCATTGGGCATCCTCCTTGCAAATATCTTTAATGATTGCAATGGCCTTTTCCAGTTGTTCCATGGGAATATTCAAAGCGGGCAGAAGCCGTACTTTTGTCTTTGCGGTCAAAGCCAGCACACCCTTTTCGATGCAGGCGTTTACCACCTCTTTGGCATTCTTTGTGGTTTGGATGCCGATCATCAGGCCCAAACCGGATACGCTCTCAATGCCGGGTGCGCCCTGCAGAGCGGAGAAAACATAGTCGCTCTTACGCTTCACATCTGCAAGGAAAGCGTCGTCCAGACGCGCCAGGATGCTCAGCGCGCCACTGCAACATACCGGATTGCCCCCGTAGGTTGAGCCGTGGTCGCCGGGGCCCAGGACAGACTGCACTTTTTCGCTCATCAGCGTAGCACCGATGGGCAGGCCGCCGCCGAGACCTTTGGCAGTGGAAACGATATCGGGCTTAATGCCGAACTGCATATAGGCATAGAGTGTGCCTGTGCGGCCATTGCCGGTCTGCACTTCGTCGATGATCAGGGGAATGTCCTGCTCCTTGCACAGCTTTTCGGCGGCGCAAATGAAGTCCCGGTTCAGAGGCAGCACACCGCCCTCGCCCTGGACGCACTCAAACATGATTGCCGCAGGCTTGACAGAAGCAACCGTTTCTTCCAGCATGTCGATGTTGTTGGCATGCACATAGGCAAAGCCGGGCGTCAGAGGCTGGAAATACTGATGGAAATGATCCTGTCCGGTAGCGGCCAGGGTGGTTAGCGTTCGGCCATGGAAGCTGTTCACTAATGTAATAATGGTGTAGTGATCTGCACCCTTTTTCTCTGCAGAATATTTTCTTGCCACCTTGATGGCACACTCGTTGGCCTCTGCACCGGAATTGGAGAAAAATACTTTCTTCATACCAGTTTTTTGGCACAGAAGTTGTGCCAGTTTTGCACAAGGCTCAGTGTAAAACAAATTAGAAGAGTGCTGCAATTTCATAGCCTGGGCGGTAATTGCCTGCAGCCAGGCATCGTCGGCTACACCGAAAGAAGTGACGCCGATGCCGGAAGTCAGGTCAATATATTCCTTGCCGTTGACATCGGTCAAAATACTGCCCTTGCCGGACACCAGTTCAACCGGGAAACGGCCGTAAGTGCCGGCTACATATTCTTTGTCAAGAGAAATGATGCTCATGTTAATCAACCTTTCGTAACCATGGTGCCGGCACCTTCATCAGTCAGAAGTTCCATCAAAATGGAGTGGGGGATGCGGCCGTCCATGATAATGACATTGTTCACGCCGTGCTCCAGCGCTTCGATACAGCAGTCCACCTTGGGGATCATGCCGCCGGAGATGATGTGTTCATCGTAAAGCTTCTTCGCTTCGGATACGGTAATCTGCGGGATCAGCGTGGTCAGGTCGTCCTTATCCATGAGAATACCGGCAATATCGGTCATCATGATCAGACGCTCCGCACCCAATGCACCTGCGATTTGGGCCGCGGCGGTGTCGCCGTTGATGTTGTACACGTTGCCGTTTCGGTCGCTGGCCACGGTGGAGATCACAGGAATGTAGTTCTTTTCCAAAAGATCTGTGATGGGCTGGGTGCGGATCTTGGTGATCCTACCCACATAGCCCAAGGCTTCATTCTTGGTGGTAGCCTCGATGATGCCACCGTCAATACCGGAAACGCCCACAGCATGGCCGCCTTTGGTCTGCAGAAGGTTTACCAGCGTCTTATTCACCTTGCCGGCCAGCACCATCTGCACGATGTCCACGGTCTCCTTATCTGTGACCCGCAGCCCGTCCACAAAAACGGCCTTCTTTCCCAGCTTTTCCATTGTTTCGCTGATCTCCGGGCCGCCGCCGTGGATGAGGACCACTTTCACACCGATGAGCCACAGCAGAACGATGTCTTCCATCACCTGTTGCTTCAGATGCTCGTTGACCATGGCGTTACCGCCGTACTTAATAACAATGGTCTTGCCGTTATACTTTTTGATGTAGGGCAGGGCGGCGGTAAGGACCTCTGCGCGCTCTGCATTGGAGAATTCCATATTCATACTGTCACCTCAGGTTCGGTAATCGCCATTGATTTTTACATAATCGTAAGTTAGGTCGCAGCCCCAGGCGGTTGCGCTGTAAGGGCCGTTGCCCAAAGTTAGCAAAATTTCAATTTCCTTTTCCAGTAGGATATCCTTGGCAATCTCTTCAGAGAAGGGAACGCCTGCGCCGTTTTCACAGACGACAACAGTGCCCTTGGCACTGCGGAAAGCAACGCCGATCTTGCTGACGTCCACATCCGCGCCGCTGTAGCCGATGGCACACAGCACCCGGCCCCAGTTGGCATCGGCACCAAACATAGCGGCCTTCAGCAGGCTGGAGCAGATCACGCTCTTGGCGCATTTTTTGGCGGCTTCTTCAGTGTCAGCACCGGTGGCGATGCACTCCAAAAGCTTGGTTGCACCCTCACCGTCGCCTGCAATCCGGCGGCAGAGGTTGACGGTAATGGTGTTCAGCGCCTGCATAAAGGCGGTGAAATCCTCGCCCTCGGCGGTGATCTCCGGATTACCGGCCATGCCGTTAGCCAGCACGGTTACCATGTCATTGGTAGAGGTATCGCCGTCAATGCTCAGCATATTGAAGGTGTTTTTGATGTCCGAGGACAGCGCCTTTTGAAGCATCTCGGCAGAAATAGCGGCGTCGGTGGTAATGAATACCAGCATGGTGGCCATGTTGGGGTGGATCATACCGCTTCCTTTGGCAATGCCGCCCATGCGGCAGACCTTGTCGCCAAGGGTAAACTCCACGGCCAGTTCCTTTTCTGCGGTGTCGGTGGTCATAATAGCCTGTGCGGCGGCGTTGCTGCCCTTGCAGGACAGTCCGGCGCACAGCGTGTTCATACCCTCTGCGATGGGGGCAATATCCAAGGGCTGACCAATGACGCCGGTGGAGGCCACCACCACGTCCTTGGCGTTCACGCCTGTTTTTTCAGCGACCAGTGCGCACATACTCTCGGCGATCTCGATGCCATTGGCGTTGCAGGTGTTGGCGTTGCCGCTGTTGCAAATGACTGCTTGCGCGTAGCCATCGGAGATATTCTGCCTGGTGACCATCAGAGGTGCGCCCTTTACCAAATTGGTGGTATAGACAGCTGCGGCGGTGGCCTTGTAGTCGCTGACGATCAGCGCCAAGTCTTTCTTGGAATGATTTCTGCGGATGCCGCAATGGATGCCGTTTGCTTTAAAACCCTTTGCGGCGCAGATGCCGCCGGAGATCATCTTCATATCTCGTTCTTCCTTTTATGTATCAGTTTTCAAGGGAGGGGAAGCCCCTCCCTGTGTTATTTGGAGTATTATACACAAAGCCCCGTGGTTTCGTCAATGCCCAACAGCATATTCATATTCTGAATGGCGGCACCGGAAGCGCCCTTACCAAGATTGTCAAATCTTGCGGTGAGCAGGATACGATCGGCGTTGCCGTGGACAGATACCTGCATATCGTCCCGTCCGGAAAAAGCGGCAGCAGATAACATGCCATCCGGGTCGGTGGTGTCGCTGTAACGGACAAGTCCGTTTTGGTAGTAGCTTCGATATAGAGCACGAATGTCTGCAATGTCGCCGCGCAAGTCCTTGGCGAACAGGGGAACGGTAACCTCCATGCCACTGTAAAAATCGCCAACGATGGGGCAGAAGACAGGGGCGCTTTCTAAACCGCACAAAGCCACCATTTCTTTCAGATGCTTGTGCTGTTGCGTCAGAGCGTACTGCCGAGGGGCTTTCAGTAGGGGGCTGTGCTCAGTGCTTTCGTATTCTGCGATCATTTTTTTGCCACCACCGGAGTAGCCGGTGAGAGAGAAGCAAGTGAGGCCAACATCCTTAGGGAGAATGCCCGCTGCGATCAATGGCGCGACCAGGGCAACAAAACCGCTGGCATGGCAACCGGGATTGGCGATACGACCTGAATTCTGGATTTTCTCCCGTTGACCGGACAGTTCCGGAAAACCGTAGACCCATGCAGGGTCGGTGCGATGGGCAGTGGAGGTGTCGATGATCTTTACCTTTGCTCCCTCTGCCAAGGACACCGCCTCAATGGCAGCTGCATCCGGCAGGCACAAAAATGCAATATCCGCACTGTGGAGTGCTTCTTTCCGGGCATCGGGATTTTTTCTCAGTTCTTCCGGCAGACGAAGGAGTTGAATGTCCTGTCGTGCGAACAGCCGATCTTCAATACGGATGCCGGTGGTGCCGGCGCTGCCGTCAATAAATACTTTTGTCATTGCAAAATCTCTTTCACGTATTTGATCTGTGCTTCCACGGAAGCAACGGAAGTGCCGCCTTGGGAAATGCGCTTTTCTACGCATTTGTAAAGGTCGATCGCCTCATACAGATCGTTATCGAACAACTCGCTAAAGGTCTGATAGGTTTCAAGGGGCAGGTCTTCCAAAACGGTGCCGTTTTGGAGGCACAGCGCCACCAGTTGCCCGGAGATCTTGTATGCACTGCGGAAGGGCAGACCTTTCTTTACAAGGTAGTCAGCCAAGTCGGTTGCGTTGATAAAGCCCTTTTGAGCGGCTAGCTTCATGTTGGTAGTGTTGGCTGTCAAGGTCTCGATCATGCCGCAGAACACCTGCAGGCACATTTTAACAGTATCGCAGGCATCAAATACAGATTCTTTGTCTTCCTGCATATCCTTGTTGTAGGCAAGGGGCAGGCCTTTGAGGGTGGTTAGAAGAGCCATCAGATCGCCATAGACCCGGCCGGTCTTGCCCCGGACAAGTTCTGCCATGTCGGGATTTTTCTTTTGAGGCATAATGGACGAGCCGGTGGTGTAGGCATCAGACAGTTCTACAAATTTGAATTCCCAGCTGGTCCACAGGATGATCTCCTCGGAAAAACGGGAAAGGTGCATCATCAGAACGCTGAGGGCACTCATCAGCTCCACGCAGAAATCCCGATCGGATACGCCGTCCAAAGAGTACAGACAGATGCCGTCGAAACCCAGTTTGCTCGCTTCGAAATTACGGTCAGTGTCGTAAGTCGTGCCAGCCAGAGCACAGCAGCCGATGGGGGAGACGTTCATCCGCTTGCGGCAGTCCGCCAGCCGGTCCAAATCCCGCAGGAGCATCATGGCATAGGCCATGAGATGATGGCCAAATGTGATGGGCTGCGCCCGCTGGAGGTGGGTGTAGCCGGGCATGATGGCGGATTTGTACTGCTCCGCCTTGGAAACGATGGCCATCAATAGCTTCTTGGTCAGATCGGTGATGTCATCAATCTCCTGCCGCAGATACATGCGGATGTCCAAAGCAACCTGGTCATTCCGGGAGCGGGCGGTGTGGAGCTTTTTGCCCACATCTCCCAGCCGACCAGTCAGCATCTGCTCTACAAACATGTGGATGTCTTCGCATTCCATGTCGATGGGGAGCTTACCGCTTTCGATATCGTTCAGAATCCCCTCGAGACCCTCGATGAGGCAATCAGCATCCTTTTGGGAAATGATGCCTTTGCTTGCCAGCATGGCGGCGTGGGCCATGGAGCCGGTGATATCCTGCCGGTACATCCGGCTGTCAAAATGGATGGAGGAATTGAAATCGTCCGCGATCTTCGCAGTCGTGCCGTCAGTTACTCCTGCCCACATCTTAGCCATGAGAAATTCTCCTTACTTCTTGTTCTTTGCGTCAACCATGGCCTTGACCTGGATGGGCAGGCCGTAGAGGTTGATGAATCCGGCGGCATCTGCCTGGTTGTAGTCACTCTCGCCGAAGGTTGCGATCTCTTCGGAGTACAGAGAGTAGTCACTCCATACGCCGGCGTTAATCATGTTACCCTTGTACAGCTTCAGCCGCACCTTGCCGGTGACGGTTTCCTGGGTTTTGTCCACGAATGCGGCAAGAGCCTCCCGCAAGGGAGTAAACCATTGGCCGTTGTAAACCAGCTCTGCATAGGTGATGGCCAGTCTTTGCTTTTCGTGCAAAGTCATTTTGTCCAGGCAGATTGACTCCAGCACGCTGTGTGCCTTGTAAAGAATCGCGCCGCCAGGGGTCTCATACACGCCGCGGCATTTCATGCCGACCAGGCGGTTTTCTACGATATCCAGCAGGCCGATGCCGTTGGCACCGCCTAGCTCATTCAGCTTCAAAATGATGTTCTTGGCACTCATCTTCTGGCCGTCTAGAGCAACGGGAACGCCCTGCTCAAAGTCGATGGTGATGTAAGTGGGCACATCGGGAGCCATAATGGGGGAAACACCCATTTCCAGGAAGCCGGGCTTCTCGTACATGGGCTCGTTGCCGGTATCTTCCAGGTCCAGGCCCTCGTGGCTCAGGTGCCACAGGTTTTTGTCCTTGGAGTAGTTGGTTTCCCGGTTGATCTTCAGAGGAACATTGTGAGCCTCGGCGTAGTCGATCTCTTCCTCACGGGACTTGATGTTCCACTCACGCCAGGGAGCAATGACAGGCATATCGGGAGCAAAATGCTTGATAGTCAGCTCAAAACGCACCTGATCATTGCCCTTGCCGGTGCAGCCATGGCAGATGGCATCAGCGCCTTCCTTCAGAGCGATATCTACCAAACCCTTGGCGATGCAGGGACGGGCATGGGAAGTACCCAACAGATATTCTTCATAGATCGCACCGGCCTTGACACAGGGGATAATGTAATCATCCACATATTCATCGGTGAGATCCAAAACGTATAGCTTGGAAGCGCCGGTCTTGAGGGCCTTTTCTTCCAGGCCGTCCAGCTCATCTGCCTGACCAACATTGCCGGCAACAGCGATGACTTCACAGTTGTTGTAATTCTCTTTCAGCCAGGGGATGATGATGGATGTATCCAGGCCACCGGAGTAGGCCAAGACGACCTTTTTGATGCTTTCCTTGTTCATATGTAATGCCTCCAAATCAGTTTATTAACATGGGAAAATTATACAACCATATAAAGAATTTGTCAACACGGAGTGCATAAATTTTCGCTAAAACCAAAAAAATATACGGAAAATATACAAGCAGGAACGGGCAACTTCTTGTGGAAATTATGCAAAATAACAACAGTAAGTGGCGGAGACCGGAAAGCCAGGAGCAAGACAATGAATAATTATGCAGAAAATACAGAAAAAAGGACCGAAACGGAAAAAACACCAGCCGGGGAGGCTGGTGTTTTGTTTTATCTATTGAAATCAAAACCGCATTCTTTAAGAAACGCTCTTGCCATGAGGGTGCGCCGATTTGATTGGGATGAATGCGGTCCCAGGCGATGTAAGAGGAATGGCGGATATTGCAGTAATCCTCATACAGCTTTTGAAAATCCACAAAGACACAGCCATGCTTTTCAGAAAGCTTTTTGCAGATGGTAACATATTCATTCATTCTTGCGCGCATCATGTCCTCACGATTGGGCTCCATGATGTAGGGGGAGAGGATGAAAATGCCTTTGACCTTGCCCTTGACCCGGAGAATCATTTCTTCCACATTGCGTTCGTACTCCTCGGGCAGGACATGGCTGTCAGGCATGGCAGGGGAGTCAAACTGCCGCCAGACATCGTTGATGCCGATGCAGATGGAAACCCAATCAGGATTCAGCGTGACCACATCCCGATCGTATCGCGCCAGCAGATCCCGGCTGGTGTTTCCGGCAATACCGGAGTTGGTGACACGCACCTTGACCTCAGGATAGCAGGAAGCCAAAAGATTGTCGACTACCCGCACATAACCGAAGCCAGACTGTCGAGAAGGCCCTCGCCCACGGGATTGGTGCTTTTCATATCCGTTACAGAATCGCCTGCAAAGACGATCCGATCCATATTTTCGAAAATCATTTTTTCCTCCTGCATTTACTTATTGTTTGCCTGCTCTACCCTGGCAATGCGCTGGCTGAGGGGGGGATGGCTATATTCCATTACCACATTGATGGGAGAGGGAGCTAGGTGAGCAAAGTTTTCCTTTGCCAATTTTTTCAATGCAATCACCATCGCATCGCCATAGCCTTCTTCAACTGCCTGGCGGTCTGCCCGGAATTCTGTATAGCGGCTGTAGGCATTCATGACCATGCTGCTCAGGGGCTGAACAAGGCCCAGGCCAATGCCGGCCAGCACATATCCAAAGCCGTAGTTTACTTCGGTGAATCCAAAAGCGGTATGCAGCTGGGGATCCCGGACAGCCAGCCAAACCACCACCGCCATCAGCAGCAGGTTGCCGAAGTTCATGATCTGCCGCTTCAGCACATCCTTGTGCAAACCGTGCCCCAGCTCGTGGGCAAAGACAGCGCAGATTTCCTCCGGCGTCATGGCATTTACCAAATTGTCGTACAGCACAATGGTCTTCAGTTTGCCAAGGCCGGTAAAATAAGCATTCAGCTTAGTGGTGCGCCGGGAGGCGTCCATGACCTCAATTTCCTTGACCTTGTAGCCGTGTTTGGTAAGCAGCTCCATAAGGCTGTCCCTCAGTTCTCCGTCCTCCAGAGGCACAAATTTGTTGCCGATGCGGCTGAAGACAGGGTACAGGAAAGAAATCAGCAGCGTCATGCAAAAGACAGCCCCTGCAAACAGCAGGATCATTCCGTCACCCATGGTCGTGTGCAGGACGCACAGCAGCATTGCAAGCAGTACGCTCAAGCAGGTGCTCAACAGGAAATTGCGGATCTGATCAACAACAAAGGTTTTCGTAGTGGAACGGTTAAAGCCGTATTTCTCCTCAATCACCATTGTGCTGTAGTAGCTGATGGGCACGTTGACGACTGCATCCACAACGGATTCCAGCAAAATCACCGCCAACAGCTGCATATAAATATGGCGACCAAACAGGGAAGCAAAGGCAGCGTAAGCGTTGGTGCAGAGCAGCACCAATGATACCAGAAAGGACAAAACGGTGGATACGATGCCCAAGCCGCTGTTCTCGGCACTGTAGCGGCGCCATTTGCCGTAAGTTTCGCGATCGTAAACATCCGCCACATTGTCAGGAATGGGATTGCTGGCGGAACGATGCTGCACGATATTCAGTACCAGCCGATAAACCGCACCCAATGTCAGAAACAATAAAATGAGAAGGTTCATATGTATTTAACTCCTTCAGTATGATAAATTCAGTTTATCATATTGGATACCCAGATGCAAGAAAATTGTAGAAGAAATGGGAAAACTGAGGGCACTAAAGACGTGAGGTGACAACACCTTCAAACAACACAACTGACACCAATTTGACACCAAAACAGACCATAGGAGAGGACGGATTCGCTTTTCTGCGGAAAAGCCACGGCAACTCTACAACCAATTATTGATTGAATTCCACAAGCCTACGGCCTGTGTCCTCCCCCACCAAACAAAAAACCAGACCTTTCGGTCTGGTTTGTTTGGTGGGGGAGGCCGGATTCGAACCATCGAAGCGATACGCAGCAGATTTACAGTCTGTCCCCTTTGGCCACTCGGGAACTCCCCCATATTCAATTTCTGTTGAGTGCCTGTCTGGAGCCGGTAGACGGACTCGTTCAATCAAGGTGCGGCTCGGTCGAGCCGTCGCCGGCAACGCTCGTCCGCGTTGCATTTAATTGTTCGAGTCAGTTTGAGCACAAGCTCTGGTTGGAGCCGGTAGACGGACTCGAACCCCCGACCTGCTGATTACAAATCAGCTGCTCTACCAACTGAGCTATACCGGCGGCTCAAACAGAACATGCTTATTATAGTCATGTGAGGGCGGTTTGTCAAGCATTATTTTCGCATTTTTGCGAAAAAACGAGGCGGACAAAATGTCCGCCTCACAGAGAATTAAATCTCGATATCCAACTTGGAAACCACAGCAGCACAACGGGGGCAGAGGTCGTCTGCACCGGCCTTTTCAGAGTGCATCCAGCACCGGGGGCACTTGGCACCCTTGGCTTCGCTGACGGCGATGGTCAGCTCGGGATAGTTGACACCTGCGCCAACTTCCGCGCCCTCCTCGGCACTTGCCCAGTCACAGGCGGAAACGATGCAGATCTCAGCCAGGTTCAGACCCTCGCAGGCAGCTTTCAGTTCGGCATTTTCGGTAGCCAGGGAAACATGGGCTTCCAGGGCCTTGCCGATGCGCTTGTCGGCGCGGGCCTTTTCCAGGATGCCGTTTACATCCTGGCGCAGCTTCATGACGGTCTCCCACTTGGCCATTGCATCGGCATCCAAAGCGTAGGCTGCGAAGTCTGCCGGCATCTGATTCAGCAGGACATTTCGGGCATCGTCACCCTCCCGATGGGGCATCATCTGCCAAATTTCGTCGCAGGTGAAGGCCAGAATCGGAGCGAACAGCTTCGCCATAGCATCCACGATGAGATACAGGGCAGTCTGTGCGCTGCGGCGGCGCAGACCGGTAGCCTCTTCGCAGTACAGACGATCCTTCAGAATATCCAGATAGAAGGAGCTGAGCTCCACGACGCAGAAGTCGTTGATGGCGTGGGTGATCACATGGAACTCGTAGTTTTCGTAAGCCTTGCGGCAGATCTTGACTAGTTCGTCCAACTTGGTCAGCGCCCACTTGTCCAGTGCTTCCATATCGGCGGCGGCTACCAGGTTGTTGGGGTCAAAGTCGTTCAGGTTAGCCAGGCAGTAACGTGCGGTGTTACGGAACTTCAGATAGTTCTGTGCGATCTGCTTGAAGATCTCCTTGGAGCAACGCACATCCACATGATAGTCGGAAGATGCGGCCCACAGACGGACAATGTCCGCGCCGAAGTCCTTAATGAGGTCAGCAGGATCGACACCGTTGCCCAGGGACTTGTGCATGGCGCGGCCCTGACCGTCAACCACCCATCCGTGCGTCAGCACCTGCTTGAAGGGGGCGCCCTTGTCCAGCGCGCCCACGGAAGTCAGCAGGGAAGACTGGAACCAACCGCGATACTGGTCAGCACCTTCCAGATATACATCCGCAGGCCACAGCTCGGGAGTGCGGTGCATCAAAGATGCGAAGTGGGTAGAGCCGGAGTCAAACCAGCAGTCCAGGGTATCAGTTTCCTTGGTAAACTGTTTACCGCCGCAGTAGGGGCAGGTGAAGCCATCGGGCACCAGTTCCATGGCTTCTTTCTCAAACCAAATGTTGGAGCCGTGCTCGTCAAACAGCTTGGAGATCTTTGCAATACTTTCGGGGGTGGAAACGGGCTTGCCGCAGTCCTGGCAGTAGAACACGGGGATGGGCAGACCCCAACGGCGCTGACGGGAAATACACCAGTCGGCACGCTCCCGGATCATGCTCACCATCCGGTCTCCGCCCCAAGCCGGGAACCACTGGACATTCTCAATGGCTTCCACAGCCTTGTCCTTGAAAGATTCCACGGAGCAGAACCACTGGGGAGTGGCCCGGAAGATAACGGGCTTCTTGCAACGGTCGTGGTGGGGGTAGGAGTGGACGATCTGCTCGGATGCGAACAGGGCACCGCTTGCTTTCATGTCTTCCAGAATGATGGGGTTGGATTCCTCGGTCTTCATGCCCTCATACTTGCCGGCGTAGTCGGTGTGGCGGCCGTAATCATCCACAGGAACGACCAGTTCCATGCCGTAGCGCATGCAGGTCTGATAGTCGTCTGCACCAAAGCCGGGTGCGGTGTGAACACAGCCTGTACCGGAGTCCATGGTAACATACTCAGCGTTGACCAAGCGGGAAGTTTTGTCCAGGAAGGGGTGCTGTGCCAGCATGTTCTCGAAGAACTGTCCGGGATAGGTGGCCAGAATCTCATAACTGGTGTAGCCGCCCATGCCCATAACCTTCTCGCACAGGGCTTCTGCTACGATGAAGATCTCATCGCTGTTGTCAGGTCTGACCAGCACATAGGAATCCCGGGGATGCAGACAGATGGCCATGTTGCCGGGCAGAGTCCAAATGGTGGTGGTCCAAATGACGAAATAAGTCTTGCTCAGATCAAAGCCGGCCAGTTTGCCCTGGTCGTCTTTCATCTGGAACTTCACATAGACGGAAGTACAGGGATCATCCTGGTACTCGATGTCGGCTTCGGCAACGGCAGTTGCACAGAAGGGACACCAGGTAACGGGCTTCAGACCCTTGTAGATAAAGCCCTTGTCGAACATCCGGCCAAAGACCTTGACTTCCTGAGCCTCAAAATGCTTGTCCATGGTGCGGTAGGGCTCTTTCCAGTCGCCCACGACGCCCAGACGCTTGAAACCGCCCATTTGCTTCTGAATGAAGTCCTCGGCAAAATCCTCGCAGGCCTTGCGGAATTCGGGGACGGACATGTCCTTATTCAGTTTGCTCTTGGACTTTTCGATGGCGCGCTCGATGGGCAGGCCGTGGTTATCCCAGCCGGGGACATAGGGGGTGTAGAAACCCATCATGGCGCGGCTGCGGACGATGAAGTCTTTCAGCGTCTTGTTCAGGGCGTGGCCCATGTGGATGTAGCCATTGGAGAAGGGAGGGCCGTCGTGGAGGACGAAGGGGGGCAGATCCTTATTTTTCTCCAGCATTGCGTTGTAAAGATCCATTTCCTCCCAAGCAGCCAGCATACCGGGCTCCCGGGCAGGCAGACCGGCCTTCATGGGAAAGTCGGTCTTGGGGGTGATGATGGTATTTTTGTAGTCCATTGGAATGTTACCTCCATAGTAATTTCATAGTTATGTCATTGCAAGAAGCGTAGCGATGAGGGAACTCTTGTCCCAAAGAATCAACCTATTCTTCCTGTGCAATTTTTATATCTTTCTCTTCTTCGCTTGCCGTTGTACTAAACCGCTCTCTTTCCTTTCTCCTTTTTTGCCTCGCTAATACAACAAAAGTATAGCTTAGAATCGCACCAAATAAGAGGAAAGCAAGCAACGTAAACCATGTCAGTTCTCCTGTATAGATGTCGTTTATCACTTCAACTAACAAAAAACAATCTGCAATGATTGCTCCTATTCCGTACTTTGTTTCCTTCTGTGGCATGTTATTACCTCCGCTGCTGTGCATAATTGAAAAGTTGTGTTGTTTGAAGGATCGTGCCGGGAGAAGGCTTTTTGTGGGTGCGGTAAATAAAAACGCCTTTGTCCCTTACGCGTAAGAGACAAAGGCATCATTACCTCTGCGGTACCACTCTTGTTCCGTCTTTCGACGGCACTTAATAGCGCTGTATCGGGCGCAACTACGGTGCGGCCTACACACCCACAGGGGCTTCGGCGCACTGCTCAGAGGGGATATGCACTGCTTCTATATCGCCGTCTCTCACCAAATGGCGGCTCTCTGAGGATAGGGAAAAGCAGGCACTTGTCCTCGTCATTGCATCTTTATTTTCCGGTGGGATTGTAGTCAGAACCGAAGTGTTTGGAAAGGTCACTGAACTTACTGATGGTGTCCGTCGTGGCCTTGGGGGCTTCGGGCTGTTCCGCAGAACCTACCAGGTTTTCCAGGTTGGCGGCGATCTCAGCGGCTACGGCATCAGCCGGATCTGCATCGGGTTCTTTGTCGTAGTCATAGAAAGAAGTGCCGATGGGGGCAGGTGCGTTGGCGCTCTTGATCCGGTTCAGAGCCTGGATGCAGGAATTCAGTTCTGCAGTCAACTGGTCGATCTTGTCGGCGGCGGCCCGGCGAGCCTCTTCTACGCGCTCATTTTCAGCAGCGATGAGGGCATCGGCATTTTTGGTGTTTTCAGCGGCCAAAGCATTGGCATCGGAAAGCATCTGGGTGCATTTTTCCTCGGCTGTCTTCACCATCTGGTCGCAGGTCTTCTGGGCATTGACGATGGCGTCCTTCATGGACTCTTCGTTATTGCGGTATTCTTCCAGTTTGGCAACCAAAACACGCATCTTACTCTTAAGCAGTGCGTTTTCTTTATAAAGGGTAATGTAATCTTCGGTCAGGGGTCCCAGGATTTCATCCACCGACTGCATATCATAGCCGCCGAAGGTGGCTCGACCAAAGGAGATCTGTTCGATTTGCTGAGGTGTAATCATAAGCCGTTCTCTCTCCTAACTCAGATATAGCTTTCTGCTTCGTTATGCAGGCTTTCCAGATCGCCGATGACCTCCATATTGTGGGGGCAGAACAGGTAAGTGGACTGTGCTACCTTTTTGACCTTGCCGTCCAGGGCGTAGGCGCAGCCGGACAGGAAGTCCACCACCCGACGGGCCATGGCCTTATCCACATTTTCCATATTCACAATGACAGCCTTTCTGCTGCGCAGATCGTCTGCTGCCTTGGAAGTGTCGTTGAAATTGGCAGGGTGGAACAGAACCACTTCCTGCTTATTGCCCATACTTACCACCTGGCCGCTGAAAGCGGATGTGCCGGTGGGCTTGGGATTGCTGTAAGCGGGGGTCTCTTCCGCAGCATTGCCGAACAGGGGGGAACGGCGGCGGGCAGGACGCTCTTCCTGCTCTTCTTCAAAGCCTTCCATCTCCTCCTCGTCGTATTCATCATACTCGTCCTCGGAGTACGGTTGTGCAAATTTCTTCACATTGTCCCAAAAGCTCATAATTGTCTCCTCCTGTATGTTCTCATCTGTAGGATGTTAGATATATTGACGCTGTCCAAAGATAGCAGTGCCAATGCGGATCATGGTACTGCCACAGGCGATGGCATCCACAAAATCATCGGACATGCCCATGGACAAAATATCCACGCATACATTATCCACTTTTTTAGTCGTTATGTCAACAGCCAGTGCGTACATTTTTTGAAAAAATTTGCGATTATCACCCGAATTTTGGGAAATCGGAGGGAAAGCCATGAGTCCGCGGAGACAAATATTGGGAAAACGGTGGAAATCTTCCACAATGCCGGGGATGTCTTCGGCAGAAAAGCCGGACTTGCTTTCCTCCCGACCGATGTTGACTTCCAAAAGAATATCCTGCCGGATGTTTTGCTGGGCAGCCTCTTTCTGGATGGCTTCCAGCAGACGCAGGCTGTCCACGCTTTGGATATGCGCCACTTTGCCCACCCCCTGCCTAATCTTGTTGGTCTGCAGATGGCCGATAAAATGTACCGGTGCACCGTCGTAGGCATGATCGGACATTTTTTGGGTCAGTTCTTGCACCCGATTTTCTCCGCATACATCCACACCGGCAGCGATGGCCTCCCGGACGGCACCGGCATCGTTCATTTTGGTTGCGGCGCACAGCAGAATATCGTCAGGATTTCGGCCGGCGGCAATGGCTGCCTCTTTCATTTGACCCCGGATCCGGGCAATATTTTCAGCAATGGACATGTAAATTCCTTCTTTCTATGCGGATAAAACAGGCGACGGATTTTTCTCCGTCGCCTGGGCGCTTATGCAGTGGCTGCTGCTTTCAGCGGTCGGATCGGTGCTAAGGTGGAGATGGCATGCTTGTAGATCATTTGCTGTTTGCCATCGGTCACCAGCACCACCACAAAACTGTCATAGCCTGTGATGATCCCACGGAGTTGAAAGCCGTTCATGAGAAACAGTGTTACCGGCACTTTGTCCCGGCGGACTTCCTTCAAAATGGCTTCCTGTAAATTGATTTGTTCGGACATATGTATACCTTCTTTCTTTGGGATATACATATGGTAGCAGATTTTACTTGTCGAATTGCCGCGCAAGTTGTCTTGCCCGGCAGAGAATTTCGGCAAATTCTTCTCCCTGGTGACGGGTCAGCCAGTTCATGCGGGGATTTCTGCGAAACCAGGTCAGTTGCCGTTTGGCATAGTGCCGGGAGGCTTTACGCACTTCGTCAGCAGCCTCTTCGATTGTGCCATGACCCTCCAATGCGGCCACAAATTCCTTGTAGCCGATGGCCTGCATGGCGGTGCATTTGGCTGGGATGCCGGAAGATAAAAGATCCTGAATTTCCTTGACCAAACCTTGCTCCAACATTATGCCCACACGCAGATCGATCCGATCATACAGCGCCTGCCGGGGTTCAAAATCCAGCCCCAGCCACAGGGGATCATACCGGGATGGAACGGCTTGGGTGCGTTTATTGTGAGCGGTGATGGTCTCACCGGTCTCCTCAAATACTTCCAGGGCACGGATGATCCGCTTGCGGTCAGCCAGGTGAAGTTTTTCGGCAGATTCCGGGTCGATGGAACGCAGTTTTTCCAACATATATTCCATACCCTTTTCATCCGCTTCCTGTTCCAGGCGCTCTCTTGCACCGGTGGCAGGGTAGGGGGCAAAATCGTTGCCACGGATGAGCGAATCCATATAAAGCCCGGTGCCACCGGCAATGATGGCGGTTTTGCCCCGGGCTAAGATATCATCCAAAATGGGTGTGGCCATTTCACAGTACCGACTGACGGAAAAATCCTCATCCGGGTCGGCCACATCCAGCATGTGGTGGGGTATACCCTGCATTTCTTCCCGGGTGGGTTTGGCAGTGCCGATATCCATGCGGCGGTAGATTTGCATGGAGTCGCAGGAGATGACCTCGCCGTTAAATTCTTTTGCCAGTTCCACGGCCAGTGCAGTCTTTCCGGAGGCAGTCGGCCCGGCAATGCATATGATGTTGTCCATGGCTGTGCCTCCTTGTGATGACATTTTTAGGAACGCTTAAACTGCTTTTCCAGTTGCTTTTTGCTCAGGCTGA
This sequence comes from Faecousia sp., assembly GCA_045606205.1. GTDB lineage: Bacteria > Bacillota > Clostridia > Oscillospirales > Oscillospiraceae > Faecousia. The sequence goes on along the minus strand of JAZURL010000001.1, from coordinate 1,003 downwards.
TGCAGATGGGGCGGCCGTGGGGGCAGTATTTTAAGTCCTCCCGGGACATTACCTGCTTCACAAGAGCCAGAAGCTCTTTTTCGTCATTGACCCAGCCGGCCTTGATGGCGGCCTTGCAGGCAACTGTATGCAGGATCTCATCCCGGACGGTATCCGCTTTTTCTCTGCGGCCGCGGAGCAAATCTGCAGCCAGAGTTTCCACCGCGTCGGCGGCATTGGATGCGTCCAAGTCCATGGGGATCTGTCGCAGAAGAACCGTATTGTCGCCGAATTCTTCCACCTCGAAGCCCAATTCCAGCAGCATAGCGGCGTTGCTCAGCAGCTCTGCTGCACCCTCGGGGCTGAGCCGCACGGGAATGGGGGACAGGAGCATCTGAGAGGAAATGGCTTCCTGGTTTGCTTTCAGTTTTTCAAAGAGAATACGCTCGTGGGCGGCGTGCTTGTCAATGAGGAACGCATCCTCACCCTGTTCCACTAAGATGTAGGAATTGTACAGCTCGCCCACCATCCGCCAGGGAATTTCGGCGGGCATTTCCATGGCGGTCTGCTCCGGCTCTGCGGATTCCACAGGAGTCGGCTTGGGGATTTCCTTTTTCACGGGAAGCGCGGGGGCAGGGGTAAAGATTTTTTCCTGTACGGGGGTGCTTTGTTGGCGTTCTACTGCGTGGAATGTAGCCGCAGCGGTTTCCTTTTTGGGCTGAGGCGCAGACTGAATGGCGGTAGAGTAATTCTTGTATTCTTCCGTGGTCATCGTGCGGAAAAAGGGTTCTTTTTTAGGCGTTGTGTGGTCGGATGAGATTGCCACACCAGCGTGCGCGCTGGTTCGCAATGACATATCATTGTTAGTATAGGTGGTGTTAGGCTTGAACTGTACCTGAGGACGGTCGATCTGCTTGTTCAGCGCACCCAGCACGCCATAGTGCACGCAGTCAAAAACCGCCTTTTCCTGCAGGAATTTTACTTCCGTCTTGGCAGGATGGACATTCACATCCACCGCGTTGGC